>DATBHG010000123.1:0-137565 GCA_036557665.1 Xanthobacteraceae bacterium | reverse complement strand
CTCCCGAGACAAAATCGAGAAGAAGCGAGCTAGCGAGCGCTTCAGGAAAGGGCTACGGACAGTCGCACATAAGGTCCTAGAAACCTGATTAGGTTTCTAGGCAGTTTGGAACAGAGTTACGCGCGCTTATAACAAGGGCCTTACTCCGGCTGCAACGTCGTGCTGTTGTGGATGGCAAGAGCGGCCGGATATCGAGCCCCTCGCTTCCTAACATACAAGCAAGCCTTGGAGTTGGGCGGCCACGTCCGCAAGGGCGAACGCGGCACGAAAGTGTATTTCGTAAAGCAGCTCACGGTCCGCAACGATGATAGCGATGGCGAGCAAATTGAAGCGCGCCCGATCCCGATGCTTCGGGAATACGTGATTTTCAACGTTGACCAGTGTGAAGGCCTTCCCGCGCGCGTCATGGCACCAACCAACGCCAGACCGCGCAACCGGGACGAACGCGATGCTACCATTGATGAATTTGTGGCGTGCACCAACGCAACCATCCGGGAAGGCTTTGGCGAAGCATACTATCGGCCCGGTGATGATTACATCAGCTTACCGAGTTTCTCCGCGTTCAAAAGTGCCGCATATTTCTATGCAACAGCGTTCCATGAATTGGGACATTGGACTGGGCATGAGTCGCGCCTTGACCGAGATTTGCGTCACCGGTTCGGGGAGCGGGCCTATGCGGCGGAGGAATTGGTCGCCGAACTATGCGCGGCCTTCCTTTGCGCCGAGTTCTCGATTGACGGCGATTTGCGCCATGCGGGCTATATCCAATCCTGGATCGGCCTTTTGAAAACTGACAAGCGCGCTTTTTTCACGGCATGCAGCAGGGCGCAAGCCGCCGCGGATTATTTGCGCGGCCTTGCCCTACGCGACGAGCAACCCGCAGCCGCTGCGTGATTGGGGGAGAGACAATGGCGCACCATCAAAATCGAGCACACCACCATGTCCAATGGTTTGCACGCCTTAACGTGAGATTCATCCGGCGGCACTTGGCCAGAAGCATTAAGCGGGACGAGCGAGGCTTCTACCATTCGAACGCAGACAACTCCCTTGCTCGCTTCTACTTCAAGACGTGGCGCGAGGCGGCGGCTGATCTGGCGATCGAGATTGGGGTCACGGATGAGGAAAGGGCAGCCGTATCATGAACTCTTTCCTAGCGGGAGGCGCGCAAAGTTCTACCAAGGCAGGAGTTGGTCATGTCCCATCCATGAGTGTGCCTACCAAGTCCGAGAGGAAATCAGCCGCCGCGTCCGGTTAATGTCCGGTGCATGTGGCCTAGTCTGCAAATTGCAGCGCCGAACTAGCCGCTAAGCCTTTGAGAAAATTGGTGGAGCCAGGGGGAGTCGAACCCCCGACCTCTTGAATGCCATTCAAGCGCTCTCCCAACTGAGCTATGGCCCCATGACGGCGCGGCGATGGGAACTCCGCGCCGGCTTTGTCGCAATGTAACGATACCGGGCGGCTCTGGCCAGCATCCCCTGTTCTGGGAAGGAGGCGCGGCGCAAAGCAGGCGGCTGCGATGATGCTCGTTGCTCAGGGCGAGGCGCGCCCCGCCCCGCCTCTACGGAGCCGTGTAGCATCCCGCTCGGCGGCGGGATCGAAACCCTGCAGGTGCAAACCTGACAGGCGCCCCGCTCAGCTCTCCTCGTCGTCCTCGACGTCGCCGATGATGTCGGTGACATCCTCGTCCTCTTCCTCCTGCTCCTCGATGAAGGGCGCATCGTCCATGCCCTCGTCCTCGAGCTCGACATCCTCCTCGGCGCCTTCGGCCGTCTCTCCTTCGGCCGGCTTCTTGCCGGTTGCTTCGGCGTCCGCGTCCTCCAGCGAGACAAACTCGGCGTCGGCGGTCTCCGGCACCACCGCTTCCTCCTCTGGGACGGTGCCGGGCGAGCGCATCGCGGCCGCGTCCGGCCGCGCCCGCGCGAGCGGCGCCACCTGCAGGACCGTCGCGCATTTCGGGCAGACGATCGGGTCCTTGCTGAGGTCGTAGAATTTTGCCCCGCAGTTATTGCAAAGGCGCTTGGTTCCAAGCTCGGGTTTAGCCACGATCAGTTCCTTCGGCCACGAGTTGAACAGGGAAAGGCTCACCGCGGCTTCGACCCCCAGCTAAGGTCCGCCGGTCCGCCATTGGCGCGTTCACTTGGGCAATCGATCCCTCAGTGTCAATAGCGCCCGGCTGCCGAGGGATGCTACAGAGAGCGAATACCCGGCGAGAGAGCATCGGCCGGCCGGTACCCACGGTCTGCTCCGGCTCCGATCGCTCCTCGCCGGAAATGCGCATATACGCCGGATACGCATGCATCGCTCCGCCCCGTTCAAGCTGATGGCGCGCCGCTCCGGGCCGCTCAAAGGCAGCGCGCGCGTCCCCGGCGACAAGTCGATCTCGCATCGCGCCTTGATTTTCGGCGCCCTGACCGTGGGCGAGACGCGGATCGAGGGCCTGCTCGAAGGCGAGGACGTGCTCAACACCGCGCAGGCCATGCGCGCGCTCGGCGCCACGGTCGAGCGCACGGGCGAGGGCGCCTGGCGGGTGCACGGGGTCGGCGTGGGCGGTTTCCGCGAGCCCGATGGCGCGCTCGATTTCGGCAACTCCGGCACCGGCTGCCGGCTGGTGATGGGGGCAGTCGCGGGCTGCCCGATCACCGCCACCTTCGACGGTGACGCGAGCCTGCGCAAGCGGCCGATGCGGCGCATTCTCGATCCGGTCGAGCTCATGGGCGCGCGCGCGGTCGTCCTCACGGACGGCGGGCGGCTGCCGATCACGCTTTCCGGCGCGCGCGATCCCATCCCGCTCGTCTACCGCACGCCGGTGCCGTCCGCGCAGATCAAGTCGGCGGTGCTGCTTGCCGGCCTCGCCGCTCCGGGGGAGACGACGGTGATCGAGAGCGAAGCGAGCCGCGATCACACCGAGCGGCTGCTGGCGCATTTCGGTGCCGAGGTGCGCGTCACCGACGAGGACACGGGCCGCTGGATCAAGCTCAAGGGCCGGCCGGAGCTCATGCCCGCGCCGGTCATGGTGCCGGCCGATCCCTCCTCCGCCGCGTTCCCTCTGGTTGCGGCGCTGATCGTCCCCGGCTCCGAGCTCGTGCTTACCGAGGTGATGACCAACCCGCTCCGGACGGGGCTGATCACGACCTTGCGCGAGATGGGCGCGGACATCGAGCTGATCGATCGCCGCGGCGATCGCGGGGAGGAGATGGCGGACCTGCTGGTGCGGGCGAGCACGCTGCGCGGGGTGGAGGTGCCGGCAGCGCGGGCGCCCTCCATGATCGACGAGTATCCCGTCCTCGCCGTGGCCGCGAGCTTTGCCGAGGGCACCACGGTCATGCGGGGGCTCAGGGAGCTGCGGGTGAAGGAGTCCGATCGGCTTGCCGCGGTTGCGGACGGGCTGCGCGCAAACGGCGTCGAGGTCGAGATCGAGGATGACGACCTGATCGTGCGTGGGCGCGCCCCGGTGCCGGGCGGCGGGATTGTGGTGACGCACATGGATCACCGCATCGCCATGGCCTTCCTGGTGATGGGGCTTGCGAGCGAAAAACCCGTGAGCGTGGACGACGCCTCTTTCATCGCCACCAGTTTTCCCGCCTTTCCCGGGCTCATGCGCGGCGCCGGCGCCGATTTAACGTAAAGCGGATCAGCGAGCGGCCTTTTCGGCCGCGAGCGTAACCCGCCCTGCAACTAGATTGACGCCATGATCCCCTACGACCTCGACCTCGACCGCAACCCTGCAAATTTCCAGCCGCTCACGCCGCTGTCGCTGCTGGAGCGCGCCGCCGCCGTGTTTCCCGACCGCACCGCGATCATCCACGGCAGCCTCAGGCGCAATTACGCCGAGTTCTATGCGCGCGCCCGCCGGCTCGCTTCCGCGCTCTTCCGGCGCGGGATGCGGCGCGGCGACACGGTCTCGGTGCTGCTTGCCAACACGCCGGCCATGCTGGAGTGCCATTACGGCGTGCCCATGTGCGCTGCCGTGCTCAACACCGTCAACACCCGGCTCGATCCTGCGACCGTAGCCTTCCAGCTCGATCACGCCGAAGCGAAGGTGCTCGTCGTCGACACCGAATTCTCCGGGCTTGCCCGGGATGCGCTGGCGCTCGCCGAGGCAAAGCCTCTGGTGATCGATTACGCGGACCCCGAGCATGCCGGCGCGGGCGAGCGGATCGGAAAGCTCGAATACGAGGAATTTCTTGCCGCGGGCGATCCCGCGTTCGAGTGGAGGATGCCCGCCGACGAATGGGACGCGATCTCGCTCAATTACACCTCGGGCACGACCGGCGACCCGAAGGGCGTCGTCTATCACCACCGCGGCGCCTATCTGCTCGCGATCGGCAACGTGCTCACGGGGAGCATGCAACGGGGCTGCGTCTATCTCTGGACCTTGCCGATGTTCCACTGCAACGGCTGGTGCTTTCCCTGGACGCTCTCCGTTGTCGCCGGCACCCATGTGTGCCTGCGCCAGGTGCGGGCGCGCGCCATGTACGAGGCGATCGCCGACTACAAGGTCACGCATCTCTGCGGTGCGCCGATCGTGATGGCGACGCTGCTCAATGCACCGGCGCAGGAGAAGAAGCCGCTGCCGCATGCGGTCGAATTCTTCACCGCCGCGGCGCCGCCGCCGGAGGCGGTGCTGGCCGCGATGAAGGCGGCGGGCTTCAATGTCACCCACCTCTATGGACTGACCGAGACCTACGGCCCCGCCGCGGTCAACGAATGGCAGGCGGCGTGGGATGCGCTCTCGCCCTCGGAGCAGGCTGCCAAGAAAGCGCGCCAGGGCGTGCGGTACGTGCCGCTCGAGGCCCTCGACGTGCTCGAGCCCGAGACGATGGAGCCGGTTGCGCGCGACGGCGAGAGCATGGGCGAGGTGATGTTCCGCGGCAATGTGGTGATGAAAGGCTATCTGAAAAACAGGTCGGCGAGCGAGAAAGCGTTCGCCGGCGGCTGGTTCCACTCGGGCGACCTTGGAGTGATGCATCCCGACGGCTACATCCAGCTCAAGGACCGCTCCAAGGACATCATCATCTCCGGCGGCGAGAACATCTCCTCGATCGAGGTCGAGGACGCACTCTACAAACACCCCGCGGTGGCCGCAGCAGCCGTGGTGGCCAAGCCCGACGAGAGATGGGGGGAGACGCCCTGCGCCTTCGTCGAGCTCAAGCCGGGGCAAAAGGCCACGAGCGAGGAGCTCATCGGCTGGTGCCGCGAGCACCTCGCGAGCTACAAATGCCCGCGGTACTTCGTGTTCTCCGAGCTCCCGAAGACTTCCACGGGCAAGATCCAGAAGTTCCGCCTGCGCGAAATGGCCAAGGAGGTCTGAGGTGGGTTTGGGCCTCTGGTTGTCATCCCGGCCAAGTGAGGCCGGCTTCGCCGGCCTCACGCGAGCCGGGCGAAGCCCGCCGCGCGAGGCCGGAATGACATGCACTGAAGTTGTGTTCGCCTGGCTCGCAGCTGCTCTCTTGCTCCTCCCCGCGCCGGCATCGGCCGGCGAGTATTACGCCGGCAAGAGCATCGATCTGCTCATCGGCGCGCCGCCGGGGGGCGGCTACGACATCTATGCGCGCGCGCTCGTGGTGGCCAAGCTCTATGCCAGCCCCAGGGACGTGGTGATGCGTGCCCGCCAGATCATCGCACCGTGATGGGAAGCGAGACAGCTGGCGCATATGCACGCATCAGCGCCGCGAACGCGGTCATACCTCCCCCTGAAAGGGGGAGGTCGGCGAGCCCCGACCTTGTCGGGGCGAGCCGGGTGGGGGTCAATCGCGGTCGTGGCGATTACCAGATGCGAGTACGGGGCGGAAACCCCCACCCGACATCATTTGCTTCGCAAGCGAAGCAAATGATGTCGACCTCCCCCTTTCAGGGGGAGGTATCCCGCGTCGGCAGTGCGGTGCTGCTCTGCGGGAATGTTTAACCCATGCAACCGAGACCGACATGGAAGCAGTTGCTTGCGGAACAGCAGCCGCTGCTGCTGCCTTGCGCCCATGATGCGCTCTCGGCGCGGCTGATCGAGCGCGCGGGATTTCGCGCCTACTCCATCGGCGGCTATGCGCTGGTCGGTGCGCGGCATGCGCTCCCGGACATCGGGCTCGTCGGCTATGGCGAGATGAGCGCGGGCGCGCGCGACATCATGGCGGCAAATGGCCTTCCCGTCCTGATCGACTGCGACGACGGCTACGGCGACGCAAAGAACGTGGCGCACACGGTTGAAGGCTATGAGGCGATGGGCGCTTGCGCCATCTTTATAGAGGACCAGCGTGCACCCAAGCGCTGCGGCCATATGGCGGGCAAGTCCGTGATCGAGGCCGACGCGATGGCGCGCAAGCTGCGCGCGGCGGTAGCGGCGCGCCGCAGCGCCGATCTCTTCATCATCGCGCGCACCGATGCGCGGGCGGTGCACGGCCTCGACGAGGCGCTGCGCCGCGCGGAGATCTATCTCAAAGCGGGGGCTGATGGTCTCTTCATCGAAGCGCCGCAATCCGCCGAGGAGCTCGCGCGCATCGGGCGCAGCTTCCAGGGAGTGCCGCAGCTCGCCAACATGCTGGTCGGCGGCGGGCGCACGCCCATCGTCCCGCCGGCCGAGCTGGCGCAGCTCGGCTTTGCCATGGTCGCGTACCCCACCTCGCTCATCTTCGCCGTGGCGCATGCGATGGAGAGGACGCTCGCTGCATTGCGCGAGGGCCGGCTCGCCGATGCCGGGGAGACGCTGAGCTTCGATGACTTCAAGGACATCACCGGCCTTGCGTACTGGAGCGACATCGAGCAGCGCTTCGAGCCCAAGCCCTGATCGGCTCCGCCATTCGCATGCTTTCGTCAAGCCTGCAGATCCGCCGGCAAGGGCGGCTTGCCGCGGATCATGTCGGAGGCCTTCTCCGCCATCATCAGCACGCAGGCATTGATGTGCGCGGAGACGAGGTCGGGCATGGCCGAGGCATCGACCACGCGCAGGCGCTCGACGCCGCGCACGCGCAGCTCCGGGTCGGTGACCGCGTCCGGCGTGATCCCCATGGCACACGTGCCGCAAGGGTGATGGGCGGTGATCGCGGTCCGGCGGATGAAGTCGTCGATCTCGGCATCGGTCTTCACTTGCACGCCGGGCGTGACTTCCTCGCCGCGGAAGCGGCTCATCGGCTGCTGATAGGCAACGACACGAGCGCGTCTGACACCTTCACGCAGGCGCGGCAGGTCGTCGGGCGCGGAGAAGAAATTATAGACGATGCGCGGAGGTGCATGAGGATCGCTCGATCGCAGCAGGATCTCGCCGCGGCTGTCGGGATGGAGCAGCGTCGGGCGGATGCCGTAGCCGTCGGGATAGGCGGGCCGGATGAGCGGGATCCACAGATGGGTCTGCGCCGGCGCGCCGCGGAACATGAACTCGATGTCGGGCACCGCCAGCTCGGGGCGTGTCTTGATGAAGGCGTGCAGTCCGCCGGGCACGACCGTGCCCGGGCCGGTGCCGAAGAAATACGCGCGGAGCATCGCCGCGGCCATGCGGTCGAGTCGCATGTCGTGGCGGAACGTGCTTTCGTCCGTGCGCGCGAAGAAAATGATGACCGCGAGGTGGTCCTGCAGGTTCTTGCCCACGGGCAGATCGACCAGGGGCTTGATGCCCATCTCCTTGAGATGCGCCGCCGGGCCGATGCCCGAGAGCATCAGCAGGGGTGGGGTGTTGAACGCGCCGGCGCAGAGGATGACTTCCCGGTTCGCCTGCACCTCGACACTTGCGCCGCGTCCGTCGCCATACTCGACCCCGGTCGCGCGCGTTCCGCGCATGGTCACGCGCCGGGCGTGCCCCCCGGTGACGACCGTCAGATTGGGCCGCTTGCGCGCCGGCTTGAGATAAGCGGCGGAAGCCGACGAGCGGTAGCCGTTGCGGATGGTGTACTGACCGCGGCCGAACCCTTCCTGGTCCCTGCCGTTGTAATCGTCGCTCACCGGGATGCCGGCGATCTTGGCTGCCTCGATCCAGGCGTCGTAAAGGGGGTCGGGCGTCTTTGCGAGCTGCGTGCCGATCGGGCCGGAGCCGCCGCGCCACGTATTCTCTCCGCCCTCCCAGGTCTCGCAGCGTTTGAAGTAAGGAAGCACGTCGGCATAGGACCAGCCGCGCGCCCCCTTCTGCCCCCAGCGGTCGTAATCGCCGCGATGGCCGCGGGTATAGGCCATGACGTTGATCGAGGAGGAGCCGCCCAGTACCTTGCCGCGCATCGCCTCGATCCGCCGGCCGTTGAGGCTCGGCTCGGGCTCGGTGCGATAGCCCCAGTTGAACATGTCGTATTCGTGCATCTTGCCCATGCCGAGGGGGATGTGGATGAAGGGGTGCACATCCCTTCCGCCCGCCTCGATGAGCAGCACGCTGGCGCTGCCGTCCTCGCTCAGCCGGTTGGCCAGCACGCAGCCGGCGGAGCCGCCGCCGACGATCACGTAGTCGTACCCCTGCTTGATGGTCATCAAGATAGCACGCTCGTGTAGCCCGGATGCGCTTGCGCATCCGGGGCAGCTTTCCCGGATGGCGCGTAAGGCGCGCCATCCGGGCTACGATGCTGTCAGCTATTCGGCAGGGTCACGTAGACGCGATTGTTCTCGACCCGGATATCCACAGACCGCAGCCGGTATTTCGGATCGCCGCAGTGGCGCCCGGTCTCGACATCGAACTCCCAGCCGTGCCAGGGGCAGACGATGTTGCGCCGGTCGGAGAAGCGAAGCCCACGGCTCGTCTGGTCGGGCGCGAGCTCCTCCTCCACGCGCGGGATCACCTTGCCCTGACACACCGGGCCGCCGTCATGCGGACAGTAGTTCTCGTATGCGGTGAGCCTGCCGTTCTGGCGAAAGATCCCGAGCTCGAAATCATCGATCCGCAGCACGCGATAGCCTCCCTCCGCGAACTCGCGCAATTCGCCCACCATGACCTCGTTCATCGCTTCACCTTTTGTCGCTCTTGAACGTGTTTCCGCAGCACGCGACCAATACCTCCCCTGAAAGGGGGAGGTCGGCGACGCCCGACTTGTCGGGCGTCGCCGGGTGGGGGGCACCTCGCGATCGCGATGACCCTCAAATGACAGCGCCTCGCGCAAGACCCCCACCCGACATTGTTTGCTTCGCAAGCGAAGCAAACAATGTCGACATCCCCCTTTCAGGGGGAAGTAAGACGCACGCGCCTGCAGCGATTCCTCACTCATCCGGCGCACGCCGGTACCACATCTGCAGATCGAAGAAATTGAGATTCGCCGCGCGCATGATCGCGCAGATCGCGGTGACCGCCTCCGTCGCGTTCACCGGCTGCTCGCCAAAAGGCGCAAGCTCCCGCGGGCGCCCCTCGGATTTGGCGGTGTAGAGCCGCACCGCGGCCGACAGCACCCGCTGCAGGACCTCGTCGGGGACCAGCTCGGGCGAGGCGTTGCGCAGCGCCTCCTCGGCGAGCGAGCAGAACTCGCCGGCCGGCCCTGCGATATCCGACTTGACCGCGGTGGAGCTCATTCCGCCGGCACGGGCACCGGTTGCGCCGGCATTTTCCTGCCGGACTTCGCCGCGGGGACTTCGAGGTCGAACAGGCGCGCGGCGTTGAGTCCGAGGATGTTGCGCTTGGCTTGCTCCTTAAGGAACGGCAGCTTGGTGATCGAGCTCGGCGCATCGAAGTCCCAATGCGGCCAGTCCGACGCATAGAGGAGTTGCGTGTCCGCGTGCATCGCCTCGAACGTCGCCTGCGTGAGCTTCATGTTGCTGCGCTCGAGCGGCTGGCTGGTGTAGTACATCTCCTGCATGTACTCGCTCGGCCTTCGCTTGAGCAGCGGGCATTCCGAGGTGCGCATCATGTATTCGGAATCGAGCCGCTGCATCAGGAACGGCACCCAGGCAAGGCCGCTCTCGATCCAGATCACCTTGAGCCTGGGGAAGCGCTCGGGAAGCCCGTTGAGCACCCAGTTGGTCATGTGCACCATGTTGAAATGCGCAAACGACAGCGAGTGCATGCCGATGAAGCGGTTGAGCTGCTGGAACGACGGGTCGCCCCAGCTGAAGCCGGCATGGAAGCCGAGCGGCTTGCCCGTCTCCTGCAGCGCCGCGTAAAGGCGCATGTAGGAATTGTGCCAGACCGGCTTGTGCCGCGTCGAGGTCACGGAGAAGCCGACCACCCCGGGCGCATCGGCAAAGCGCTCCACCGTCTCGACCGAGGCTTCCGGATCGTTGAACGGCAGATAGAGCAGCGCCTTCTGACGCTTGTCCTGGGGCAGGATCTGCTCGATCAGCCAACGGTTATAGGCGTTGCCCAATGCGACTTCCGCGTCGGCCTGGGGATGCATGCCGAGCGAGAGCATGGGGGTGGGAAACACCACCATGTAGTCGATGCCCATGGCGTCCATGGCGCGCTGGCAGAGCTGCACCTGCCGGTGCAGGCCGGGCGGGGTCTGCTCGGCCAGCGCCTGCTGGTGCATGATGCGGCCGGCCACGTCCTGAAACAGCGGGCCGTTTGCATTCATGAGACCGGGCGGGGAGCCGGTGCGCTCGCGGAACGCCTGCGCGATGTAGCGCAGCACGTCATTGTCGATGCGCTCGGTCACTTCCGACCAGAACGAAGTCTCGTTCACGTGCGCGTCGACATCCACGACCAGCCAATCCTTGAGCTTCTCGGTGACCGCCGCCGTCTTGGCGAGGTAATCGCGCGTGTCGGTGCGGGTGGAAATCTTCTCGAGCTCGCTGATGCGAGGCGCGGTCTCGCGGATGTTCATGGGAGTCGCCCTGCCTTGCCGATGCGGACGGCCGAAGCCGTGGCTCGCGGCCATCGAGAGCAAGTTTATTGACAAGGCAGGGGGTGCGCAACGACGCGGGCAGGGATAATTTCGGCGAAACATCTGTGGTGTCGTCCCGGCCAAGCGAGCCCGGCTTCGCCGGGCTCGCGCGAGCCGGGACCCAGTACACGAGGGGCCAGCGTGAAAGAACGAAGGGCGCCGGTTACTTGGATTCCGGCTCTCGCGCGCCGGAGCAAGCTCCGGCGCGCTTGGCCGGAATGACAGGTAAAGGATATTGGATGCGGAGTGACCAATGATGCGAGAGTTTCGCTGCGGTGACCTCGAGCTGAAGGGCTTGAGCGACGGCATCCTGAAGACCTCGCTGGATTTCGTGCTCGGCATGGAACGAGCAAAGTCCGAGGCCCTTGTCGGAGCAACAAACGACGGCTCCCTGTTTATTCCGGTCAACAATTTCCTCTTCCGGCGCGAGGGCGCAACGGTGCTCATCGATTCCGGCGCCGGCAACAGCATGCAGCCAACCCTCGGCAAGCTGCCGGCCGATCTGAAAGCCGCCGGGATCGATCCCGCCGATGTCACCCACATCGTCCTCACCCATATGCACCCCGATCACGCCAACGGGCTCGTCGACGACGCCGGGGAGGCGGCCTATCCCAACGCTGAGATCCTGGTGCATGCGCAGGAGCTCGACTTCTGGATGGCCGAGAACGACGGCTCGGAATCCGAGGCGGTGAAACGCACCCGCGCGCGCAACAGGGTCAACCTGAAGCCTTATGGCGAGCGCATCCGGCCCATGCACGACGGCGAGGAAGTGCTCGGCTGCGCGCCGCTGCCCGCGCCCGGCCATTCGCCGGGCCACACCTGCTGGCGCGTCGGGGCGGGGCGCGATGCATTCATCGCCTGGGGCGATCTGGTGCATTTCTCGGCCATCCAGATTGCTCACCCGAATACGGCGGTGAAATACGATCTTGATCCCGACCTGGCGCGGCGGTCGCGCCTGCGCATGCTCGACATGATCGCGACGGAGGGCCTTGCGATCGCCGGCGCGCACGTGAATGGCCCGGGCCTCGGCTATCTCACCCGCAAGGGCACCGGCTACACGTTCGAGTCGGCATGAGGTTTCACGCGTTCGCGGCTCCATGACGAAAGCGCGACGCGCGCGAAGGTCGCAAGGATGCGCGTCCCCGCCTTGATCGAGCCTCGCACCGTCCCGGCAACCTTGGATGTGCCGCCGGTGCGGCAGTGATAGTCGACCGGAATCTCCAGGATGCGCAGCCCCGCCGCGGCGGCGCGCATCTGCATCTCGATGTTCCAGCCGTAGGTCGGCTCGCGCATGCCGAGCCCGAGCAGCGCTTCGCGCCGGATCGCGCGGAACGCGCACATGTCGGTATAGCGCACCCCATAGAGCAGCCTTGTGCCCAGACCGGCGATCCAGCCCGCTGCGAGCTGATGCCAGGCGATGCTTCCGGGATCGCGCCGGCCTCGCGCGCGCGAGCCGATGACAAAATCCTGCTCGCCGGCAAGAATCGGCTGCACCAGCTCGGGGATGGCGAGCGGATCATCAGCGCCGTCGCCGTCCATGAACACCAGTATCTCGCAGTCCGCGGCGGCCTTCGCTGCCGCGAGGCACGCGCGCCCATAGCCCGCGCCGGCGGCAAGCACTTCCGCGCCGGCCTCGCGCGCACGCTCGGCCGTGGCATCGCGGCTGCCGCCGTCGGCTACGATGATGCGGGCCACGGTATCGCGCGGAATGCGCGCGATCACCGCGCCGATCGACCTCTCCTCGTTGAGCGTGGGTATGAGGACGGCAATCAGGATTGCATGCCCCAGCGGCGCACGGTCACCGCCTCGATGTTGCGGAAGATCACGTTCTCCACGATCAGCCCGATGAGGATGACGGTGAGCAACCCGGCGAACACCGCCGGGATGTCGAGCATGTTCTTGTTCTCATAGATGTACCATCCCAGCCCGCCTTTTCCCGAGGAGACGCCGAAGACGAGCTCGGCGGCGATCAATGTGCGCCAGGCGAACGCCCAGCCGATCTTGAGACCGGTGAGGATCGAGGGGAATGCGGCAGGGACCAGGATCTTGGCGATGTAGCGCGGGCCCTTGAGGCCGTAATTGCGGCCCACCATGCGCAGCGTATTGGAGACCGAGCGAAACCCGGAATGGGTGTTGAGTGCCACCGCCCACAGCACCGAGTGCACCAGCACGAATATGATGGAGAGGTCGCCCAGGCCGAACCAGATCAGCGCCAGGGGAAGGAGGGCGATGGCGGGCAATGGGTTGAACGCCGACGTCAACGTCTCGAGAAGGTCGTTGCCGATGCGCGACATGATGGCGAGCGCCGTAAACGCCATCGCCAGCGCCAGCCCCAGGGCGTAGCCCTTGAGCAGCAGCAGCACCGAGTTCGCCACTTTCTCGGGGAGCTCGCCGTTGGTCATGCCGGTCACGAGGGCTTCGACTGTCGCGCTGAAGGTCGGCACCAGCAGGGGGTTGTTGAGCCAGCGCCCATAGAGCTCCCAGGCGCTGGCTATGACCAGAAGAATGACGGCCTTGCGCAGCCAGGCCTGATTGGCGAGCCTCTGCCACAGCGTAAGCGGCTGCGCGACCACGCCCATGTCCTTTCCCGCCACGACCTGGCGCAGGTATTCGGGCCGCAGCGGGGGGAGCACGACTGAGCGCGCCGGGATTGCTGTGGCATCAGCCATGATGAACGGTCTCCTGCTCCTCGATCCGGTCTGCGAACAGCATGTCGTGTATGCGGTCGGATAGCTTGCATCCGCTCGCCGCATCGACCGGATCGGCTCCGTCGCTGTTGAGCTCGCCCTTCACCTGGCCGGGATGCGGTGACAGGAGAAGGATGCGGTTGGCGACCAGCACCGCCTCCGGAATCGAGTGGGTCACGAACAACATGGTGAAGCGCGTCTCGTCCCACAGCCCCAAGAGCTCGTCCTGCATCTTGCGCCGGGTGAGCGCGTCGAGCGCCGCGAACGGCTCGTCCATGAGCAGCACGTCAGGCTCCATCGCGAGCGCGCGCGCGATGGCGACGCGCTGCTTCATGCCGCCCGAGAGCGTGTGTGGATAGGAGTCGGCAAACTTGGCCAGGTTCACCTTCTCGATGTAGCGCATGGCTTGCGCCTCGGCGGCCTTGCCGCGAAGCTTGCCCGCCGCCTGCAGCGCGAAGGTGACGTTCTGTTTCACCGTCTTCCAGGGCAGGAGCTGGTCGAACTCCTGAAACACGAACACGCGGTCGGCCCCGGGACCGCTGATCGGCACGCCCTTGAGCTTCACCGTGCCTTCGGTCGGCGCCATGTAGCCGCCGACCGCCTTGAGCAGGGTGGATTTGCCGCACCCCGACGGTCCCAGCACGACGAAGCGATCGGCGCCGTAGACATCGAAGCTCACGCGATAGGTCGCGGTGACCACATGCTTCGCGGTGCGGTATTGCAGCGTGAGCCCCTGCACCTGCAGCAGCGGCGCGGCCGGCGAAGGCGCGTTCATGGTGGGGTGGTGTGAATTGTTTGGCCAGCACGCGCGGCAGATCGGGTCTGCTCCCTCTCCCCGCGCCTTTGGCGCGGGGAGAGGGTTGGGGTGAGGGGCGAGCCGAGCGCGAGATCCTGCCGTCTGCGCCCCTCACCCCAGCCCTCTCCCCGCAGAGCGGGGAGAGGGAGCTCGATCGAGTGCGCGGCACCAGTATCCATCACAATCACCGCAGCGCGCATCAGCTTCCCGGCAGCCCATGTATCTCGGGGAAGAACAGATCTTTCCAGCTTGCCGGCGCCACCTTGATCGACCCGACCATGTGCATGAACTGCGCATATTGCATGGTGTGCTCCGGCGCCATGGTCCATCGCACGTTCTTGCCCGCGGCGATCTCGGCGACCTTGTCCACGGTGAGCTTCGATTTCACGTCATCGATCCAGTATTGCGCCGCCGGTCTCACGTCCCTGTTGAGCATCTCGGTGGCTTCCTCGAACGCCGCGATCAGCGCCTTGTATAGCGCCGGATCCTTGTCGTGGAACCGAGTGGAGGTCCACGCGACCGTGAAGGTGTGCGGACCGCCGAATACGTCGGTCGAGCTCAGCACCGTGTGAATGCCCGGTTTCTCCAATTGCTGGTACTGGAACGGCGGCACGCTGAACACGCTGGCGATCTCGGAAGAATCGCTGAGCAGCGCAATGGTCGCATCGGGCGGCGACATGCCCACGGTCAGGGGATCGAGCCTGGCGAACTGCTCCCGTCCCCATAGCTTGGCGGCCGCCATCTGCAAGGTCGGTGTGATCTTCATCTACCGCTCGCGCTCACTGGTCTTGCGCCCGATCGTAGGGCATTTTCATATCCGGTTGAACTCGCTTGGAGAGAAAGGTGACAGGCAAGACGAAGATTAGTCATTTGAGCCGGCGGCAGGCGCTCGCTGCGCTTACCGGAAGCGCAAGTCTTGTTGCCATGCCCGCGGTTGCCGCGGCGCAGGCCCCCCTCAAGATTGCCTTCGTTCAGCAGCGTGGACTCCTTTATCTTCCCGTCGACCTCATGGTCGGCGGCGGCATCCTGCAGAAGGAGGCAAGCAAGCTCGGGCTCGGACAGATCGAGGCCACCGCGACGGCCTTGAGCGGGCCCGGCCCGGTTCTGGACGCGATCCTCTCGGGCGCCGCCGACTATGGCACCGCGGCCCTGCCGTCTCTCCTCACCATCTGGGAAAAGACCCGCGGCACCGCCAACGAGGTCAAGGCGGTCGGGACCGTGTCGAACGGTGCGATGACGCTTTACACCATTAACCCCAGCGTCAAGACGCTTGCGGATTTCACGGAGAAGGACCGCATCGCGGTGCCGACCGTGCGGCTCTCGTTCAACGCCATGATGCTGCAGATGGCCGCCGAGCAACTCTGGAACGATCCGCATCGCCTCGACCATTTGACCGTGGCGCTCGGTCACCCCGATGCGGTGGCTGCGCTTTCCGCCGGCTACGGCAAAGCATCCATAACCGCGCACATTGCCGTGCAGCCCTTTACCGACCGCGGCCTCAAAATTCCCGGTGCCCACATCATCACCGACAGCCGCAAGGTGTTCGGCGGCCCGCTCACCCAGATCACGCTGCTTGCGACGAAGCAGACAAAAGAAAGAAACCCGACCCTGTTCCAGGCCGTCGCCAATGCGCTGGAGGAATCGATCAAGGTCGCCAATGCGGACAAGCGCGCAGCCGCCGTCCTATGGCGGAATGCACAGAAGGCGCCGGAGAGCCTGGACGATCTTCTGGCGCAGCTCGAAGATCCAGGCTTCGAGTTCACCTCGCAGCCGCATCGAATTGCGTATTTCGCCGCATTCCTCCACCGCATCGGGAGCATGAAGAGGCAACTCACGGACTGGAAGGAGCTGTTCTGGGAGACCGCCCATCGTGAGCAGGGCGACTGATGCCAAAGTGGTTAATATTATACCATTTGCCGCCTTGACCGGATGATAGGCGGACTTTCTTATGCAGGTAAAACGATCTGCCGCTCCCAGGCAGACAATCACCGTCCGCGCGCCTTGTGCGCGCGCAAGCCGGGAGGATGGCTTGGCAAAGAGCGTCGCCGCTGCGACCGAGAACACGTTTCCCAAGCTCCTGATCCGTAATGCCCGGCTGCTCGCGAGCCGGCCGGCCTACCGGCACAAGGACCTCGGGATCTGGCAGACCTGGACCTGGAGTCAGGTCCTCGAGGAGGTGCGAGCGCTGTCGCTCGGGTTGGCCGAGCTTGGGCTCAAGCGCGGCGACAAGGTGGCGATCATCGGCACCAACCGTCCGCGGCTCTACTGGGCCATATGTGCGGCGCAGGCGCTCGGCGCCGTTCCGGTCCCGATCTATGCGGATTCCGTCGCCGAGGAGATGGCCTACATTCTCGAGCATGCGGAGGTGAGCATCGCGGTCGTGCAGGACCAGGAGCAGATCGACAAGATCCTTCTCATCTCCGAGCAGGTGCCGCAGCTTTCGCACCTCGTATACGACGAGCCGCGGGGGTTGCGCGATTATGACCACAGCCGCCTCAATTGGATGGACGACGTGCAAAGGCTCGGTCGCGAGCGGCTCGCCGCCGACCCTCGAGCCGGCGAGTGGTGGGACGAATCAGTCGCGGCAAGACAAGGCAGCGATCTTGCCGTGATGCTCTATACCTCGGGCACTACCGGCCGTCCCAAAGGCGTGATGCTGACTTTCGACAATCTGATCATTTCCGCCATCAACGGCAACAAATTCGACAATCTCGGCGCCGACGAGGACGTCATCGCCTATCTGCCGCTCGCCTGGGTCGGCGATCACGTCTTCTCCTACGCGCAGCCTTTTGCGGCCGGCTTCTGCGTCAACTGTCCGGAGAGCCCGGACACGGTCTTCGAGGACCGGCGCGAGATCGGATCGACCTATGCTTTTGCGCCTCCCCGCATCTACGAGAGCCTGCTCACGCTCACCATGGTACGCATGGAGGATGCCGGACGGCTCAAACGCGCGATGTTCCACTACTTCATCGCGCTCGCCAGGCGCTGGGGTGAGAAAATCCTCAACAAGGAACAAGTGCCGCTGCACGCGCGAATGCTTTACCGGCTCGGCGATCTCCTGGTGTATGGGCCGCTCAAAAATCGGCTCGGAGTATCGCGCGTGCGCCTCGCCTATACCGCAGGCGAAGCGATCGGCCCGGAAATCTTCCGGTTCTGGCGCGCCCTTGGTATCAATCTCAAGCAGCTCTACGGCCAGACCGAGGCCTCCGTCTACATCACTGCGCAGCCGGACGGGGAGATCTATGCCGACAGCGTGGGCAAGCCGAACATCGATGTGGAGATCAGGATTGCGGACAACGGTGAGGTGCTGTTCAAGTCGCCGGGCGTGTTCGCCGGCTACTACAAGGATCCGCAGAAGACCGCGGAGGCCAAGACTCCCGACGGCTGGGTGCGCACCGGGGACGCCGGACTGATCGATCCCGACACCGGCCACCTGAAGATCATCGACCGGGCCAAGGACGTGGGAAGGCTCAATGACGGCACGCTGTTTGCGCCGAAATATCTCGAGAACAAACTCAAGTTCTATCCCAACATCCGCGAAGCGGTGGTCCTCGGCGACAAGCGCGATTTCGTCTGCGCGATGCTCAACATCGACCTTACCGCCGTAGGCAATTGGGCCGAACGCAACAACATCGCCTACGCGTCCTATCAGGAGCTCGCAGCCCATCCTCTGGTCTATGACATGATGTCGCAGCATGTGGAGGAGGTGAACCGGTCGCTCCTTCACGAGAAGGCGATGGCGGGCGCCCAGATCCGCCGCTTCCTGGTCCTGCACAAGGAGCTCGATCCCGACGACGGCGAGATGACTCGCACCCAGAAGGTGCGCCGCAGCTTCATTGCCGAACGTTATGCTCCGCTGATCGCCGCGCTCTATTCCGGTGCAACCGAGGCGGACATTGCAACCGAGGTGACGTTCGAGGACGGACGCAAGGGCGTGCTTTCGGCGCGCCTGAAGATCCGGGACGTGAGCACCACGCCGGTGCCCCGCATCCTGGAGCAGGCCGCATGATATCTTCGCCCGTCATTGCGGCCGAGCGAGCCGGGCTTTGCCCGGCTCGCGAGAGCCGGAATCCGGCAAACTGGCGGCTGGTTTTTTCACGGGGGTTTGGAGTGCTGGATCCCGGCTCGCGCTCGCGCGGAGGCGCGCTCGCTTGGCCGGGAGGACAACGATATGCGGGTAGCGGAGCCCTCACATGAGGGCGCCGACCGGGCAGGACATCGCGGCTGGCGAGGTGCTGCTCTCGGTCGAGGATGTCTCGCTCTCCTTCGGCGGGGTAAAAGCGGTGACCGGCGTATCGTTCGACATCCGCAAAGGCGAGATCCGCGCCATCATCGGCCCTAACGGCGCCGGCAAGACGTCGATGCTCAACGTCATCAACGGCTTCTATCATCCCCAGCGCGGCCGGATCAGCTTCAAGGGAAGGACACGCCCGCGCATGCGCCCCTACGAGGCCGCCCGCGGCGGCATCGCCCGCACCTTTCAGAACGTCGCATTGTTCAAGGGGATGACGGCGCTCGACAACATCATGGCGGGACGCACTCTCAAGATGCGCCGCGGCTTTTTCTATCAGATGATCCGGCTGGGACCGGCGCTGGCGGAGGAAGTGGAGCACCGCCGCGCGGTGGAACAGATCATCGATTTTCTCAAGATCCAGCACATCCGCAAGGTCCCCGTCGGCAAGCTCCCCTATGGTTTGCAGAAACGGGTCGAGCTCGGCCGGGCGCTGGCGATGGAGCCCGACCTTCTGCTCCTCGACGAGCCCATGGCGGGCATGAACCTCGAGGAGAAGGAGGACATGTCCCGCTACATCCTCGACCTGAACGATTATTTCGGGACCACGATCGCGCTGATCGAGCACGACATGGGTGTCGTCATGGACCTCTCCGACCGGGTCCTGGTGCTCGACCACGGCGTCAAGATCGCCGACGGGACGCCGGACGACATCAAGAGCAATCAGGCGGTCATCGATGCCTATCTCGGCATAGCGCACTGAGGTAGCGGTGGGTGCGCTCTACAGCGTCTTCGTCGACCCCTTCGTGCAGATGGGCACGGCGCCGGATCTGCTGGTCCAGACGCTGTGGGAAGGCCTGGTCGCGGGCGTGCTCTATTCGCTCATTGCACTTGGTTTCGTGCTGATCTTCAAGGCGTCGGGCGTGTTCAATTTCGCCCAGGGCATCATGGTCGTGTTTGCGGCGCTCACGCTGGTGGGTCTCTACGAGCACGGCTTGCCCGCCTACGCCGCGCTTGCCCTGACCATCCTGGTCATGCTCGCCCTTGCCTTTGCCGTCGAGCGCTTCATGCTGCGCCCCTTGGTGAACCAGCCCGACATCGTCCTGTTCATGGCCACCTTCGGGCTCACCTATTTTCTCATCGGGTCGGGCGAGCTCATCTTCGGCGGCGAGCCGAAAGTGATGATCTCCGACCAGCTGCTGCTGCCGAGCGGCTCCTATCGGGTCGAGATGCTGGGCGGCTTCGTGCAGCTGCAGAAGCTCGACATCGCCGCCGCCGTCATCGCTCTGCTGCTGGTGGCGAGCCTTGCCGTCTTTTTCCAGAGCACCAGGATCGGCCGCGCGCTGCGCGCCGTCGCCGACAGCCATATGGCGGCGCTCTCGGTCGGGATCTCGCTCGAGCAGATCTGGGTGGTGGTCTGGTTCGCCGCCGGCATCGTGGCGCTGGCGACCGGCATCATGTGGGGCGCGCGGTCGAACGTCTCCTTCGCGCTGGAGATCATCGCGCTCAAGGCGCTCCCCGTGCTGATCCTCGGCGGCTTCACTTCCATACCGGGCGCTATCGTCGGCGGTGTCATCATCGGCATGGGCGAGAAGCTCGGCGAGCTCTACTGGGGGCCGCTGTTGGGAAGCGGGATCGAAAGCTGGCTTGCCTATGTCATCGCCCTCGTCTTCCTCCTGTTCCGGCCGCAAGGCCTGTTCGGGGAACGCATCATCGAGCGGGTCTGAGAGGGCGAGGGTCCGATGCTTTACCGCGAGGTCGGACAGTTCAAGACCACCTATGCCGCCGATCAGGCGCTGTTTCCCATCCTGCAGGATCGCATCGGGATCGTCCTGATTCTTGTCGCGGGCGGCATCCTGGTGCCGCTCCTGGCGTCGAGCTTCGCGATCGATTCGATCATCATGCCGGTGCTGATCTTTTCCTTGGCGGCGATCGGGTTGAACCTGCTCACCGGCTATACCGGGCTGGTGTCGCTGGGGACCGGCGGATTCATGGGCGTCGGCGCTTTTGCCTGCTACAAGCTCACGACCTATTTTCCGCAAGCCGATATCGTCGCCCTGATCGTCTGTTCCGGGTTCTTCTCCGCCGCGGCAGGGGTGGTGTTCGGCCTGCCGAGCCTGCGCATCAAGGGCTTCTACCTCGCGGTGGCGACCCTTGCCGCACAGTTCTTCCTGTCGTGGTGCTTCATCCGCGTACCCTGGCTCTACAACTACAACGTCTCGGCATCGATCGAGGTGCCGACGCGCACTGTGCTCGGGGTTGCCGTCACCGGGCCGAATGCCGCGCCGGCGACGCGCTACCTCGTCGTGCTCGCCATCGTGACGGTACTTACCCTGGTCGCGTCGAACCTGACCCGCGGCCGCATCGGCCGCACCTGGATGGCGGTGCGCGACATGGATATCGCGGCCGAGCTGATCGGCATTCGTCTGCTGCCAACCAAGCTCCTCGCCTTCGCCGTCTCCTCTTTCTATTGCGGCGTCGCCGGGGCGATGATGGTCTTCCTCTGGCTCGGCAACGCCGAGTCGGAAAGTTTCAGCGTCAACCAGTCATTCCTCATCCTGTTCATGGTGATCATCGGCGGGCTCGGCAGCCTGCTCGGCTCGTTCCTGGGCGCGGCGCTGATCTGGGGACTGCCGATCGTGCTGCGCGCCACGCC
The DNA here is from genome assembly GCA_036557665.1 of Xanthobacteraceae bacterium. Classification (GTDB taxonomy): domain Bacteria; phylum Pseudomonadota; class Alphaproteobacteria; order Rhizobiales; family Xanthobacteraceae; genus VAZQ01. The sequence continues at coordinate 116,423 of DATBHG010000123.1, read as the reverse complement.
GGCCTGGTTCGGGGTGACGATCTCGGCCTCGACGGTCGAGCACATCACCTTCATGCTGCTGGGAGCTCTGATCATCCTCTTCCTGATTGCCGAGCCGAACGGCTTGGCCCGGCTGTGGCAGCTGGCAAAACAGAAGCTCAGGGTGTGGCCTTTCCCCTACTGAAGGTGCACACTTGAATCTGGTCCTCAGGGGAGGAGCAACCGTACAGGCCGGAGCCTGGGTCGGCGCCGGTCCAGATAAAGAAAAGGAGAGAGACAAATGCGATTAAGACACCTGGTGACCGGCTTCGCCGTTGCCTGCGTCGCGGGCTCCGCACTGGCCCTCGACGCCCGCGCACAGGACGGCACGTTCATACCATTGCTCACCTACCGCACCGGCCCGTTCGCCAACTCCGGCACCCCGATCGCAAACGGCATGCATGATTATTTCACGATGCTCAACGAGCGCGATGGCGGCATCGGCGGGTCCAAGCTAGTGCTCGAGGAATGCGAGACCGGCTACAAGAACGAACGGGGCGTCGAATGCTACGACGCGGTCAAAAGCCGCCATCCGGCAGTAGTCAACCCGTATTCGACCGGCATCACGCTGGCGCTGATCCCGAAGGCCGCGGTCGATCACATCCCGATCCTGTCGATGGCCTATGGCCTCTCCGCCTCGGCGATCGGAAACGACTTCCCGTGGATCTTCAATCCGCCGGCGACCTATTGGGACGGTCTGTCGATGATCGTCAAATACATCGGCGGCAAGGAGGGCGGCCTCGACAAGCTCAAAGGCAAAACCATCGGCTTCATCTTCTTCGACGGCGGCTACGGTCGCGAGCCGCTGCCGCTGCTGCATCAATTCGCCAAGGACTACGGCTTCACCGTGAAGGAATACCCGGTGCCGCCCGCCGACATGCAGAACCAGTCCGGTCTGTGGCTCAACGTGCGCCGGGACCGGCCCAGCTGGATGATCATGTGGGGCTGGGGGGCGATGAACCCCACGGCGGTGCAGGAAGCCGCCAAGACCGGTTATCCGCTCGACCATTTCGTCGGCATCTGGTGGTCGGGCAGCGAGGATGACGCGCGTCCGGCCGGCGCCGGCGCGAAGGGCTATCTCTCGCTCAACTTCAATGCCGTGGGGGCGAATTTCCCCTTGATCCAGGACATCGTCAAATACGTGGTCGACAAGGGCAAGAGCCAGACGCCTAAGGACAAGGTAGGCGAGAATTTCTACAACCGCGCCATCTTGAACGCCGTGATCGTCAGCGAGGGAATCCGCAACGCGCAGCGGCTCACCGGCAAGAAGGACATCACCGGGGACGAGATGCGCCGCGGGCTGGAATCGCTGCGGGTCTCCGAAGCGCGCTTCAAGGAGATCGGGCTGCCCGGCTTCGCCGCGCCGTTCTCGGTGAATTGCACCGATCACAACGGGCATCATGCCGCCTACATGCAGCAATGGGACGGCACCAAGTGGGTGAAGGTCTCCGACTGGATCGAGCCCATGAAGGACAAGGTGATGCCGCTTCTGGATGCGGCGGCGGCGGACTACGTGACCAAGAACCAGCCCTGGCCGAAGCGCACTGAGGCCTGCGACAAGTCGTCGTAGCGAAACGCACGTGTTGGGCGCGGCCGCGCAGCAAGCTCGACGATACCTCCCCCTGAAAGGGGGAGGTCGGCGAGCAAAGCGAGCCGGGTGGGGGTTCTCTCGCGGCCTCGACGATCATCAAGGTCGAGTGCCGGGCGCCGGACCCCCACCAGACAGCATTTGCCCCCGCGCAGGCGGGGGCAAATGCTGTCGACCTCCCCCTTTCAGGGGGAGGTAAGGAGCTCGCGATGCAACGCGAAGCGACTGCGGCCGATGCCGCGGGGAGCATCCTCGTCGTAAACAACATCGAGGTCGTGTACGATCATGTCATCCTGGTGCTCAAGGGCGTCTCGCTCGCGGTGCCGAAAGGCGGGATCGTCGCCCTGCTCGGAGCCAACGGCGCGGGCAAGACCACCACGCTCAAGGCCATCTCCAACCTCTTGCGCGCCGAGCGCGGCGAGGTGACCAAGGGAAGCATTGCCTTCGACGGCGCGCAGGTGCAGGCGCTCACCCCCGACGAGCTGGTGCGGCGCGGCTGCATCCAGGTGATGGAAGGGCGTCACTGCTTCGCCCATCTCTCGGTCGAGGAGAACCTGCTCACCGGGGCATTCACCCGCCGCGACGGCCGTGCCGCAGTCAGACGCGATCTCGACCTCGTCTATTCCTATTTCCCGCGCCTCGAGGAGCGCCGCAACTCGACCTCCGGCTACATCTCCGGCGGCGAGCAGCAGATGTGCGCCATCGGCCGTGCGCTGATGTCGCGGCCCAAGATGATCCTGCTCGACGAGCCCTCGATGGGGCTCGCGCCGCAGCTGGTGGAGGAGATCTTCGCCATCGTCGGCGAGCTCAACAGCAGGGAGCGGGTCTCCTTCCTGCTCGCAGAGCAGAATACGCGCATGGCGCTCAAATACGCCCGCTACGGCTATGTGCTGGAGAACGGCCGCGTCGTGCTCGACGGCGACGCCAAGGCGCTGGGCGACAACCAGGACGTCAAGGAGTTCTATCTGGGCATCGCCGAGGGAAGGCGCAAATCGTTTCGCGAGGCCAAGCATTACCGCCGCCGTAAGCGCTGGTTGGCCTGATCCACGGACTGCGGCTCGGCGTCTCCGGCGATTCAGCAGAAGGTCAAGGACGATTACGAGCATTACAAATACATCTTCCGGGTGAATCCGATCAATTCTGCCAAGCAGGCCAACGCGCTGATCGATTTCATCGGCGGCAAGCTCAAGGGCGAGCTTGCGCCGATCGCATGTATTCGATCGTGATGGGAGTCTCTGCCGCAATCGCGGCACTGGCCGGCGTGCTCGTCGCGCCGTTTCAAACCGTCATCCCGAGCATGGGACTGCTGCCCCTGGTGAAGGCCTTTGCCATTGTCGTCGTGGGAGGCCGGGCTCGATTGCCGGCAGTATCGTCGGAGCGCTTCTGCTCGGTTATTCCGAGACGATCATCGCGTTCAAGATATCGATCGAATGGTCACAGATCGTGTCCGTTGCGGCCGTCTTGATCACGCTCATCATCCGTCCCGCCGGCTTCTTCGGCAGGCGCGCCGCGTTTTAGGGCGAGTTTCGATGATGTAGATGCACTCGGCGCGCCCTCGTGCCCCAAGTGAGTGAGGGAGCGGGCAATGTCTGCTGTGCGTTGGACGGCCGAGCCAGCCGGGCCACACCGGACCAACCCCGGCATGACGCGCTCGACCTGATCAGAAAATGCTCCAGCTGCGTGCACGGGAGCCCAATGATGTGGGCCGGCGTTTACCGCAATGGGAACAAACGCGCCGAGACGAGCGTTTGAGCGGCTGAGCTCGAGGTCGTCCCGCAATGTCGGCTATGTATCAGATGAACCGGCGACGCCTCCTCGGCTCCAGTGCAATTGCGTTATTGCTGAGCTCGGGGGCTGCACCCGCGGCCATCATCAGAGGCGGCCTGCCGTGGAAACCAGGCTCGGCGGATCCGCCACGTGCGGTCACACCGGGAGGCTGGCTCTTTTTCACGCCGCAAGAGGCGGCCACCGTCGAGGCTTTCGTCGATCGCCTGATCCCGCCTGATCCCGCGACACCGGGCGGAAAGGATAGCGGCTGCGCTGTTTTTATCGACCGTCAGCTGGCCGGCCCACACGGGAGGTTCGAGGGCCGTTATATGAGCGGCCCGTTCCAGAAGGGGACCAAAGAGCAGGGGCCGCAATCGCCGGTAACTCCGGCGCAGCAGTATCGCTCGGCATTGGCCGCACTCGACAAGGCTTGTCGTGGCAAGTTCGGCGGCAAGACCTTCGTCGATCTTTCTGACGAGCAAAAAGACGACGTGCTGAAAGGCCTCGAGGATGGCTCGCTCAAACTGGACGGTACAGACAGCAAGGAGTTCTTCGAGCTCATTCTCAAGGACACCCAAAAGGGGTTTCTGTCCGACCCGATCCACGGCGGCAACAAGGATATGGCCTCGTGGAAAATGATCGGATTTCCCGGAACGCACTACGATTACCGCGACTGGATCGATCGCCACAACCAACGTGTCACGCTGCCGACGATCAGCATCGGCCTGCACCCGAGCTGGTCGCAATGAAGCTGGCGCAGGTGAGAAATCAACTCATCCAGTGATGCCGAGAGCAAACCTATGGCCCAAAAGCTCCCCCGCAAGGACGCGGTCATCATCGGCCTCGGATGGACGGGCTCGATTCTTTCCCACCAGCTGTGCGAGGCAGGCCTCGATGTGGTCGCGATCGAGCGTGGTCCCTGGCGGGACACCGCGACCGACTTCCTGATCTCATATGCGCAGGACGAGCTGCGGTACCGGCTGCAACACGAGCTTTTTCTCAGGCCATCGCAGATCTCGGTGACGTTCCGTAACAACGCCCGGCAGACCGCGTTGCCCGTGCGCACTTGGGGCGCGTTCATGCTCGGCAACGGGGTGGGTGGGGCCGGAATTCATTGGAATGGAGAGACTTGGCGATTTCTGCCCACAGACTTCGTTCTGCGCACACATCTGACGCAACGTTACGGTGCGGGCTTCTTGCCCGAGGATATGACGATTCAGGATTGGGGCATCACCTTCGACGAATTGGAGCCTTATTACGACCGTTTCGAGTATCTGTGCGGCACCTCCGGTCAGGCAGGCAATCTCAAGGGAGCGATTCAGGCCGGCGGCAATCCGTTTGAAGGTCCGCGCTCTCGGTCCTATCCCACGCCTCCCCTGAAGCAGGGCTACGGCCATATGCTCTGGGCCGAGGCGGCCAGGCAACTTGGCTACAAACCGTTTCCGCAGCCCGCCGGTAATCTGTCGCAGCCGTATACAAACCCCCTCGGCGTCAATCTCGGTCAATGCACCTATTGCGGGTTCTGCGAATGGTTTGGCTGTGCCAACTACTCCAAGGCCAGCCCGCAGACGACGATTCTGCCGGTGCTCGTGCGCATGCCGAATTTCGAAGCTCGCACCGAATGCGAGGTCACCCGCATCAATCTTGATCGATCGCATAAATGGGCAACCGGTGTCACGTACGTGGATTCTTCCGGCGTCGAGCTCGAGCAACCGGCCGACCTCGTCATTCTATGCGGGTTCCAACTCTTCAACGTTCAGCTTCTTCTGCTTTCGGGCATCGGCAAACCGTACGATCCGCAAACCGGAGAGGGTCAGATCGGCCGCAATTTTACGCATCAGACCATGTCTACCGCGCTCGGCTTCTTCGATAAGGACAAATACAACTTCAATCCATTTGTTGCGGCTGGCGCGATCGGCATGTGCATGGATGAGTTCAACGGTGATAATTTCGACCATGGGCCGCTGGGCTTCGTCGGCGGCGGCTATCTCGGCCAGGTGCAGACCAATGGGCGGCCGCTCGAAAGCCTGAAGCTGCCGCCCGGCACGCCGGCCTGGGGGCTGAAATGGAAGCAGGCGCTGCGAGACAACTATCTGAGCACGCTCAATTCAGGCGGCGGGGTGCACGCGTCGTTTTACAGCTATCGCGACAACTACATTGACCTCGATCCGACCTACAAGGACCGGTTCGGAAGGCCGCTCGTGCGCCTCACGATCGATTTTCACGAGAACGAGCTGAAGATGAGCGCGTGGCTCACCGACAAGTATGCCGAGATCGTGCAACGGATGGGTGCGAAGCAGGTGGTCAAGCAGCCGCGCAAGGGTCCTTACAACATCACCGAATACCAGACCTCGCATCTGAACGGCGGCGCGATCATGGGTGAAAATCCGGGCAACAGCGCGATCAACAAATATCTGCAGAGCTGGGACGTGCCTAATCTGTTCGTGCAGGGCGCAACGGCCTTTCCCCAGAATGCGGGATACAACCCGACAGGCACGGTCGGGGGCCTTGCCTACTGGTCAGCCGCCGCAATCCGCTCGCAATACCTGAAAAATCCGGGGCCCCTGGTCCATGCCTGATCGCAGGTCATCGGCTCGGATTGTGGGCCTCATCTTGGCCGTGCTGCCGAGCGGGAGCAGCTTGGCAGCAGGAATCGACAAACAGGATTTCGGTCAGATCGAGCGCGGCCGTTATCTCTCCGTCGTCGGCGATTGCGCCGCCTGCCATACGCTTCCCGGAAGCGGGCACGATTTCGCCGGCGGGCGAGCGGTCGAAACGCCTTTCGGCCTGCTGGTAGGCCCGAACATCACGCCGGATCCGCAAACCGGTATCGGCGCGTGGACCGACGACGAGTTCGTCAATGCGCTCACCACGGGAAGGGGCCGGAACGGCACGCGCCTTTATCCGGCAATGCCCTTCACGTATTTTAGCAAGATCACCCGTGAGGACGCGCTCGCAATCCGGGCTTATCTCAGCACGGTTCCAGCGGTATACAATCCCGTCGATCCGAATCAGTTGCCCTTTCCGTTCAATATTCGTTTTTCCATGGCGGTGTGGGACGCCCTGTTCTTCCGGCCGGGGCCGTTCCGGCCGGTCGCCGGCAAGAGTGCGGAATGGAATCACGGTGCGTATCTTGCGGAAGGTCTCGGCCATTGTGGCATGTGTCACACACCGAAAAATTTCCTCGGAGGCGACAAGACCAGCGAGCGCCTGAAAGGTTATGCCTTGCAAGGCTGGTTCGCGCCCGACATCACGAGCGACTCGCGCCGAGGTGTGGGCTCCTGGTCGATCGATGACATCGTAGATTATCTCAAGACCGGCCATAACCGATCCAGTGCGGCGACGGGACTCATGGCCGAAACGCTCAACCTTTCAACCTCGCATATGGACGATGCCGATCTCAAAGCGATCGCGGTCTATCTGAAAGATCAGTCTGCGGAACAGCGGGCCGCATCGTCAGATCCGGACGAGGCGACCATGAAGGTGGGAGCGCAAATCTATGCAGATGAATGCGCCGGCTGTCACACGGCGAACGGCAAGGGGTCCGCCCGCATGTTTCCATCGCTCAATGGCTCCGCGGCGGTCCAACAGACCGACCCGACCTCGGTTCTGCATGTGGTGTTGCGCGGCGCCCGCAGCGTCGGTACGGACAAGGCACCGACCGCTCCCGCCATGCCCGCATTCAGCTGGATTCTGAATGACGACCAGGTCGCTGCTGTCGTGACATACATCCGTAACGCCTGGGGGAATTCGGCGCCGCCTGTCAGCGGCAGCGAGGTCGGCAAGACGCGCAAGGCTCTCATTCAACGCAGCGACTGAGCTGCGGCACCGAGCGCCCGCTTCACTTGTTTGGCAGCCCGCTGCTGCGCACGTCTCGCGGAGCCAGCCCACCGTCGGCGAAGAGACCCGGAAAAAGAGTCCCGATAGGCGCTATTCGACGTCGTCGCTTCGTCCGCCTATGCCGCGCAATATCTCAACCGCTTGAGCGGGCCGTGAGCAATGCGGGCGAGAGCATTTTCCGGTGAAAAATGCACTAAGTGGGCATGGGTTTGAAGGTCGACTGGCTGGGCGCGGTTCTCGCCTTCGGCGCGCTTGTGGCGATTCCTCTGGTTTTTACTTCGAGCTACACCCTTGGAGTGATGACGGTCGCTCTGTGCTACGGCATCTGGGCGGCGAGCTGGGATTTCATGTCGGGCCTGACCGGGCGCGAGAATTTCGGCCATTCGCTGTTCATCGGCGCAGGCGCGTACACAGCCGGCTTTCTCAACGTCAACTTTGGTTTGGACCCGTGGTGAGCCTGCTGCTCGCACCCTTGGTCGCGGTGTTGTTCAGCGTGCTGATCGGCTTCCCGACCTTGCGACTGCGCGGCCCTTACTTCGCGCTGGCCATGCTGTCGGCCTCGGCGGTCATGCAGAACTTCACCATCATTTTCTCCGTCTATACCGGCGGTCAGGACGGGCTCAATCTGATAGGTGCTTTTACGGCCGGGCCATCTGACAGGCCGGATTGTAGGCCCAATTGCGGTCGAGACCGACGACGCACCACTCCACGCCCCAGGTGGCACCGACCGTTCCGGTGTCCTCGCTGATGGAGTAATTGATGACGTGCTTGCGGCCGTTGGAGATCTCGACGATCCCGCTGCAGTATCGGCGCGGAATGCTGTTCGCGGCCCACGGACGGAACGCCGTCTCGCGCACCTTCTCGAACGCAACGATGCGCAGGTCCGTGTTCCAGAAGGTATTTTCCTTGTTGTTGAAATATACCGAGATCTTGACCAGTGCGTCGGGAAAGTCGCATGGGGGGACCACGCCGTCGTACCGCGGGCCGGAGAGATAGAAGAGCTCCTCGAGCCAACTCGCGGCACTCGCCGGTGCCGGCTTGAGCGCCGCCGCGACCGCGGCAATGAGGACGGTAAGCGCCGAAAGCATTACGCTGCGCCTGGACACGACGATCTCCACCCGGACTTTCCGCGACCGTGATCGCTGAGCTGGGCCAAATCAAGATGACTTGGCTCACTGCACAAGAAGAAAGCACGTGCTGTGGCTCCCAGGTCACGCTCGGTTATGGTTGCATAACGGAATCGACAGTCGGTGCTCGTGCCGTGGGCCGGTTGAGTTCCGCACCGGTGCGAGCCGGCAACACTCCTCGACATTCGTCAGTGGCCGCTAGCCTCCTCGCGTCGGCGCGGTTACGTTGGCGCGGGCTTGCCGGAGTGGTAGCGATGCGCGTGCTGCTGTCGATGCTTGTCGTGGTGATGATGGGAACCGCGAGCGCCCACGCACAGATCTATCACGGCAACGATACCGGCGGGATCATACCCTGGTCGTGCGAGAACGAGGCGGCAGCGCCGGCGATCGCTGCGCGATACTGCGCACGCTGGGACAAGTATTACCGCATCACCAGCGTGCACCCGCATTACGGCGACTTCATCGCGTTCAGCTGTCTGTGGTCACCGTACGTCAATCCCTACGCGCTGCCTTCGGTGCGCCCGCGCTCCGGGTGTTCCTATGAGCCGGCGGTGAGGGCGCTTTACTGATTCGCGGGAGGCTTGTCTCGCCTATGGGCTGTCCGCGCCCCAGCGTATGCCATGGCGGTCGAGGACCTCGCGGACCGCATCGACCAGCTTGCTCTCATTCACCGCGAATTGGGCCGGCCGCCCCTCGCGCCATTCCTCGCGCGACGCGATCGCTGCGGCGGCCTTTGCCCCTTCGATCAGGTCCTTGATCTGCAGCTCGCCTCGGGCTTTCTCGTCGCCTCCCTGGATGACGACGCACGGCGCAGCGCGTTTGTCCGCGTACTTGAGTTGCGCGCCCATTTTTCCGCTGCCGAGATAGAGCTCCGCGCGAATGCCGGCATCGCGCAGCCTCGCCACCATTTTCTGATAGTCGGTCATTCGCTCGCGATCGAGCACGGTCACGACCACCGGCCCAGGCGGCGGCGCGCCGGCCTTGCCCAAAAGCGAAAGCGCCGCCATCAGCCGCGATATGCCGATCGAGAATCCAGTCGCCGGCACCTGCTCATTGCGAAAGCGGCCTACCAGGCCGTCGTAACGGCCGCCGGCCGCGACCGACCCGAAGCGCACCGGCCTGCCTTCCTGGTCCTTGATCTCGAAATTGAGCTCGGCCTCGAACACCGGACCGGTGTAGTATTCGAGACCCCGCACGACCGATGATTCAAACCGGATCCGATCGGCCCCATACCCCGCAGATCGGCAAAGGCGGGCTATCTCGCTCAGCTCATCAATGCCCTCGGTGCCAAGATGATTGCTGGCGGAAATGCGGCGCCAATCATCAAACACGCTATCCCAATGGCCTGGCTTCTCATCCAACTGAAAGTCCACATAATCGAGCACCCTGGCGATTTGCTGCGCATCGAGGCCGGCACCCGGCGTGAAGTCACCGGATTCATCCTTGCGTCCCTTGCCCAGCAACTGCTCGACCCCGGCGCGTTCGAGCCGATCGTATTTGTCGATGGCGCGCAGAACGGTGAGGCGCTTGCCCGCATTCACCTCTCCAGCGAGACCGATTGTTTCCAGCAGGCCATCCAAAATTTTTCGATTGTTGATCTTGATGACGTAATGGCCGTTGAGGCCGAGCTCCTCCATTGTATCGGCCGCCATCATGCAGATCTCGGCGTCCGCCGCAGGCGAAGCGGAGCCGACCGTATCGGCGTCGAACTGCATGAACTGGCGAAAACGCCCCGGTCCCGGTTTCTCGTTGCGAAACACCCAGCCGACGCGATAGCTGCGATAGGGCTTCGGCAATGCATCGAAGCGCTCGGCGACATAACGTGCGAGCGGCGCGGTGAGATCGTAGCGCAGCGAGAGCCACTGCTCGTCATCGTCTTGAAACGAGAACACGCCTTCGTTCGGACGGTCCTGATCGGGGAGGAACTTGCCCAGCGCGTCGGTATATTCGATCGCCGGCGTCTCCACCGCCTCGAAGCCGTAGCGCTCGTACACCGCGCGGATGCGATCGATCATCTGCCGTGTCGCTGCGATCTCGCCCGCTCCACGATCGCCGAAGCCACGCGGCAGCCGCGCCTTCGGCCGGTTGGTTTTCTCTTTGGCTTTCTCGCGCTTATCGGTCATTATCGGAGGCATAGATGACCGAGGCGTCGTAGCAGCCGCGTTTCGCAGCGGCAAGGAAAGTCAATGCCGTCAGCATCCATCAGCAGAGCCAGCGCCGTTCCCAACGACCTCGAGGCCTACTGGCTGCCGTTCACGCCCAACCGCGCTTTCAAGGCGTCGCCGCGGCTCATCGCGCGCGCGAAAGACATGCACTATTACACGCCGGAAGGACGCGCCGTGCTCGACGGCACCGCCGGTCTGTGGTGCACCAATGCCGGCCATAACCGCGATCCGATCGTGGCGGCAATTCGCGCGCAGGCGGCAGAGCTTGACTATGCCCCGGCGTTTCAATTCTCCCATCCCAAGGCGTTCGAGCTCGCGAGCCGCGTGGCCGCGCTTGCACCCGGCGATCTCGACCACGTGTTCTTCTGCAACTCCGGATCGGAGGCGGTGGACACCGCGCTCAAGATCGCGCTCGCGTTCCACAATGTGCGAGGGGAGGGCGCGCGCACCCGGCTGATCGGGCGGGAGCGCGGCTATCACGGCGTCGGCTTCGGCGGCATCTCGGTAGGCGGGATCGTCAACAACCGGAAATTCTTCGGCTCTTTGCTGGCCGGCGTCGACCACCTGCCCGCCACGTACAGCCGCGAGCATCAGGTCTTCAGCAAAGGCGAGCCCGACTGGGGCGAGCATCTGGCGGATGATCTCGAGCGCATTGTCGCGCTGCACGACGCGAGCACCATCGCCGCGGTCATTGTCGAGCCGATGGCAGGCTCGACCGGCGTCCTGCCGGCGCCCAAGGGCTACCTCCGGCGCCTGCGCGCGATCTGCGACAAATACCGGATCCTGCTCATCCTGGACGAGGTGATCACCGGCTTCGGGCGGTTGGGCTACGCCTTTGCCGCCGAGCGCTACGGAATCGTGCCGGACATCATGACGTTTGCGAAGGGCATTACATCCGGGACCGTGCCGATGGGGGGCGTGATCGTGCGCAAGGGGGTCTACGACGCCTTCATGCGCGGTCCCGAGCACGTGGCCGAGCTGTTCCACGGCTACACCTACTCGGCACATCCGCTTGCCTGCGCTGCCGGACTCGCCGCGCTCGATCTTTATCGCGACGAGCGCCTGTTCGAGCGTGCGCGAGCGCTGGAGCCGCTTTGGGCCGATGCCGCCATGGGACTCAAAGGATTGCCCAACGTGCTCGATATCCGCTGCGTCGGTCTCACCGCCGGCATCGACCTCGCGTCGCGACCCGATGCCGTCGGCCGGCGTGCCTATGAAGCCATGGAGCACGCCTTCACCAAGCAGAGCCTGGTTATCCGAATATCCGGCGACAGCATTGCCCTCACCCCGCCGCTCGTCGTGAGCGAGAGCGAGATCGGCGAAATCTTCGGCAAGGTCGCGGAGGTGATCAGGGCAGTGGCGTAGAACAATCACGAAAGCGTCCCTTCAGCTTATCCATACGGGACCGAGCTTTCCAAAAACAAGCGAACCGCGAGTGGCGGATCAGGAAAAGATCGGCAGACCGTGGAACAATGATGAGCTAGACGCCATCATTGCCGATTACTTCGATATGCTTGAGACGGAGCTAGCCCGACTTCCGTACGTCAAGTCGCATCACAGCGCCGCGCTCATGGAGCGGATCGGGCGTACGCACCGTTCCGTTGAATTCAAGCACCAGAATATCTCAGCTGTGCTTGAGGAGCTCGGTCTGCCGTGGATACCTGGATATAAGCCGAAGCGAAACTATCAATCCGCAATCTTCGACGCCATCGACCGCTTCCTGTCGGCACGGGGTAGTGTTCCCTACCAGCAAGTGCCTGTGGCAATTCTTACGGTCGAGGAAGGAGAGGATGCGCCCGTATTTATTGATCCGCCTAACCTCCTTCCGGAGAAAAATCGACCCTGGCAACTGGAACGGCTTATAAAGAAATTCGATCCCGTAGAGCGGGATTTCCGCAACCGCTCGCTTGGCAAGGCAGGCGAAGCGTTCGTGCTCGAGGTGGAACGCAAGAAGCTGGAAAAAGCAGATCGGCTGGATCTCGCAAGCAACATTCGCTGGGTGGCAGCTGAGGAGGGCGATGGCGCGGGCTACGACATTCTCTCCTTCGATCCGAGCGGCAAGGAACGTCTCATCGAAGTCAAAACCACGAATGGGGCGGCCAAGACGCCATTTTTTCTCACCCGCAATGAGCACCAAACCGCGAAGGTGCGCGCTGACTCGTGGCGGCTTTACCGCGTGCATCTGTTTTCGCAGACGCCCCGTATCTTTGCTGTCGCACCACCGTTGGAAACTGTCGTTCGTCTCCGGACGGAAGCTTGGCGAGCCTCGTTTGACTAGCGACTATAGGCTGCAAACGCCGGCTGCGGCCGCAGGATCGCCCAGCCGACACTGAGCACGTGATCGCCGCGCCGGTACGACAGCTCGAACGGCGGCTGCACCTGGGCGTCCCCCGCCAGCCGCCGCAAAGCGACAGGCATGACGGTCGGATCGCCGGCGGTCCATACCACTACCGCGCCCTTGCTGCGCAGATCGCCGGGATCGATCCAGGGTGCGCGGGCCGGATCGCCGTCGATCAGGACGCGCGGATGTTTGGGCGCATAATGGGCGACATTGCCGCCGTCCCACATGCTGCCGATGACATAGATGAGCGGCCGCCCCGTTGCTGCCCGGAAGCGGCGCGCAAGCTCGTCCGCGAGACGATCGCCGGGATAGAATACCGCGCGATAGCGGTGGTCGATTGCGGGCAATACGGAATAGTTGGCGATGAATGCGAGTGAGAAAGCCGCGAGCACCAGCCCCCATGTGGTCGCGACGCGCGTAAGCCGGACGGGATCAAGCGGCCTCGGCGCTTGGTTGACGATCCACAGCCCGAGGAACAGCCACAGCGGGTAGCCCCACATCGCGATGGCGCCGCGCCCGCTGAGCGCCGAAAGCGCAACGGTCGCTGCCGCCGGGCCGAAAGCCAGAACCGCGACAATCCGCCGATCGAAAGCGTCAGCGGTGGGGGCGAGGGGCGCGTGCGGTCGCGGCCACAGGAAACCGGCGGCAATCAGCAGGGACGGCAGCAGAAACAACAGCTGGCTGAGGGCGAAAGCCGTCGGGTGCACCAGGTGATCGAGAAAGCCGCGCGACGAGGCGGCGCGCCGATTCGCGTAGGCAAAAGGAAGGAAGTCGTTCTGGAAAAGCCAGACAAGATGCGGCGCCATCACCAGAAGGGCGACCGCGGCTGCGAGCCACGGACCAGGAGTGGCGAGCGCGCCTCGCGCCTCGCGATCGAGCAGAAGGAACAATGCCATCGGCGCCGCCAGAACGATCACGAAATATTTTGCCCACAGCGCCAGCCCGAGCATGACGCCGAGCATTGGCCAGGACCCGATAGCCCTTCGTCGCAGCGCCGCGTGGAAAAAGTACCCCGCCCAAGCCCATATCGGCAGCTGGATGACGTCGTGATTGAACTTGGCGGCGGTGTACCCAAAATAGTGCAGGCCGTCGATGACAAGCACCGCGACGAGCGCGAGGAGCGGGCCCGCCATGGAACGCGCGGTGAGCCAGACGCCGGCGAAGGCGCCGATGACCGCCGCCTGCGCCAGCGCATAATAAGCTGCATCGTGCCCTACCGTCCGGTAGACGATCTCGACCAGCCACCAAGGCAACGGCGGCAGTTTGTCGTAGCCAAGTTGCCATTCGCGCCCATAGGTCAAAGCCTCGATGAGATCGAGCGGCAGGTTCGCATAGAGCAGCGTAGGCAAGGCAGTCCAAACGGCAAAGTGAAGCGTGAGAAAGGCGGCGAAGGCGAGCTGCGGCCGGCGCTCAATGAGCGTGCCGAAGTCGGCAACCCGAGCCGCCAGGGTCCTGCCATTCCGCCATGCGTCCACGCTCGACAGTTTTCAGCTCCGGTTTTCTGCGTTGTGTGCGCGGCTTATAGGCCGCCTGTCCGCCTGCGGATAGCCGCGCAGCGGAAGGCAGACCGCTCGAGGCTTCCTGTCGATGGGCAGAGTGGCGACTCGCCTTGCGAAGGGGGAAGCATGGACTGAACCTTCAAGAGCTCACGGCTGGCGGACACCACGGCATCGCTTGCATTGCCACAATCCGTCATGCCATTGAGGTTGCACGACCTATAGGCGAATCGCACCGCCGCTCGTCGGCACGATCGGACCAGCCCTCATGCGTGTGGTTGGCGTTGTCATCCTGGCCCTGTGCACACTGCTCATCGCGGGCCTCGCGGGCGCCGCCGTCTTTTTCTATCTGGATCTTGGAATGCTGGAGTCCGCAACGGCGGCCGTCGCCACCTTCGCGCTTCTTGCGCTTTACCACACGGTCTCCAGCGGCTTTGGACTGCGATCAGAGGTGAGCCGTCAGCTCGCCGATCTCTCGCGCGGGGGAGCCGATATGGGACGTCAGGTCGCGGAGATGGGACGCCGCCTCGCCGCCCTGGAGAGCAAGCTCGACAGCGTGCTGACCCAGGCGCGCGCGATCACGGACCCGCTCAGCATTCAGCTCGGCGATTTCGAGACGCGCTTGCTAGAGCTGGCCGAAAAAGCAGGCATGCATCAGGCGACGGTCGATGCGCTCGCCCGCTCTTCGTCCGAGCAGCCGGCGAAAGCTGCTCCCTCGCCGGCGCCGAAGCTGCACGAATCCTCGGCCGACCGCGTCGGAGCCGAACCAGCTGCGGTGAGCAAAGACGCATCGGTGGAGAGCATCCGCAGCGCCATCCAGGCAAGCCGTATCGACCTGTACCTGCAGCCGATCGTCACCTTGCCGCGACGCAAGGTCCGTTTCTATGAAGCCATGTCGCGACTGCGCAGCGAGAGCGGCGAGAGCGTGCAGGAATCCGAGTTCGTGCCGCAGGCTGAGCGCGCCGGGCTCATGCCGGAGATCGACCACCTCGTCATTTTCCGCTGCGTCCAGATCGTCCGTCGGCTTCTCATGAAGAATCGGGAAATCGGAGTGTTCTGCAGCCTGTCGCGGACGACATTGTCTGATCCCGATTCCTCGCAGCGACTCTATGATTTCATGTCGGCCAATCGCGCCATTGCTTCTTCGCTCATTTTTCAATTCGCGCAGAGCGCCGTGCGGGAGATGGCCGAGAACGAATACGCAAGGCTGTCGGCGCTTTCGCAGCTCGGCTTTGGATTTTGCCTGCAGCAGGTGAGCAGCCTGCGTCTCGAGCCGGAGGAGCTTGCACCTCGCGGGTTCCGCCACGTCATGCTCCACGCGCCGCTATTGCTCGGCAGAGACGGGTCCGTGCCGCGCGCCGGTGGGCCGGGAGAGTTGTCGGAGCTGCTGGGACGTTTTGGCATTGAGCTCATCGTCGACAGGATCGAGAATGAGAGCACGGTCATGGAGCTCCTCGATCATGAAGTTCGGTATGGGCAAGGGCCGCTGTTTTCCGAGCCCCGTCCCGTGCGTGCGGAGGCGTTACAAGCAATGCCCAACATACCGGATGCGGACAGGGAAAGGCTTTCCGTCGGCCATCTGCCGATCAACAGCGCGGCGCCCTCTGCCTATTCAATGCGGACCGAAACGCACGGCGCCGAGCCGAGCGGCCCTGCTGAGCTTCCGGGAGGCGTTGTAGGCCTTGGTTGAGGAACGCGGATCGCGCACGGCGCAGATCCTGCCTGACCTTTAGCCGCGCAGTCACCCAGGTATCGATGAAGCCTTCGCCTCCCACATTCCTCGATCGCTTCGCCACCATTGCGGGGCGCTATAGCGTCGTCCTCAGCGACGTGTGGGGGGTCGTGCACAACGGGGTTGCAGCCACGCTCGAAGCCTGTGACGCGCTCTCCCGATTCCGCCGGCAGGGCGGCGTCGTGGTTCTTATTACAAATGCGCCGCGACCGGGCGATGTCGTGGCGCGCTTCACTCTCGATGGGCTTGGCGTCACGCGCGAGGCTTACGATGGAATCGTGAGCTCGGGCGACGTGACCCATGCGCTTATTGCCGAGCGTGCCGGCCTGCGCGTCTTCCACATCGGTCCGCCACGCGACGTCGGGCTGTTCGACGGCCTCGACGCGCCCAGGGCAAGCATCGAAACGGCAGACTATGCCGTTTGCTCCGGGCTCACTGATGACACAGTCGAGACACCGCAGGACTATCACGAGGTGATCGAGCGCATGCGTCTGCGCAATCTGCCCATGATCTGCGCCAATCCGGACATCGTCGTGGAGCGCGGCGACCAACTCGTCTATTGCGCGGGCGCCGTCGCCGATCTCTATGCCGCGGCGGGAGGGCCGGTCATCTATGCCGGCAAGCCGCATCGTCCCATCTACGAGCAGGCTATGCGCATCGTCGAGAAGGTAGCCGGCAACTCTCCCGAGCATGATCGTATATTGGCGATAGGAGATTCGGTGCGAACCGACCTCAAGGGGGCGGCTGCTTTTGGAATCGACTGTCTCTTTGTGACAGCCGGCATCCACGCCGAAGAGCTCGGAGCCCGTGACAATCCAGATGCGAATGCGCTTGCTGAGATATTCGCAGTCGCCGGGCTGTTTCCGAAAGCGGTAATGCAGCGGCTTGTTTGGTAGGGTAAACGAGAGCTTATCTCAGGGTGCACGAGGCTGGCCGCCATCAATTGGCGCCGAGCGCGTCAATGTTTCTCCGCAATTGTCCATACAACTCCTCCCCTGTCGGGGATTAATGCTTGTGGGATGGGGGCCACACTCCTTCTCGTCTGAACTGAACGCCTCGTGCGTTTCGTGCCGTCCGGAAGGCGGCGCGTTGGGCCGAGATGAGCGCGGCGTTTCGCAAGCGTGATCGGGACTGGGAGAATTGCATGAACGCACACGCTGTCGTGATGCGCTATGCGCGCGCGCCTCTTGCTCTACGCTCGCCCTACCTGCCGTCCGCTCAATCGACTCAGCGACGCACGCTCGCGCCCAGCGCGACCCGTTACCGCGGCTATTTGCGTGTGCTTGCCGCAATGCCCACGCGGCACAGCTCCGGCGGCGCCCTGCTCAAAGCGGTACGCCTTTGCTTCACCTCGCCGTCGTTCAACGTGGTTTCCAACGCTTGGAGTGCAATTAGAGAGCTGATCGCCTGCATGCCGGTCGAGCCCCGGATTGCGGGGAGACTCGCTGCAGCGGGTGTGATCGGCGCAATGGCCGCCTTGGCCACCATCAACAACGAACGTGACCAGCCACGTTCGATAGGCGTGATCCCCGGTAATGAGACTGTCGTGTACCGTCAGGCGGCCGCGCAGGGCATTCCACTCGAGGACGAGGGTGAGCCGGTGGCCGAAGATTCGGAGAACGGCGCCCCGGCCAGCTATCCCCGCATCGTCCAGACGATCAGGTTCGTCGCCTCGAGCCCGTCCGCTGTCTTGAAATCGGCGAAGGCGGTGGCAACCAAGGTAGGAGCGTTCGTCGCATTTCCGGGAGCGACAGCTCCGCAGACCGTGGCCGACGCGGGCGACTGGCCTGCGGTTCGCAAGAACCCCGGCGCCCCCAACATGGACGAAGTGGATAAGTACCTGTGGGAGGTTTATCAGCGCCAGCCGACAAAGCGCGACCACTCCGGGGACTTCACCTGGAAGGATCCGGCCGCTGCCAAGCGGATGGGGCTGTCCGTGCCGGAATACGCCATAAGCGGGATGGATCCTGATTTCCGCGAGGAGCTCTATCACGCCGGGCACGCGATGGATGCGGCTGGCATTCAGTGGTCCATCCTCAGCGGGTTCCGCGACGATTATCGCCAGCGGCTGGCGTCTGGATTCAAGGCGCGCGTCGGCAACTCGCTGCACGGCGGCAGCCGCGCGACCGGAGGCTGGGGGCACGGCCGCGCTGTCGACCTCACGAGCGCTGACGGAGATGCCAGTGTGGTCTGGCACTGGATCGACGCTCATGGTGCGAAATTCGGCCTGTATCGTCCGATCCCCGGGCCGGACCCGGCCCACATCCAATCGCGGGGCGATTGGCACAAGGTCGCCGTCGCGCTGCGGGAGAGCCGCGTGCGTATGGCTGGGTCGCCGCCAGCCGAACCGGAAGCAGCCAAGAAAGTGGCCAAGGCGGGCCTGTAAGCTCGACCACAGCCCAACTGCTCGGAACGCCGGGAAGAGCGTAGCCAGCGAGCCGGCTGGCCCATGCCCGGGATTCTACGATGTCCCTTGTATCCGGCATGAGCACAGCGAGATGCGGGTGCGCCCAGGCGGATGGGAAAGGGTCTCCTCCGGGCAATTCCCCTTCTCAACTAGTCGCGGCGCCGGCATTTGGCCCTGGGCTCGTCTCGCCTGTGAGCATAGTTGCAGAGCGTCATCAGCTGCTGTCCAATAGGACTCTGTTCACAAAGCAGCAGATAGCTTTAAACGTGGCGCCGGGGCGTCTGGGCGCAGCAGCAAGCCATGATCCAGCAACCAAAGCCCGGCGAGCGTTTCACCGTGGTTCGCAGCGAAGCGCCGTCAAGCGGCGAGCTGCGCGGCGCGGTGGTCGCCATCGGGAATTTCGATGGCGTGCATCGGGGCCATCGCGCGGTAATCGCTGCGGCTCGCACCCGCGCGCAAGCCCTTGGCCGTCTTGCCGCGGCGCTCACCTTCGAGCCGCATCCACGCCGCTTGTTCAATCCCCGCGAGCCGCTGTTCCGGATCACGAGCGAGCAGGCCAAGCTGCGGCTGCTCAGCGGTACCGGTCTCGACGGCGCGATCGTGTTGCGCTTCGACGCGCAATTGGCGCGCCTCTCGGCGCAGGATTTCGTCTCCCGGATTCTGGCGGGGCGCTTCGCTGTCAGTGGCGTTGCCATCGGCTTCGACTTCCATTTTGGTCTCAACCGCGCCGGCTCGCCCGATTACCTTGCCGCCCAGGGGCCGAAATCCGGTTTTGCCGTCGATATCGTCCCCCGCTTCGAGCACGCCGGACGATTGGTGCGCTCGGGGTTGATCCGTGAGGCTCTTGCGGCAGGCCGGATAATCGAGGCCAACGATCTCCTCGGTTATCCGTGGTTCGTGAGCGGCGACGTCATTCACGGCGACAAGCGAGGGCGCGAGCTCGGGTTTCCCACCGCCAACCTGCGGGTCGATCCGACATGCCGGCTTGCGCATGGAATCTACGCGGTGCGCGTGGGATTTGAAGGACGCCGGTATGACGGGGTTGCCAGCTTCGGCCGCCGCCCGATGTTCGATCAGGGAATCGTGCTTCTGGAAGTGTTCGTCTTCGACTTCTCGGGCGACCTCTACAGCCGTCAACTCGACGTCGTTTTCATCGACTGGATCAGGCCGGAGCACAAGTTCGCAAGTGTCGAGGAATTGGTACGCCAGATGGAGGAGGACTGCCGTGCTGCTCGCGTTGCGCTTGCGCGCTCACCGGATGCGTATCCCTCGCTCGGATGGGTTCCGAACTGAAGCAGACGGCGTACGCGGCTAGGCCGCCGCGATCGCGATTCCCTCCTG
Source organism: Xanthobacteraceae bacterium (assembly GCA_036557665.1). GTDB lineage: Bacteria > Pseudomonadota > Alphaproteobacteria > Rhizobiales > Xanthobacteraceae > VAZQ01. The sequence goes on along the minus strand of DATBHG010000123.1, from coordinate 96,601 downwards.
CTCGCACGTGTTTACAGTGTCCGAGACGGTGGCACGCTGCATGTCCCGCGGCCAGCGCAGATCGTCGAACTCGGTGCCTCGGTGCATCGTGCAGCGATTGTCCCACATGACCAGGTCGTGCAGGCGCCAGCGGTGAGTATAGACGAACTGCCGCTGGGTGACGTGCGCGATCAGCTGGTCAATGAGTGCTCGCCCCTCGTGCTCGGGCATTCCAAAGATGCGCCCGGCGTGGGAAGCGAGGTACAGCGACTTTCGCCCGGATTCCGGGATTGTGCGGACAAGCACCTGGAGCACCGGCGGCATTGCCCGGCGTTCCTCCTCGCTGAAATCGGTGAAGCCGAGCCGGGCGCGAGAATTGAAGATCGAATGCTCTGCGACGAGAGAGGCAATGCGATGCTTCAGCTCTTGCGGTAGTGCATCATAGGCCGCGCGCTCGTCGGCAAACTCCGTGTGGCCTCCGACCGAGGGAATGGAACGCGCATAAAGGAGTGACGCGCGTGCCGGCACCTCTTTGAACGAGCTGTCGGTATGCCAGAGCCGGTTGCCCAGCTGAAACATGCGGAGCCTGCTCTCTTTGCTCCAGACATGGTTCGCGGGATCGAGATTCGAGACGTCGGCAAATTCCTTGCGAAGCCGCAACGATGCGTCCTTCCGATGGAGTGCAATCGTGGTTTCGAGCGGACCGAAGCGACTGGCGAAATCGAGATGCTGATCCGGCGAGAGCTGCTGATCAGGAAAGATCAGGACAGCGTATTTGATGAATGCTTCGTTGATCGCGACAAGATCAGCCGGATCGATTTTGATGGACAAGTCGATGTCGCCGACTTCGGCTGCGAAGGTGGGCGTGACCGGAACGACGGCGATGGTCATGGGTGCCTCCTTCTCCCCGCTCGCCCCACTGGTTGTAGTGTATTATGGCTGGCCGGCAGGCGGCCCTCAATCGCCTGTCTCGTTGCGATCGGGATTTGACCGCGCCGCCTTGGGAGTCACGACCCGGCGGAGCGCAGCGTGCCCGCGTTCACCGAGTCGGCATTTGTCCCTGCCTCCTCGGTCGTGGACTCACGGTAATAGGGGCAGCCCAAGCCAGGACCCAGCCACCTTCGGCCTCGCAGCAAGGCCTTGCGAGCCGACCATGCATCGATTGCGATGCGAATGAGTGCCGGAACTTGATCGGGCCGGCCTGCCACCGAGCGAAAGATCGCAAGCACGTCGGGCGTGCCATCATTGCGCAATCCTACTACCGCCGCCGGCGGCAGGTCCCGGCCGGCCGGGTCGATGATCGTGCGGCAGACAGCAAATGGGATGTCGTGAGCAGCCGCGACCTCGGCTGCGAGGTGCGATTCCATGTCTACGGCCACCGCACCTGTCCGCGCGTGCAGCTGGCGCTTTTCCCAGGCATGCGCGACGGCGTTATCTGCTCCGACTATCTCGGCCTGAACAGCGGTGGGAAGGGCGTCGATCAGAGAGCGTGTCCATCTCTGGTCCGCCGGATATGACTTGTGCGGTGCCTGAACAGCCGTGCCGATCACCCAATCTCCGGCTCTGAGATCGGGCGCCAGGCCTCCGGCAACTCCGAAACTGATGATACCCAGTGCGCGATCGACCGCCGCCTCCAGGCAGGCGATGAGCTGCGACGCTTGGCTGCAAACGACCGATACGCCCGACCCGGAGGCGATACGAGCCTCCAGCGAAAGCGAGGTCACGGCGATGACTTTCGCCCCACTCGACATTCGAGATGCCCCCGGTTACGCCAATGTTATAGGTATCCTCCTGTGTCGAGGGTGGCAGATTAGTCACTTTTGCCAAAAATGCGGAAGCCATAGATCAGTGTCCCGATTTATAAACGCGATCGCGCTCTGTCCAATCGTACGATAAAGCTCCTGCCGGCTTTGATCATCTCCGATGCCGATTGCGACTGGATCGAGCGCGCCTTTGAGCAAGTGATTTGCAGACGCGCACCGTGTGCCCGGAGCAGTGTGGAGTCTCGGTAGAACCTTGTTGGACAATGTCGTTCGGGCAAGCGGTTGATCGCGATTGTTCTCGATCTCGTCTTGGCGGCTGCCGGTTGCAAGCCGCTTCTGCAGCTTGGTTTGAGCTCGATAAAGCTGCACTGCTATGACGGCTCCATCGGTGATCAGGAGAACGCGCTATGAATGATCTGCTTTCCAACTATGCTCAGGGCTTGGCTGACTATCAAGTAATCATCAGCGCGTGTCTCATCGTGTTCGTGTTCTTCGCAATCGGCCGGGACATCAGCCGCAGCCTCGGGCGAGTAGAGGACGAGCTGGCAAAGATCGTTGCGGCGATGAAACAGTCACGGCGTGACTAGCCGGATTGATATGTTGGACCTGCTTGCGAGGCGTTCTTGTTCCGAGAGTGCTCCGGTGCCGCAGCATGAGTTGCTGAGGGCGCCCGTCGGCGAGGATTAAAACTCGATTAAACCTAAAAAGGAAATTGCGATCTTCCGTCCGCACGGGGAACACTCCGGAAATATCGTACCGCCGCAACGTTCGTCCCCGCCGTGGCCGCAAGGCCAATAGACCACCCCGCAACTCTCAGCGTGCAACCATAGGAGCGCTCCTGGCCGGTCAGCGTCTCTCGATCGGCGAGCAGACCTACGGTTACAGCGCCGCGGAAGCAGTCGGATACCAGGTCAGAGTCATTCCTCCGGAGGGCGCCGCGGAGTCCCTCGCCTTCTTCAAGCGTGCGATCGCGGGCGAGGTCATTCGCGACGCTCATGTCAAACGCCTGCGCAGGGATTGATCGCGAACCCCGATCTTGCCCTTTATCAGGCCAAGGCCGATGGGGGCAGGATGTGCCGTCATTTTCAACCCGTGCTCCGCGCCCACGCGCAGGCACGTCGAGCGCTCGCCGCGGAATTGCGGGGCGGCTTTGCGCAGAATGAGTTCGAGCTGTTGTTTCAGCCGCAGATGCGACCGGGCAGGGTAGAGATGATCGCGGCGCGGGTCGAGGGGAGCACAGCTAAGGGCCGGTCGCCTACGGCAGCGGATGAAAAAGACAGGATCTCGGGCCAGGGTTTCGTGAAACGGCGCATCTGGCCGGCGGTTGCCGGCCAGATCGGCGTGGCTCACCAAGCTTGCTGCGCCAAGCCCAGGGATGCCGCGGCCGGATTACCACCATCGGCGATAATAGCGATGATGCCTCCACCACCGATAATGGTGATGGCGATACCACACCTGCTGGACGGTGCCGTTCTCGACCCCGGCAGCAGCGATGACGGAGCCGTTGACCGGAGCGGCTGATGCTGCCGACACTCCGAGCGTGGTCGCGGCGGCGAGAGCAATCAAGGTCGTGCGCAACATGGGATAACCTCCTTGCTTTTCAGGGAGCACCTGCGGCGCCCTGTCGTTTCCCCCAAGGCGCAACTCTATCGAGACGACCTGAACCTGGGCTGAGGATCGGGTTCATACCGGCTTAATCAAGCTGACAGGAGCCTGAACGGGCGAAATCCAGGCCGGCTGGTGCAGACCCCCGAAACCGCCCGCGCGAGTGGATGTACACTCGGCTGCCTTGGCTGCTGTGAGCCGGACGCGTGCCGCTGAAGCCCCATATTGCTGCCCTATTCAATCGGGACATGGGCGTCGTAGAATTGTGTTGGCCGGGGGTGTCGGGGCGAGGCAGAAGAGGGGTCTGACCGGAAACCGTGAGCATGCCATCGACGCAACGCTCAGCCCTCGGGCGGCTGCTCCAGGGGCTCAAGCGCCAGCAGCACGACTACCAGGCTTCGCTCGAGCTGTTTCCGGCGCTGAACATCGACAAGCTTGCCGATGACATGGGGCTGGCGACCCTTGGAGGCGACCGCGGTGCCCGCGAGGAGCCGGCGTCTGACAGTGTCGTGCTCGACGAGGTCGAGAACCGCATCGTCGAGCGCATCGAGACGGAAAAGAACGCGGCGCACGGCTTGCTTCTCGATCAGTTGCGCACCTACCAGGAGCGGCTCTCGGGCCTCGATTTCGAGGGCCGTTTTGGCACCATCCGCCAAGCGGCCCCCGCGGCGGTAACCGAGTTCCGCGCCGAGGCGGCCCAGGGCAGGGACGAGTTGCACAGTCTGCGCCGTCATCTGCGGGACCTGGAGATGGAGCACGATGAATTCCGGCGGCGCCACAGGCTCAAGCGAGCTGCGCATTGGGCCTCCGGCGGGAACCTGACCCTCAAGATCGGAATTCTTCTTGCGCTGTTCGTTTTCGAGGTCTTTCTCAACGGGTTCTTTCTGTCCAAGGGGAGCGAGCTCGGATATTTGGGCGGCGCAGTCGAAGCTTTCACATTCGCGCTGCTCAATGTCGGAGTGAGCTTTCTCATTGCCGCCGCGGGGGTGCGGCAGCTCAACCACCGCAATTATTTGCGCAAACTGTTCGGCCTTGTCTGCTTTCTCTGTTATGTGGTGCTCGCGGTCGGGCTCAACCTTGCGCTTGCCCACTATCGCGAAGCTTCGGGAGCGCTCGTCGCGGATGCGGGGCGCGAGGTATTGGCGCGGTTGCAGGCGAACCCGCTTGGGATCGCGGATCTGAAATCCTGGCTGTTCTTTGCACTGGGGCTGCTGTGCTCGTTGATTGCCTTTGCCGACGCTTTTCTCGTTTTTGATCCATATCCAGGATATGCTCCTTTGGAAAAACGGCGTGCAGAGGCGCATGACGCGTACATTCGGCGGAAGAACGACCTGATTGCGCAGCTTCTCGAAATTCGAGATGACGCGATAGAAGCGTTGGAGGAAGCCAACCGGGATCTGTCGGTCCGGCGCGGCGAGCATGATGCCATCCTGGAGAGCCGGGCGCGACTGGTCCGGCTGTTTGCGGCGCACCAGTCGGCTCTCGACCGGGCGGCGAACGCGCTGCTTTCCATGTACCGCGAAGCGAACAAGCGGCGCAGGAAAACGCCCGCGCCTTCGGGATTTGCGACCGCCTTCTCTCTCGAGAAATTTCCGGTCGAGCAAAGCTTGCTGGAAACCTCGGCGCGCGACGATCTGCGACGTTCGATAGCCGAATCGCAAGCGATGCTCGCAGGGCAAGTACAGGCTGTTCACGCGGAATTCGAGAAAGCGTTCGCGAGCTATCGCGAGATCGACGAGCTGGTGGAGGAGAAGCCCGTTGCCAGGACGAACGCGAAGGCAGCGTAGGGGAAAACCGGGGGAGCTGCGCAAGCATGTCCTCGGAGGCGCCCTTGCGGTGCTCGCACTCGGCGTCCTCTCGGCCGGTGCCTACGTGTACACGACCGCGGCAAGGCCGCCGCTGCTCGATCGCGTCAGTCTCTGTCCGCTGGATGGGCCGCGTTCCGCTACCGTGGTGCTGCTCGACTCGACTGATGACCTCCCGGACATCGCGAAGCGCGAAGTACGGACTATTCTCGTGGACATGGCGGAAACCCTGCCGACTTACGGCCTTATCGAGATTCGGCTGCTCGACCCGAATCTCGCAGGCGGCCGATCGGTCTTTGCGAAATGCAACCCGGGGGACGGGTCTGGCCTGAGCGAATATACGGCGAACCCGGTCATGGCCAAGAAGCGGTGGCTCGATGGTTTCCGCGAGCCGCTCGATGCGGCATTGCAAGCCGGGCTGCATCCACTCGCCGGCAAGACGTCGCCGATCATGGAAACGGTTCAACGGATCGCGGTCGAGCGTTTCACCGGCCGAGCCAGTGCGGAGATCCCGAAGTCGCTTGTCCTCATCTCCGACATGCTGGAGCATGAGGCGGATTATTCCCAGTACGCGGGAGATCTCTCGTACGCTCGCTTCAAGACCTCGCGAGCCTACCGGAAATTCCGGACCGACCTTTATGGCGCGGAGGTCACCATCTATTATGTCCAACGGGCGTCGGCCAGGCCGATAAACACGGTGGACCATATCCGCTTCTGGGCGGATTGGATTCGCGACAACAATGGCCGGCTGAAAGAGGCCACCAAGCTGCAGGGAGTTGGCTAGGTGGCAGAGCGTCGGTCGTCGAGCCGCAGCGCACAGCCCGCGGTATCCGCTTTTTCCACCGGCGCAAGCGCCTTGGTGTTTCTGTTTTTCGTCGCCGCAGGCTGCGCGTACATTCTATTCGCCAAGCTTGTCGGCATAGGACCCTTCTATGTCACCTTCGTCCCCGTCGGCATCATGCTGGGCTATGCTTTGTTGATCTACTCGGCGCGAGCGCTGCGGCTGCGCGACGATCAGTCCGGCGACAATTTATATTACATGGGCTTTCTCTTCACACTGACGAGCCTCGGGGTCTCGCTCTATCAGTTCACCGCGAGCCGCGCTGCCGAGGAGATCGTGCAGAATTTCGGCGTGGCCATCGGCTCGACCATCACCGGAATCGGTTTGCGCGTGATCTTCAATCAGATGCGCCGGGATCCGGTGGAGGTAGAGCGGATCATGCGCCTGGAGCTGGCCGAGGCGGCGCGCCGGGTACGGCGTGAGCTCGACAGCACCGTCGTCGAGTTCGGACATCACCGCCGCTCCGCGCAACAGGCGGCGGCGGATTCGTTCCAGCATGTGACCGAAAAGTTCGACGAGGTGGTAGGCAGGTTCCTCGATAGCCTGAAAGACATCGCGGCGAAACTGGCGGAGCCCATCGAGGCGGCATCGCGCCACTCGGAGACCATCATTGCAGAAGCGGGCACGAGCATCGGCGCGAGCCTTGCCGCGAGCGGGCAGCGTCTGGAAAGCGAAACCGTGAAGCTTTCCACACAGCTGGCCGCCGTTACCAATGCGATAGAGGCGGTTGTCGGCAGGCTGCACTCGATGCAGACGCCGGACCGGGTGATAGAAGTCCGGCTCGAGCCGGTAACCGACGCGCTCACACAGGCCGTCGAGCGGTTTGCCGGCCAATCGGACAAGCAGGCGGTCAATATCAAGGACGCTCTTGAGGAGGCGACCGCCGCGAGCCGGGAGTCGCTCACCCTGATCGCCAAGGCCCGCGAGGAGCTCGGCACCGGCACGAGGGACAATCGCCTCGCGCTGGAAGGAGCGAGCGAGGCGATCGCCGGGGTGGCGCAGGTGCTCGATGAGTTCAAGGCGCGCGCGCGCGATTACGTCGAGCTTCTGCGCGCGCTCCTGGAGCGCACCGACGACACCATGCGGACCTTCACGGACGTTCTGGTCAAATCGGGTATCGACACCGCGGCACAGGCCGATTGGGTGCGCGAGGCGCTGCCGGCGATCGAGGCCAACGCACGCACGCTCATGACGGCGGCCGACAGAATGTCCAATGCGGTGGACGGTCTTCGCGCCGCTATTCCAATCCGCAAACGGGAGACGATCGACTGATGTCGGAGACCATCGGGAGGCAGACGGCATCGTATCGCCAAGGGCTGGTGCTCGGCCTGACCATGGCCGAGATCATGCTGCTGCTCGTGTTCTGCTTGCTGATCGCGGTCGGGGTCGCTCTGGCGAGCCAGCGGGCGAAATTGGACGAGGCCGCCGCGCGACTGAAGCAGACAGCGGCTCGAATGAAGAAAGTCGAGTCGCTTGCAGCCGCTGATCGGGCGATGGTCGAAACCATCAAACGAAATGCAAGGCTGGCCGAGCTTCTCGACCACGCCACCGGCTCTGCGTCGCAGCGCGAGATCGACGAGCTCTGGCGGAAGCTGGTGGAGAGCAACGACATCGTGGCCAGCATGCAGCGCCAGGGCGTTTCGCTTGCGGCCCTCAAGGAGGAGGGCGACTTTCTCGCCAAGCTGCAACGCGTTCCCCACGAGGGAATCGAACCGAATCAGATCGCTCGAGGCATCGCGCTGTCGCGTGCGCTCGACGATGCGCTGCCGGGCGAGGCGAGTCGGCTGGCGCCGCAAGAGATTGTCGCCTTGATCGAGAAAGGGATCGATGCATCCAAACCGCGGAGCGAGGGCGGCCTCAAGGGTGGGCACACCTGGCCGCCGATCATCAACCTGAGCGAGGCGGACGGATATTTCTTTGCGGCCGGCAGCGCCGATCTGACGTCCGACTTCGAGATCGCGCTGCAGACGCTGGTCGTAGACCGGTTGTTGGAGATTGCAGCGTCGTTCGACGTCGACGTGATCGAGGTGATTGGACACACGGACGAGCAGCCCGTCAGCAATCACGTTTCCAACCTCGATCGTACCCTGCCTTTCGTCACCTCGGGTGGCAGCAGCACCGGGCTCTTGCAATGGGCCGATAATGCCGGGTTGGGGCTCGCTCGCGCCTTGGCAGTGGTGAAAGTGCTGTCGTTCGACCCGCGTCTGCGGAAGTTCCGCATCCTCCCGCTTTCGGGCGCTCAGCTCATCGCCACCGACGGCAAGCTCACCCGTTGGGACGAAAAGGGCGATGTCCGCGAGCGACGGCGCATCGAGATTCGAATGCGGAAGTCCAGCTGAGAGCGCAGGATAACGTATGTAGGGGCGGGTTTGAAACCCGCCCCTACATACGGCGGATCTTTGGTTCAAGGACGGCAGCGCAAGGACCCGTGGTAGTCGCAGTACCCGTCGGCAACATGGCAGCAGCCGAACGACCCTGCCGAGCAATAGAAGAATTCATAGCCGGAGCCGCAACGGTAGGCACAATAGAAGCGGCCGTTCTGTATGCTGCAGTTGGTGCGAAATCTCGGGGGCAGGTCATTCGGCTCGTGCCCGAAATCCAAAAGCCGGGCAATTGGCGAGTAGATCGGCTCCCCGCCGGCGCTCGCGGAAGAAATTCCGGATCCGAACGCGAGCGCCAAAACAACAAAACAAGCCACGGACTTATTCAAAGGGAGCATGTGACAGAGCATGCGCGCAGACCGGTTCGCCTGGGCACGCATCTTTGCTCCCAAAGCGACCGCAAGCCTGGCTGCGGAATTAGCAATCATGTGGTCTGCAGCCCACTGATCCCGTGAAGAACGCGTAGTTCACTCCGACGCGGAACAGATTTTCCCGAATCTTTGTGTTCACGAGAACATCGGGCCGCGCGACGAAGGGCGTGTTGGAAATCGTGGTCGATTCGAGAAACAGATATTCAGCCTTGACAGTCCAGGCATCTGCAAGCGCGAGCTCGACGCCGCCCCCGAGCGTGCCGCCGCCCTGAAAATTGGAGAAGCTGGCCGTACCCAACCCGGTCAGTGTCAAGGTGGATGACCAGGTCCAGTACGCCCAGCCGCCCGTCGCATAGAACAGCCAGCGGCCCGAAGCGATTCCCAGGCGGCCACGCACGGTGCCGAAGGAGGTGATCTTGTCCTTATTGGAAGCAGTGATAATGGCGCCGGGGGCGTTGGGATTGATGGCACCGCTCACATCGACGACGCTCATCGCGTCGGAGACAGATTGAGTCGTCCCCTGCAAGTCCGCCTCGATCCCGAGCACGGCGTTCCCGGTCTGCCAATTGGCGCCGGCCTGCACGCCGCCCGCCAGGCCGCCCATGGTCTCCGACAGGCTGAGCAGAGGGGCCCCGCCGAAGTTGGGCAGCGAGACGGCAGAGATGTCAACGCCGCCCGAGCTGCGTGCGTAGCCGAGATTGCCGCCGATATAAAATCCGGTCCAATTCCAGAGGCCGATCGCAGGTGGCCGCTCCACGTATGGGGGCGCTTCGACCGGCAAGTCCGCGGCCATCGCGGGAGCAGCTATGGCGGCCGCGACCACAGTTCCCAAGCAGAGCTTCATCATCATCATCATCATCATCCCTTCACAGCGCGTCAGCCTACCTGCTGTCTCCCTTGCTCACTTGTTCCAGATTTTCAGATTGATGCCTGCTCGAATTATGTTCTCGCCGGCATTGATGGAAACGGTGCTCGGACCGCATGCGCCCGGGCCGGTAATGACCAGGGACGGGTTCAACTGCTGTGCGCCGCAGCTGAAACCATTGAAGTCGGCGTGCAAGTATTCGAGCTTGGCGGTCCAGGGGCCGTCGATGACGATCTCGACGCCTGCTCCGACGGTCCAACCGAGGTTGTTGGAGCTCTGGCGCCCGAACGGCAGCCCTGCGGTGTCCGCCTCGAGGCGGGCGATGGCTACGCCTGCAGTCACGTAGGGCAAGATCCAGTCGAACGAGTATCCGAAACGCAGGCGCGCGGTTGCGAGCCAGGGACTGATAACCTCGCAATTCGGCGAGCACCCCGGTGTCGGAGTGACTATCGGGTTGCCGGCGGCATCAAAGTTGACGACCTGCGATACGAAGGGGGAGATCGTGCCCTTGGCGGTGCTGAACGCGAGATCGACCTCTTCGCCTATGACGAACGAGCTGGTGCCGGGCTGCAGATTGTAGCCGAGGGTGCCGCCAAGGAGCCCGCCGGAAAAACTGTAGCTGCCCCCGGGGGGAATCGAGATCCATGGCGCGGAGACCGTCCAAGGCGCTCGACTATAGGCACCTCCGCCGTTGATCCCGATATACACGCCTGTCCAATTGTACACGCGGGGCGGGGCAAAGGCCGGCGGCGCGGTGAAGACATCCGGCGGGATCGGACCACCATACAGGTCAGCTGCATGCGCGGGAATTGCCGATGCCGCAACAAGCAGCCCTGCAACTACCATCTGAAACCTGCTCATCTTACCCCCCGTGCGCACGTCGCCTTCAGTACAAACCGTGCGGGTCGATCAGCGTGAACGCCGTACTCGCACCCACTTGCAGGATCTTCTCGGTCGGCGGCGCGGCCCGGTTCCACCAGCCGCCCCCGAGCGCCTGAAACAATGCCGCCGTGTCGGCCAGCCGATTGGCCCTGGCCTGAACAACTCCAATGCCCGATTGGAGGTACGTCTGCTGCGCCACCAGCAGGAGGAGCACGTTGGCGTTGCCGGTCTCCATCTGCTGACGGGCGAGATCGAGGCTGATCTTGGCCGCGCGCTCGAAAGCGCGCGCCGCTCTCAGCGCTTCAGCATCGTATTGCAGTGCGTGCAACGCGTCCGCGACGTTCTGCAATGCGCCTACGAGGACGGACCGATAGGTCCACCCCGTCTGATCGTAATTGGCCTCGGCCTCCCGTCTCAGATGCAGCAGGGTGCCTGCATCGAAGATCGTCTGGGTTACATTGCTGGACAGCATCCAAGCGGCGTTGAAGGGGTGGAGCAGGCCGGCGAGCGTCAGCGCGGTATAGCCGCCGTTGGCGTTGATCGTGAAATTCGGGAGCATGTTGGCGGTAGCGACACCGATGAGAGCGCTTGCCGCGTGCATCTGCTCTTCCGCCAGGCGAACGTCCGGGCGCTGCATGATGAGTTGCGATGGGAGGCTGACCGGCAGATCCTCCGGTAGCTGCAAGGAGTCCAAGGTGAACCGCTGATACGGTTCCTCGTTCGGATAACGGCCCAGCAGGGCCGTCAGCAAATCGCGTTGCTGCGCCAATTGTTTTTGCAGGGGCGGAAGCGTCGCCTGAGCCTGGGCAAGCGCGGCCTCCTGAACGGCGACATCGCTGCGGTTGGCGAAGCCTGCTTCCAGCTGCTGGCGCAAAATGCCGAGCATTTTGGTGTTGATCGCGATGAGCTGCCTGGTCGCGTCGATCTGCCCGCGCAGCGCTGCCTCCTGGACCGCGGCGACCACCACGTTCGCCGTCAGCGTGAGATAGGCCGCCTCGACCGTGAAACGCTGGACGTCGGATTGCGCCTGCAGCGATTCCACGGTGCGCCGATTGAGACCCCATACGTCCATCAGGTAGGTGACCAGCACCTGCGAGGTGTAAAGGTCGAACACGGTCGCCCCGTTGGCGGGAATGGGCGTCAGGGATGCCGGGGTCTGCTGGCGGCTCGCCATGAAGTTTCCCTGGGCGAGCGGGAAGTACTTCCCCTGCTGCGCGTAGACCGCCTCCTTGGTCGCCCGCAGCGTCGACATGGTCGACTGCAGATTTGGATTGTTCCGCAGAGCCTCTGCGATCAGCTTGTTCAGATCGTGTGACCTGAACAGCCGCCACCACTCCTGCGGCAGGTCGCTGCCATATTGGAAGCGCTGGCCAGCTCCGGTCGGCCCCGGGACGGAGCCTGTGCCCACGAGCGGCACGCGGCTGTAGCCGGCATTTTGCGGGGGAGCAGGCGTGAGAAAATCGGGGCCAACCGCTATGCAGCTCGACAGCATTGCCGAGGTTGCCAGCGATGCGGCGGTCCTGCAAAAACGCGTTACGATCAAACGCATACTGCTCACGCCCAAACGCGCAAAATACCAGCCGCTCTCCCCCGACCGGCGGCACTACAGGGGAGCCATCAATCATAATTCTGATCGCGATTTTGAGTGTGCCGCCCCTGCCACACTGGCCATTATTCAAGCCCGGAATAAACTGTGATCTTTCACAGTAGCAATCGGGATTGTCGCGGTAGATTGTGGTGCTCCGGCACCTATCTAAATGGGTGGCGGGGCTTATGCCGCGCCAAGCCAACTGCACAACCGTCGCGGAGAGCCGGTCTGACATATTTTCCGTTCTTCGTAATGTTTTTCGTCGTGGCTGCGGCCAATGCGGCGGTCGCGCAACAGGCCGTTTCAACTTCGGCCAAGCCCTCTCACGCGGAAAGCTCTGCCAAACCGGGTAGTGGCGTTGCGGCGGGTGAGGGAAATACAGCGGCACCGGCGCGGCCAGCTGCAAATGCGGCGCCGAAAGGAGATGCGGGGAAGGTGGGCACCAAGCAGCTTCCCACACCCAACGTGCCGCTAAATACCGGGAGCAGCAAAGGATCGGGTATTCCGGCCCCCGGCCATCCCGGCGTCTCCAAAGGACCATCCATCGGTCCGGCGGTGAAGGAAGCCCCGAACAGAGCCGGAAAGGCAGGCACACCATCGGGCAACAACGAGATCGATACACGGATAACCGTGCAGCCTCACCCGCCGCTCAAGCCGGTGCCCAAGGCGAACGTCACGACGACCTTTCCCCGCAAATCGCTCAGCACTGTCCATCAATCGAGCCCCCGTGAAAACGCGAGCCCTGTCCGAAACGCCGCAGGCGTCCTCATGTCTGCGCCGGGGCCGGCAAAGGCGCCGGTCTTCATGTCTGTACCGAATCCGGCGCACGGCAGCGTTGTCGGATCAACCGGCCCCGCCGCTGCTGCCGGCTCTTCCACTGGTGCTCGTCAGGCTCCGAGCTCGAGCATTCGTGCCGCCCCAAGGACCAACACCGGCGTGGTCACCGGAACGGGTGTCACTCGTCCGGGCGTAGGTGCCGGCGTGATCGGCGGCCCTGCCAAGAACGTCGCGGGCATCAACGGGAGCACCGTTCGGTCCAAACAACCCTAGCTCCGCCCGTTGGCGGGCCGTCGTGTTTCGCGCAGGACCTCCGTCCGCCCTTCGGTCCCCCGGCCCGATTTTTGTGTTTGCATGTGGCGTCGAGGCCACTTGTGCGAAACGCAAAGGCTGACTGTGATATGTCACAGTGGACCGATAATCTCGGGACGGTCATGTTCCGCCTTTTGCGTCTTTCTACGAATACGAGACTATGGCGCTTAACCCGCGACAGTGGACGTTCGGGATCGCCGCGGTCATAGCCGCGGCCGTCGCGGTCGTGGCCCAACTCTGGCATCCGGACTTCTCGATCAGAACAAATTCGGGGGATGCGGTCAGCAATGCCCTCGGCAAGGAAACCGATCCGGCTTCCACAAGCGGAGCCGCTGAGCCCGTTCTGCGCGACATCATTGAGCTCTCCGATTCGCAACTCGCCTCGGTCAAGGTCGACGCCGCCGGCGAGCGCGCCTTCGCCATCGAGAAGAGCGCAGTCGGCAGCATCGATTTCAATCAGGAGATGACGGTACAGGTCTTCACCCCCTACCAGGGCCGCATCGTCGGCCTGTTCGCCACCATTGGCGACGAGGTGAAGAAGGGACAGACCTTGTTCACCATCGACAGCCCGGATCTCCTGCAGGCCGAATCGAGCCTGATTGCCGCGGCCGGGGTGCTGGAATTCACTACCAGGAACCTGGCGCGTCTCAAGCAGCTCTACACGACCAAGGCCATTTCGCAGAAGGATCTGGAACAGGCGGTGTCCGACCAGCAGACCGCGGAAGGCAACGTGCGGGCGGGTCGCGATGCGGTGCGCCTGTTTGGAAAGAGCGAGGCCGAGATCAACAGTATTATCGCGAAGCGCATAGCCGACCCGATCCTGGTCGTGCCCAGTCCGATCTCCGGCCAGGTAACGGCGCGCAATGCGGCGCCCGGCCTGTTCGTTCAGCCCGGCAATGCACCTGCCCCGTTCTCGGTGGCGGATACCTCGACCATGTGGATGCTGGCGAACGTCGCCGAATCGGACAGCCCGAATTTCAAGGTGGGCCAGGAGGTGAAGGTACGGGTCATGGCCTTCCCGGACCGGGTGTTCGACGGAAAGATTTCGACGATCTCCTCGACCGTGGACCCCAATACGCATCGGGTGTGGGTGCGCTCCGAAGTTGCCGATCCCCGGCACGAGCTGCGCGCGGGAATGTTTGCCACGTTCGTCATTCGCACCGGCGATCCGATCCGCGCCGTCGCAATCCCGCTGGACGGCGTGGTGCGAGAAGGCGACGGGACCATGACGGTCTGGGTCACCGCCGATCGCCGCCGCTTCACACGGCGGAAGGTCAGGATCGGGCTACAGCAGGACGGCTACCGTCAAATCCTGGAGGGCCTGCAACCCGGAGAGCTGGTGGCAACGGAAGGAGCCTTGTTCCTGAGCAACGCGCTGGCTACTGCATCGCGCTAATCGCCAAGCGATTGCCCCTCGTTGCGTTCTTCAGGCGCAATATCCGTAACGCGATCCAGCGGGTCGCCCTCCGTCTCCGCGCATGCCGAAACTGGGCGAAGCAATGCCTCGATATTGTGCATCGCACAATGGCAGTTGGGGCAAGAAAGATCATCGAGGCTTAAACCGGGCGTATTGCTGCTTACATGGAAGGCGGAATCTTGTATCCTGCTCCTGACCGGCGCTGCATGCTGACAGCTGCGAATGACGCGAAAGGTGAAACGATGAAGCTGAGCGATGTATACTGCGCGTGCGGAGGCGCCCCCTGACGCCACGCTCCCGCCTTACGGGGTTCCTGCGCGTTTGCGAGTGGCGGCCATCGTGCTGCGCTCGATTTTCGTCTGCGCCCTGCTCGTCGTCACGGTGCGGGTAAGCCTGCCGCAGAGCGAGACGATATGGACTGCCTCTGATTCGCTTGGCGATACCATTCGCCTGGTGCTGGGCATTGTCGTCTGCATCTGGATCATAGCGCACCTGTTCATGCTTCCCAAAGATGCCGAGGGGTACCGGACCTGGTTATATCTCGGCGTGGCCCTCGCGCCATTGGCGCTGGCCTGCGCCGTTGCCGTTTGGTGAGGCGGGGGCGCCTACGGTTCGATCAAGCCGCCATCCGCCGCTTTCATTACTGCCTGCGTGCGTGTGGCCGCACCGAGCTTCCCGCGCGCATTGTCGATGTGAAAGTCGACCGTTCGCTTCGACAGCCCGAGGATTTGCGCGATCTCGGCCGATGTCTTGCCCCGCGCAACCCAGGTCAGCGTTTCGACCTCGCGATCGTTGAGGTCCACCAGCTTCGGCCACAGCTCCATGCGCGCGACACCCGCCAACCGCGCGGTAATGATCGTGGCCAACACGTCGAAGTCGATCGGCTTGGTCACATAATCGTCGGCGCCGAGCTGCCGGCCTCGCAGCTCATTGTCTCGATCCGAGAGGGCGGTCAGGAATACGAAAGGCATGTGCCGGAAACGGGGCGCAAGCGCGGTCAAACGCTCGAGGACCTCGAAGCCGGACATGCCCGGCATGCTGATATCCGAGAGAACCAGGTCGGGCATGTGCTTGAGGATGGCCGCGAACCCCTCCCTTCCATCCCCGGCCACAAAGATCTGGTAGCCGCGCTCGACCAGCTCCTCTGCGATCAAGGCAGCCGCCTCAGGGTCATCTTCAATGCAGAGTATCTTGCGTTTCCGGGGTTCTGCCATGCTCGCGTCCGAAGGGCTCAGCGATCAGAAAGTGCAACTCATCAAGGCGCTGGTTTGACCGGCATGTCGAGCGCCCTATATAGGCGGAGCGATCCACCCCAATACTTGGCCCAGCTCTCCTTGCCAAGATGACGGCTCGCCATGCGGCAACCGAGCTCAATCAGATTTCATCTGACCATCGTCTTTCTCTTCTTCTTTCTGCTGGTGATCGTGCTCGGCATGTTCAGCATCTCACGCCTGAACAACTTTAACCGCGTGTCCGAGGACATTGCCGATTTGTGGCTGCCCAAAACGCGGCTGTTGGGTGATCTCAACAACTACACCTCCGATTTTCGGGCTGTCGAGGGCAGCAATCTGCTGGCGGCGGACAGGTCCGAGATCGCGGCCACGGAAGAGGAGCTGGAGCAGCTTGACCGTTCCATCGCACAGTCGGAGCGGTCCTATGAGCAAATCCGTCATGATGCCGTGGAGAATGCGCTTTACGAAAAGTTCAAGGAAAGGTGGAACGACTACAGAGGGGTGGTCAATCGGATACTGACGCTCTCGCGTACGAATCACAAAGCCGCGGCTACCGCGATGTATCTGTCCGGCTCGCACGCTGCTTACAATGCTGCGAGCGATGCGCTGGGACAGCTTACCGAGCGCACGGTGGCGCAGGCGCACGAGGCGAGCGGAAGGATTGCCGCCACGTATCGCCAGGCATTCTGGCTGGTCGGGCTCGCCATGGGGCTTGCCGGAGTGATGGTCGCTGCCGCGCTGTTTTATATCCGGCGCTCGATCTCCGCGCCGCTTCTCCATCTTGCGGATTGCATGCACCGTCTCGCCGGGAACAATACCGAGCTTGATATTCAGGGTACCAACCGGCACGACGAGATCGGCGAGATGGCGCGCGCCACGGTGGTGTTTCGCAACAATGCCATCGAGCTGATGCACAGCCAGCGCCGCTTGATGGAGCAGACGTCGATGCTCGAGGAGAAGCTCGCGCAAGAGCAGCGACTCGCGCTGTTGCAGCGCAATTTCGTGTCGATGGCCTCGCACGAATTTCGCACTCCATTGAGCATCATCGACGGTCACGCCCAGCGTCTGGTGAAGCTGAAGGACCGTCTGGGGGCGCAGGAGATCCAGGAGCGCGCAGGAAAGGTGCGGGCGGCAGTCCTGCGGCTTACGCACCTGATAGAGAATCTGCTCAACTCCTCCCGCGTGATCGATGGCGGATTATCTTTCCACACGGAGGAGATCGATCTCTCCAAGCTCTTGCGAGAAGTGTGTCAACTGCATCGTGAGGTCGCCCCCGGCTTACAGATCGACGAGCGCTTTGGAGACCTGCCGGTTCAGATCGTGGGCGACCAGAAGTTGCTGTTTCAGATGTTCAGCAATCTCCTCTCCAATGCCGTCAAATATTCATCGGCCGGATGCGTAATCGAGATCGGCGCCGAATGGGATGGAGAGTCGGTTGTGGTGAGCGTGCGTGACCATGGCATCGGGATCCCGGTGAAGGACATCGATCAGGTCTTCGAGCGCTACTACAGAGGGAGCAATGTGTCCGGCATCGTCGGCACGGGCGTCGGCTTGTATCTCGCAAAGATGGTGGTGGAGGCCCATGGCGGAAAGATCGCGGTGGAGAGCCGTGAGGGCGAGGGATCCAAATTCACGGTCCGGCTGGCGGTGAGGCCGCACCTGCAGGGCGCAGGCGGCAGCGTCGGCACGCAAAAGGGGGCCGACCCGCTCGTCGCGGATGCATCCGGGTAGCTCATGCGTCCAGGCGTGGTCGAGGACGATCCGGAGCTCGCGCAGCTCTTGTTCAAGGCCTCGAGAGCGCAGGTTACGAGAGCGATCTCCTGATGACCGCGGCGCGCCGGAACCGTCGCCGCAAAGGAGGGGCTGGACGGGGCTGTCGATCGCTCGGCGCATTGCCGGCGGACATGCCGCCAGGATCAAGGCCGTAAATCGCCCAACCGGCGGCTCTCAGCTTTGCCGATCCGAGCTGCTGGAAAGCGGCAGCCCTCATGCCGAAGTTGCAGTCTGGATATCCTTCGGCTGCGTCATTCGCACCGCCAGCAGCCAGGCAACCCACAGGAAAAGGAAATAGAGCGCAAGAAATACAACAAGGCTGACGTGAGAGCCGAACTCGCGCTCCACGACAAGTCCGATCAGATAGGCGGCAATGTCGCCTGCAATCATGAACACGACGTAATAGACGATCAGCTGCATTTCGCCTCTGCCCTGTTGCGGCTTCCGGCGGCCGGTCGGCCTTGAGGACCATAGCACGGGCTAAGCATGCAATCTATCTCAGGTGGCAGGCCACCCTGTGACCCGGCGCGACCTCGCGCAGGGCGGGCGCCTCCATTCGGCAGCGCTCGACCGCGTAAGGGCAGCGGGTATGAAAACGACAGCCGGCGGGCGGGTTGACCGGGCTCGGCACGTCGCCTTGCAGAATGCGTTTGCCGCGTCTGAGCGAAGGGTCCGGGATCGGCACCGCAGAGAGAAGAAGCTCGGTATAAGGGTGAAGCGGCGAGGTAAAGAGGGCGGTCTTGTCGGCATGCTCCACGATACGCCCGAGATACATCACGGCCACCCGATGGCTTATGTGCTCGACGACGGCCAGGTTGTGCGAAATAAACAGATAAGCGAGGCCGAGCTCGTGCTGCAGGTCCATCATCAGATTCAGGATCTGCGCCTGGATGGACACGTCCAACGAGGAAACCGGCTCGTCGGCAATGATGAGCTTCGGCGACAGGGCGAGCGCCCGGGCAATCCCGATGCGCTGGCGCTGGCCGCCGGAGAACTGGTGCGGGTAATTGGACATCTGTGTCTTGCGCAATCCCACCCGCTCGAACAGCGCTGCCACGCGCGCGGCCCTCTCGCTGGCGGAACCGAAGCGGTGGATGCGCAGCGGCTCGCCCACAATGCCGCCCGCGGACATCCGGGGATCCAGCGAGGAAAACGGGTCTTGAAAAATGATCTGCATCTGCGCGCGGCGCGGGCGCAGCTCGTCCCTGCGCAGGTGGGTGATGTCGTCTCCGTCGAGCTTGATCGTTCCGGCGGTGGGCTCGATCAGGCGCAGCGCCGTGCGACCTACGGTCGACTTACCGCACCCTGATTCCCCGACAAGACCAAGCGTCTCCCCGCGCCGGATGGAGAAGCTCACGCCGTCGACCGCGAGGACATGCCCGGCATTGCGGCGGAGGAAACCTCCTCGCGCGCTGAAGTATTTTTTGAGGTCGTCTACCTCCACCACGGGCGGACCGGCGGATGCCGGCGGCCTTGGCCCCGCGGGCAGTTCCTCAGACATTCATCTTTCCTTCGAATGCATCCGCATGCCAGCAGGCTACCGCCTGATCCTGGCTCTCATACTCATAAGGCGGGTATTCCCGGCGGCACCTGTCGTCGGCGAGCGCGCAGCGCGGGGCGAATACGCACCCCGGGGGGAGATCGATCAGCGCGGGAACCATTCCGGGGATCTCTTGCAACGGCTGCGGCGGGCGGCGGAGAGCGCCGCGCTCGAGCGTGAGGCGGGGCACGGAGGCCAGCAGGCCGCGGGTATAGGGATGCAGCGGTCGCGCGAACAGTGCCTCGACCGGCCCTTCCTCGACCTTGCGGCCCGCATACATCACGATCACCCGCTGTGCCATCTCGGCGACCACGCCGAGATCGTGGGTGATCAGAATCACCGCGGTCCCGAGCCTCGATTGCAACTCGGCGATGAGATCGAGAATCTGCGCCTGGATCGTGACGTCGAGCGCTGTCGTGGGCTCATCGGCAATCAGCACCCGGGGATTACAGGCAAGCGCCATGGCGATCATGACGCGTTGGCGCATGCCTCCGGAAAGCTGATGCGGATATTCCCGTATCCGCTGCTCCGGGTCCGATATCCGCACCAGGCGCAGCATGTCGATTGCCTTGCGATGTGCGGCCGAGCGGCTCAGGTTTTCGTGCAGCAGCAAGGCTTCCGTGATCTGACGGCCGATTGTCATGACCGGATTGAGCGAGGTCATCGGCTCCTGAAAGATCATGGAAATATCTTTTCCGCGCACCCGCCGCATGGCCTCTTCATCGAGAGCAAGCAGCTCCCTGCCGGCGAGGCGCACGCTGCCCCCGGCAATCCGGCCGGGCGGGTCCGGCACGAGACGCATGAGCGAGAGCGCGGTGACGGTCTTGCCGCACCCTGACTCTCCCACAATGGCAAGCGTCTCCCCCGGTGCAACGCAAAACCCGAGGCCGTCTACTGCCCGGAACACACCTTGCCCAGTAAAGAAGAATGTCTGCAGGCGCTGCACTTCGAGCACGGGAGCTCGATCGCTTGCCGGCGCGCGATTTTCGCCGCCTGTCGCGATTTGATCCCCTGCCGTTTCGGTCATCGCGGGCGCTGGCTCAGTGACGCAGGCGCGGATCCAGGAGATCGCGCATCGCATCGCCCAGCAAGTTCGTTCCAAACACGGCGAGACTGATGGCGAGTCCCGGATAGACCACCAGCCATGGGGCGGTGCGCACATACTCGGCCGCAGAGTCCGAGAGCATCCGGCCCCAGGAAGGGTAAGGCTCTGGAATGCCCAGGCCGAGAAACGACAATGCCGCCTCGACGAGAATGGCGGAACCGAGCTGAGCGGTGGCCAGCACGATCAATGGCGCCAGCGTGTTCGGCAGCACGTGGCGCACCGCAATTGCGACTTCGCTCATCCCGATTGCGCGTGCGGCCTCGACAAAGGGCATCTCGCGCAGCATCAGCGTGTTGGAGCGAATGACGCGTGCAACGGTAGGAACGAGGGGAATGGAAATGGCAATGATCGTGTTCTCAATGGAGGGGCCCAGCGCCGCCGCCATGACCAGCGCGAGGACAAGAAGCGGCAGCGATTGCAGCATGTCCATGAGGCGCTGGGTGATGAGGTCGAGCCATCCGCCGAAATAACCGGAGCCCAGCCCGGCGCAAACTCCGAGCAGGCAGCCCAGCGTGGTCGATCCGATCCCGACTGCAAGCGAGATCCGCGCACCGAAGGCAATGCGGCTCCACATGTCGCGGCCCATGAAGTCGGCCCCCAGCGGGTGCATGCCTCCGGGCTTGGCGAGCGAATCGCGCGCGTTGGTGCTGGTGGGGTCGAATGCGGTGATCCAGTCGGCGAAGATCGCCATCAGCACGATGGCGAGCACGATCGCGGCCCCGGCCGCCCCGAGCGGATAACGGCGTACAAATTGCGTGAGCCCCTGCCAGAATGCGATGTGGCCCGCGCTCCGATAGAGCTGCGATTGCTGATCCAATGTCGTCAGAGGCGGCTCCACTGCTCAATTCTCGTATCTGATGCGCGGATCGAGGATCGCGTAGGCCATATCGACCAGAAAGTTGACGCTCACCACCACGACCGCAACGAGCATCACCAGCGTTTGCACGACCGGATAATCGCGCCATCGGATCGCATCAACCAGAAAACGTGCGACTCCTGGAATATTGAAGACGGTCTCGGTGACGATGAGGCCGCCGACCAGGAAGGCAGCCTCGATGCCGATGATGGTGACGATCGGCAGCACCGCGTTGCGCAGGGCATGGTCATAGTTGACTGCGGCCGACGAGGCGCCTTTTGCGCGCGCGGTCCTGATATAGTCCTGCCGCAGCACTTCCAGCATCGAGGAGCGGGTCAATCGCATCACCAGCGCAGAAGAGCGAAAACCGACTGCAGCGGCCGGAATGCTCAGCAGCAGCAGCTCATGCAGCAAACTTGCGGGCTTGTCGGTGTAGATGGGAATCCAGCCGAGATATTGTACAAAGCCCATGAGTATCAGGAGGCCGAGCCAGAAGGACGGCAGCGACAATCCGCTCAGGCTGACCACGCGCAGGACGTAATCGAGAACAGTGTTCTGGCGCACTGCGCTGAGAATCCCGAGGGGCACTCCGAGCAGAATGGAAAACAGAAGGGCCAGCCCGGCGAGCTTCGCGGTGACGGGAATGCGCGGCAGAATCTCCTGCAACGCGGGCTGCTCTGATACGTAGGTGTATCCCAGGTCGCCGCGCGCGAGATCGCTGATCCAATGGATGTACTGAATGACGATGGGCCGGTCGAGACCAAGCTCCACCTCGAGCTTGTGCTTCTCCGCTGCGCTCACCATCCCGGCGGCATCGAACAGGATATCGGCGACGTTGCCCGGGACGATGCGCAACAGGACGAAGATCATGACCGAGATGCCGAGCAGCGTCACCAGCATGAGCAGCAATCGGCGAATCAGGTAACCGCCCATCTCAGATGTCAGATGACAGATGACAGATGTCAGAAAACAGACGACGGAGAGCGGATGACGCAGGACAGATGACAGAGGAGAAGCCGCGGGGGTCGGACTTGTATCTGCCCTCTGTCATCTGACGTCTGTCATCTGTCGAGCCAGACGTCCTCGTAGCGCGCATCGTTGTAGATGCTGTTCTGATGCAGGACGAGCCCCTTGACGCGTGGGTACCAGCAGTTGGCAGCGCGCAGGAAGTGGATCACGGGGCGCGCGACATCCTCGGCCAGCTTGCGCTCGATCTGCCACACCATCTGCTTTCGCCTGTCCATGTCGGGCTCTCTCGACTGAGCGGCGATGAGGCTGTCGACCTCCGGATTGCAGTAATGGTTGTAGTTCCTCTCGGAATGGCAGCTGTAATTCTCGCCGAAATTGACGTCGGGGTCGTCGACGCCGATCCCGGTGACGTTCATGCCCACCGAATAGTCGCCGCGCATGACCTTGCGGTGCCAGATCGTCGTGTCGATGACTTCCAGCTCGCCTTCGATGTAGATCCTCTTGAGCTGGTCGATGAGGATGACCGCAGGGTCGCGGTAATCTGCGATGTCCCGGGTGGAGACCTTCACCTGGAGCGGCTTGTCCGGCCCGTAGCCCAGCTCGCGCATGAGAGCCTGCGCCTCGGAGAGCCGCTGCTCCATGTTGTCGCCGTATCCTGGCAGCGATTTGAGCATATCGGGCGGCATGCCCCAGAACCCTTCCGGCAAAGGCTGCATGGCGCCGCTGAGGCCCAGCTTGCCTTGCCCCAGGATATCGTCGAAGCTCTTGCGATCGAGCGCCAGCGCCATGGCGCGGCGCAACTTGGGATCGTTGAAAGGAGCGGCGTCCCGGTTCACCAGGAGATTGCTGTAGATGCCGGTCGGGCGCAGCTGGCAGATCGCCGTCGGAGCCTGTGACTGCATATCCTTCATCAGCGGGATTGTCACGTCGATGTCATAGGTCATGTCGAAATCGCCCGCGACGAATGCCAGGATCCGGGTGGAGCGGCTCGGGATGATGCGGATCTCGATCGCGTCGAGATAAGGGCGGCCGCTTTTCCAGTAGTCCGGGTTGCGTGCGAGCCTGATCACCTCGTTGCGCCTGAATTCAACGAACCGGAAAGGTCCCGTCCCGACCGGCTTCGTGCGCATTTCGCGGGGCGAGACGTGGCACGGGTAGATCGGGGAGTATCCTGATGCCAGCATGGCCAGCAGCGAGGGCTGCGGCTCCTTCAGCTCGAGCGTGATCTCGAAATCTCCGTCGAGGCTGACGTTCTCCACGTTGTGGTACCAGACTTGGCGCGGATTGAGCCGCAGGCCGTCCTTGGCTCTGCCGAGCAGCAGATCGAAGGTGCAGCCGACGTCCTTCGCGGTAAACGGCTTGCCGTCATGCCACTTCACGCCCTGACGCAGCTTGAACGTGAGCCGTTTTCCATCCTCGCTCCAGGTCCAGCTCTCGGCCAGATCGGGGACGATCGTATCCAGGCCTTCCCGCGGCTTGCTCTGGTCGAACAGCACCAGATTGTTGAACACCGCCATGAACGGATTGACGGTTGATATGGTCGCCTCCTCGTGAATGGAGGTCGTCGGCGGATTGTCGCGGTGGTAGTATTTGAGCGTGCCCCCGTGCTTTTGCGCCACTGCCGACCCGCTGGCGACAAGGACACCGGCCAGGATCGCAGTCGCAATGGCGAATCGCCTCACACCCATTCATTCCTCCCGCTGCAACCGGCCCGCATCTGCGCGCGGTGCCGCTTTCAGTACCTCGTACGCGCCCGTCCCCGTCCGGAGTGCATGGTGCATTCCTTCCCCGTGCGCTCTCGCAACGCCCGGTGCGGGACCACGGCCACAGTGACGCTAGACTTTGTGACTTCCGCGATCAACCGCAGCTTACGGCGCAATTGCCGCCCTGCCGGGGGTCTTGGATTCGCCCCTCTGGACGGATCTTGGTAGTAGCAATCTGGTGAGCGAGAGCGCCGATATCATTGCTGCGACGGCAGCAAGGATCTTCCGGGATTTTGCGGATCCGCACCACGTCAACAGCAGCGCAGACGAGGCCAGGAAGCCGCGGCTCTGGCAAGCTCTCACGCAAGCGGGTCTGACGCTGGCCTGGGTGCCGGAGGAGCAGGGCGGCGCTGGAGCGAGTCTCGCCGAGGGTTTCGTGATCATCAGGGCCGCGGGACGATACGCCGCCCCGATTCCGATTGCCGAGACGCTGCTTGCAGGCTGGCTTCTTTCCCAAGCCAAGATTGCATCGCCGGATGGAGAGATGGCCCTCGCACCCATGCACCCCGCCGATCGCATCATGCTCAATCCGGATGGCACGTTGAGCGGGAGCGCGCGGGGCGTTTCCTTTGCGCAGGAGGCGCGCCACATCGCGGTTTGCGTCCACGGCGGCAGCGCCCGATGCGTCGCGCTGGTGGATGCGGCTGCATGTGCCATCCCGGGCAGCCGCAGCATCGCCGGCGAGCCGCGAAGCACAATGATCTTCGACCGGGCCAGACCCGTCTGTATCGCCGCCGCGGGCGATTTCGATCCCGCCTCGGTCATGCTCATGGGAGCGGCCGTCCGCAGCGTTGAAAGTGCCGGCGCCCTGGAATCGGTTCTCGGTCTGAGCCTGGCCTATGCAAACGAGCGCATTGCCTTCGGTCGGCCCATCGGCAAGTTTCAAGTGGTGCAGCACAACCTCGCACGGCTGGCCGGGGAGGTCGCGGCGGCAATGACCGCAGCCGGGTCGGCAGCGGACGCGCTCTCGGGCACCGGCGCATGCGATGATGCGGTTTTTCTGGAAGTCGCATCCGCCAAGATCCGTTGCGCCGAGGCCGCCCAGGAGGGAGCTGCCATTGCCCACCAGATACATGGCGCCATGGGATTTACCCGCGAGCACGTCCTGCACCGCTATACCCTGCGACTGCTCTCCTGGCGGGATGATTTCGGCAATGAGAGCCATTGGGCAGCGATGCTCGGAAACAGGATTGCTGCGGGCGGAGCGGAGGCGCTCTGGCCGCTTCTCGCGTCGCGATAGTTCGAAGGTTGCTGAACGATGCTCGACACCGCGCGCCTCCGCTTCGACCAGATCCGGCTGCCGCCCGAATGCGGCGAGCTGCGGCGGGAAGTCCGCGCGTTCATTGCCCAGGAGATAGCCGCGGGCACGTTCGATCCGAGCAACCCCAGGCACGGCGATCTGCACAATGCCGAGCTGAGCCGTCGCATAGGCGCGCGAGGCTGGATCGGAATGACCTGGCCGAAAAAATACGGCGGCCACGAGCGCAGCTTTCTGGAGCGCTACGTGGTCACCGAGGAATTCAGGGTGGCAAACGCACCGGTGCGGCTGCATTTCGTCGCCGATCGCCAGAGCGGTCCCATCCTGCTCAAATATGCGCCCGAGCGCATCAAGATGGACATCCTGCCTCGCATCTGCCGGGGCGAGCTGTGCTTCGTGATCGGGATGAGCGAGCCAGGCTCAGGCTCGGACCTGTTTGCGGCAAAGACAAAGGCCACCAAGGCCGATGGCGGCTGGCTGATCAACGGCAGCAAGATCTGGACCAGCAATGCGCATCTCGCCCATTGGATGCTCGGCCTGTTCCGGACCTCGCCCGCCACGAAGGAAAACCGGCGGCACGGGCTCACCCAGTTCCTTGTCGACATGAAGACGCCGGGCATACGCGTCAATCCCATCTATCAGATGACCGGCCAGCACGACTTCAACGAGGTCGTATTCGAGGATGCCTTCGTGCCGGACGATCACGTGCTCGGCGAGATCGATGGAGCCTGGAAACAGGCAACGAGCGAGCTCGCATACGAGCGCAGCGGACCGGAGCGGTTTCTGGAAACCTTCTACGTCCTCGACGGCTTCGTTCGCGCCGTCGGGGCGAAGCCGGATTTGCGCAGCACGGAGGGGCTTGGACGTCTGGTTGCGCAATTGCACACGTTGCGGCGCATGTCGGTGTCGGTGAGCGGAATGCTGCAGAGAGGCGAGGAGCCCGTCCTGGAGGGGGCGCTGGTCAAGGATCTGGGCACGGCGTGGGAGCAGAGGCTGCCGGCACGAGTGCGCGAGCTGGCCGCGTTCTTGCAGCCCGAGGTCGCGAACCGCGCGACTTTGGACGAGCAGATCGCCTACGCCACCATGATTGCGCCCAAGCTTACCATCCAGGGCGGCACCACCGAGATCCTGCGCGGTATCATTGCCCGCGGGCTGGGCTTGCGCTGAAGAGAATTACCATGGGGCCCTTCAAGGACATCGGCGTGGAGACATCCGGCTTCGTGACGCTCGTTGAGCTTCGCCGGCCCCCCAGCAATTTCTTCGATATTGCTTTGATCCGGGAGGTCGCCAGTGCATTCGAGGGGCTCGACCGCGAGCCCGGCTGCCGGGCGATCGTGCTCGCGGCGCAAGGCAGAGCATTCTGCGCCGGCGCCAATTTCGGCGACGCGAGCGCGTTGGACCGCGAAGGGCAACGCCCGGGCGAGCAGGCGCAACCGGTCGCGCACCTCTATGTGGAAGCGGTCCGGCTGTTCCGTACGCGCAAGCCCGTCGTGGCTGCCGTGCACGGGGCGGCGGTTGGGGGCGGGCTCGGGCTCGCGATGGTGGCGGACCTCCGCGTGACCTGCCCGGAAGCGCGCTTCTGTGCAAATTTCACCCGTCTGGGCTTTCACCCAGGTTTTGGGCTCACCGTCACCTTGCCCGAGGCCGTCGGCAACACCAATGCCGCGCTGATGCTCTTCACGAGCAGGCGCTTTACCGGAGAGGAGGCCTACCGCATGGGCCTGGCGCAGGTTCTGGTTGCCCGGGACCGGGTGCGCGCCGCCGCGCACGAGCTCGCCGCGGAGATCGCCCAGAATGCGCCTCTCGGCGTCGTGGCAACCCGCGCGACGCTGCGCGCCGATCTTGCCGATCGCGTTGTGAAGGCGACGGAGCGCGAGCTGCGCGAGCAGACTTCGCTGCGCAAGACCGACGACTTCAAGGAAGGGGTCAAGGCCATGGCCGAGCGGCGCGTGCCTGACTTTGCGGGAAAGTGAGAGAGCGGTGCGCTGCTACGGATTGATCTGATCCTGGAGGCTGCAGGCCGCGCGTAGTCTTCACGATCTGCCGCCTTTCGGGCTGGGGCGCAGAAGGCTACAATAAGGCGACCTCACGGCGGCAATTCCCGCCCGACCTGCTCGCAGGAGCGCCCAATGACCCAGATCCGTTCGCTCGCACAGCCCGTTCACCGCCGTCCTGGGGAGCTTGGCGTGCACTCTCTCGACCTGTTCAACTTCTTTGTTCCGGATGTAGCCGCGGCGGAGAGGTTCTACGGCTCCTTCGGCCTCGACGTGCGCGAGGAGGGAGGCAAGCTCAACATCTACACGCAGGGCCATCCGCACCGCTGGGGCTCGGTGCTGGAGGGGCCGCGCAAGAAGCTCCACTTCGTCTCCTTCGGCGCCTTCGAGGACGACTTTCCGCGATTTCGCGCGCGTCTGCACGCCATGCGTATCGACCTGCTCGACCCGCCGGCCGGGTTCCAATCGAACGGTCTGTGGTTTCGCGATCCCGACGGTACGCTGCTGGAGATCCGGGTTACCGAGAAGTCGTCGCCCAATGAGAAATCGCCCGTCAGCAACCCGCCCGGAGCCGTCGCCAAAGCCAACGCGCCGAGCCGAAGCAAGGCGCCGCTCGTGCGCCCGCGGCGTTTGGCGCACATCCTGGTGTTCACGCGCGACATTCCCAGGACCATCGGCTTTTATCACGACGTGCTTGGCCTGCGGTTGTCGGACCGCTCGGGCGACATGATCGCGTTCATGCATGGGATTCACGGCAGCGATCATCACATGATTGCGTTCGTCCGCTCGGAAGCGCCGGGTCTGCATCATCTGAGCTGGGATGTCGGTTCGATCCAGGAGATCGGCCTCGGTGCCATGCAGATGGCGGATAAAGGCTTCACGGCAGGATGGGGCCTGGGACGGCATGTGCTCGGATCGAACTACTTCCACTATGTGCGCGATCCCTGGGGAAGCTACGCCGAATATTCTTCGGACATCGACTACATTCCGGTGGACCACGACTGGGAGGCCGGCGATCATCCGCCGGAAGATTCGTTTTATGTCTGGGGGCCGGTGCCCCCCCAGGATTTTGCCTTCAATCATGAGGCGCAAGCCTAGACAATCACGCCGGGGGTCCATTTTCACCTGCTGCTGGCACGCGAGTGCGTCAGGGTGGTCCTGCCGGTGTAGGCGCGTTCATGGAAGTCGACCTGGATCCCCGGGCAGCGGGCGCGCGAAGGCTTGCGCAGAAAGTCTGCGTTGTGACCGGTGCGGGTCAAGGCATCGGCCGGGCGGCGGCTCGGCGGCTCGGGCAGGAAGGGGGCAAGATCGTCGTCGCCGATCGCGTCGATGCGGCCGCGACACGAACCTGGGCCGAGCTGGATGGGGAAGGCGTCGCGGCGCTCAAGGCGCTCGCCGATCTGAGCACGTTTGCCGGGGCGCAGAGCCTGGTGCGGCAGACGCTCGATGCTTATGGCCGCATCGACGTCCTGGTCAACAATGTGGGCGGCACGATCTGGATCAAGCCCTACCACCTCTATTCGGACGAGGAAGTGAAGCTGGAGATCGAGCGATCATTGTACCCGACCCTGTGGTGCTGCCTCGCGGTGCTGCCGATCATGATGCAGCAGAGCTCGGGCTCGATCGTGAATGTGGGCTCGCAATCCGTGCGAGGTCTCCACCGCGCTCCCTATGCCGCGAGCAAAGGGGGCATATTGGCGCTGAGCAAGGTGTTGGCGATGGAGTACGGCCGCTACGGGATCCGGGTGAACACGATGTC
The DNA here is from genome assembly GCA_036557665.1 of Xanthobacteraceae bacterium. Lineage (GTDB taxonomy): Bacteria > Pseudomonadota > Alphaproteobacteria > Rhizobiales > Xanthobacteraceae > VAZQ01. The sequence goes on along the minus strand of DATBHG010000123.1, from coordinate 67,766 downwards.
TCCCGGCGGCACCGATATTGCCGACCGGATAACGCCGCGTCAGCTCATCCGGCCGGGAGTCACGGCGGGGGAGGCGGAGGGAGCGGACGTTGAGCGCTATCGCGCAGAGATGGCGCAGGACATTCGCAATCAGCAGGCGCTGCGCCGGCGTGGTCTTCCCGAGGAGCAAGCCGCAGTGATCGCCTTCCTGGCATCGGACGACGCAAGCTTCATCACCGGCCAGGTCATCAACTGCAGCGGCGGCCAGTCCTGATTGCTTTCAGGCTGCTATGCATGCATGGCGAGCGCAATGGCTTCTGCGGTTACAGCAGCATGCCTGCTCTTCGTTTGATGGCCGAAATCGAGCAGCCTCTCGATGCTCTGTCCAAGAAAAATGTAGACTGCTCGAACGTTTCGCTGAACCGGTCAACCGGCCCGGCCGGGAGCCAGGGGGGTCCCGCGGTAGATATCCACCACAGAGCATCGCAGGCCGAGCTCCGGCATTGCGATAGGATCGTCGGGCTGGGTGAGGAAAATGGATTCCCACTTGCGGCTCTTTGCCTGAATTTCCACCAGAAATTGGCGCGGCTCGATTACGATGGAATAAAGATTGGCCGGTGCCTCGCGATAGCGGCGCAATTTCAGATCGATCTCGCAGCGGGTGTTCGAAGGAGAGAGTATCTCTCCAACGAGACGGAAGTCGTCGGCATACAACTCGTAGCCGGGCGGGCCGGGCGCGACGACGACATCCGGCTCCGGCTGGAAATTGATCACTCCCGGCAGTCGAATTGCGACCTCGTGATATGCAATCAGCTCGCTGCCTTGCGCGGCAAAGGCGCGATTGAGAAGCTCACAAAGGTTGCGTGCAATCCACTGGTGCGCCATGCTTGGCGGAGCCATCATCACAGCGATACCCTCGATCAGGTGCCAGCGTTCTTCTTTGGGCCGCGCCTCCAGGAAGGTCATGAACTCGTCCACGTCCATGGTTCCGGCATGGGGGTGCGCGGGTGCGTTCACGCTCATCTCACACGTCTCCCGTCAGTAACTCAATCTAACATCGCTACGCCCGCGATGGGAGGGGTGGAGCGCCTGCCAGGGTGAGATACGCGCGCGGGAACCGCTAATTCCTGACCCGTCTGCGGTTGTCAGTCTCCGGTTGGGCGGACCCCGCTGAATATGATATGGTGATCGAGCCATAGAGAGGGCATGACGAAGGAGGAGGAGATGCTTGATGGAACGACGACGGTCGCCGTTGCGATCGGGGTTTTGGCGATCAGTTGGGTGATCGTGCTCACGGGCGCCGCTTACTTTAATAAAAATGTGAATTGAACGGCGCCTGGCCGAGCTTCAGTCTTTTTCCACGCAGGAACGGCATGCTCCGGTATGCCGTGCGTTTTATGGCGCGATCGGCGGCCTGATGCCGCGTCGGCGATTTGCTAGATTAGGGGCGCACGATTGCTCGTGCGCTCGCCGCGGGGCGAGCTAATTCGACACGACGGTGCCGTACGGGAAAGCGAAAGGAGAAGAATCTGGGCAGCCGAGGGGGACGGCGGGGGAAGCGCTCAGCGTGGGGCAGCTGCCTGGTGCGGAATGGTAACCCGCTGAAACCTGGCGATCTCCTGATGGATTAAATGCGATAAGACCCGGCATGATGGCCGAGAGCGCCGCAGGGTCCTTCGGCCGCTCCTCGAACGCGGCGAGAGACCAACAGCCGACCAAGAAACAGCCAGGGACAGTGCAAGCCAGCCATGCCTCCAGCACAGCAAATTCACCCGACCAGGGGCCGCTGGTACATCCTGCTGCTGATCGGCCTCATGTACCTCATCACCTATCTTGACCGGGTGAACATCTCCACGGCGGCACCGGTCATCAGCAAAGCAACATCGGAGGGGCATTGTCGCCACTGGTGTTCGGGTTCCTGGTGCAGTACGGGAACTGGCAGGCGCCGTTCATTGTCGCGGCGAGCCTGCTCGTGATCGGCGCGGCTGTCTGGGCGTTCTGGCTCAACCCCGATGTCTCGGTGCTGGAGGCGCAGAAGCCGCCGGCGAGGGCCCCCGCCGCTGCCGCATGACGCGAGATCATCGCTCGGTCCCGCTCTCACCCGCTTCTGCCCTGCCACCGCGCCGGCCGGTCCATTCTCTTGCGACCCCGGCCGCGAGCAGGCCCGCCGCCACGAGCGAGGCGAGCCGGCGCCAACCGATGGCTTCTCCGATCTGATATCCGACCGCCAGCAGCTTGGGATCGAGCAGGCTGGCATCCGCGGCCTTGCGCACCTCGAGCTCGCGTTGAGCGCGCTGGATATTGCGCCGCCGCACCAGCACACAAGCAAACACCGAAGCGACCGCAAGGACCAGAAAGAATACGCCAAGCGCCACGCTGGCAAGGGTGATCCCGTAGCGATGGGAGAGCCAGACGAACGCAGCGATCACCAGAAAGACCGCCGCCAGGGCCGACGCTACCGCCGCCACCACGCTCCAGACGACGATGTCCGCGCTGAAGCCGGCGCGGGTCTGTGCGCTGAGCGCAAGTTGGCGCAGCCACCCGTTCATGCCGTTCGCTCAGGACGGCGGGTCATCGCCGCCGAGTCGCGCCGAGCAGGAATCCGATGGCGGCCGCGATCGCGAGCGTGGTGTAAGGCCGTTTTTTCAGGGAGTCATCGATCGCTGCGACCATGGTGTCGCTCACCTCGCGCACAGCATGCACCGCATCCTGCCCCTTGGCGGTCGCGTCGGAGACGACATCCTCGATATTCGATCGTGCGCGGGTCCAGGCCGCGCTGCCTCTGGCGGTGACGATCTCGGTGATCTGGTCCGTGAGGCGCCTGACCTCGTTGCGCAAGGATTCGAGATCGGCCTGCATGTTGCTGCCGGACTCGGAAGCGGCTCTGGCGCTCTCGCGCGCTGCCTCCTTCGCATCTTTCATGGTCTCGCGAGCCGTATCTCGCATCGAGCCGTGCGTGCCGGAGCTACCGTATGTGCTGGACATGCAATTCCTCCGCTGCCGTTGCGCGCAGCTTCGCCGTGTGCACAGGGGGACGCAAGCGAAAAATTGGGGGGCGAAAAATCGGGGGGCGCGGCAGGTCTACATCGGCAATCTGCTCTCGTCGGGCGGGAAGATATGATGCAGCGTCACCAGTCCGATGATGGTCAAGGGTACCGCAAGGAACGTGCCCATGGGGCCCCAAATCCACGACCAGAAGGCGATCGCGAGCAGCACGACGAGGGGATTGAGCGTGAGGCGATGGCCCAGAATTGTGGGGGTGATGAACTGGCCCTCGACGGTTGCAAGCCCGACGAAAGCGAGCGGCGGCACGAGCGCGGAGGTCACCGAGGAAAAGCTCACGAGCCCCACCGCAAACAGCACGGCCGTCATGCAGGCGGCGCCGACATAAGGGATGTAATTGAGCGCCATTGCCAACGCCCCAAACAGGACGGGAGTGGCAAATCCGAACATCCATGCCCCGAACCCCACTACCACGCCGAGACAGAAATTGATGACCGTCACAACAAAGAGGTAGGAGGCAAGATTTTGCTCGACGTCATTGGCGATGCGGATGAAACGGAGCTTTGCATCCCGCGTGGAGAAGAACGAGACCATGTATCTGCGGAAATCCATTTGCACCGCGAGGAAGAAGATCAGAACGACAAAAAACAACACGAGCTCGGCCACGGCGGGAGTGACGTAGGCAAGAACCGGCGTGACGATGTTCAATTGCGAAGGTTCGACTGCAACTGCCGTATTGCTCGGAGGCAGAAGACTGTCTCGCAACTCGTGCAGGGCGGCGATCGGTCGACCCAGCCAGTAAAGCCTTTCTCTGAGAATCGTGCCGATCTCGGGTGCCCTGGCAACCCAGCTGGTGACCGGTTTGGCCAGCAGGGTCACCCCGATGCCGGCAGCTGCCAGAGCGATGAGCCCGATCGCACCTGCTGTCAGCCAGGGCGGCACGCCACGACGTGCCGCCATCTTGACCATCGGTGCCAGCGTAATGCCGACCACGACCGCTGCCATGACCGGCAGCAGCAGCGGGCGGCAGAGGTAGAGGCAGATGCCCAGCAGCATGACGAAGATCCCCACCGTCGCCATGTCCCCGGCCGGCGCCCAGAGATCCGCGAGGCTTTCCGGCCCCTCTTCCTCGTTTTGTGTCGGGATTACTGGTTTTATGGTTGGCACCGGTTCTGACCGCTCGGATTTCGGCAGCGCGAGGTGCAAGCGGATGTGGTTGCTCCTCGCATTCGCGCCTCGCGGTCCCAAGCACCAACTCAACGCCCCGTGGTTGGTCGGGTTCCGCAAGCAACCTCGAGCCGATTCGGGACCAGGCGTTCGCCAAGGACCATGCCAAGGACCATGCCGAGGTCGGCGCGGAGCAGGTAATGCCCGTCCGGGGCGGGTGACGTAATCAGCGGGCTTCGTGGCGCGCAATCAGGAGGGTCTGGCTTTTCCCCCGCAAGGTGTTCTGCTACGAACGCGCCATGATGGGGCGCTTGTCATTGGCTTTCGTTCCGGGTCCGGCTGATCGGTCGATTGGACGCGCGGCCTGCGCCTGACAGCTCAGAATTGCTTCTCGTACAGGCGTTTCCAATTTCATGTAACCGCCATGAGCGACGCGACCCGCGATTACAGCGAGACTCTGTTTCTGCCCAAGACCGATTTTCCCATGCGCGCCGGGCTGCCGCAGAAGGAGCCGGAAATTCTCGCACGTTGGCGCAAGCTCGATATCTACGGGAGGATGCGAGCGGCTTCGCGCGGCCGGCGCAAATTCATCCTTCATGACGGCCCGCCTTACGCCAATGGCAACATCCATATCGGACATGCGCTGAACAAGATCTTGAAGGACGTCGTGACGCGCTCGCAGCAGATGCTCGGATGCGATTCCAATTACGTGCCGGGCTGGGACTGCCACGGACTCCCGATCGAATGGAAGATCGAGGAGGACTACCGCGCCAGGGGCAAGAACAAAGATGCCGTGCCGATAGTGGAGTTTCGCCGCGAGTGCCGCGCCTTTGCCGCGCACTGGATCGATGTCCAGCGCGAGGAGTTCAGGCGGTTGGGGGTGGAAGGGGATTGGGCCCACCCCTACACGACAATGGACTTCGCCGCGGAGGCTCAGATCGCGCGCGAGCTCATGAAGTTTGCGGAGAACGGCACGCTCTATCGCGGCTCGAAGCCGGTGATGTGGTCGGTGGTGGAAAAAACCGCGCTGGCGGAAGCGGAAGTAGAGTACGAGGATTATGTTTCGGATCAGGTCTGGGTGAAATTCCCGCTGCGCAGAGCCAGCGACGTCTCGCATCCTGAGCTCGGGAGGGCATCGATAGTCGTATGGACCACTACCCCGTGGACCATCCCGGGGAACCGTGCGATCAGCTTCTCACCCAGGATCGAATACGGGCTTTATCAGACGGTCGATGCACCCTCCGGCAACTGGGCCAATCCAGGCGACCTGTTCGTATTGGCCGACAAGCTCGCCATAGATGTCTTCCGGCAGGCGCGGGTGACGGCATTCAAGAAGGTGCGAGCGATTGAGCCAGACGAGCTGGGCAGGCTTTCCTCTCAACACCCACTCAAATCCTTCGCCGGCGATTACGATTTCGAGGTTCCTTTGCTCGCGGGCGATCATGTCACCGATGATGCCGGGACCGGTTTTGTGCATACAGCGCCTGGGCATGGCCGCGACGATTTCGACGTTTGGACGGCAAACGCCGTCAAGCTCGCTCAACGCGGGATCAGCACGAGCATCCCTTACACGGTAGACGAGGATGGTCGTTTCACCGAACAGGCGCCGGGCTTCGCGGGAAAGCGCGTGCTCACCGAGGACGGCGACAGGGGGGACGCGAACGACGCGGTGATCAAGGCTTTGATCGATGCCGGCATGTTAATTGCGCGCGGACGGCTCAAGCACCAATATCCGCACTCCTGGCGTTCGAAGAAGCCGGTGATTTTCCGCAACACGCCGCAGTGGTTCATCGCGATGGACAAACCGATCGCTGATGCGCGAGGCCACGCTTCTGCGGGCGATACATTGCGCCGGCGAGCCCTCGATGCGATCAAGCAGACGCAGTGGGTTCCATCGCAGGGCGAGAACCGCATCACCGGCATGGTCGAGAGCAGGCCGGACTGGGTTATTTCCCGCCAGCGCGCATGGGGTGTCCCGATCACGCTGCTCGTGCGGGAGCAGGGCGATGGCAGCGTCGAGATTCTGAAAGATGAGCGGGTCAACGAGCGGATCGCGCAAGCCTTCGAGCAGGAAGGCGCGGATGCTTGGTATGCGGACGGCGCTGCTGCTCGCTTTCTTCTGCCGGACCACGACCCTGCGCAATGGACCAAGGTCGACGACATTCTCGATGTCTGGTTCGATTCCGGCTCGACCCACGCTTTCACGCTCGAGACGCGTGACGATCTCGAGGTCAGGTCAATGCGGGAAGGCGGTCCCGACACTGTCATGTACCTGGAAGGATCCGACCAGCATCGCGGCTGGTTCCAATCCTCGCTGCTCGAATCCTGCGGAACGCGCGGGGTCGCGCCCTTCGACGTGGTGCTCACGCACGGCTTCGTCCTGGATCAGGATGGGCACAAGATGTCCAAGTCGCTTGGCAACGTCACGGCGCCGCAGGATGTGATCAAGCAGTCCGGGGCCGATATCCTGCGCATGTGGGTCTGCGCATCCGACTATGCGGACGATCTGCGCATCGGACCTGAAATCCTCAAGACGACCATCGACACGTATCGCAAGCTGCGCAACACGTTGCGCTGGATGCTGGGCTCACTGGCGCATCTGCGCGACGACGACCGGGTTGCCTTGGCCGATATGCCCGAGCTCGAGCGGCTGATGCTGCACAGGCTGTTCGAGCTCGATCGGCAGGTGCGGCAGGGCTATGCGGAGTTCGATTACAAGCGAATCTTTGCCGCGCTCAACAGCTTCATGACCAGCGATCTCTCGGCCTTCTATTTCGATATCCGCAAGGATGCGCTCTATTGCGACCCCATTTCCTCGACAACTCGGAGGGCCTGCCTGAACGTGCTCGAGCATCAGTTTCGATGCACGGTGACATGGCTCGCGCCGATGCTGCCGTTCACGGCGGAGGAAGCCTGGCTCGCGCGCTATGCGCCGGAGCCGCAAGGATCGCGGGACAAACGGGCACAGGAGCGGCATGTTTGTCAGGAATCGGTTCATCTTGAGCTGTTTCCTGATGTGCCCTCATCATGGCGTAATGACCGGCTGGCTGAAAAATGGCGCAAAATAAGGCTGGTTCGCCGAGTGGTGACGGGAGCGCTCGAGGTCGAGCGCGCGCACAAGCGGATTGGCTCCTCGCTCGAGGCGGCGCCGCTCGTTTATGTCTCCAATCCCGACTTGTTCGCCGTGCTGGCGGATGTCGATCTCGCCGAGGTATCGATCACCTCGGCGGCGACCCTCGTGGAAGGAGCGGGGCCGCCGGATGCATTCCGACTCGAGGAGGTCGCCGGAGTGGCTGTGGAGGTGCGTCTCGCGCAGGGCCGCAAGTGCGCGCGCTCCTGGAAGATCCTTTCGAGTGTCGGCTCGGATCCTGCCTATCCCGATGTTTCTACCCGCGACGCGCGGGCCTTGCGTGAATGGGAAATCATGCGCAGGGCGGCCGAATGACCGCCGGCTCGAACAACGGCCGCACAGTGGTGCCCGCCGAGCGATTCCGCCTATGGGGACCGTTCACCCCGCTCGGGCTGGCCGTGGCCGCTTTGGCCGCCGTGGTGGATCAGGCGACAAAGCTTTGGCTGATCTTCGCTGCCGATCTAGCCGGGCGCGGAATGGTGCGGCTCACGCCGTTCCTAGATCTCGTGCTCACCTGGAACAGGGGAATCAGCTATGGCCTGTTTCCGCAGGAAGGGCCGCTTGGGCAATGGGCGCTTCTCGCGCTCAAGGCGATCGCGGCCGTACTCCTGTGGATCTGGCTGGCAAGGGCAGGCTCTCGCCTCACTGCTGTGTCTCTCGGCCTCATCGTCGGAGGGGCAGTCGGAAATGCCATCGATCGAGTTGCTTATGGCGCCGTTGCCGATTTCGTCTTGCTCCACATCACGACCGAAACCTTCAATTTCCAGTGGTACGTCTTCAACCTGGCGGATGTGGCAATCGTGGCGGGGGTGATCGGGCTTCTCTACGAGACGCTTCTGGGGCCGGGCGCCGCAAAAGCGCCCTGATCCGCCACCAAAATCAGCTTGGGGACGGCATATTTTGCCGTATTCGAGGGGGATAGCCATGGGGAACCGAATCTCCAAGAGGCAGCGCCGTGCTGCCTATACTGGCTTATTGGCCGTGGTCCTCGCCGTCGCTGCCGGGATGGGCAGCGCATTCGCCCAAGACGATGATGACGACGTGCCGCTTGATACCAAGATTTTGCGCCGCTTCATGAAGGAAATGGGCTTCAAACGCAGCGAGGACGTGGGAATCGAATACCGCGAGCGCGCGCCCCTGGTGGTGCCCCCCAGCCGCAACCTGCCCCCGCCGCAACGCGAGGGTTCGGCGGAGCGTAACCCCAATTGGCCGAAGGACCCCGACGTCGCGCGGCGCAAGGAGGCCAGTGCAGCTGAAAAGGCAAAGCTCAGGCATTCCGCCGACACTGCCGAGGATGAAGCTCGGCCATTGCGGCCGGATGAGTTGGAGAAGGGACGCGGCCAGGCTGGCACCGCGACCAGCAGCATAGGCAACACGCGGCCGACCGGCGAAGATGCCGCGCGTCCGCTGCCACCTTCCCAGATGGGCACAGGCAGCAAGAACTTCTTTGATGCGATCATCTCTTCGATCGGACCGGCGAGGTCGGAAACCGCGCCGTTCAAGGGCGAGCCGCCCCGCACGACCATGACCGATCCGCCGCCGGGCTATCAAACGCCCTCACCCAGTCAGCCATACGGGATGACCCCGACGAAGGAACTGCCGAAGGCCTCGACGGTCGAATCGCGGATGGAAGCCTCGCATTGATTGGGGCGCGCGCTTAAGCCGCTTCCTCTCCGGTTGATTGGCGGTCGGTTTCGCAGTAACGCGGAGGCGGGTGCGATGCGGGGTGATTCCACGCGAGAGAATTGGTGCGCAATCCCATAGGTGTGCTTGCGGTCGCTGTCCTGACCGTCGCGGCCGCGACGGTCCATGCCGCGGCTGGACCGGACATATCCCATTTCACTTTGTCCAACGGGCTGGAAGTGGTGGTCATTCCGGATCACCGGGTCCCGGTGGCAACGCACATGGTTTGGTACAAGGTAGGCTCGGCCGACGAGACGCCGGGAAAATCGGGGCTGGCGCATTTCCTCGAGCATCTCATGTTCAAGGGCACCGCCAAGAACCCCGCCGGACGTTTTTCGCAGGTGGTTTCGACGATCGGCGGTCAGGAAAATGCGTTCACGGCTGCCGATTACACCGGCTATTTCCAACGCGTCCCGCGCGACCAGCTCAAGACCATGATGGAATTCGAGGCCGACCGCATGACCGGGCTCGTGCTCACCGATGAGGCGGTACGGACCGAGCTGAAGGTGGTGCTCGAAGAGCAGAATATGCGGGTAGCCAACAATCCGGGCGCGCGTCTGGGCGAGCAGATGGAAGCGGCGCTCTACCTCAATCATCCCTACGGGCGCCCGGTGATCGGCTGGCGGCATGAAATAGAGCAGCTTGACCGTGACGATGCGCTGGCGTTCTACCGGCGCTTCTATAGCCCTAACAACGCTATCGTGGTCGTCGCCGGCGATGTGACGGCCGATGAGGTCCGCACGCTCGCGCAGCAAACCTATGCGAAGGTGCCGCGGGTTGCCGAGAGCAAGCCGCGCCTGCGACCGCAGGAGCCGGCACAGGAGGCGCCCCGGACGGTAACCCTTGCCGATCCGCGTGTCGCCCAGCCGAGCGTCAGCCGCTATTACCTTGTCCCATCGAGCACGACGGCGCGCCCAGGCGAGAGCGAAGCTCTCGAAGTGCTGGCGCACATCCTGGGTGAAGGATCCAATAGCCGGCTCTATCGGAGCCTCGTATTTGGTCGAGGCATCGCGGTGAATGCCGGCGCGAGCTATGGCCCGACCGCCGTCGATGCCACTCATTTCAGCGTCTATGCAACCCCCAAGCCGGGCACCGACCTGCGGCAGATGGAGGAGGCTCTCGATGCCGTCCTGGGGTCGATCACCGAGGACGGCGTGAGCGAGGAAGAGCTCACGCGAGCCAAGAACCGCATGATCGCCGATGCGGTCTATGCCAACGACAACCAGCGGGTCATGGCGCAATGGTATGGCGCCGCCTTGACGACGGGCTCGACCGTCGAGCGGGTAAACACGTGGCCGGACCGCATACGCGCGGTGAGCGCGGGCGAGGTGCGCGATGTTGCGCGCCGCTGGCTCGACAAGCGTCGTTCAGTGACGGGCTATCTCGTCAAGGATATGCGTCCCGAGGAGAAGCGCTCGTGAATCCGGCGTCCTGCTGCAGAGCGATACGCAATTGCGTGGCGGCCGCATTTCTGACAGTTGCCGCTCTTTCATCGGCTCTCCCTGCGAACGCGGTGACAATCGAGCGCGTGGTCAGTCCCGGTGGGATCGAAGCGTGGCTCGTTCGCAATTCTGCTCCCATGATCGCGCTCGAATTCGCGATGCAAGGAAGCGCGGATCAGGATCCGGCGGACAAGCCGGGCACAGCCTATTTGACCGCCAGCCTGCTCGACGAAGGCGCCGGTCCCTACGATGCCATGTCCTTCCATGCTCGGCTTGAGCGCAGCGCGATCGAGATCGGCTTTCGCGCAGGACGCGATTACCTGCGCGGCAATCTGCGCACGCTGCGGGAGAACCGTGACGAGGCATTCGACTACTTGCGCCTTGCCCTTACGCAACCGCGCTTCGATGCCGAGGCGGTGGAGCGAATGCGCGCCCAGATCACATCGCGCCTGCGCCGCGAGGCCGTCAGTCCAACGGATCTTGCGAACCGGAATTGGTGGGCAACGGCCTTTCCAGGACACCCATACGGCCGTCCGGTCGAGGGTACGCTCGAATCGCTGCCCCGCATCACGGTGGAGGATTTGCGCTCCTACAGCGCCCGCGTGCTGGCCCGTGACGGTCTGAAGGTCGCCATCGTCGGGGATGTGGATGCGCAAACCGCGGGCGCGCTGCTCGATCGTACTTTCGGCAGTCTTCCGGCGCGGGCCTCGCTCGAGCCGGTGGGCCGCGTAGCTGCACAGGGTCTGGGTCGCCGGATCGTGACCAAGCTCGATGTGCCCCAGGCAGCAGTCAGTTTCGGCGGTCCTGGTGTGAGCCGCAGCGATCCTGATTTCATGGCGGCGTACATCGTCAACCACATTCTTGGCGGGGGCTCGTTCTCCTCACGTCTCTACCGCGAGGTCCGGGAGAAGCGGGGCCTGGCTTACGGCATCTCCGACAGTCTCGTATGGCTCAACCAAACCGCCCTGCTGCTCGGTCACACGGCAACACGGGCGGATGCGACGGGCAAGACGGTCGAGATCATCGAGCAGGAAGCTCGTCGGCTGTCCGAGGACGGACCGACGCAGGACGAGCTTGCGAAGGCCAAGAGCTACCTGAAAGGATCTTTTGTCCTGGGGCTGGACAGCTCTAACGCGATTGCAAGCCAGCTCGTGCAGATGCAACTCGACAATCTGGGCATCGACTACATCGAGCGGCGATCCGGGATGATTGATGGAGTGACCCTCGCGGACGCCAAGCGGGTAGCAAAGCGCCTGCTCGACCAAGGTCTCCTGATCACCGTTGCCGGACGGCCCGAAGGGCTGGCGTCGAAAGAGGGCGAGTAGCACCTTCTGTTTGCGGATCGTGCGCCTCCTCCCCCCCTTTATTCTTTTGTCCTTCGCGCTCGGCGCGGGCTCCGCTCATGGTGACGAGCATTCCACACGGCTGCCGATCGGCACCCTGCAGACGACCGGCCGGGGGGCTGCGCCGCCTGCCATCCCCGGCGCGCGGCCGTTCATCGAGCCTGTGCGGCGAGACGCGCAGGCCACCCGGACCCATATCCCGATCGGCACCTTGCAGATGACCGGCCGAGGCCAGGCGAGCCCCCCATGAGTACAGCCAAGAGGCCGATGCGTGACTTGGGCTTGGTGATGGTTTTAGCCCTTGCAGTCGTTATGTTGCCGGCCGCGGCAGGCGCGCAAGAGGAGACCTACGTCTTCGACGTCGCGGTGAATGTCAGCAATCTTGCGCCCGAGGTCGAGGCCATCGGGGTGAGCTGCAGCGTATGCGACGCCTATCAGTGCGACACGCGAGCGAGAAATGCGGTCGGAGGCGAGAGCTCGCACCGTTTCGCCGTGGGCGAAACTCGCGGTTTCACGGGCACAATCTCGGTCGAGGTAAGAAGGCCGACCATCTGGAAGCCGCTCGGTTATGTCTGCACGCTGAATGTCAAGCTTCCCGAGTTTGATGATTTTGTGCCGGTCGAGTTGAACGCAGACGCGCTCCCACAAGCCCAACCTCAGCCCAATACCGTTTTTGTCCCGAAGTTGACGGGCCGATTGCCGGCTTCACCCGTTGCACGGTAACAGGAGCCGAAGCGCTTTATCCTTCGTAAACGGTGGCGGCTTAGCGGGATGCAGCAACCGCAGCTCCGGCATTTTCGCTGGTTGCGCGTAGTGATCTCCTCAAGGAACCAGCCATATATTGTAACGAGCAGTGCGATGAGCTGGCCCAAACGCAAGCATTTCGTTTGACGCCTGCCGCAGAAGGGTATTCCTTTCGCCCATGAATATGGCGACCTCGCAAGAGATTCCGGCAAGGCCGCTCGCCCTTGCCAACCTGCTTACCTTCGCCCGCATCGCAGCGGTGCCGGCGGTGGTCGCTTGCCTCTATTGGCAGGACATCCTGCAGGGCGGCGTATGGCTGCGCTGGGTAGCCCTGATCATCTTCATCGCCGCCGGCGTGACCGATGTTCTGGACGGGTATTTCGCGCGCAAGTGGAAAGAGCAATCGTCGTTCGGCCGCATGCTCGATCCGATCGCCGACAAGTTGCTGGTGGCCTCCTGCCTGCTCATGCTCGCAGCCGATGGCACGATCCGGGGGTGGTCCCTATGGGCGGCAATCGTCATCCTCTGCCGCGAGATCCTGGTTTCAGGACTGCGCGAGTACTTGGCGGAGCTGCGGGTGAGCGTGCCGGTCACCCAGCTCGCCAAGTGGAAGACGACGCTTCAGCTCGTTGCCGTGGGTTTTCTCATTGCAGGCAAAGCAGGCGACGCCATATTGCCGGTGGTGACCCCGATGGGACTCACGCTCATTTGGCTGTCCGCGATACTCACGCTTTACACGGGATGGGATTACTTCCGCGCAGGGATGCACCATCTGATCAGGGACTGATCGGCCATGCCGTGGTCTGCGAGCAGCGTCGTATCGCCCAAAATGAAACCGGCCAGCTCTGTCGCGGCGCCGTTGTCGAGAGGATTGCAGTCGTGAAGGTTCGGTATTTCGCTTGGGTACGCGAGCGCATCGGTAAGCCGGAAGAGGACATTGATCCGCCGGCGGGGGTGGGGACGATAGCCGAGCTGATGACGTGGCTCAGCGAGCGGGGGGAAGAATATGCCCACGCCTTTGATAATCCGAAGGTGATCCGTGCGGCGGTCGACCACACCCATGTCAAGGCCGACGCTGCTATCAAGGGCGCGCGCGAAATCGCGTTCTTTCCGCCGATGACAGGAGGTTAGCTGCGTTGGTCGGCACCGTCCGCATTCAGTGTGAGCCGTTCGACCCAGCCGCCGAGGCGTTGAAGCTTACGCACGGGCGGACGGACATTGGCGCGGTGGTCACCTTTACGGGCATTTGCCGTGGCGACGACGCCGGCAGACCGGTGCTGGCCATGACGCTCGAGCACTATCCCGGGATGGCAGAGGCCGAGATCGCTCGCCACGTGGAAACGGCGCAGAGGCGCTGGCCGCTTTTTGGCGTTACTGTCATCCATCGCGTTGGCCGGCTCGTTCCGGCTGAGGCCATCGTCCTCGTCGTCACGGCCGCGGCGCATCGGCAGGACGCGTTTGCGGCCGCCGAGTTCCTTATGGACTACCTGAAGACCCGTGCACCATTCTGGAAAAAAGTCGAAAGCGCGGCTGGACGCGCCTGGATCGACGCCAAGTCCTCCGACGATGATTCGGCCGCCCGGTGGGCTGCACCTGATCGAGGGGAAGCTGCGGAATAGCTATTTTCTGGGGTGGGGTGCCGTTCCCCGACAGAGATCGGAAAGCCGGCAGAGGAAATCAAACTTGATTTCGATCGCGTCGTCGGACGTGCCAGCACTGGCTCGCACACACCCGCATCACCGCACCGCTCGATCCGCGTTTCCCGGCGATCCTGCGCACGATGAGAATGCACGCGCACTGGATCGACGGGAGACTCGGATTTGTCAGGCTGCCGCCTTCTCGCCTTTCGGCTGCACTTCGGCCGTGTAGTCCGCCATCAGCTGCTCCGTGATCGCCCCTGGCTTGAATCGCCACTGCGCGATCTCGGACACGGCCGTCACTTCTGCCGCGCTGCCGGTGATGAAGCATTCCGAAAAGTCCGACAATTCCGCCGGGAGGATGCGGCGCTCGATGACCTCCAGCCCGCGTTTCCTGGCCAAGTCGATCACGGTACTGCGGGTAATCCCATCCAGAAAGCAATCGGCAATGGGCGTATGAATGGTGCCTGCCTTGACAAAGAAGATGTTGGCCCCGGTGCACTCCGCGACCCGGCCCTGCCAGTCGAGCATCATGGCGTCCGCATAGCCTTTTCGCTCGGCGATATGCTTGGAGATGGTGCAGATCATGTACAGACCGGAGGCCTTGGCGCGTGTTGGCGCAGTCGCGGGATCGGGTCGCCGGTAATCGGCAAGATCGAGGCGAATGCCCCGCAAGCGCTGCACCGGGTCGAAATAGCTGGGCCACTGCCAAGTCGCGATGGCCAAGTGGATCTTGTTGTTCTGAGCGGAGACACCCATCATTTCCGAGCCTCGCCAGGCTATCGGGCGCACATAGGCGTCGCTTTGGCCGTTCTTCTCCAGGACCAATCTTTTCGCCGCGTCGATCTCGGCAACGCTATAGGGGATCTCGAAGTCGAGCAGCCGCGCCGAGTTTTTCAAACGCTCCGAATGCCCGGTGCACCTGAAGATTTCGCCGCCATAGGCTCGCTCCCCCTCGAAGACCGAGCTCGCGTAATGCAGACCATGGGAAAGGACATGCAGCGTCGCGTCTCCCCAAGGGACAAGCCTGCCGTCATACCAGATCACGCCCTCCAGCCGATCATAGGGTTTTTCAGCCATGACGCTCCTCCTCAACACTTCCTATCTATGGTGCCCTCGTGCAATTCGTAATTCTTTGCCTAGCCGCGTGGCACCCGATAACATCACCCGCCTATGACAACGCGGTTGCAGATCGGGCGCAACCGGGCAAGGCCGAGCCCTGGGCACGGTATCTCGTGCTGCCTTGGTTTCGCATAACAATCGAACCAAAATATGTCAATATGGCTGACCTAAATCTGCGGATTCCCGATCGCTTCTCCAGAGCGGATCCTGCGGCCCGCGAGGAGCCAGTCTGGGACATTATCGAGCTTCTGTTCTTTGCGTACCGCGATTTCATCGGCGATCCGGACGATGTTCTGGCGAAACTGGGCTTCGGACGCGCGCATCACCGGGTGTTGCACTTCGTCAACCGCAATCCCGGAATGAAGGTTGCCGAGCTCCTTGAAATTCTCAAAATCACCAAACAGTCGCTTGCCCGCGTGCTCAGGCAACTGATTCACGAGGGATACATTCTGCAGAGAGAGGGCGCGAACGACCGCCGTCAGCGGCTTCTGTATGTCAGTCCGAAAGGCGAGGCGCTGGCCATGAAGCTTGCCGGGCTGCAGACAAAGCGGATCACGCTGGCTCTTTCCGAGCTTGGATCTGCGGGGCACGAGACCGCGGGCCGATTTCTCGCCGCAATGCTCAACAGTGAGCACCGGGAGTGGGTCCTGCGTTTCATTGCACGTGCCGGCCGCGGACGCCGTCCCCGTGCATAAGGCATGCCGATGCCAGCAGACCTCGCGCCGGGTACCGACGTTCTCGCCGACGACGCCCCGCATTTGCTCGTGGTGGATGACGATCGGCGCATCCGCGATCTGCTGTCCCGCTTCCTGTTGTCCGAAGGGTATCGTGTCACCACGGCGGCAAGCGCGGCGGATGCACGCGCAAAGCTGCAAGGCCTGCGCTTTGACCTGTTGATCCTGGACGTCATGATGCCAGGCGAGACTGGCTTTAGCCTGGCGCAGGACCTGCGCTCGTCATCGAACGTCCCGATCATCATGCTGACTGCCCGCGCCGAGGCGCAGAGTCGCATCGAGGGTCTGGCAATCGGTGCCGACGACTATCTCCCCAAGCCGTTCGAGCCGAAGGAGCTGTCGCTGCGAATCGCAGGTATTCTGCGGCGTACAAGGCAGGCACTCGCGCCCGCGGCCGAAACGGTGCTGTTCGGCGAGTTCAGCTTTCACATTCTGCGCGGGGAGCTCAAACGCGGCAATGAAATCGTTCGGATCACCGATCGTGAGCGTGAGATGCTTCGCCTGTTGGCGGCAAAGCCGGGGGAAACGGTGCCGCGGCAGGCTCTGGCCGGCGACCACGTGGGCGCAATCGGGGATCGCGCAGTGGACGTGCAGGTCAATCGCTTACGGCGCAAGATCGAGCATGATTCCACCAATCCACGCTACGTGCAGACCGTGCGTGGAATCGGGTACCGGCTGGTGACGAGCCCATGACCGCCCTGGACGCCGGATTGGCGACACTGCGCACCAGCGTCACGGCGCTGCGTTCGCTGGCAGGTCGCTGGAGCAGCGCATATCAGCCGCTGGGTCTGACGCTGAAGCGCTACATGCCGAAGGGCCTTTTTGGCCGCGCGCTGATGATCATCATCGCTCCGATGGTGCTGCTGCAATCGGTGGTGGCCTACATGTTCATGGAGCGGCACTACAACCTGGTGACCCAGAGGCTCTCCGCCGGCGTGGTGCAGGACATCGCGACGTTGATCGAGGTCTACAAGGTATTTCCGCAGGATCCCAATCATACCCAGCTACGCCGTATCGCACAGGAAAAGCTCGGCCTGGTCATCGACTTCCTGCCGGCCAACGAGCTGCCGCCGCCCGGACCAAAACCGTTCTTCTCCCTGCTGGATCAGGCGATCTCCGAGGAGGTCCGCAACCGCGTCGGCCGCCCGTTCTGGGTCGATACTGTCGGACGCTCGGCATTCCTGGAAATCCGCATCCTGCTCGACGATGCGGTGCTGCGCGTGTTCGCTCCGCGCGGCGCAGCCTACGTCTCGAACTCGCATATCTTCTTGGAATGGATGGTAGGCACCTCGCTCGTCCTCATGATCATTGCGGTGCTGTTTTTGCGCAACCAGATTCGTCCCATCCTTCGTCTCGCCGATGCGGCGGAAAGCTTTGGCAAGGGGCGCGAAGTTCCGGATTTCCGCCCGCGCGGCGCGAGCGAGGTTCGCCGTGCGGCGCTGGCGTTCATAGAGATGAAGCGGCGGATAGAGCGGGCTTTGGAGCAGCGCACCGCAATGCTCGCCGGGGTGTCACACGATCTGCGCACCTTGCTCACCCGCTTCAAGCTCGAGCTCGCGATGCTCGGCAATGCCGCCGAGCTTGATGCGATGAAGCGAGATGTCGATGAGATGGGCCGCATGCTGGAGGCCTATCTGTCGTTTGCGCGCGGGGACCTGGGCGAGCATTCCGCGCCGACCGACATGGCTGCTTTCCTCCAGGAGCTCAAGGCCGACGCCGAACGCCACGGCCATGCCTCCAATGTCAGCTTCCACGGGCATCCGATCGTCACGGTACGACCGGCGGCATTCAAGCGCTGTCTGGCCAATCTCGTCTCCAACGCCGCGCGCTATGCCCCCTCGATATCGATCAGGGGCCAGCGTGATCATCGCTGGCTCACCGTTACCGTCGATGACGACGGTCCCGGCATTGCGGCGCATTTGCGCGAAGAAGTGTTCAAGCCGTTTCTGCGGCTCGACGATTCGCGAAATCAGGACGAAGGCGGCACGGGGCTCGGCCTGGCGATTGCGCGCGATATCGCGCGGTCGCACGGTGGCGACATCGTGCTCTCCGACAGTCCGCTCGGAGGTTTGCGGGCCACGGTGCGGGTGCCGGTCTGATTTTTTCGTAAGCTTTCCGCCAGATTCCAGGGGTTTGGTCGAATTAAGATCAAATAGATCTTGTCGAATTTGGCTCGCCTCAAATCTGCAGGCGCTGCCCGCCGCCGCTGGTCCGGTGCTATCGGCTTCACCGTCGATAAACATTTCCGAGCGACCGAGAACCGACCTGCGGCTCGCCGCTCGCCGGAGGAGTTGCGTCGGCCGTTCAGCCAGTTTACGGAGCTATTTTCTCCGCATTGCCGGCGGCTGTCTTCACGACAGTGGCGCGCAATGCTCCGGATTGAGCGTCGTGAACAGTCACTTTGTCGCCTTCCTTCGCGTAACGGACACAGCCATTGTTTGGCTTCTCTTTCCAGTCAACGCAAAGTTGATCGCCTTTGGTCGTCCATGTCCCATGCATTATGGATCCGGCCGGCGTCTTGTAGAGAGCCGTGCCATCCGCTGCCCAATAGATCACACCTTGGCCAACTTTGCCGCTGGCTGATGCCGCGGTCGTTTCCAGGTAGCTCGTTTTGCCCGAGAGGAGCGCTTTGATCTCCCCGCCGGTCACATCGACAGCCAGCGTCGTGATGGCCGAGCCAAGTACGATCGCAGTTGTCGCGATTAGAGCTCGTATGATTCGCATGATGTGATCCTTCCTGTCCGAGCGGAAAGACTATGCGCTGATGCATAGAGCACCCTGACATGAATAGCGGAACACGCTTCTTAAAAACCCGTGATGGGAATGCGTGGATGGCGCCGTGCGGGCGACGGACCTGCAAAATGTGGGATACGTCAGATGGCTCTGTTGAGCCCTGGAGTATCGGTCAAACGGCGACTGCCTCCTCGCCCGTCTCGTCGTCGCGATCTCTCCGGCGGCGGCCGCGGCCCAGGCATTGCGGAATTCGACAGAGGCCGGCGAGAAAGCCCGACCAGCGCTGGCCGCGCGCGAGCGCGCGATCGAGCGCCGCCATGGTGCGGGCATGCCCGGGATCGTCGTCATTCACCCACACGCGCAGCACTGAGGCAAACAGCAGCGCGAGTGCCTGGGCTCGCAGCGCGCCCGGTGGGCCGTGCGCAGGAATGTCCGCGGCCGTCAGCATCCATTGTTGTGAGCGTATCGCAAGACTGTTGAGCGCCAGCGCCAACAGCGGATCACGCCGGCATGAACGAAGCAACGAGCGCACAGCGTCCTTGTGCGGCTCCAGCAGCTCGATCCGGCGCATGAGCACGTCGAACAGCCGTTCGCGCGGTGATTCCTCCGCCGCGTCCCTGTCCTCGCCGGACAGGACTTCGATATCGATCTGCCTTACATGGGCTGCAAGGACCGCAAGAGGCGACCCGAACGTGGCGCGCAGCTCCGGGAGCGAGACGCCTGCGTCGCGCGCAATCTCGCCCAGCCCGATGTCCTCGATAGGGTTTTCGGCGAGCAGATGCATAAAGGCCTCGATGACCCGTTCACGGGCAGATTTCGCACTGGAGGTGCTTGATCTCGGAGTAGGGCTGGAACGACCCGCCGCCGGTGAGCCCGCTCGTCTGCTTCCTCGTTTTCGCGCCATCACTGCACTCCTGAATCAAAGCTGTTCACCTTGAGATGAATGTATGCGCACGGCGGGAGCGGTTCCAGCTGCGACCCCATGCCCGTTATCCTGCAAGCTCCCGCGATCGCTTCGTCGCGGCCGCGATGGCGCTGGTCATGAGCTGCTCCAACCCGTTTGCGGCCATCAGCACTTCGAGCGCAGCCGCGGTTGTGCCTCCGGGTGAGGTGACGTTCTGTCGCAAGATCGCCGGATCAACAGACGAGCGGTGCAGGAGCTCGCCCGAGCCCGCGACCGTAGCGCGGGCCAGCGACTGGGCGAGCCCCCGCGGAAGACCGGCCGCATGACCGGCCCGTGCCATGGCTTCGGTCAGCAGAAATACATAGGCTGGTCCTGAGCCGGACAAGGCGGTGACCGCATCCATTAGCGCCTCATCGGCGGCCCACTCTACGCTTCCGACCGCCGATAGGATCCCATGCACCAGCTCGTGCTGCTCCGGGGTAACGCGTGCATTCGGTACCGCCACGGTAATTCCACGGCCGATCGCGGCAGGCGTGTTGGGCATGGCGCGAACGATGGCGCCACCGGCAAACCCGCTCTCAAGAAACCGCAGCGTGCGTCCGGCCATGATGGAGACGACAACGGTTCCGGTTCCGACAATCGGCGCGAGTGAGGATATGATTTCCGGCGCCACTTGCGGCTTGATCGCCAGCACGAGCGCGGCGATCTCCCAATCCGGGGTTTGGGGGGGATTCAGACGCACACCTCCACCGCTCAAAGCAGTGATTTCCTGGGAAGGTTGCGGCTCGATCACCGCGAGCTTATCCGGCGAGATTCCGAGCGCCAGCCAGCCTTGCAGCAGGGCACTGCCCATCTTGCCGGCCCCGACGAGCAATATCCGTCCCCGCAGCTCGCGCAGCGCACTGGCTGCCACGTGCGGGTCCGTTCCCACGTTCATCTCTAGGTCCTCCGGGCGCGCTAGCGCTGCCGAGATCGGTTGCAGCGTAAGTGGTTTTAGACCAGATTGCCTAGTAAAGGCACGCTATGCCCGGTCGCTGAAGCATGAGCTGTACATGATTGCTCGCCGAAAGCTTGGAGCTCTCGAGGCTTCGTCCATCGGACTTGGCTGCATGAGCATGACGCCGATCTATGGTGTCCCCGATGCGGACGAAGCCATTGCCACACTGCATCGGGCACCGGAGCTGGGGATCGACCTCATCGACACTTCGGATGCCTATGGCGCCAATGGCGCGAACGAGGAGCTGGTGGGTCGCGCGTTGAAGGGGCGGCGTGACAAATATGTCCTCGCGACCAAGTTCGGAAACATTCGCCTGCCTGACGGCAAGCCGGGAGCCAAGGGCAGTCCGGAATACGTGATGGAGGCTTGCGACAAGAGCCTCAAGCGGCTCGGCACCGACTATATCGACCTCTATTTCATCCATCGCGTGGACGAAACCGTACCGATCGAGGATACGGTTGGCGCTATGGTCCGCCTCGAGGCGCAGGGGAAGATCCGTCATCTCGGGATTTCCGAAGCGGGACCAAATACCATCCGGCGCGCGCACAAGGTGCATGCGCTGGCCGCGCTGCAGACCGAGTACTCGTTATGGACGCGGGATGTCGAGCGCGAGATTCTCCCGCTCTGCAATGAGCTGGGTATCGGTTTCGTCGCTTACGCCCCGCTCGGCCGCGGTTTTCTGACCGGCGTGGTGCCTTCCGGCGATGCACTGCCCCAGAACGATCGTCGTCGCGACATGCCGCGGTTCCAGGGCGCCAATGCGCAGTCCAATCAGAAGCTCCTCGCGACCCTGAAGGAGCTGGCGGCACAGGAACGTTGCACTCCGGCTCAGCTTGCCATCGCTTGGCTCCTGTCCCGCAAGTCGCAGGCCGTGCCGCTGGTTGGCACGAGCAAACGGAAATGGCTGGAGGAGGATGCCAAGGCGGCCGATGTCCGCCCGTCCAATGCTGCGCTCGAGGCGCTCGACAAGACTTTTGCCCCCGGCGCCGCCCAGGGCGACCGGTATCCCGCCGCGATGATGAGCCGCTTGGGACTATAGCCGCACTCATTTGGCGGGAATGATGGGCAGCAGCACATGCGCCGGCCGATTCGGGCCGGTGTGGAGCGTCACGTCGCCCCCGAACACCGCAGGCGGGCGGTCGCGCGGATCATTGTGAGTGAAAGGCCCGACCCCGGTCCACACCTTGCCGAGAGTTTCCAGACCGGCGCTCGGCCCTCCCGGGTAGACGTAGTCGGTGCCACGCACGGATAGGGCCAACCGATAGTCCTTCGGGAGCACGATGCAGGTCGGCCAGATCTCGACATCCACCTCGTAAACCTGACCAGGCGTCAGCTTTTGCTCCTCGTCATGGGTGTGATAGGGCCGGTACGGCAGTGTCAGCGTGGGGTCGAGCTTCCGGTGTGAGCAGCGCAGCCACCCCTGCGCGAGCGGCGTATGGGCATCGAGCGCTCCCTGAAACGTCACCTCCTTTAGGTCGGGCGCAAAGGCGCGCACGTTCACGAACAGGTCAGCGTCTTGCGTTGCCGATGAGACCCACAGCTTCGCGGCGATCGGACCGGTGATCTCCGTCTCGTCCTCGAGCGGCTCTGTCAGGAAGGTGACGCCATCGCTGAAGCCGCCATATGTGACCGCGGCATCGGATTTTTGCGGCGTAATCGACATCGTCAGGTGGGCTGCATGAAGGTAGAATTTGGTCCAATGGGTGCGCGCGAGGGGCCACTCGTTCTCATGCCGGGCAACGAACTTTTCGTCGGGGTGGCGCACCTGCAGCAGCACTTTCGGCTGCTTGCTCCAGCCGGTGTCCTCGCCCTTGAGGAAATGCCCGAAGAATTTCTTCTGTAGCTCAAGTCCATAGTCCGTATAGAAATGCGTCCAGTGCTCGCTGCCGTGGCACTCCAGCCATTTTTGGTTTGAGGCAGCGCGAGCAAAGCCTTCGAAATTGCCCCGGGGGTGCAGGCCTTGTCCGCCCCAGTTGGCGGCAGAGAGGAGCGGCGTCTTGACCCTGCTCCAATCGGGCATGCGCGAGCGCCAGTACGGGTCGCTGTCGAGCTTGCGCGACATGCAGTCCTCGTAGAAGTCCCGGCGATTGCCGCCCAGCTGCTCTTCCGACAGGGTCTCCGGCCCGGATACCCAGTCGCCGTTCATGCGGCTCTTGAACCCGCGATGCCCTCGTCCGTGTTGCACGGTGTAGACTTGCGCCTTCGACCAGTCCTGCACGAAGCCGCGGCAGAAGATGCCGCCATGATGCGCCATGTCGCGATAGAAATCAGCGGCTCCCTCCCAGATACAGATTGCGGCGAGATGCCTGGGCGCCAGCGCCGCCGTCTGCCACTGGTTCTGGCCGTAATAGGAAATGCCGTTGAGACCGATCTTGCCGTTGGACCACGACTGCACCCCGGCCCACTCCACGCATTGTGCCAAATCCTGCGCTTCTCGCAGCGACCAGATGTCGATCACGCCCGGCGAGCGGCCGGCGCCGCGGCTGTCGACG
The DNA here is from genome assembly GCA_036557665.1 of Xanthobacteraceae bacterium. Lineage (GTDB taxonomy): Bacteria > Pseudomonadota > Alphaproteobacteria > Rhizobiales > Xanthobacteraceae > VAZQ01. Next base: position 44,656 of record DATBHG010000123.1, on the reverse strand, counting down.
CGAATGCAAACATAGCCCTCCGGCACCCATTTCTCCGGATCGACCACCTCCCAGCACTGGTACTTGTTGGTCGAGCCGGTCGGAACCTCCGGGTGGCCGGCGCACATGCGCCGCCACTGATCGCCGTACAGATCCTCGAAATGCAGCCACTTGCCGTAGGGGCCATAGGTCATGATCACGGGATGGCGGCCGTCGCCAGTCGGCCGGTAGATATCGCACCGCAGAACCAAGCCGTCATCCATTGTAATCGGCATGTCCCAATCGATGCGCATCCCATCGCGGATTTCACTTAGCTCGCGGTATTGCATAGGCCCCTCATTCAGCTCTCGGGACTTCGTCGCAGCGGATGCGCATTCCGTCGGTACCAAACAGGTAGAGGCGTTGCGGATCGAGCGAAAGCGAAAGGGGAGTGCCTGCGCGCATGCCGGCAAGGTCCAGGCCCGCAGCCACGGCGACGAAAGCCCGTTCGCTGCCCGCGTCGAAGTAGAGCAATGTATCGCGGCCCAGCGGCTCGACCAGTCGCACCGCAAGCTCGATCCCGCCGTCGCCCGCGCGAGCAACGCCAACGTGCTCGGGCCGAATCCCGAGCGTAACCGGTCCCGCTTTCGCTCCTTTGAGATGCTCCGGAAAACCAACGTGCACGCCTGCGGAGCGAAAATAAGCCTTCTCGTCCTCGCGAACGATGTCGCTGGCGACCAGATTCATCGAGGGTGAGCCGAAGAAATCGGCGACGAAATAGCTGCCAGGATCGGAGTAGATCTCCATAGGCGATCCGATCTGGACGATCTCGCCGGCGCGCATGACGACGATGTGGTCGGCGAGCGTCATCGCTTCTTCCTGATCGTGGGTGACGTAGATGAAAGTGCGATTGAGGGTCTGATGCAGACGATCGCATTCGGCATGCAGCTCGCGCCGCAGCTTTGCGTCGAGGCTCGACAGCGGCTCGTCGAGGAGGAAGGTCGACGGATTGGTCACGAGCGTACGCGCGAGCGCCACCCGCTGCGACTCGCCCCCGGAGCATTGGTTCGGCATCTTGTCCTTTTTTTGTTGGTTTCGTCCTCCAGCAGGTCTTTGCGCTTGTACTGGATGTGCACGTTGCTATCGGTAGGGATGCCGTAGGTCTGTCCCTTGTAGGTCATGAAATTGGCAGAGTCGGCCACCGCAGCGATCTTGAAATCCGCCTTTTTCATGTAGTCGTCGATCGGCTCGAGATAGCCTGCCGATGCGAGCGACGGGATCATGTTGGGAATCGATGTGGATGAAATCGAATTGCGGCGAGCGCGACAACGCTTCCGCCCATTGCTCGCTGCTGCGCGTCGAAGATGGAAATATCCTGTACCGCTCCAACTCCGCATGGTAAGGATGGCCCGCTAGACGCTCGGTCTGCATGCGGCGGCGTGCCGCCCCAACACGTGCTCGCGGGTCAGGGCAGGTTCAAGACCGCTGGCTTGTGCTAGCTTGAGCCGATGTCAAAAGGCGAGTGGGCCATCCAGCTGATCAAGATCGCCCTCGGGACAGCGATCGCCGTATATTTCGTCTGGTGGAGCATGGAAGTGCTGCACAGACTGCCGCCGCATTAGGCGCTCTGGGAGGCAGCACCATTCAGAGTGGTATCAGAAGCCGGGACTTTCCTGCCCCAGCCGCAGCTCTTAAAAACTCGCTCTCCTTCATCGCGTTGCGCCAGGCTCGGTTGTATTTCAGCCGAGAAAACGTCATAAATCTTCGCCACTTAATGGAACCGTGGAGCTGTTCGAGAGATGAAAGCCACGTTCCTCGCAGTCTTTTGTCTTGTGATCGGATTCGCCGCGCCGGCGCTCGCGAGCAAGTACTACGTTGTTCAAAACAGCAAGACCCTCAAGTGCTCCGTTGTTCCCAAGAAGCCGAAGGGAAAAACAGTCGTGCTTGTAGGCGGCGGAACCGCTCATAAGACCCGGAACGATGCTCGAGCTGCGCTTCGGAACGCGGCAAACTGCAAGTGAGTTTTCGGCTGCCCTGCTCGCTTACAGTGCCCGACTGTTCTGATCCGCCACCATGAACACCACGATCTCAGCCGCTGATCGGTGCTGGCGTTGCGGGACATCGAATGCGAGGCGCAGGGCGGCTCGTAGAACGGGCCCCCGCTTTCAAAGCGCGTCAAGGTTCGCCCTTCACGGCAAATTCGCAGCTGCATGTACACGCGGCGTGCTCGTTCATGATATCAACTCGGCATCGAGGCAAGCGCAGACCATGGGCCCTTTGACTGGACTGAAGGTGATCGACCTGACGCACGTCATGGCGGGAACGACATGCACGCTCATGCTGGCCGACATGGGCGCCGACGTGATCAAGGTGGAGAAGACCCCGCAGGGCGACGACAGCCGTCATATGATCCCGCCAAAGGTGGGTGACGAAGCGGCAGCATTCCTGATGATGAACCGCAACAAGCGCGGAATCGTCGTCGATCTCAAGAGCGCCGGCGGCAAGAAGGTGCTGCGGCGACTCGTCGAGAGCGCAGACGTGCTGGTCGAGAATTTTGCTCCTGGCGTGATGCAACGCTTCGGCTTTGGCTATGACGACGTGCATGTCTATAACCCCGTACTGATCTACTGCTCGCTGTCCGGCTTCGGCCGTTCCGGACCTTACAGCACCCGCCGCGGCCTCGATCTGATCGCGCAGGCCATGAGCGGCTTGATGAGCATCACCGGCGAGAGCTCGGATCGCCCCTCGGTCAAGTGCGGGGCACCGCTTTCCGACATCACCGCCGGGATCATTGCGGCCATGGGGATTCTTGCCGCCTACGCGCATCGTCTGCGAACCGGCGAGGGGCAATGCGTGGACACATCATTGTTCGAGGCGGCATTGGTGCAAACGTACTGGCAGTCGGCCATCGCGCTCGCGACCGGCGTTGCACCGCGGGCGATGGGCTCGGCACATCCGCTCAGCGCACCGTATCAGGCATTCAAGGCAGCCGATGGCTGGATCGTCGTCGGCGGCGCCAATCAACGAAACTGGTTGCGCCTGCTCGAGGCGCTGGACGCGAACGAGCTCGCAAGCGACCCCCGCTTTGTCAGCGGGAGCCAGCGAATGTCGCATCTTGCGGAGCTCGAGGCCGAGCTGGCCAAGCGTTTTCGCGCGCGGCCGGCTGCGCACTGGCTCGCCGCTTTGGAGGACAAGGGTGTGCCCTGCGGGCCGGTCAACAACATGCTGCAAGCGCTTGCCGACCCGCAGGCGCGGGCGCGCGAGATGGTGGTGGAGGTCGAGCATTCGGCATCGGGTCGCGTGCAAACCCTGGGGCTGCCGGTGAAGTTCTCGCGCACGCCGGGCGGGGTACGCAAGGGCGCGCCTCTTTACGGCGAGCACACGCGCGCTGTCTTGCGCCAGCATGGATTTGCCGATGACGAGATCGCGGCTCTCGAGAGGGAAGGCGCTGTTGTCGCCGCTGTCAGGCCCAGCGCCTGTTCGCAGAAGATCGCCTGATGACCGGCAGCTTCGGCGCGATTGACCGGCTCCTTCCCTATGTTACCGTAGTGCGGAGCGATCAAATGCAAGCCTTCTGGGGAGCTGATAAGGAACCCGGCAATGTTAGATAACAAAAGCAGCGCGGCGCGGCGTCTTCCCAATCGAGAAGCGGCTCTGGCGGCGCTCTACGACGAGATCTCCGCGAAGAGCATGTTTCCGTTCTGGGCGACTTCGACCGACGTCGCGCACGACGAGATCAAGCAGCTGATGGGCACGCAAAAAGCGGTACCCCATGTTTGGAGCTACAAGAACGACATCGAGCCGATCCTGTTTCGCGCGGCAGAGCTGGTGAGCATGGACGACTCCGAGCGGCGCTCGCTCATTCTGGTCAACCCGGGGCTTTCTCCCCGTCGCGCCACCGTGAGCACCATGTACACGGCTTACCGGCTCAACGACGCGAATGAAGTGATGCCGCCGCACCGGCACTCTCCCAATGCCATCAGGTTCGGCTTGACTGGCAGAGGCAATTTCACCGGCGTCGGAGGAGAGGACATCACCTTCGGCCCGGGAGACATGGTGCTGACCCCGCTCGACACCTGGCACAACCACGGCAACGTCGGAAACGAGCCGGCCATCAATCTTTCAGTGCTGGACCTTCCGCTGGTCGAAACCTTGAACGCGGTCTATTTCGAGCACGACTATACCGAGACGGTGGACGGCAAGCCGGTGAAGAAACGGCAGCAGACCGCCACCGTCCCCGCTGATTATTCCGCCCGCGCCTACGATCACGGCGGCCTCAAGCCGCGCTTTCTCCAGCACCACCGGGGCGCCGGCACCTCCTCGCCGATGTACGTCTATCGCTGGGAGCGCATCCAGGAGCTGATGGAACGGTTCAAGGATTGGGATGGTGATCCCTACGAGGCGCTCTCGATCGAATATGTCGACCCTCTGACCGGCGGGCCGGTGTTCAAGACCATGACATTCTTCGTCCAGATGCTGCGGCCCGGCGAGAAGACCAGGCCTGTGCGGCAGACCGCGAGCCTCTTGGTTGCGCCGTTCGATGGGAGGGGACACTCGGTCATCGACGGAAAGCGACTCGACTGGCACCGGTTCGACAACGTGGCAGTACCGGGCGGATGCTGGTTCGAGCATGGCAATGACGACCCGAGGGAGCCGGCAATCCTGTTCGTCGCAAGCGATGAGCCGGCTTTGAAATCATTCCAGTTGTTCAAGAAATGGGGCCGCGACGATGCTGGCGACGTGGTCAAGCTCGCCTAGAAACCTTTCATGGCGAGCCAATCCAATACCCGATTAGTCGCGCACTTCGACTGTCCCGGTGGCGGCCAGGTGTGGGTGGAAGGCGCCACTCTCTATATCGGGCACATGCAGTGGCCGAGCGGCACGACCATCGTCGATGTCTCCGACCCGCGACATCCGCGGAGCCTCGCCAGCATCGAGCTGCCGGAAGGCTGGCATTCGCACAAGGTGCGCGCGTCGAACGGCCTCATGATCGTCAATCACGAGAAGCTCGGAGCGAGCGGTCCCGCGGAATTCGGCGGTGGTATCGGTATCTACGATGTCTCCCGGCCGAGCCATCCCAAGCTCATCACCAAATGGCGCACCGCCGGCAAGGGCGTGCACCGCTACGACTTCGACGGCCGCTACGCCTATCTCTCGCCGACGGCCGAAGGGTACATCGGCAACATCATGCTCATTCTCGATCTCGCCGATCCCGCGCGTCCGACTGAAGTTGCGAGCTGGTGGATTCCGGGCCAATGGAAGGCCGGCGGGGAGCCCTATCCGTGGGAAGATTGGGTGCCGCCCCGGTGCCATCATCCCTTGCGCATGGGCGATCGCCTCTACGTCAGCTATTGGCATCACGGCTTGTTCATCCTCGACGTGTCCGATCTGTCGAAGCCCAAGCTCATCGCGCACACCAATACGAGCCCCGCATTCCCGCATCCGACCCACACCTGTCTGCCGATTCCGCAACCGCTCAAGGGCCGCCGCATCATGGTTGTCGCCGATGAGGATGTGGCCAAGCTTCGCCCCGCGGCGCCCTCTTTCAGCTGGGTCTACGATATCACGGTCGAGCAACTGCCGGTTCCGATCGCCACGTTCCAGGTGCCTGGGCTCGATACCGATGGCAGCCCGCAACCACCCATGACCGGTTGCCATCAGCCATCGGAGCGCCTGCACGGTACCGTCATTCCATTTGCATGGTTCGCGCAGGGCATGCGGCTCGTGAGCATCGCAGACCCGTTCGCTCCCAGGGAGGTCGGTCACTTTGTGCCCGCGCCGGCGGATGGGGAGGCGCGCCCATCCTCCAACGATGTCACCATCGACAATCGGGGTCTGATCTACCTCATCGATCGGGTTCGTGGTCTGGACATCATCGAGACGGCCGCATGGAATTAGGACTGGCACCCCGAGCACGCCGCCGGATGGAGCCGCGGCGCCACCGCTTGGGCTTGAATATTACACCGGCCTTGGCCCCCCAAGAATTTCCCGCCGCTCAATCACCAGCAGCACAATCTTTACCGCGTGGTGGACTTCAAGCTCGGTCGTTTCGACGTGAATGCTGGGATCGGCTACGGTCTCACCTCAGGCTCGGACCACATTGGCGCAGACCAAGAGCCCGCTGGGCGGGTTGTCTCCAAACGCCACGACTCCGGCCGAGAGTTTCCTGCAGGGTGGGTATTGACGTTGGGAAGGTCTGCTTTGCGTTCAGTCAACCGGCTCTTTCACGGCCGCATGCGGTAGCAGCAACGCAAGCGACGTGCCGCTCATCACGGGGGTTGCAGAGCCGGCGAAGTGGGTAACCTGCGCCTGGCGTACGAGCAGCGTCAACGCGGACAGCCATACGACGCACATGAGCGTGGCAGCGGTGAACATCTGCTGCGCCCCTACACTGCGCCCGTCCATGATACTCTCCCTGCTTGCCGGCAAACCCGGCATCACCCTAGGAAGCACTGGTTAAATCATCGCTGTTCCGGCGTATGTGACGAGCATCACACAATGAGGGATTGTGAACGGTTGGTTTATTCGGGGCTCGATCGCTGCTGAGTTGCCTGAATTCGGAGTTTTGGCCAGAATAATCCCTGGAATCCTGGCTTCTGCCGCTGCCACGGCCTAAAGGGCAGCCGGGAAAGGCAGCTCACGCGCAATGACGGAAAAGATCGACATTACGCTCACCATCAACGGCCGCGACTATGCCGTCCGCGTAGAGCCGAGAAGGACGCTCGTTGACGTCATCCGGGACGATTGCGGGCAGACCGGCACCCACATCGGTTGCGAGCACGGCGTGTGCGGCGCCTGCACCATCATTCTCGATGACGAGGCGGTGCGCTCCTGCCTCATGTTCGCGGTGCAGGCGCAGGGAAGGCGCATCCGTACCGTCGAGGGCCTCGCGGACGGAGACAAGCTGCATCCCCTGCAAACCGCGTTCATGACCCATCACGCGCTGCAGTGCGGCTTCTGTACCCCCGGCTTCCTGATGCTGGCGGTCAATGCGCTGGAGACCAACCCGGACATCTCGGATGAGGAGATTCTCGATCTTCTCGCCTCGAATCTCTGCCGCTGCACCGGATACCAGAACATCATCAAGGCGGTGCGCAGCACCGCCGCTGAGATGCGTCGCGCCCGCGCATGAGCTGGGTCGGGCGCTCGATTCGTCGCCTGGAAGATCCGGTTCTGGTGCGAGGTGATGGCCGCTTTACCGCCGACCTGAAGGCTGCCAATTGGGTGCGCTTTGTACGCAGCCCCGTGGCGTGCGGTCGCATTGTGCGAATCTCGAGGCCCGAGACCGTCCGGATCTTCACCTTCGCGGAGCTTGCCGAGGTCAAGCCCATTCGCCCGCTTCTGTACAAGTTTAATTACGTCCCGATCAGCCAGCCGATTCTGGCAAGCGATGTCGTGCGTTTTGTCGGGGAGCCGATTGCAGCGGTGCTCGCGTCGAACCAGGAGGAAGCCGAGGACCTCGCCGATCTGGTCGACGTTGAGATCGAACCGATGCGGGCCGTGGTCGGCGCGCCGGACGCCATCGCGGCAGGCGCACCGCGTGTGCACGCCGAGGCGGCACACAATATCGCGGTCGATGCCAAGTTCAAAACTCCGGCATTTGATGCGGTCATGGCGGGCGCGCATCGGCGCATCGCGATCGACGTCCGCTCCCATCGCCAGAACGCTCTGCCGCTCGAGCCGCGTGCGGCGCACGCGGCCTGGGATCGCAGCAGCGGGCGGGTGACGCTCACCTGCACGACCCAGGCGCCGCACGCCATGCGCACTGTCATTGCCGAGCTGATCGGAATGCCGGAGTCGGACCTGCGCGTGATCGCCCCCGACGTGGGCGGCGGCTTCGGGCAGAAGGTGTCGTTGTGCCCGGAGTTCGTCGTGGTCACCTGGCTTGCGCGCCGGCTGCGCGGGTCGGTCGCCTGGCTGGAGGACCGGCGCGAGAATCTGATCGCATGTTTTCACAGTCGCGATCAGCACATTGCGCTCAAAGGGGCGTTTGATGCCGGCGCGAAGCTGATCGCGCTTTCGGCCGACATTCTCGCCAATGTCGGGGCGTATTCCTGCTACCCGACGACCTGCGGGGTCGAGCCGCTCATGGCGATGGCGGAAATGCCGGGCCCCTACGATGTGCGCGAATATGCCTGCGTCTCGCGCGCGGTTCTCACCAACACCTGCCCCATGGCACCCTACCGCGGCGTCTCCCGCCCGGTCATTACGGTCGCCGTCGAGCGGCTGATGGACAAGGCGGCCGCAGCTTTCGGTATCGACCCCATCGAAATCCGCCGGCGCAACCTCATTCGCTCCTTTCCCTATACCTCCGCCACTGGACTCGTGCTCGATCAGGCCACCTATGTCGAAACGATGGACGCCGCCGTGCAGGCCACCGGGGTTGCCGCGTTTCGTGTCCGTCAGGCGCAAGCAAGGGCGCAAGGACGTCATGTCGGTGTCGGCTTGGCGACCTTCTGCGAGCGCACCGGTTACGGCACGCCGGCTTTTGCAGCCCGCGGTATGGAGATTACGCCCGGCTGGGAGACCGTGGAGATAGCAATGGATCCTTCCGGCTCCATCGAGGCGCGCATCGGCGCCTCGCCCCATGGTCAGGGGCTGCGAACGACACTGACGCAAATCATTGCGGATGAGCTCGGAACGTCTCCTGACCGCATCACGATCGTGCACGGCGATACCGATCGCACCCCGTATGGTTGGGGCACTTTTGCGAGCCGCTCTCTGGTCATCGCTGGCGGTGCCGTGCTGCTGGCGGCGCGGAAGGTGCGCGCGAAGCTCACGGCCATGGCGGGCATCCTGCTGGAAGCCGCGGACGAGGATATTGTGATCGAGGGCGGCGTTGCGCGCGTCGCCGGTACCGATCGCGCGATCGCGCTCGAGACGCTGGCGCGTGCCGCATATCACCAGGTGCATCGGTTCAGGGGCGAGCTCGGCCCGGGCATCGCGGAGGCCGCAACTTACGATCCGGCCGGCACTTTCTCCAACGCCTGTCATGTCGCGATGGTCGAAGTCGATATCGAGACCGGCCGCGTTGTTCTGGAAAATTTTGTGGTGGCCGAGGACGCAGGACGCCTGATCAACCCCATGATCGCCGATGGACAAATCCATGGCGGGGTGGCGCAAGGCATTGCCAATGCGCTGTTGGAAGAGGTCGTTTACGACGAAGCAGGCAATATCCTCACGGCAAACCTCGCGGAGTATCTGCCGCCCACCACGTGCGAGATTCCCGCCATCGCGATCCGTCATCTGGAAACGCTCGCAGACGCTTCCGTGACCAAGGCGAAGGGCTTGGGCGAGGGCGGCGCGATCGGGGCGCCGGCCGCCGTCCTCAACGCCATCAATGACGCACTGTCGCCGCTTGGAGTCTCCATCGACGAACTCCCGGCCACCCCGCGGCGCATCCGCGAAGCGGTACGGGCAGCGGCGCGGCGATGAAGGCGCCGGTAATCGGGCGGTCCCTGCCGCGTCTCGAGGATGCGCCGTTGGTCACGGGGCGTGGGCAGTTCGCCGCCGATGTCGCGTTTGCGCAAATGCTGCACATGCGGCTTGCACGCTCGACCCACGCGCACGGGCGCATCGTGGCGATCGATACCCAGGCCGCGCGTGATTTCCGCGGGGTCGAAGCGGTCTGGACGTTTGCCGATGTAGCCGACATCCCGCCCATCGACTTTCGTTTGACGCGCGTCGAGGGATTGGCGCCTTATCGCCAGACGATCCTTGCGCGCGATCGTGTGCGTTACGTCGGCGAGCCCGTCGCCGCCGTATTCGCAACCGATCCGTACCTGGCAGAGGACGCCGCGGATATGGTCAACGTGGAGGTCGAGGAATTGCCGGCGGTCCTCGATGCCGCCGCGCCGCCAGCAGGAGGTTTCGACCAGGGACATTCGACCGAAGCCGCGGTGCTGGAGAAGTCCTACGGCGAGCTCGCAGCAGCATTCCAGGGCGCATATGCCGTGGTCGAGTTGGACCTTTCCATCGGCCGTCAATCCGGTGTGCCGCTGGAGACCCGTGGCGCGATCGCGCGTCACGATCGCAGCCGCGATGTGCTGGAGCTCCATGGCGCGGCGAAGGTACCGCACTGGAACCGCGACAGCATCGCGCGAATGCTGGGCCGCGATCCCGCGACGGTGCATCTCTACGAAGGCCACGTCGGTGGCGGCTTCGGCGTTCGCGGCGAGCTCTATCCCGAGGATGTGCTTGTCTGTCTCGCGGCGCTCCGCCTCGATCGGCCGGTGAAATGGATCGAGGACAGGCGCGAGCACTTGATTGCGGCCAATCATTCTCGCGCGCAGCGGCACAAGCTCCGCGCGGCGATCGACGCCGACGGTCATGTCCTCGCCATGGACGATGAGTTCTTCCACGACCAGGGCGGCTATGTGCGCACTCACGCGGCGACCGTGCCTGACCTCGCCGCCGCCATGCTGCCTGGCCCGTACCGCGTGCCCGCTTATCGCGCAATCGGGCATCTGCGGCTTACGAATAAAACGCCGGGCGGCACCTATCGGGCACCGGGGCGGTTCGAGAGCACGTTCGTGCGCGAACGCATGATGGATGCGGCGGCTGCGCGGCTTGCGATCGATCCCGTGGAGCTGCGGCGGCGCAATCTCATTGCTCGCGAGGAGATGCCCTTCACCCGTCCGTTTTCTGCGTTGGGCACGCATCTCGTTCTCGATTCCGGAGATTATGCCGGCCTGCTCGACAAGGCGCTGCACGCGGTGAAGTGGGAGGAGCTCAAACGGAAGCTTGAGCTGCGGCGATCGAGTGGCGAGTGCGTAGGTGCGGGGCTCGCGCTGTTCGTGGAGAAAAGCGGGCTTGGACCATTCGAAACCGCCCGGGTATCCGTCGGAACTTCCGGAGCCGTTGACGTGGTCACCGGTGCCGCATCGGTCGGACAAGGCATCGAGACGGTTCTGGCGCAGGTCTGTGCCGACGTTCTCGGCGTCGATTATCGACGCATAAGGGTCGTTCACGGCCGTACCGATCGGATCGCCTTCGGAGTAGGAGCTTTTGCCTCGCGTGCGACGGTAATGGCCGGCGAGGCGGCACGCCTCGCCGCGGTCGAGGTCCGCGCCAAGGCGCTCGAGCTTGCTGCCGAGCTGATCCAGCAGCCTGCAGTCACGCTCGACATCATCGACGGCACGGTGGGGCGCAGCGACATGACTGCCGGCCCTTCGATTACGCTCGGGGAAATCGCGAGGGCATTGCAGCCGGGCTCAAATCCGCGCGGCCAGGGTGCTGGGCTCTCGGCAGAGGCCGCATTCTACAGCGACCACATGAATTATCCCTATGGCGTGCACATTGCAGTCGCGCGCGTCGATCGGGACACCGCCGGCGTGACGATCGAGCGTTATTTCGTTGCCTACGATGTCGGCCGGGCGGTCAATCCCATGCTGGTGCAGGGCCAGCTCGCCGGCGGCATGGCGCAGGGCATCGGTGGCGCCCTGCTGGAGGAATTCCGCTACGACGAACGGGGCGAGCCTCTGTCGGTCAACTTTGCCGACTATCTCATGCCTACGGCGCGCGAGGTGCCGGAGCTCGATGTTCTGATCACGGAGGACGCGCCGAGCCCGCTCAATCCGCTCGGCGTGAAGGGAGCGGGGGAGGGCGGCATCAATGCCGTCGGCGCCGCAGTTGCCGCCGCCATCGAGGACGCGATCGAAATTCCAGGCGCGATCCGAGAGCTGCCGGTCACGCCGCAGCGCCTGCACGCGATCCTCAAGAAGGCGCGTCCATCGCGATGATGCCTGGCAGCCCGGACGCTCTCAGGATCGTGTCCTATCGCCAACGGCGTAGTAGATCTGTAGTGCAGTTACGCGGCAGTCATTACTGCGCTTCCGGCATCCAGTTGCGCCGGCGCCGGGCCAACCGGCTCTCGGTCGTCTCATCCTCGAAATTCGTCGGGGTCTCGACCAGCTGCGAGCGTTCTATGTCTTGGAACGTGTTCACGTTGAACACGGCATAGCGTCTCCCCTCGATCGTACACGTTACGATGGGAATGACGCCGCAGCTTGCACACACATGAAAATCTGCGGTCTTCGTTCCGAACCGATAGCGTGTCACGCGCGATTCGTCGCCGACCTGAAGCTGAAAGCGGCCGTCAGGATGCGAGGTCCAGGCTGCCCTGTGCCTGGTGCAAAGGCCGCACCCGCAGGCGCGGCTCGGGATAGCCTGTCCCGATCCCGGCCATTCGATCGTCACACGAATGTTTCCACAATGACAGCTGGCATGGATGCGGCTGTTTGAGGCCAGGTTATCCATGGCGGCTACCCCGGCTCGCGTCACTGCGGAGGCGAGCCCACACCGCTCACGGGCCGCTGCGAAGGGCTTGCGTCCTCCGACCAATGCCTCTTGCCCAGCGCTTTGCGTGCCAGACCGCAATGGCGATGCATGCGGATACGGCAGCCGTGACCACCGGCTCTGCCCATTGCGGGGGGAAATGCGAGGGATGGGCGAAGATATCGCCGATGAAGGTCGCCACCGCGCTGATCGTCGCCTGCCGGCTGACACTGTCGGTGCTTCGGTCCATCTGCAAGAGCAGCGCAACCGTGACTGCTGCGCCGACGCTTCCGCAGATGGAAGCGAGCCGGAAGTGCTCGAAGCTGAATGCAGCGAGAATGTTGCCGCGCGCCATCACCAGGAAGCATGCGAGCCACGCCCCTCCGAATTTTTCCAGGGCCGGGCGGGCGAGGCCGCCGGCTCTGGCATCGAATGCATCAAATACACTCAATCCGAGGCTCGGCATGGATCGGCCCTCATCGCGAAAACGGTGAAACTGAGGGTAACAAGTTTGCAGCTCGCACGCGATCAATTAGCGGTGAAAGAGAGGGGCAATCCAGGCAAACTTCCGCGAGAGGGGGTCTGCGCATGACGGCAGCCAATTTGCCGTGATGCTGCGTCGCCTGATCAGATCTCTCCAGGCCGTGGTTTCACGCCGGATACGATCGGCGAACACCAGCGGCGGCTCGATTCTGACGCTCAGCCCCTGCGCCTCCAGTGTTTGCCGCACGCCTTGAGATGCAAGGATTTCGCCGGTCACGGTAAAGATGGCATTGATGACCGGCTGGGGCGTCGCGCGTGGAGCGAGGAGCCCATACCACGACGTTACGTCGATGCCGGGAACGCCTGCCTCGGCCAGGGTCGGAATCTCCGGTTTGGAAAATCCGCTGGGATCGCGGGCTGCGCCATCGGCCGGCCGGAAGGGATCAAGCATGCTGCCGCAAGCATGCACGCGCGGCGGCGGGTGACAGACAAAACCTCACCTGCAACGCGCGGAAAGCCCGGCCCGGCTGTGCAAATTTGCATCAATCTGCGAGAGTTGAGTTTACTCGATGGAAGATCGGTACTCGTTAGGGTGCACGCGGGTGCGACAAAGACCAGAGGAGATCATCGTGACCAAGAGCATTTTGCGTTTCATTGCCGACGAAAATGGAGCTACTGCCATCGAATACGGTCTTATTGCCGCGGGCATCTCGATTGCGATCATCGTAGCGGTCACAAACCTCGGCGGAAGTCTCAACACGACGTTCACCAGCGTATCGACCGCTCTGAAATAAGCCTCAGAGATCGTCCAGGCCGTATTCCGACCAGCGCCGCTCTACCTGAGCTTCATCCTCGGGCGCGGGTCGGACCGTCGGCGGGAACCGCTCGTTGCGCCACTGCGCCCGGCGTGGATTTTTCCACGAGCGGGTGGCGTCGATCAGCATCCGGTTCCACAGGCCTGTGCCGAGTTGGGCGACATCGCGGTCCTCCAACGGTGTGCTTGGATCGATGGGAGATCCAAATATCCCGGGGAAGATCACGATTCCGCCTTCGCCCGCGTTGACGCGGTGTGCGTAAGCCCATTCCACCTGCTCGTCGTCCGAAGGGTCGATGTCCTCCTCGACGACGATCACGTGCTTGTACCGGTACTGCGCCGCGCTGTTGCCCCACAGTGCCGCCGCGATCTGCTTCGGCTGACCCTGATAATGCTTCTTGATCTGCACCCGCAGATTGACGCCGTTGGTGATGGGAGGAGCATAGACGTCGAGGATGCCGGGGATGCCGGCGCCGTTGAGAATGTTCCAGGCAATGGCGGCGCGCTGCACCGACGACATCACGCTGTTCTCGCTGTAGGAGCCCGGCAGCGTGCCCTCCAGGCAGCCGCAGAAGATCGGCTCGCGCCGATGCGTGATGCAGCTGATCTTCATGGTCGGCCGGGGGGTGGGCAAGTCGGACACATAGCCGGTGAATTCTCCGAACGGGCCCTCGGTCTCGAAGGTAGCGGGGTCGTCGCTGATATGGCCTTCGATGACGATCTCAGCGTCGGCCGGGACCTCGAGATCGACGGTTTCACAGCGCACGAGCCTTGCCGGCTTGCCCCGGTACGCGCCCATCACGTCCCACTCGCAGACCCCCGCGGCGACGGGCGAGCCCGCGAGGAACGGCATGATCGGGTCCCAGCCGATCACGCAGGCAACCGGCATCGGCTCGCCGCGTGCCGCCCACTTGACGAAATGCGCTCCCCAGTGCTGGCCGCCCTTGATCAGCAGGAAGGGCGTGGTGTCCTTGCGCCCGATCATGCCCCGGTAGAGCCCGACATTCATCACGCGGGTCTCTGGATCGCGGGTGACGATGGCCGAGAAGGTGTGGATGTAGCGCCCGCCTTCCAGATAATTCCATTGCGGCACGGGGAACTCGGTCTGGTCGATCGCCTCGCCGCGCACGATGACCTCCTTCACCGGCCCGGTCTGCTCCAGCACAGGAGCAAGCGTCTCGCGGTTCTTTTGCATCACCTGCTGGATGAGCTCGCGATTGGCCACATCGCGCGGAAACCCGAGTGCGAGCGCCAGGCGCGAGCGAGCTCCAAGGCCGCTGACGAACAGCTTGGTGCAACGACCGCTCCGGTAACCCTTGATGTTCTCGAAAAGAAGTGCCGGCCCCTTCTTTTCCAGAACGCGGCGAGCGATGGCGCCGATCTCCCGGTTCCAGTCCACTTCCGCCGTGATCCGCCGCAGCTCGCCCTCCTTCTCCAGGAGCGCAATCCACTCGCGCGTATCCATGAAGCTCGTCGCATTATCGCCGGTGAAGCGCTCTTGCATGATTTTTCTCGTAGGGCGGACAGTTGGCCAATCGAGCAGGTTTTCGCCGGCTCGATGGCGTAACCCGCCGTCGTCCGTCTTGCGGCGGCTTACGCCGATACAAGTCGGCTGCCAGCAGCCGACTTTTACGGCTAACCCGCCCTGTAAGGCCATGCGAAACCGCAGGGGCGGGCTGCCAGCCCGGCCCGACGCAAGCGTGAACGTGGCGGGACGCTCACACCATCGTCATCTCGCGCCGCAGATCCGGGGCGAAAATCGACTTCGGAATAAGGGCGTGCACTCCGCGCACGATGTCCACGACCTGGGTGACGCGGAAGCTTACTGCGATGCTGCAGAGCGCGTAGGCGTCGAGATCGCTGATCTTTGCCTGTGTTGCCAGGAATTTGATGGCATTGCGCGCGGCACTCGTCATCGCGACGTTGAGATCCCTGTCAAGGCCCAGCGTTATCCAGTGGGACTCGGTCTCCGCCACCGGCCAGGCGAAATTCTTCTGCTTGTGCAGGATCACCTGCACGCGCACCTCCTTCATGCGGGTCTCGAGCGCAGTGAGACAGATCTCCCCGTCGCCCTGCACCGCATGACTGTCGCCGGTATAGATGAGGCCGCCAGGCTTCCATACCGGCAGGTAGAGTGTCGAGCCCTCAGAGAGCTCGCGGAGATCGATGTTTCCCCCGTGGGGGCCCGGCGGCACGGAGCTGGTCACGCCGGGGCTCAGAGGCGGGAAATATCCGTCCGGCGGCGCCAGGCCGAAGGTGCCCTGGAACGGCTTCAGCGGGACCGCAATCTTCGGCGAGAACTTGCTCTGCATGGCAGCGAGGTCGAGGTCCAGGTATTTCACCTGTCCCAGCGCAAAATCCTGCGGCAGGAGCCCGGTCCCGAGCGGGCCCGGATTGTTGAACACGGCGCCCCATTCGTACGGGCGCAATGTCTGGTAACGGATCTCCAGCACGTCCCCAGGCTCGGCTTTGTTCACCGCGACCGGTCCGATGATCGAATGCGGCCCCCGGCCGGGGTTGTCCACGCGCAGCTTCGCCAGCGTGCCGACCGGCACGCCGGGTTGCATATCATTGAGGAAGTGCGACCACGTATCCGGGAAGCTGATGGTGTCGCCGGAATCGATCGTGAGCACGGGCGGCAGGTTGGTGTCGAACACGCCGAGCCGCACCGTTTCCTTGGTGGACGGCACTGTGTGGACGCGACCGCCGGTGGCCGCAGGGCTTGTGGACGGCTTGGCGGCGCCTTGCGCCTGCGCCAGCTTGCCGAACCAAGGCTCGACGGCGGCAAGCGCGCCCATGAAGCCGCTCGCCTGCAGGAACTTGCGCCGCCAGCGGCCGCGGGCCGAGAGATACCCGTCGAAAGTCTCCTGATTGACCTCGTCCATATGGACAAGGCGGTCGGAGGCTCGTTTGTCGAATACCGCGTCCTTGATGTCCTCGCGGACGATACCGGTGCCTTTCTCGTCGCCGCAGCCGAAGAGATTGGCGCAGCAGCTGTGATCATGGTGTTGGTGGTTGTGCTCGTGCGTGTGCTCTGACATGACGCTCCCTGGAACAGATATGCCGTTGCGGTTTGCAACGCCCATGCCATCGCAGTGTCGATGCAACAACCGGATGAAAGAAGCAGGCAGCTCGCCGCACCCGTTTGCGTTGCGCAGAATCTAGGCTGTTAGCGTATCCGCGAGGCATTTGCGCCGCATTCCCATTGCGTTACGAGCCTTTGGCAGGAATTGCAATGCCCCGCCCGATTGCGCGTTGTGCGTTTGGTGGAATGCTGTAGCTTGAGGGTCCACCCAGGAAATCTCAGCAGGGAGGGTTCATTCATGCTGCGTTGCTCTTGTCGGCTGGCCGGTATGGGCCTCGCCTGCGCGTTGGCTTCGTCGGCGAGCGCAGAATTGCTGACCCATAAGGACTTGCCCGCGAGCCTTGCGGTGACGATCGCGCAGACCGCGATGGCCACCTGCAACGCCAATGGCTACCGTGTCTCCGCCACTGTGGTCGGCCGTAACGGTGAGGTCATCGTGCAGATCCGAGGTGACGGCACAGGACCGCACACAATGGAGAACAGCTTCAAGAAGGCTTTTACGGCACGCACCTTTCGCATCCCCTCGGGTGAGATGGAGGAGCGCCTGAAGAAAAACCCGCAGATGGGCGCGCAATATCTCACCGGTTTCACCACCGCGCGCGGTGCGTTGCCGATCAAGGTGGGCGATGAGATCATCGGCTCGGCCGGCGTATCCGGAGCTCCCGGCGGGGAGAAGGACGAGGCTTGCGTCAAGGCTGCGCTCGACCAGATAGCCGATCAGCTCAAGTGATCAACCGGGGCTCATGTCGACATGTCGAAGCCTTTCGTTGAGGAAAAGCTGCTCGTCCGCCGGATCACATGACCTGACATTTTTGTGCCGCTGCCGGCAGCCTTGCCAGCGACCTCCCACGTTGCCAGTCTTCGCGCGAAGCCGCTGTGGTGCGGCACTTTTCGTGGAGAGCCTGATGCCATTCGAGAAGGATGCAGCGAAAAGAATCCTGGCACACATTGATCGCAATGAGTTGGCGCAGGTCGGCTGCGACCTCGCCTCCATTCCGAGTCCGACCGGTCAGGAAAAAGCGATAGCCGAATATATCCTGACCTGGTTCGAGGCTAACGGCATCAAGGCGGTGCGCCAGGAGGTCGCCCCCGATCGTCCCAATGCCGTCGGCATCATCAAGGGCAGCGGCACGGGACTGAGCCTCGGGTTCAACGGTCATACCGATACGAGCTTCACCGGCACCAGCGCGGATTTACGGATGGTGGCCAATATGGAGCCGGATGCGGAGCTCAAGGGCCGTATTGTGGGAGACAAGGTTCAGGGCCTCGGCATCTCGAACATGAAGGGCGGGCTTGCATCCTTCATGGTGGCCGGCAAGGCCCTCAAGAGGAGCGGCATCAAGCTCAAAGGCGACGTGATCCTCGCATGCGTGGTCGGAGAGATCTCCCGCTCCCCCATAGGCCCATGGCAGTCGCAGGAGTATCGCGGCGAAGGGGTCGGCACGCATCATCTGCTGACCCACGGCATGCATACCGATTACGCGGTGTGCTGTGACGGCTCCGATCTCAACGTCGTGTGGACGCAGACCGGCGTCGTGCAGATGAAGATCACGACCTGGGGAAAGGCGGAAGCGGCCTGGGGCACCAGGCGCAGCGATTTCCCCATGGAGAAGGTGAATGCCATCGTGAAAATGAGCAAGATCATCGCGGCGCTGGAAGACTGGGGAGCGGTATTCGAGCAGAACTACGTCTACAATTCCCCTACCGGCCCGTTATGGCCCAAGGTCAACATCGGCGCCATCGAGGGCGGCGCGCCTTATCGCCCGAACTATTTCCCGGGCGTCTGCTCGATATGCGTCGATGTGCGCACACCGCCGCAGGTGCGACCGCTCACGGTCCAGCGCGAAGCGGAGCAGACTCTCGACAAGCTCGGGCTCGATTACGAGCTGCAGGTCTACAAGTCGCTGCTGGGTCACGAGGGCAAAAACGTCGGCCCGCTGGTGCAATCGGCGGAAGAGGTGTTTGCGCACCTGTTCGGCCGGAAGATCAAACCGGAGACGCCGGATCGCGCCAGCATCTGGACCGACACGAATATCTACAACGAGCTCGGCATCCCCGCGATCAAGATCGGTCCGCGTGGCCGGCGCATCAGCGCCCGCAACGAGGAGATCGATGTGGAGGAAATGATGAAGGCGGCCAGGATCTACGCGCTGATGGCGCTGGACATCTGCAACCGGGAACGGCCGCGTTAGCGCCGTACCCGCCGCAGCCGTGCATCGGCTCAGGGGGCGTAGGCCCAGGCTTCCATCAAAAGCGTCGCCCCCGGCACCGGCAGGGGCGAAGGCACCTCCACTGCCGAAAACGGCACCGCACGACCGCCGAGCGCCCGTTCCCAGGCCTTGTAGACCGGATGGAATTCCCGGATGTCCGTGTGGAATTGCAGGATGCGCACGACATTGTCGAGCGAGGTCCCCGCCGCTTCACACAGTCGGGCGATATTGTCGATTATGAATTCCGCCTGCGCCTCCGGCGGCGAGGAAAACCATGGCTGGCGCGGGTCGGGCGCAGCCGAGGGCACGAGCCCGTCGCGATCGATAGCCATCAGCCCTGAGATGAAGAGGAGGTCGCCGGCCTTCACCGCCTGCGGCTGATGCTCGAACGCGGTCGCGACGCCAGCATCGACTTGGCGCTTTTGCGCGGCGCTGCCGGGCTTTGCCGCAAGCACGTTTATCTCGATCTTGCCATGGTAGGGCGCAAGCCCATGCTCGCGGCAGGGAATGACCGACCAGGTCGGTTGCGACCTGCCGAAATGTCGCGTCCAGGCCTCGGCGAAAGCCGAATAATCCTCAGGGTCGGTGAGGTAGATCTGTGCGTGCACCACATCCTCCAGCCCGGCGCCGGCAAGCTTGAGCGAAGGTGCAATGCGCTCCCTGATGAGAAATTCCGTCTCCAGCTTGATCGGCTGGCCGCCCCATTGCATGCCCTCCGGCATCAGCGCCGCCGCGGCGACACCATTGCGCTGCGGCTCGTTGCCAGCCGCCGTGCTGGTGACCCCCGGGACAAAGATGAAGTCCCCGACGGTGAGCGCAGGCGAGTAGCCCGACGTAGGGCGCCCTGCCAGTCGCTCATGCTTGAGGTGCACAACCTCAAATCCCGCTTCCGGGATAGCTGCCGTGGCCTGGATGCTCATGTCCGCATCAGGCAGCAGCAGACGTTTTTGCGCGATCGAGGTCGAGGGCGGGATACGGCTCTGCAGGAATTCCCGCCGCACATATTGATAGGGCGGGACCGCCTTCACCGTGGTGTAGTACTGGTCGGTGCGCACGAGGTTGGCTCGATCGGTGCCGGCGGCGCGCAGCACGGCGTCGAGATTGGCAAACAGGCGCGCGGCTTCCTTCTCGCGTTTGGGCAGACCTGCATGCGGCGTACGTTGTGCAAGAACGTCGGGCGCAATGCCGGTCTTGAAATCCTGCGCCATCAATCCGCTGGCGAAGACCCATCGGCCGGCTTTCACCCCTTGCGCAAATTTGACCTTGCCGGAGCCGAGCTCGACGGCAAGGAGCGGCTCTGCCGTGCGCAATGCGGTCTTGGCTGACATCAGGGACCCCCCGGTTGCTTGGTCGCAGTCCTGCGATTTTGGCGCGACAGCTGAGAGGCAAGATGGATGTCCCGAAACGGCATCTCTGTCAAAGCCGAGCCGATAGTGGGTGGAGTGCCGGCGCGGTGGCGGCTACAAATCGCGGTTTTGGAAATTTCGGATATCGCAACGGCCCGTTTCGTGGATGGTGTCGTTTCGACAGGCGACCGGGTCGTCGCGATTCCGGAACAAATATTGTTGTTGTGCCGAGTGGTGCACCGGCGCCTTACTATGGCGTGCCACCACCGCCTGATCATGGCGTGGCGCCGGCACCTTATTATGGTGCATCGCCCCGCGGCTACGATTCATTGAAGTGCTGCCTGCATCGACGGGGGCACGAACGGCCCGGTATCGGAGCCGGTCTATGTATGCTAGGGCTCTTAGCCGGCCGTGAGCCGCGGTAATCCGCGCTTGAGTGCCGCCTTAACCAAATAGAAACGATGACCGAATGACATGTCAGCTCATCAGTGCGAGCATGGCTCGGAAGCATAGTGCATCACCTTGATACCGATAGTGCGTACTGCGTTACCGGCATTACTCCAGGTTTACTGATCGACACTCGTTGTATCGGCACGACGTGCGTGCGTCATACCGAGGAGGGATACCAATCTCATTTACAGCTGGCAACAGCAGGCATACCGTTGTTGCATTGTTGATGCGTGTACGACGATCGGGGGGCGACGATGAAGTCTCTGGTCGTGAAGCGGTCGGTCGTCATCGGCGGCCACAGGACAAGCGTCAGTGTAGAGGAGGCGTTCTGGAGGTCTCTGAAAGAGATCGCCGGGTCGCAAAGCATGAGCTTGTCCGACCTGGTCACCAAGATCGACTCCAGACGGGAGTATGGGAATCTTTCATCGGCGCTTCGGCTGTTCGTTCTGAGCGTCTATCGCGAGCAGCTCGAGCTCAACGATGAGAGGCAAAAAGCTATCCAGCGCGCGATCGAGCGCTTTCACGCCGGATACAGCTGATAACCGTCACACCGACAGCAGCCGGCGTTGCACGTCGATGTTGCCGGCGAGATCGGCCATGGGTCCGGTCCACTCGATCTGGCCCTTCTCGAGCACATAGACCCGGTCGCAGACGATCTCGGCGAAATTGATATTCTGCTCGGAAAGAAGCACGGACAGCCCCGCTTTTTTGAGCTCGATGACGGTGTCGGCCATCTCCTCCACGATCACGGGCGCGACGCCTTCCGATGGCTCATCGAGCAGGACAAGCAGCGGATTGCCCATGAGCGTGCGCGCCACGGTCAACATCTGTTGCTCGCCGCCGCTCATGCTCGCGCCGCGCCTGTCGGGCATGGCGCCCAGATTGGGAAATATCCTGAACAGCCGCTCCGGTGTCCATGCGGGAGCCGTTGCCTGAGCGCGATGGTGGCGCGCCGGCTGCCGCCCGATATCGAGATTCTCCAGCACGGTGAGGTCGGAGAAGATGCGGCGATCCTCCGGTACGTAGCCCACCCCGCGTCGGGCGATCTCGAAGGGCTTTAGGCGCGAGATATCCTCCCCCAGAAAGCGGACTCTCCCGCTGCGCTGCGCCATCAGGCCCATCACCGCCCGCAAAGTCGTGGTCTTACCGGCGCCGTTGCGCCCCATCAATGCGACCACCTCGCCGGAAGCAACCCGGAACGACAGGTCGAACAGGATCTGGGCGGCGCCGTACCAGGCGCTCAAGCCCTCCACTGCGAGCGCCGGCTCGGTCATGGATGCGTCCGCCCGCGCGCCTCGCGGCGCAGCCCGGTGCCGAGATAGACCTGCTGGACCTTCCGATTATCCCGGATCGCGGCGGCATTGCCTTCAGCGATGAGCGTGCCGCCCGCGAGCACCAGGATGCGGTCGGTATACGCGAACACCACGTCCATGGAGTGCTCGGTGAAGAGGACCGAGATCTTCCTCTCTACGACGAGGCGCTTCACCAGCGCGATGAGATTATCGCGCTCCCGCGGCGCCATCCCCGCGGTGGGCTCGTCCATGAGCAGGAGCCGCGGATCATTGGCGAGCGCGATCGCAAGCTCGACACGCTTGACGTCGCCGTAGGCGAGCTGCTTGCACGCTCGATCGGCCGCGTCTGCCATCCCTACGCGCTCGAGCAGCGCGAGCGCCTCATGCTGGTGGCGCCGATGCAGGGCCGTGCCGAACCGGTAGATCTCATCATGATGGCTCGCGAGCGCGATCTGAATATTTTCGGCCGCGGTCATGGAGCCGAATGTCGCCGCTACCTGGAACGTGCGGCCCACTCCGAGCCGCCAGATTTCGCGCGGGCGCAACCCGGCGAGGCTGCGATCGCAGAACCGGACTTGCCCGCGGTCGGGCGTGAGTTGTCCGTTGATGATGTTGAAACAGGTCGATTTGCCCGCGCCGTTCGGTCCGATCAGCGCCAGGAGCTCGCCCTCTGCGATCTCGAAGCTGACGCTTTCGATCGCGCGCACGCCGCCGAATGCCTTCGAAAGATCGCGTACGCTGAGAATGCTCATGCCGGCTTGCCTCGTGGCGCAAACCGGCCGGCAAGAGCGCCGACGATGCCGCCGGGAAATGCCAGCACCAGGAGAAGGATCACAAGCCCGAGGAGTCCCCGCCAGAAGGCGGTCTGGCGCATGATCGTGTCCTGCAGCCATGTGAACATGGCTGCGCCGACGATCGGGCCGCTCAGTGTCTGCAATCCGCCGAGCAGCACCATCACCATTGCATCGATCGAACGCGAGACCCAGGCGAGATCGGGTGAGATCGTGCCTTTGGCGAAGGCGAATAGTCCGCCGGCAGCGCCGGCGAACGTGCCCGCGATGGCAAAGCCGATCCAATGCACGCGTTTGACGTTGATGCCGATCGCCTCCGCGCGCAGGGGCGAGTCCCGCCCGGCGCGCATGGCGTAGCCGAACGGAGCAAACAGGAAGCGGCGCAGCAGCAGGATGCCCGCCGCCGCGACGGCGAGGGTCAGCAGATAGAACGCGGAGCGGCCGTCGAAGGGCGGTTGCGGCCAGATGCCGAGGATGCCGTTGGAGCCGCCGGTCACGCCCTCCCATTGGTAGAGGATCGACCAGACGATCTGGGCGAAGGCGAGAGTGAGCATCGCCAGATAGACGCCGGAGAGCCGCACCGCGAACCAGCCGAAGAGAAGCGCGCCTGCCGCTGCCGCAACCAGTCCGCCCAGCAGCGCTGCCGGCATCGAGACCGTCAGGAATTTCACGATCAACCCTGCGCCATAGGCGCCCAGGCCGAAATAGGCGGCGTGGCCGAAAGAAGCCATGCCTCCGGGGCCCATGATGAAATGCAGCGAGGTGGCAAACAGGATCGCGATCAGGATGTCGATGCTGAGCACCACCGTGTAAGGCGAGAGCCCGCCGGCAAGTGGCAGAATGAGAAGACAAGCCAACGTCACCGCGCCGAGGAGCTTGAGCGGCAAGCTCGCCGGCCGGATCGGATCGCCGATCTCGGCGGGATTGCGCACTGCGGCCTGCGGCCGGCCGAGCAGCCCATAGGGCCGCACGATCAGCACGATCGCCATGACCAGAAATTCCGCCACCAGGGTGAGCTTGGAGAAATTCGCGGTAAATGCCCCGAAATTCACCACGCCGAGCCCGATGCAAAGCGCCTTCACTTCCGCGATGATGAGCGCGGCGAGGAAAGCGCCCCCGATCGAGCCCATGCCGCCCACGACGACGACGACGAAGGCATCGCCGATCACGGTGAGATCAAGCCCGAGATTCGCAGGCTCGCGCGCAACCTGCAGCGCTCCGCCGAGACCCGCGAGCAGAGAGCCGAGCGCGAATACGACCGTGAACAGCATCGCCTGGTTGACGCCCAGCGCGCCGACCATCTCGCGATCCTGGGTGGCTGCGCGGATGAGCCGGCCGAAGCGCGTCCTTTCGACCATCAAATACAGGAGCAGCAGGACCAGCGGGCCGATCGCGATGAGAAACAGGTCGTAGCTCGGGTATCTTCGCCCGAGGATGGCGATCGAGCCCCGCAGGCCCGGTGCGCGCGGCCCCAGCAGATCCTCCGGTCCCCACAGATATTGCGTCGCGTCGTTGATGACGAGAACGAGCGCGAAAGTGGCGAGCAGCTGAAACAGCTCCGGCGCCTGATACACACGGCGCAACAGCACGATCTCGATCGCCGCCCCGAGCGCCCCTACGATCAGCGCAGCCGCAACGATGCCGCCCCAGAAGCCGAGCGCTCCGCCGACGGTGGTGGCGAAGGTGTAGGCGAGGTACAGGCCAACCATGTAGAACGAGCCGTGGGCGATATTGATGACGCGGGTAACGCCGAAAATGAGCGAAAGCCCCGCGCCTACGAGGAACAGGCTCGATGCAGTAGCGAGCCCGTTGAGCGCCTGCGACAGAACCGCTTCAAGGCTCAATGTAGATCAATTCATGCAGATCAATTCATCGCAGCCGCCGGCCGCAGCTTTCGAACCTCCTCGTCGCTCGGCTGCACGCTCGCGCCATCGACATACTTGAAGTCGACCATCGTGCCCTTGCCGGCCCTGAGCGCTGTCTTGCCTACATACGCACCCATGGTCGATTGCTGATCGATCGCCCGGTATTCGATGCTGCCGATCGGAGTCCCCAGCTTCAACCCGCGAAATGCCGGGATCAGCTTCTCGGTATCGGTCGTGCCCGCCTTGGCAATGCCGGCCGCCAGCGAATGCATCGTGGCATAGCCGACGACCGAGCCCAGCCGCGGATAGTCGTTCCAGCGCTTTTGATAGGCGTCCAGGAATGCCTTGTGCGCAGGCGTCGTGATCGCGTCCCAGGGGTAACCGGTGACGATCCATCCTTCGGGCGCCTCGTCCTTGAGCGGGTCGAGATATTCCGGCTCTCCCGAGAGGAGGCTCACCACCGGGCGGTTCTTGAAGATGCCGCGGGTCGTGCCTTCGCGTACGAATTTCGCGAGATCGAGCCCGAACAGGACGTTGAAGATCGCATCGGGCTTGGCGTCGTCGATCGCCTGCACCACAGGGCCGGCGTCGAGCTTGCCCAGCGGGGTTGCCTGCTCGGCCACGAATTCCACGCCGGGCTGCGCCTTGCTCAGCATCTGCTTGAACCAGCTCGCTGCCGATTGGCCGTACTCGAAATTGGGATAGACGAGCGCCCAGCGTTTCTTCTTCGCCGCCACCGCATCGGGCAGCAGCATCGCCACCTGCATATAGGTCGAGGGCCGCAGGCGGAACGTGTATCTGTTGCCGTCCTGCCAGGTGATCTTGTCGGTCAACGGCTCGGCGGCGAGGAAGAACACCTTCTCTTTGCCCGCGAATTCGGTCACGGCGAGACCGATGTTGGAGAGGAAGGTGCCGGCGAGGATGTGAGTACCCTCCCGGGTCACGAGCTCGTTGGCAACGCGAACTGCGTCTCCGGGCGTGCCGCCGTCGTCGCGCGAGATCACCTCGAGCTTCTTGCCGAGCACGCCGCCTTTGCCGTTGATCTCATCGACCGCCATCTCCCAGCCGCGCTTGTACGGCTCGAGGAACGCGGGCTGCGCCTTGTAGCTGTTGAGCTCCCCGATCTTGATGGTGTCCTGCGCGGCGGCGGGCGCGCCGAGGCAAGCGAAAGCGAAAGCCAGCGCGCTCGCGCCGAAAAGGCCTAATCTGCCGATCATCTTGATGCTCCGGTCCAATCGATTTTGCCGATCTTAGCCACGCTCCGGTGGCCGGCCAAGCCCGGCCAAGCCCGGCCATGAGGATCGAGAGACTCTCAGCTGTCCAGGATGGCTTTGGCCGCGTTGCCTACCGCCTCCACATCGTCGCCCGCGCCCAGGAACGCGACGATGCGGCACGGACAGCCTTCGAGGCCTTCATACCGCCAGGGGAAGGCACCGATGAGGGCGCGGCGGTTGAGCATGAGCTCGATGTCCCCGCCCAGGTTCTCCGCATGCAGCAAGCCTTCCTGAAAGGCCCAGTTGTGAAACGGAAAAACGTCGGAGACCACGCGGCGGCCCGACTTCCTATGCGTATACTCGAACGTGCCGAAGAATTCGGCGGGCGTCTTGCCGTGCAGCTTGGTGAACTGGGCAGCGAGATCGGGCCGCATGCTGCGAATGGAGGTGTTCATCGCGTGGTCGCAGGAGCCGGTGTCCATGCCCCACCACTTGATCTTCTTTTTCAGCATCCATTGGAGGCAATCGAGGTCGGGTCCGGGGTGCAGGCAGAAATATTTCACCAGATCCTGCTGCGGCCGGCCTTCGTAGTGGCGATGCCAGCCCGTGTGCAGGATGAGGATGTCGCCCTCGCGGATGTCGGCCCCGGCGCTCTCGATGATCTCGGGCGTGATCACCGCCCAATCCGACATCCTGCGCGAGATGTCCACCACGACCCCGCGATTGACCAGGTAATCGAGCGGAAGCGAGGCCATGTCGCCTTGACGGTTGTCGGTTGCGTGCATGGCCCCGTCGAAATGGGTGCCGACGTGGAGCGCAGTATCGATGCGCTGGGCGACGATCATCTGGGTCTGCAGGTTCTGCGCGTAATACATCTTGTTGCCGGCGTAGCCGACCCAGCCCGGCGTGTGCACGTTCATCACATGGCTCATGTCGATGATCTTCATCGCTCTGTCCTTTCACTTGTAGGGTGGGTCAGCGGCAGCGAATCGCTGCTTGCAGCCATTTTCTGCCGCGTAACCCAACGTCCCGCGTGAACCAGGCTGAGGGCCGGATGGCGGGTTACGACAGCGAGCCGGCTGGAACCGCTCACTGTCCGAGCCGCCCTAGGCTGCCGTGGCGGTAGCGGCAGCGGCCGGTTGCTTGTACTCCTTCAACCGCGGCAGCACTTCTTTTGCAAACAGCGTGAGATTGTCCACGGTGTCGGCGTGCGACATGGGCCCGGCGTGACCCATCATGAGAAGATTGCCCATTCCCCCGCAGTACTCGCAGAACTCGACCAATTGCTCGTACACCCGATCAGGTGTGCCGCAGAACAGGATGCCGGCTTCTATCAGCTCCGGCACGCTCGCCGTGCGCATGTCGATGGCGCGCCCCGGCTTGGTAAAGCTCCGCGGCGGCGTCTCGCCCCGCAGCATGCGCGCATTGTCCTCGACCGGCAGGTAGCCGGGAGGATTGCGGAAGGGCGGATAGACGATCGAGCTCGTGCGGGGATAGCTCGCAAGCAGCTCGCCGCGGGCGAGCGCCTCGCGTTCGTTCGATGCGACGGCGACCAGAGCGAGATAGGCAAAGCGGTCGGCAGAAGGCGCCGGCCGGCCGTTTGCGATGTAGCCTTCGCGGTAGGCATCGAACAGCGGGCGCGTGTTGTAGCCGGTACCCAGCGTCGCCATCACATAGCCGCGCTCGCCGAGCGCGCGCGCATTGCTCTTGGTTCCGGTAGTGCTCCAGATCGGCGGATGCGGCTGCTGCCAGGGACGCGGCCAGATGTTCACCTGGCGATAATGGAAATGCTCGCTTTCCCAGTTGAACGGACCGTCGTGGGTGGTCATCGCCTTGAGGATGAAATCGTGCGCTTCCCAGAACCGGTCCATGACACCCACGGGATTCTGGTTGGAGGCGGCGAACTCGTACGGCACGCCCTTGATGAAACCCATGTCGAGTCGCCCGCGCGAGATGACGTCGATGTTCGAGAGCTCCTCGGCGACGCGCAGCGGATCGCTCCGGTGTCCGATCGGATAGCCGAGCACAAGCAGCCGCGCGCCCTTGGTTTGCCGCGCCAGCACCGAGAGCCCGACGATGACTGTTGACGACATGCAGGTGGCGGTCTGGTGATGCTCGTTGAGCATGATGTCGTAACCCAGCTCGTCCGCGAGCAACCATTCGTCGTAGTAGCGATGCAGGAGACCCGCCGCGACCCGGGGGTCGCACCTGAGGTTGGGCAGGTTCACGCGCAGCGATCCGCCGTGGTCCTTCCACGCGTCGGGATAGGGCTGCTCGGTGAAGTAGTACACCCGCATAGATTGGCCGCCTCTAGCTTCGTAGGGGCGAGTCGGGGTCCCCAAAAAACGCAAAGCGTTTTTTTTTGGGTCGCCCTCATGCCGCGCCCCTACAGTACGCGATCCGTGTGTTGCTATCATTTGCCCGCCACGAACGCGAAGATTTTTTCCGCAAATTCGCTCGGCTGCTCGATATGCGGGAAATGTCCAGACCGCTCGATCCGCTCGAAGCGCGCGCCGGGAATGGCCTCGCAATACGCCCTGCCGTACTCCTCGCTGAGCACCCGGTCGTGCGTTCCCCACAGGAGCAGCGTGGGGATGCGGATCCGATGCAGCCGTCCCTTGAGCTTCGGGTCGTGCATGTATGGCGACCAGCCGTAACGAGCAGTGGCTTCGCGGTTGCGGGCCGTTTGGCGAACCGCGAGCTCCGGCATGGCCTTGTAATCGCGCTTGCCCGCCTCCGGGTCGCAGTATGCAAGCGTGAGAAAATCGGCCTCGTTCATGGCGAAGAGGTCGGCGATGTCGCGATGCTCGCGGCTGCCCACCTTGATCCCGACCGGATTGCCGAGGACGAGATGGGAGATGCGCGCCGTTGACTTGATCGCGATCTCGGCCGCGATCCAGCCGCCGAGCGACACGCCGGCCAGCGCGACATCTGCAAGATCGAGTTGGTCCAGGAAATCGAGATAGAAATAGGCGAGGTCATCGATGTGATCGAAGGACCTCGGCGCTTCCGAGCCGCCGAAACCGGGATGCGTCGGCGCGAGCGCGCGCATGCGCGCGGCGAGCCGTTCGATCACGGGTGCCTCGGGATCGATGCCGATGCCGGGATGCAGAAACAGCAACGGCTTGCCTTGTCCGCGATCGATGAGCTCGATGCGGATGCCGTTCACGCTGAGTGTGTGTGTCACGAAGCTCCCCCTGCCATCTCGCCGCCCGCTCCGGGCGACGATCATTTGTCCCGGCAGGCGAGCGCGAGACTATAGTAACGCAAGGGCTTTCGAGTCAGCAGCCGGGATTTTTCCTCCTCGGAGCCTCTGGAGTGAGGAAGCTCAAGGAGCGGGGTCGCCGGCGTCGATGCCGGTCTCCAAATGGCCTGCGACGTACGGCCGGAGCTCCCTCTCGAGCGCGCGCAGAGTTTCGAGCAGATGCGGACTGTGTAGAAGGGTCTTTTTGCCGTCCGGATCCTCATCGGGAAATTCGTTGTAATAGCGCTTCCCATCGAGCATCGATCGTCTCCTTGAAACCGTGTCCCCCATGCGCACGCGAATCACTCGGCATAGTGAATCAATCCGCGGACGATGCCGCAACCGCCTCGTGCAAAACAGAAAAACGGCGTTGCGCTGCTGCAACACCCATGGTGCGCCGGTAGTGCCGCGCCGTATCGGCGCGCACCGCGTGGGTGGAATGATTATGGAGAGAATGCACTGGCTTAACGATCAGTTATCCACACGGCGCAGGAAGAGATCGTATCCCCGGAGTTATGCACACGGGTTGTGCATGTCTCACGCGTTCAGGCAGTCACGATGGCCCCACGGCATTCGCCGAAGCCGATATTCACAAAGCCTTCACGGCGGCAGTGCGCGCGCAGGATCACCGTGTCGCCGTCTTCCAGGAAGCGGCGCGCCTCTCCCGAAGGAAGCTCGACGATGCGACGGCCGCCTGCGGAAATCTCGAGCAGACTGCCGAGACCTTCCGGCTCCGGGGTCGAAACGGTGCCGGTGCCGAGCAGGTCGCCGGGCCGCAGGTTGCAGCCGCCGCAACTGTGATGGGCGACGAGCTGCGCGACCGTCCAATAGAGATGCCGTGCATTGCTGGCCGCGAGGCGGTGTGGCGCGAGCTGCCTTGCCTCCATTGCCGGCGTCGACAAACAGACTTCCAGCGCGATCTCGAATGCCCCCGTCAGCTGATCGCCACCATCGAAGAGATAAGGAAGCGGTTGCGGATCTCCTTCGGGCCGCGCGGGCTGTCCGATGCGGAACGGCGCCAGCGCCTCCGGCGTGACCACCCAGGGAGAAACCGTGGTGCAGAAGCTCTTGCCGAGGAAGGGACCGAGCGGCTGATATTCCCAGGCCTGGATATCGCGCGCCGACCAGTCGTTGAGCAGGCAAAAGCCCGCGATATGCTCAGCCGCCGCGCTCACCGGGATCGGCGTGCCGAGCGCATTGCCCGGCCCGATCCACACCCCGAGCTCGAGCTCGAAATCGAGATTGCCGGAGGGACCGAAGCTCGGTGCCGGCTCGCTTGCCGGCTTGCGTTGCCCGTGCGGGCGGCGCACCGGCGTGCCCGAGACGACCACTGACGACGCGCGCCCATGATAGCCGACGGGCACGTATTTGTAGTTGGGCAAGAGCGGATTGTCCGGGCGCAGCAATTTGCCTGCGTTCGTGGCGTGATGAATGCCGGCAAAGAAATCCGTGTAGTCGCCGATCATGGCCGGCAGCGCGAGCTCGCAATCCTGCGCGCGATGGAGCAGCTGCGGTTCCAGCCCCCTGATCGCCGCGTGGTTCTCCGCGTCGAGGAGATCGCCGACGGCGCGTCGTAATGCGTGGCGGCCTTCGGGTCCGACTGCGAAAAACGGGTTGAGAGTCCCGCCGCAGGCGGCTTGCGCCGCCTCGGCCGAAGCCCCCTTGATCAAGCCGAGCCTCAGCGCCGCCGCGATATCAAGGATGCTGTCCCCGATCGCGACCCCGCCGCGCGGTCTGCCGCCCGCAGGCGAGAAGATCCCGAGCGGCAGGTTCTGAATGGGGAATTCGGGGTGTCCGTTGGCCGATGCGACGGAGCTTCGCCGCTCCGGCGCATGGGTGCGATCGATCTCGCGCATCGATCAGCGTTGCGCGCCTGTATCGAAATGCCTGCGGAGGCCCTGCCAGCAATCGATGTAGCCGTCCTGCCGCTCATCAGCTTCAGCCGCGTATCTGGTCAGCCGCTGCGGGTATTTGGTCTCGAACATGAAGGCCAGCGTATCGGCAAGCCTGACCGGCTTGAGCTCGGCCCTGCTCGCAGCCTCGAACGCCTGATCGTCCGGACCGTGCGCAAGCATGCAGTTGTGCAGCGAGATGCCGCCGGGCACGAAGCCTTCCGGCTTGGCGTCGTAGACGCCGTAAACCAGGCCCATGAATTCCGACATCAGGTTGCGATGATACCAGGGAGGACGGAAGGTGTTCTCGGCCACGGCCCAGCGTTCCGGGAATATCAGGAAGTCCACGTTGGCGGTGCCCGGCGTCTCCGAGGGTGCGGTCAGGACCGTGAAGATCGATGGATCGGGGTGGTCGAACAGGAGCGCTCCGACCGGGGAGAAGCGCCGCAGGTCATATTTGCAGGGCGCATAATTGCCGTGCCAAGCAACGACATCGAGCGGCGACTGATCGATCTCGCTCGCATAGAGCTCCCCGCCCCATTTCATGAGCAGCGTCGAGGGCTCCTCCACGTCCTCATAGGCCGCTACGGGGGTGAGGAAGTCGCGCGCGTTCGCAAGACAGTTGGCCCCGATCGGGCCGCGATAGGGAAGAGTGAAGCCGCCGCCGTAGTTCTCGCACACATAGGCACGCGCAGGCCCGTCGATCAGCTCGACCCGGAACACTATGCCGCGCTGGATGACGCAGATCTCTCCCGGCTCGATCTCGATCACCCCGAGCTCGGTGCACAGTCGCAGCCGGCCCGTCTGCGCCACGATGAGGAATTCACCGTCGGCGTTGCAAAAATATTCGCGGCGCATCGATGCCGTGACCAGGAGCATATGGGCGGCCATGCCGGCGCGCGTCTCCGCATCGCCCGCGGTGGTCATGGTGCGCAGCCCCTGCACGAACGTCAGGCTTTCTTGCGGGATTGGCGCAGGTCCCCAGCGCATCTGCGCGATCGGAAGCGTGCTTTCGAGCCGCGCTTCCGGGGCGGTGCGGATCAGGTTCTTGTCCACGCGACGGTACCGGCCGGAATGTCTGACACTGGGCCGAATGCGGTAGAGCCAGGAGCGTTGATTGCTCCCTTGCGGGGCGGTGAAAGGCGAGCCGGAAAGCTGCTCGGCGTAGAGCCCGTAGCGCACCCGCTGCGGCGAATTGCGCCCGACCGGCAGCGCGCCGGCGAGCGCCTCGGTTTCGAACGAATTGCCGAAGCCCGACATGTATCCCGGGGCCTGCGGGGCACCTCCGAGATCGGCCGTCTCGAGCCGTGCTCTATCCTGGATGTTCATGGCCGATGCTCCCGGTCCGATGATCGCCGCCATTCTAGCGCATCATCGCGGGCGCCGCCCCATCCGGGCGTGCAAGTGCAGGGGCGGGTTTGCAAACCCGCCCCTGCACAGCTGGCCTGCGGCGCAACGATCAGAAGCTCACGGCACCCTTGATCGCGGCGG
This sequence comes from Xanthobacteraceae bacterium, assembly GCA_036557665.1. Taxonomy (GTDB): domain Bacteria; phylum Pseudomonadota; class Alphaproteobacteria; order Rhizobiales; family Xanthobacteraceae; genus VAZQ01. Next base: position 12,245 of record DATBHG010000123.1, on the reverse strand, counting down.
CGGTGTCGGCTGGCACCAGCTTGCGCCCGACGAAGTCGTCCCAGCTCTTGAATTTCGACTTGGCACGCGCCTCCACGATCGCCTTCGACTGTGCGGGCGTGATCTTCGGAAGCTTGCCGAGATCGGCCTCGCTCGCACTGTTGAGATTGGTCTTGGTCGTGGCCGCGGTGGTTGCGGCTCCGGTGGTCGACGCCTTGGGAGCGGGCATCGGCGCAGTGAGCCTCGGCGCAGGAGAGGTGGAGGGCTTGTTGTCCTGGGCGAAGCCAGGGGCCGTAAGGAGCGCGAGCGCAAGCGCGCCCAAGAGAACGCGGTTGGTAGACATGGGTAGGAGTCCTCTCTGGAAGGGCCCGTCCTCGCTCGCGAGTTGACGCTCGCAGCCAACGGGCCATTTTGCTTCTCAGTCACGGGACGCCGGTGCTGCCGCCGCCCGACTGATTGCGCTCTTCCTAGCGCACCGATCTGGAACGGCGCATGGCTGAGACGTTCATGCGTCGTTCAGCGCTTGCGCAAATTTGCGACATAAATCTTCACGCCACGTGGCGCAGCGGAACGTCGCGACGGTAGCGGCGCACCCGATCCTCATCGACCTCGATGCCAAGGCCGGGAGCATCCGAAACCTCGACGTGTCCTTGCGCGATACGGATCGGCAGCCGGGTCAGGTCGTCGGCAATACCCTGGTTCGAGAGGGTGAGACCCCAGGCAATCTGCGGCAGCGCCGCGGCGATATGCAGCGCGGCGGAGCAGGCGATGCTCGACTCGCCGGTCTTGGCCGCGACATTGACTCTGAGCCCTAGCTCTGCGCAAAGCTGCCCGGCGTCCATCACCGCGCGCATGCCGCCGAGCTTGATGGTCTTGAGGCTCGCCCCGCGGGCGGCACCTTCCGCATGCAGGCGGCGGAGGTCCTCGAGCGAGTGGATGCTCTCGTCGGCGCCGATCGCGATCATGCCGCTCTCCGCGGCAACTTTGGCCACCGTGGCCATCCCGGCGATGTCCTCCGCCGCGACCGGCTGCTCGAAGAAGTCGAGGCGCGAGCCGGTGAGCTCGCGCACATATTGCACCGCCTGTTCCGTGGTCCAGCCCTGGTTGGCGTCGGCGGAAATCAGCGGGCCGGCTCCGATCAGCGTGCAGATGCGGCGCGTGCGCTCGGCATCGACCAGCGGCTTGTCGATGCCGACCTTGATCTTGAACGCGACATACCCCTGCGCCTTCTTGCTCTCCGCCTCGCGCAGGTCGGAGGAAAGCTCGCCGGTGCCGATGACGCCGAGAATCGGCATGCGGCTTCTTCGCTTGCCGCCGAGGATCGCGTAGGCCGGCTCGCCGGCGGCGCGGCCGACGAGATCATGCAGCGCCATCTCGATTGCGGCTTTGGCCGAGCTGTTGGCGTACATGCGCTCCCGCATTGCGGCGATGACGCCCGTGATGTCGCGCGGCGGGCGGCCTTCCACTGCGGGGGCAAGATAGGCGACCGCCGCCATCATGCTTTCGACCGTCTCGCCGGTCATGGTGGGAGCGGATGCGGCCTCGCCCCAGCCGATTGCCCCGCTGTCGGCTTCCATGCGAACGAGAACGTTGTCCGCGGTCCTGATCTCGACACCGGCCATGACCACGGGCTTCTTCATCGGGATGCTGACCGCAATCGGCTCTACCCGCTTGATCCTCACCTTCTGAATCTCCCTGAAGTTTTCCTCAGCGCGCAGACAAAGGCCCCGAAACACGCGGCCTCAATGTTTCATCCGGTTCATGGTGTAGCACGCCGCCACGATCGCGTGCGTGGGGCCGTTGCCGTTCTGCACGTAGCATTTCTCCATCTGGTCGGTCGAAAGCAGCGTGATCTGAAAATAGCCGTCCTGATCGGCCCCGAGGATGGTCTCGTCATCCGCCGAGATCGCCCACGCGAACGGCTCCTTGGTATCGGCGGCGGCCGAGGAGGAATGCCCCCAGGCGAGGCGGCCGTCCTGACCCTCGACGACATGGGTGGCCTCGATCTCATGTACCCGCGGAGCATCCGCGGCAGTCTGGCTGCCGGGGTGATGGGGGTTGTTGCCGAACACGACCGCCTTGCCCTTTCCCGTCCACGTCCCCTTCAGATCGGGAATGGCGTCCTGTGCGCGGGCGGCGGCAACAGCGGCAGCAAGCAGCGCCGGCACCAGAACCAGATATTTCATGACTTCTCTCCATTGGTGGAATGCGGATTGAGCTTGCCCGGTAACGGGCACCGCCGCAAATGCATCATGCGTTGCTCCAACGGGCGGCCTCAGAAATACGGCTGCGCGGGCCCGATCGGCGGCTGCCACTCGCAATCGCTCCACGGCCCGCTGCCGCCTTCCCTGACATAGGCGATGCGACCTTGCCGCGTCGGCTGCAGGTGCCCGGAGTACAGCCCTTGCAGCCAGTCGAGCGCATAATCGTGCACGTCGAGCCCGCCGAGATTTCCGATCGACCAAAGCGGATGGTACTGGTTCTCGAGCACCCACAGCTCCTTTTGCGCGGTGAGCTCTCTGTTTGAAGCGCGGGGAGGACCGGTGAAGATCGTGTTGTTCGGATTGAAGCAGGCGACCGCGCTCACCACCGCCGCGACGCGCCGGTCGCAGCTCGCGAGCCGCAGCGACCAGTAGCTGCCCATGCTGATGCCGTAGATCGCGATCCGGTCCGCATCCACCTCCGGCCGCTTGGCGATATACGAGATCACCGCCGCCCCCGCGCGCCCGTAGTTGTCCCTCACCGCGCGGATCTTCTGCACGTTGGAGCTGCCCTGGCCGGGACCGTCCATGGCCAGCACGTGAGCCCCGCGCGCCTTGGCGATGTTGTGCGCGGCCTTGGGAAAGACTTCCTTGGTCTGGTCCATGCCGGGAACATAGATGACGACCGGCGCCTTGCGGCAATCCGGAGAAAGTGCAGCAGGCAGGAGATCGTCTTGCCGTCGTCGAACGGCACTTCCACGCGCTCGATCGGATAATCCGCGACCTCGCTTCGCCGGTCCACCATCTGGTTGAGCTTGGCGCAGAGGCTGATCTTGACCGGATGGTCGTCGTAGGTTCAGCGCAGGATCGAGCATCCACTGCTGGCTGTCGCGCTGCGTCCGAAGCTTTCTCATGGAGCCATCCCTCCTTTCATAACCCCGCATGGCGCAATCTTGCGCAATCCGGGTCGGCGAGCGCAATGCACGGGAGCATCGGAAATCCGTACCAGTTGTCGCGCTTTGCGCGTCATCCGCGCTAAACTGCGGCAGCTGATTCGCCCGCTACCATGCCCTCGGCCCCCGAGCACATTTCATTTCCGGCAACCGGGTCTTCCCTGAGTTCCGCCGAGATCGTGGACCGGCTGTTCACCGGCCATGCCGCGCAGGTGCTTGCCCGCTTTCCCGCCGGATGCATCGATCTGGTGGTGACCTCGCCGCCGTACTGGACGGCGGTGGAATACGATCGCGGCGCAAGTCCCTGGAGATCCTATGCAGCCTACATCGCCGACATGCTCTCGGTGTGGAAGGAATGCGCGCGGGTGCTGCGCCCGAACGGCAAGCTTTGCATCAACGCTCCGGTGATGCCGATCCCGAAAAAGCTGATCGCCCAGCACACCCGGCATCTCAAGAACATCGCCTTCGATGTGGACCATGGGATCCTTTGCGAGACCGAGCTGGCGCGTTATGCCCTGTTCGTCTGGCAGAAGCAGACCTCCAAGATGATGTTCGGGAGCTACCCGTATCCCGGCAACATCATCGAGAACAACACCATCGAGTTCATCAACGTCTACGTGAAACCGGGCAAGCCGCCGAGATTCAGCGCCGGGATGAAGGCGGCGAATGCGCTCAGCCGCGCAGAATGGCTCGACCTCACTCAGCAGGTCTGGTTCATGTATCCGCACGACGTGAAGCGCGGAGGCGATCACCCCGCGCCGTTCCCGGAAAAGCTGCCGGCTCGCCTGATGCGGCTCTACACCTACGGCGCCGCAGAAAGCTTCCCCGGGGAGATTGTGCTCGATCCCTTTGCCGGCACCGGCACGACCTGTGCCGTCGCGCGGCAGATGCGGCGGCGCTACGTCGGCATCGACATCGACCCTGCCTACATCCGCATGGCGCAGGATCGTCTGCGCGAGCCGCCGGCGCCTGCCCCGCTTCTCCTCGTCGGCCGGCCCAGATATCCGGGCAGAGACGAGTTGCGCGGCGTTGCCGCCGCGCGAGCCGGCAGCAACGGCGAGGTGGCCGCGGCCAAGCACAAACGCAAGACCTACGGCCGAAGGTTGCGCGCGAATAAACCCGCACGGCTCCGGCTCGTTTAGCTGGCTCGAATAGGGCCGCGAGACTTGAATTCAGGCCAGAACGAAACATTTTGGCTAGGACGTGGACTCATTAGCGCGGAGCCATAGCCCGATTGAAGCAAGCTGGACGAAAGCGAGGTAGTTGGCCGCCAGCTTGCGTTCCTCCTGTTACAGCGCATTCTTGCTGCGAGGTTCGCAATTGTCTCGTGTGAACAGTTTGGCCCATGCCGAACTGTCTTCGATTGATATGCTTCCGGTATCAGCGATAGGGTCAAGGATGGTCGCGGCGGCAAATCTGGTGGAAGTGGCCGCTCTCGTGGATGACACTGCGCGAGCGACGATGCTTAACGCCCTTATGGGCGGCCAGTCGCTGACGGCCACTGAGCTTGCTTACTGCGCCAACGTCTCTCGCGCGACGGCGAGCGGCCACCTGAGCAAACTGGTTGCAGCGCGACTTTTGACCGTCACTCGCTATCGCCGCTTCAGCTATTATCGGATCGCGTCCCCGTTGGTCGCGACAATGCTGGAAAGCCTCAAGGTCGTCGCCGCCATAGAGGTACTGCCCCGCCGTCAGCCGCAGTCAGTAAACGGGCACCCCGGCAGGGCATCAGCACCTCGCGTAGCGGTGCCGCACATGTTGCCTTCGAGCGAATAAAGGCTCTCGGCCCCTGCGATATCGATCTTTCGAGGCCCGGCCATCCACAACAGACGCACAGGCGGCCATCCTAATGGCTTGGCGGCGTCACGAGATCGAGGTATCTCGGACACCGCATCCATCGAGGAGCGACCATGCCCAACGAGGACGCCGAGCTGCTCGCCATGCAACCGGAAGCGCATCCGCTTAGGCTCTATCGCGCGCGCGAGCGGCTGACGCAGGAGCAGCTGGCCGGGCTGACCGGCGTGGAAGGGGTCACGATTGATCGCTGGGAGGCCGGCAAGCGGCGCATCAATCGGTACCAGCTGCCAAAGTCGCGCAGCTGACCGGGATTGCCCCGCGTAGGTTGCGGCCAGATTTGGCGGTGCTGCTCCTGGATTTCTGAACTTGGTTGGAGAGGAATTATGCTGGGCCCTTGGTTCGGTGCGCGACCGGATAGGCTGCTACTGAACTTATTAGCTACGTCTCATCGTGTCGCTACCCGATTGCGCACGATTGGTCTGGGCAATAAACTCGTTTTGACGTACGACAATACTAAAATGACGGACGGAGTTGGCGCACAACTTCAAAGAATTTACGGAATTTATTCCATATCGCGCCTTCTTGGCGTGTCCTATTTTCATTCGCCGCTCGGCCGTGTCGACAACCAAGGCTTGTCTGCTTTAGAGCAGAATGTTGATGATCCTAACTTTCATCACGAATTCAACGACGTATTTAAGATAAAGTCAGACGTTACGCTGACCAATGATTTTAGGTCAATCGATCTCCGTGAAATCAGCATGAAAACATTTGATGAACTTATCGCTATGTACCATGCGGAGACATCAAATAAGCGGCCTTATCTGCTCCGACTAGTACTGCCGTACGGAATTGCGGACCTGTTTCCAGACTGTTACAAAATTTGTAAGGAGATATCGCCATTTCCAACATCAGTTCCAAACGGTCGCCAGCTGCGGGTAGCTATCCATGTGCGTCGTGGAGATGTGTCTGTTGACACAGATCGGATATTGCCTAACGCCTACTACATTAGCGTTGCTCAAGACGTGGTGGCTGTGCTCGAAGCTCTGATGATCGACTACATAATAGAGCTTCACACGGAGGTCCCGAGCGTCGACGCTGAAATGTGTCGGCTGGCTGAGTTTGGCGTGCTGCCAAATCTCACCCGCTGCGTAAATGAAACTGCAATCAACTGTTTGGAGAAACTGGCCACAGCCGATATCTTGATCATGAGCAGATCATCGTTTAGCTATGTTGCAGCTATCCTTAACCGCAATGGACTAATCCTTTACTATCCATTTTGGCACGCTGCTCCATCCTCATGGATTACGGTCGGTCCGGCTGGGACACTGGACCGAGGGAGGCTTCGCAAGACTCTTAAATCCGTTCAGCCTTCAATGCGTGGTCTATAGTGACGAAGCGCTGCCGGACCTGCTCAAGTCCATCGGGGCTCGTATCCTGCTCAAGCGGCCTGCGGCGATTTCTTCTAGATGAAAGAGGTACGCTAAGACCGGGAAGTGCCAGGAACCGACATAAGCCGGCCTGCTATTCGATTACCAGCCTGGTAAGCGGTTTCGCGATGGTACTGCTCTGAACCGGAGATTATGGTCTGCATAAAATCATCGGACGCAGTGACGCCACGTCGTCAAGACACCTCTTGTCAATCCAGTGGGGGCTACTAATGAGGCTTCGAAGTCGGCTCTGGCGCAGACCCCCGATGCCAATCGCAATTCTTTCGCTCAACCGACCGGATTATTTGCGAGAAGTGTTGCATAGCCTCCGTAGCCAGATTTCCAGCCTAGACGAGGTCGTCCTCTTTCAAGATGGCGCTGTGAATCCATGGAGTGGAAGCCTCAAAGCAGCTTCGGAAACGATCCAAAGATGCATCGACATCTTTAAAAGACTGATACCGTGGGGCACAGTGCTAGCGTCCGCCGATAATATCGGTATTGCGCTTAACTACGAGCGCGCAGAACAGTATATGTTTGAGATGCTTGGCAAACCTTACGCTCTCTTTCTAGAAGATGACTTGGTTCTTTCACCACGGTACTTGACCACAATTCAATCGCTCATTGACATTGCAATGTCGGATAATCGAATTGCGTATGTGTCGGCATATGGGAACATGTGGGCGTCTCTGCATGAGCAGCGGAACAGACGGCGAGAGCTTCAGCATATGCATGAAAACTGGGGATTTGCGATGACCCGCCAAGCTTGGTTTGATGAACGACCGTTTAGAAAGCAGTATTTAGAGTTACTTCATGGACAAGATTATTCGGAGCGCGATACTCCACGTATCCTGCATTTTTATGAGCGACGCGGCTGGAAAACAATTCTTTCGAGCCAAGATTGTGCAAGGTGGATCGCATCCGTGGAGCTTGGAAAGGTGCGCATAACAACTTTTGTTTGTCACGCGCGGTACATTGGTGAAAATGGGCAGAACTTCAATCCGGAGGCCTACTACAGCCTCGGCTTCGATCAAACGCTGATGTCGGACACGCTCGTTGCCAAACCCGTACCGCCGACGGCTTCGCAAATAGCATCTTGGCTTGAGACGGAGCGGAAGCGTTTTCGGGGAGAAGAAGTCCGCCCATTCTACACCGGACACGTGACCTAGGACGGATCGAGCACACGGGCTAGCTGATTTTCTCTATGATAACCTGGGAGCCGCGGTCGAGCGCAGGCGCGGTGCTTGCTGTGTATGACCGTGAGAAGGGAACATGGCCAAGGTCATTCGGATCAAACCGATTGGGGGTCTTGGCAATCGAATGTTCCAATACTTGCTGGCGCGGGTGCTGCAAGAAGTCGCGCCCGACGCAATTATCACGGGATACTATCTGCCGGAATTTGGATTAATTGCTTCCGATGCCGAATCGAATGAGGAAGCGGTGTACCGTTCGGAAATCATCATTCGAGGTCATGTATTTCCATTTAAGGCTACAGTGGGCGCGCTGCGGTATTCACGGGATGCCTTGGTTCGCATCGAGTGGCTGTGCATGAGAATGGAGTATTTTCGCCATCACCTAAATCTTGCGTCGATTATCTTTCCGATAAACCCCAATCTGAAGACTGGATTCGACAGTCGTTTCCTGGTCATCCACATCCGGACTGCTGCTGCGCGAAGGGGATTACATCCCCATCCAAATTATACATTACTTCCGCTCGCCTGGTATCGCCACCTAATCGCAAGCAGCGAGCTTGAGCCGGTCTTCCTCGGTGAGATTGGCGACAACGCCTACTGCGATGCGCTTCGTACGCAATTTCCAGAAGCCCGCTTCGTGACAAATGAAAATCCGCTCGATGACTTTAACATTCTGCGGACATCAAAGAACTTGGTGATTAGCGTGAGCAGCTTTAGCTGGCTTGCCGCGTGGTTGTCGATATCGGCGGAGCAAATCGTGCTGCCAATTGCGGGCCTGTTCAATCCGCTGGATCGGCCGGATGTCGATCTGCTGCCGATCCATGACCGGCGATACCATTTTTATCACTTTCCGCAGGAGGTGTGGGTTGGCTCGGGTGAGCAATTGGCTGCAAAAATTGTTGGTCCAGGAAATTTTTGTGCTGTTTGCGCCCCGCGGATATTTCGCGGTTGGGCGGCGATGCAGATCTCTCTGGCTGGGCGACGACCGAACGGCTTGTCTCTTCTTCGCGATCTGAAGGCTGTGCTACCCAACCGCTCACGCGACTGTCTGGCTTATAGCGGATTATGAGCATCTATGATTCTGAAGTAAGGCCGGAAGGCGCTTGGAATGCCCCCTAGATTGGGATATGGGGCTATGCGGCGACATAGGGATGCTGGGGCACATTACCTGCGTGGCGCTGCGTTGCGGAATTCCGGAGCTTATGTCCGAGTTTGGTCTTGTGTCACGAGTATCGCCGGTCCAAACGGCGTTGCGCAACTGTAAGAGAGATGAAGGAAGGTCCTTCGAGGTCGGCAATCAGGTGCTGATCTCAAGCCACTGCACCCTGCTCACCCGTGTCGCGGAAAACCCGGAAAAACGATTGTCGGAATATTTCGAGTGCGATGAGCCATAACCATCTCGACCGTTCACAGGTTATGATATTGTTGGGGTGACTAAGAGTCTTTCAGCACACGGGCGCCGACCATGCATGCGGATGTGGGGGCGTGATTCGAACCCATTTGAAACGGTCAATCTTTCCTATCGAATGGACCTGGCCTACATCCCGGTCCACAAGAGCTGAAACAGCGCTCGGCTCCGGGCGCCGCTCCATGAACCCACCATGTCATCGCGTGTACGTGCCGGAAAACCGATTTAGCCTCTCCGTTTTATCGCCCTTCCGATGATCCGTAGAGGCTCGCTCAACCACCAAACCGTTGAACTTGTGATCTCCTTCAAGGCCTCTTGCTGCCGCTTATTCAAGCTCTCCAACTGATCCCTTGAAGTTGTGATCTTCGACAAGGCCTCTTGCTGCTGCTTATTCAAGCTCTCCAACTGATTGATGCGAAGATTGAGGCTTCTGAATGCTCTCGCGAGATGGAGTCTTTGTTGGTTTTCGTGGCGCAAGGCGTCGAGCATCGTCGTGGGCACACCAGCAACTGTAAACGCCTCCTCAGCCAGATCCCAACGCCGTTTTTCATGCCTGCCGTGGTTCACAAAATGCTCATAGGGGTCTACTTCGTGCTCAAACAAATCGGCGTGGGAAAGGATGTAGAATGCTGGATCGAAATCAGCGGGTAACTCGGTTGCGTTCCGATAAGAGGAACTCTCTATTTTCTTCTTTATCCGTTCAAATTTGCTTGCCTCCGGCTCCTTCGCACTCAGGATGGTCGAGCACAGCTTCAGCTGATCGATGCTATTGCGAGCTCCATTGACATGGAGTCGCAAGCCGCCGAACATCGTCGTGGGCATGCCAACTGAAAACGCCTCCTCAGCGGGATCCCAAAGTTGCTCATCAAACCACCGTTTAATCCGTTCGGCGAGAGCCACGATTTGTTGTTCGTTAAGCGCGTCCTGGCTCCAAAGCTTGCCGATTTCATCGTCGAGCCCTGAGACAATCTCTGGCTTGTCGAAGCGCCATCGCCTCACATCGCGCCAAAGGGCCTGGCCGTTCTCGTACCATTCATCAACTGTCCACTGGGCCTCGTGTCTGAAATGAGTCAAGAGCGGGAGGCTCAATTTCCGTATTTTCAACCCGGTTGCAGCCAAGGCGAAGGGAAACCAGTAATCCCACCACGGTCCACCGATCGAAAAGGGCGACTCGTCGATTTTTGTGAGTTGTCTGACCGGAAACAGGAACATGTCAAAGCCGCCCGAAGACCAAATTACCGGGACCTGCCCGTTTATCATCTCTATCCGCTCTGCCATGATTACGCCATCGCTAGCACCGGCTCGCAAGGTGACCGAGAACTCCGGATAGTAGAGCATATTACAGTCGGCATTTATGATACCGGAGAAGTCCGCCCCGAATTTCCTTATTTCGGTTATGAAATTTGAAATGGTGGGCTTCCTATCACCTTCGATGACCATGACGTCTAGCGGCAGATCCATGGCGGCTACTGCATCTGCCTCGCACGCGGGATTAAGACTGATGACCTTAAACCCCGCGGCCACCCAGGATCGAACGCACTCGCGCTGGTATTCCGGTCCAATATCGATCCCGCTGTGAGCTTGTTGCCGCGATATCCGCGGCGGGATGGACGTGAATAGACAAAATGCATCACGCGCAGACAGCGTCGAGTATGCATCGTAACGAACGAAAAGTAAGTCGGCCTCCACCGCGTCACGGGAGACCGGATGACGGTGACCCGGGGACATGCCGACGCACCGCAGGCCATTCGTTTCCAGGCGGCCGTACAGGGAAAGGAAATTCGCCGCGCCTTGGTAAAGTGCGTAGAGGGGAACCTCGATGAGTATAATGCGGCACTTGTCGATCTGATTGCCAAGTCCGTCGAGTACCGCGGTCTCAAATCCCCGGGTATCGATCTTGAGCGCAAAACGCGGGATGCCGTCCGGGTAGGCTCGGCTGATGTAGTGGCTAAGTGTAATAATCTCGACCTCTTCTTTACCTACGTATTGCGACTTTGGCGCAGCATCGATTTGGCTGTCGAGCAATGGAAGAAGCGATGAACTCAAGGAGTCTTCTGCGATATTAATTACCGCTGAGCCGTTTCTTGCTCCGACTGCGCAACGCGGCGCGACCTCCCATTGGGAGTCGCCGCGAGCGGCCAAACCGAGTTCCGCATGCGCCCCCGATAACGGTTCGAACGAAATGATTCGTCCCCGGTACCCGCTTGCTCGCAGCCGGCTGGCGAATTGTCCGGCATTTGCCCCTACATCGAAAACTACTTCGATACCCAGACGATGTAGGTGGAGGTTCATGTGATCCAGGCGATACACGGCATTATCCTCGATTATTGCGATTGTACTACATGCTACCCAAAAGCAGCACGGTTTAGCGGAGTTGATGTATTGAAGCTTCCCCGGATGAAGCTACCCCGGATAGAGATGCTCTCACCCTAACCGCTAACGGCCTTGCCGGCGGGCCGACGTGCCCTGCTACGGACGAAAGCGGCAGCGCCGCAACGAAGCGACGCACAAGCTTGGCGTGCCGCCTTGCTCCCGTGTGTTGCGGCTCGATGCGAACCCACCTGAGCGCGACCACAGTGCGTACATGACCAACGACGGGACGAACATGATCGAGAAAGCGAGCGCGATCCTGCGCCACGGAACCGACAAAAACGCTTGATGCAACGCGTCGAGAGGATGACTTCCGAGCGCAAGGTCTTCATCTGCAAGCTGCGCAAGAAGCTCGCCAACGCATCAAACGTAAGGAGTACATTGAGACGGTGTGGGGGCGCGGCTATATACTGCGCGATCGAAGCGAGGATGAAGCGCAGATTCTATCGAGCGCCCTTGGGGCTTGCTGACGATACCTTCACATGCGGCAGGCGTACTCCAATACCAACGGCCTTCAGCCTCCAAGCGCGCGTTGAGCTGCACGCCGCTCCCAGCGCGCCCGAGCAGCCGCGCCAGCTCGCTCTTGCCGGGCCAACATGCGAAATCTTGATTGCAAACGGGTCCATGCCGTCAACGGATATGCAAATAGCGGGAACCGCGCTTGCCGTCGTTGAGGAGAATGCCGAGGCCCTGAAGCCATAGACCGGGGATTTGTTTGTGCGAATCCCATTCCAAGTCTTTCAACGGCATCCGCGATGGTCTGCAATTTTACACGCAGGTCGCTACTCTGGGTCTCATTCGACTGCGGCTCACTGGCCAAGGCGATGTGCTGAGCTTGCGTCTTCCCCTTCAATTCATTTTGCAGTTCCTGGAAACTGAGGGTAAGTTCTTTAAGTTGGTTCGCAATGTCTGCTAGAATA
>DATBHG010000122.1:0-8055 GCA_036557665.1 Xanthobacteraceae bacterium | reverse complement strand
CCAGTCCAGCGATCCAATCGCAGGCCGGTCATAATGCCGGCCGGGCGTTTTCCCGAAGCCGCCCGGGAGCGGAGGTGACGAGCCCCTGCCCGCAGGCACCGCTCTCGCTCCACCAGCCGGAGTGACCGGCCAGCGTCCTTGCGGAAGCGAGACGGCGCCAATGGGATCCGATCAGGGGACTAAAGTCAAGATATGATTTTTGGCGGCTTTTGCAGCGCTTCTCCCGCCTGGCGCAATGCGACGACTATCTGGAGGGCATGGGTCAGTTGCGAATCATGGGATATATCTCTGCGCTTTTGGAACGTGTGAATGCCGCTTTGGCGTCCCGGCCTTGACGCGGAATATGACGCAGAATGAGAGACTTAGCACATCTAAGTCGTTTTATTGTTGACTTTAGTCTCTCCGCACGCGAAATGCCGCGCCACCATGACGATCCAATTCTGGCGTCTCAGCGACGCGACTGACAACAATCTCGGTCTGGCTTGTACGGCCGAGGGCCTCCTGCTCGGCCGCACGCCGCTCATCGCGCGGCGCGACGCACACTTTGTTGTGCGCGAGCAATGCGAGATCGAACGTTTGTTCGGCGGCGCTTATCACGACGCATCCGCGGTCGAGCGAATCATGCCCGGCCTCGCAACCGTCGCGGCGGCCCTGAATGCCGACGATCAGTGTCTCGCCTGTATCGCCGCCGTGCACCTGCGCATCCCCGATCTGCCGGATGCTTTCGCGCGCGATCGCATGGAGGCGGAGGACGCGCTGATCAAATACGCGCGCGGTGAAGTACCCAACTCCGAATGGGACCCGGCCAAGCACCCGCGAACCGGTACGTCGCCCAATCCAGGCTGGTTCGCCCCGACCGATGGTGAGAGCAGCGAATCATCGTCGGTGCGCACGGCAGAACACGAGGATTCGAACCGGCGGACGGATGTGCCGCCCGCTCCGCACGACGATTGGGTCCGCCTGCCGCCCGGGCCGAAGCGCATCGACGAACTGGCCGACTTCGTCGAATGGATTGCCAACGCGCGGCCGGAAGACGAGAAGGCGATCAGGGCGGAAATCAAACGCTACTTCTGCGACGTCGGCGATCAAGCTAGTTGCAACGCGCTGAACGCGCATCTCACCGCGCTGCTCAAGCCCGGCAGAACGCGCGAGGACCGCCAACGCATCCTCAATCTCATGGACGCCTTTACCCGCGCCGATCCGGCCGAATCGGTTCGCGTCCGCGATTGACAACTGCGGGGGCGCTTGCGGTCGGAGGTGTCCCGCCGGCCGCTGGGGGCGAGCGTGCGGCCGCCGAAGTGGCGGCGCATGGCGCACAAGCAGAGGCAGCCACAACTGCTACCACAGCGGCTGATGCCGAAGCATGGAAGCTAGGCTGGGCCGCAAGAGGCCGCTATTTTGAAAACAGGCTTGGACGCACCCTCCATCCGAATTTTCCGACGATTGACAAGACTCCAGATGGAATTGCAACCAGCATAAAATCGATTGACCTGAACGCTAAGACCTATCAGGTCCCGAATTCCTTGAGGAATAGGCTGAACAATTACGTTGATGAGGTGGAGGGCTTTAAAGGTGATCGATGGGGAGGCGACGAAGTCAAAGAAATTGACATTAAGAGTCGGGCATTAAGCATAGCCGTTCCCAAGGGCAGTATGACGGCAGAGCAGAGAGCTATAGTCGAAGAAGTGCGCGAGCGAGCAAGAAAATTGCCGAGGCCAGTCGGCATCAACGTAACGGAGTTCTAGGCACATGCACTGGCATGTTTATCTTAAGGGCCACGTGGCGTTCGTGCCAACGACAGGCCGACTGTTGGAGGAGCCTATCTATCGGGAGATGGAGCCTGTCGCGGTCGTGCCTCTATCGGATTCTGAAGGCATGCGCCGGGCGCTTCAGGCAACGATCGCGCGTGGTAATCCGCCAGCGCCTCGGTATTCGGCTGGAAATTTTCCACCGCCTGTTCTGCTCAAATACGCCGGCGTGAAAACCTGGTCGGCGTTTGCGCGAGGTACGTTGACCTGGAGCATCGAAGAGGCGGAAGGCCTTTATCAAATCGTCCCGTATCGAAAGAATGCGAAGGGCTATTGGGAGCCTGATCCTAATCAGAAAACCGTGTTTCCGTCAGGCACGGAGACCGACGCTGTGATCGAGCGGATGATCTCGATTATGGAGCAGGCGGCGACAGCGACACCGCAATAACGTAGGACGGGTCGAGCGGCAGCGAAATCCATCATCTGCCATCGTGGCTGCATGATGGGTTACGGCGCGGAGCTTGCCGGGCGGTCGATGCTGCCCTGCTGCCTCAAGTGCCGTACAGATAGTTTGGCAGCCACAGTGTCATGCCGGGCCAGACATACATCAGCACCATGCAAAGGATGACGATCAGCATGTAGGGCATCATCCCGGAGAAGATCTGGTTCAGCGTGACGTGCTTTGGCGCCACGCCTTTGAGATAGAACGCCGACATTGCGACTGGCGGCGACAGGAACGCCGCCTGCAGGTTCACGAAGACCAGCACGCCCCACAGGACCGGGTCGATGCCGAAATGCTTCAGCATGGGAAGGAAAATCGGCACGAAGATCACGATGATCTCAGTCCATTCCAGCGGCCATCCCAGCAGGAAGATGATCGCCTGCGACAGCATCATGAACTGGACCGGGGTGAGGTTCAGCGACAGCACCCAGCTTTCCAGGAGCGCCTGACCGCCGAGGATGGCGAACACGGCCGAGAACAGCGCCGATCCGACGAACAGCCAGCACACCATCGAGGTGGTCTTGGCGGTCAGGAACACCGCTTCCTTGGTGCGCTTCCAGTCGAGCGTACGTGCCTGGTACGCCAGCAGGAAAGCGCCGGCCGCACCGATCGCCGCCGACTCCGTTGCGGTCGTGATGCCGAACAGGATCACCGCCAGCACGACCACCGTCAGGATGGCGAGCGGCATCACCGACGTAATCAACAGCCGCAGCACTTCGAACTGCTCGGCTTCCATGATCCAGTAGTAATAGGCGAGCAGCAGACAGCAGATGCCCGCGACCGATGCGAAGTAGATGTAGAATTCCCGCGCCGGGCCGGACTCCGCGGGCGCCGCGGTGCTCCTGTTGCGCAGCTCGGGGCTGCCCATCTGCTGCAGCGCCTCCGCCTTGCTCGTCCCGGCCAAATCCCGTGAACGGACCCCGCCGCCGAGCTCCTCGAGATTTTCCTCTGTGGGTTGCGCGCCCGCGCCCAGTGTCTGGGCCGCCCCCGGCTTCAACTGCAGCTCGATCGCGGCCGTCGCTGGCGATTGAATGTCCGGTTGCTGGTGAATGACCACATACCACCAGGTGATCCCCAGCGTGAGCAGCGTCAGGGCAAGCGGCACGAGCGCGTGGCCGAGGCTCTTGAGCAGCGTCAGGTAGCTGATGCGGACGCCCTCGACGGTGACGTTGACGACCCGTGCAGGCACCAGGACGGCCGCAACCAGCGCCGGCAGCATCTTGCGCGAATAGGTCTGCTGCAGCTTGATGATCCAGGGCCGGACCGGAACGCGGGTCTTGCTTTCGGGCAGCTTCGGGGCGATCCGCGGATTCAGCACCGCCCAGCCGACGACGTAGAGGAGATAAAGGAAGGCCAGAAGGAAACCGGGAAACATTGCCGCCGCATAAAGCTTCACCACCGACTGCCCGGCCACCGCGGCGTAAACGATGATCATCACCGACGGCGGGATCAGGATGCCGAGCGTGCCGCCGGCGGTGATTACGCCAGACGCAAGCTTGACGTCGTAGCCTGCCTTCAACATTGGATTGAAGGCGATGACGCCCATCAGCACGACGACCGCGCCGACAAGGCCGCTCGCGATTCCCCAGAATGTGCACACGATAAGCGTCGCCACCGCGAGCGAGGCCGGCACGTGGCGAAACGCGAGCTGGATCGAATAGAACATCTTGTCGACCAACGCGCCGCGCTCCATGACGTAGCCCATCAGCACGAATAGCGGGATCGAGATGAGGACGTCGTTGGTCATCGCCCCGTAGGTGCGCTGAACCATCAGGTCGAAGATGTGATTGTCGCCCCACGCTACGCCGCTCCGGTAATAGGCGAAGAAGCCGAAGAACATCCCGAGCCCCATCAGGGTGAACGCCGTCGGGAAGCCCATCATGATGACGACCACGATCAGGGCGAGCATCAAAAGCCCGAGTGCCGGATCGCTCATCGCTGCAGGTCTCCGCCCATGCCGCGCTGCCGTGCGATCTCCTCGATGTCCTGCGCGTGTGCGATCGCAGCCTTGCGCGATTCGTCGTCGACGTATTCGCTGTGCACCAGCTGCTCCTCGACGACGTCGATCTCGGACACGTCGGCGAGCCGGCTCGGCCAGGCCCCGGTCCGCAGGCAGATGATGCAGCGTGCGATCTCGGCGGCGCCTTGCAGCAGCACCAGCGCCCCCGCCAGCGGGATCATGAACTTGAACTGGTAGATCGGCGGCCCCTCCGCGGTCACGTTGGAATGCTCGTCGATCCGCCAGGAATCCATCGCGTAGTCCCATCCCGCGTAGACTAGCGCCGCGATGCCCGGCAGGAAGAACGCGAAGTACAGCACCACGTCGAGCGCGGCCTGTAGGCGCGGCCGCATCGAGCTGTAGAGAAAGTCGCCGCGGACATGGGCGTTCTGCGCCAGCGTGTAGGCGCCCGCGATCATGAACAAGGTGCCGTACAGCATGTTCGAGGCGTCGAAGATCCACGCCGTCGGCATGTTGAGGATGTAGCGCTTGAACACTTCGGCGCAGACCAGAGCCATCAACCCCACAACCAGCCATGCCGCGGCCTTGCCAGTCCACGTGCTGACGCCGTCAATGACGTACAGAAGGCGCTGCGCACTCATATGTGCTTGCCACCGTCAATGTCGGGGGGCACTACGCTGTAGACACAGCATGGACACGGTCCGGGATTTGCGATCCCGGACGATGTCTCTACCGAGGACGATCTGGTCAGATCCTCTTCTTGGCGTTCGGTCCGAAGTAATGGTTGTAGGCCATGCGCCGGCTGACCACCGTGTCCTGCTCCCACTGTGTCGCACGCTTGGCGAAGGCCATTTGCGATTGGACGATTTCCTTGAACAGCGGGTTTTCGGCCGACTTCTTCTCGGCGACCTGGTCGTAGATGTCGAGTTGCTTCTGCAGGATCGAATCCGGCGTTTTGTAGAACCGGACTTTGTCCTTGGTCTGCAGCTCCTCATAGTCCCGCGAGTAGCGGTCGATCGCCTTCCAGGCCATGTCCTGGCTTGCCGCTTCGGCAGCGTTGGCGATGATCGCCTTCATCCGCTCCGGCAATGCGTCGAATTTGTTCTTGTTGAACAGGATCTCGAGCTGCTCGGCGTTCTGATGGTAGCTTTGCAGCATGCAGATCTTGGAGACATCCGGGAAGCCGAGCACGCGATCCGACGTCGCGTTGTTGAACTCGGCAGCGTCCAGCAGGCCGCGGTCCATCGCCGAGACGATCTCGCCGCCCGGCAAGGCATTGACCGCCGCACCGAGGCCGGTGAATACGTCAATCGAAATGCCGACCGTGCGGAATTTGACGCCCTGGAAGTCTTCCGCCTTGCTGATCGGCTTCTTGAACCAGCCGAGCGGTTGGGTCGGCATCGGCCCATAAGGAAACGAGACGACATTTGCGCCGATCGAGGCGTACAGCTTGGCGAGCAGCTCCTTGCCGCCGCCGTATTTGTGCCAGGCGAGCAGCATGTTGGCATCCATCGCGTAGCCCGGACCCGAGCCCCACAGCGCCAGCGCGGTCTGTTTGCCGTAGTGATAGACCAGCACGCCGTGCCCGCCATCGAGCGTGCCCTTCGACACGGCATCGAGCAGGCCGAACGCGGGCACCACGGCACCGGCGGGAAGCACCTCGATCTTGAGATCGCCGCCGGTCATGTCGTTGACCTTCCTGGCATAGTCGAGTGCGTATTCGTGGAAGATGTCTTTGGCGGCCCAGGTGCTCTGCCAACGCATGCTGATCGGGCCCTGCGCGCGCACGATCGTCGGTGCGAGAGCCGTCGCGGCTGCTCCAGCCGCGGCGACCTTGAGGAAACGGCGTCGACCGGACAGGCCGTCCTTGCTTGATCTGGTCATGATTTCTTCCCTTCTGGATGGCGATCCCTCAGGGAATGCGATCCCTCGGGGATCGGCTTGTTTTTCATTTCAAGCAGAAAACTTGCGCCGGTTTTTAGGCCGATATTTTGGCGAAAACCTTCGACGCGTTGCCGCGCGGCAAAATTTCGCGGTATCGGAACACGAGTTACGGGAAGTGCGTTCTCATGGCGTCATATCCCCGCCGGTCCGCATTTGGCGGCGCGGCGTGCAGATGCGTGGGGGCGCCGTGGCCCGGCTCGCACCATTGCTCGAACACGCAAAGCTGGGTCGCGCCGTCAGGCCCGCCGGGCAGGGGGATAGCGCGATGCTTCTCGATGTCGAAGAAGTGCTGCGAACGAACCGCGAGTGCAGGGCAGCAAATTGCCCGGCCGTTTGACAGCCAAGCCAAGCCAATTGCGCCCTCAACTATCGCAAGCGTGTTCGCGAATAGCTGATGCGCTGCTCCTCAGAAACGAGGGCAAGCCCCCGGCAACCAATTCCGCGGTCCGATGTTCAACCGGCCTGATCCTCCATACTCATCTGTGCCGGCTCAAGGCTGAGGCGAACGCGGGTATCCTCGATTGTCAGGACGGCTGATACGCGGTTACCATCCTGGTCCATCGCACCCAAATCGGTGGCTGCACCAATCGCAGTCAGCTCAGTGGTGATGGCGTTCAACAACTCGTGGATCGTCATAGTGGTTACTCCGACAGCACGCATACAACAGACAAGCGACCTCACCATCATCGCTCCCCTTTTTGGTCACCATTAGGACGGCCGCGTGACAAAGTCGCGACCGACTAGCCGAGACCGCTGCTGAAAGCCGGCCGTGCAAAATCAGATTTCGTCGCTGGAAAAAAGCCGAGACGACAACGCCGACCAAGCGGGGGAATCTCAGTAATACTACGTAGTCTCGCCCGGTACTATCTGGTGGACGGCCCGGGTGCTGCGTCGGAGGCCGACAAGTCCGATGCTCCAACAAACCAAAAGATCAATCAACATACCAACGTATAGTCCTCGCGCCAAGGATTCGTTCAGCTTGATCGTGTGAAATGGGCGCGAAGGCAAAGTTGGGGGCGACCATGCTCGCCGCAAAGCGGGAATACCGAAAGCATAGACGGCAACCGATGCGCCGCGCCGCGGCCGTTGTCCTGCAAGCGGCGGGGAATCCAGTCCGTTGTGTGATCTGGGACATGTCAGACGGTGGCGCGCGCCTTGCCATAGCGCACCCCGCCGCCGAATTGCCCCGCACGTTCAGTCTGCTGCTCATGAAAGACGCCGGCGTCCGACGAAACTGCGAAGTCGTATGGACGGACGGTCGCTTTGTCGGCGTCAAGTTCATCTCGGATTGGACAATGCCCGATTCCCCTCTCGCGGCAACAATTCCGAGTGGCGTTCGCGGCAAAGAGACGAGCGACGCTGAGGCGGTTCGAGGAGTTCCTGCAAATGAGGTGCCTGAATTCAGGAGGAGCCTGGAGATTTAGCAATGGGCGATGTGACGCATTCGAGCCTCGAGCTGGGTGAAGTCCCCGATCGGCAAAAGATCCCTGAGCGCAGGGGCTGGCCACGGCGCAAGACCTTGAAAAATGCCCGGACGCTCTGGTCCAACGGCGACTCTTCCGAATGCATTGTCCGCAACCTTTCCGAAACGGGGGCCCAACTGGAGCTGCGCGGCCCACTCCCCAACCGTTTTGATCTGCTCGTCGAGGGTGATGAGTGCCGCCGGTCCTGTTCGGTCGTGTGGCGCAGGGAAAGCCGCGCTGGCGTGAGGTTCGACGCGCCGCTGCCCCCTGGCCGTTACGCAAAAGAGCCATTCGGGATCATCCCTGACTTTGGGCATTATGTCGGCGCCTGTACCGAGCTGGCGGAGCGGGCGCTGCCAAAGGATCGCGCGCTACTTCTCGAAATGGCCCAGGCGTGGACGGATGTCGCCCGATGCCTGCGGAGAAGCGCTCGCCAAG
>DATBHG010000121.1:0-9971 GCA_036557665.1 Xanthobacteraceae bacterium | reverse complement strand
TGCGGCTTCGTCGCCGAATTGCACATGTACGCCTACCGGCGGGTGTATGGCGTCGATGTGGAAGTCGCAGCCGTTGCCGCGCGGGGCGATCATGTGCTCGCCTTCGCCGAGAAGCATCGGATCCCCGCAACGTACCGCGATTTCCGCGCAGTGCTGGCCGACAGGGCCATCGACGTCGTGGATATCTGCACGCCGCCCGCCGTACACGCGATGATGATCGTCGAGGCGGCTCAGGCAGGAAAGCACGTCATCTGCGAAAAGCCTTTCACCGGGTATTTCGGCCGACCCGGCGACAAGATTCCGATCGGCAGGCACGTCGCGAAATCGCTCATGCACGAGCGCGTCATGGCGGAAATGGACAAGACCTGCGCGGCGGTGCGATCGAGCGGGCGGCTCTTCATGTACGCGGAGGACTGGGTCTACGCGCCGGCAGTGACGAAAATCGTCGAGATCCTCACCGCCACCAGGGACAAGATCCTGTTCATGAAGGCTGAGGAGAGTCACAGCGGATCGCATGCAGCGCACGCGGCCGAGTGGTCGATGACAGGCGGCGGCTCGCTTGTGCGCATGGGCTGCCACCCGCTTTCGACGGTGCTGTATCTCAAGCGAGTCGAGGCGCAGGCGCGCGGCGAGAGGATCGCGGTCGCCGCAGTCACTGCCGACGTCGGAAATGTGGCGGCGCTGCTGCCGGCTCGGGAGCATGCCTTCATCAAATCCAATCCGGTCGATGTGGAAGATTGGGGGATGCTGACCTTGACCTTCTCCGACGGCACCAAGAGCACCGTGCTCTCCGGTGACATCATCATGGGCGGGGTTCGCAATCTCATCGAGACCTATACCAGCGGCGGATCGCTGTTTGCGAATATCACGCCCAACACGCACATGCTGAGCTATCTCACCGACGAGGAGAGGCTCGCGAACGTCTACATCACGGAGAAGGTCGATCGGAAGACCGGCTGGCAGTTCATCTGCCTGGAAGAGGAGTGGACGCGGGGCTACTTGCAGGAGATTCAGGATTTCATGGAGTGCGCTGCCTTCGGACGTGAGCCCCGCGCCGGCCTCGACCTGGCTTGCGAGACGACGAAGCTCAATTACGCGGCCTACTGGTCAGCCGAGGAGGGTCGCCGGATCGCGTTGTGATCCTGTCTGGTTGCCTCGCGCCATCGCCTTCGTAGAGGCGACCCACAGGGCGCGGCAGTGCCGCGCCCCTGCGAAACTCCGGTCGCCGTTGCGTAGGGGCGAGGCATGCCTCGCCCTCTTCCCTACGGCGGGCAACCATCAGCTCGACGAAGGGCGACCCGGTGCCGCGCCCCGACGAAACTCCGGTCGCCGTTGCGTAGGAGCGAGGCATGCCTCGCCCGCTTCCCTACGGCGGGCAACCGTCAGATCGACGAGGCGCGACCCGGCGCCGCGCCCCTGCGAGGCAACCGCAGCAGTTTCGCTGCCGCGCATCGCGTTGACTTGCCGGGTGTGCGGTCGAATACTCCTGCAAAGTCCTGCCGCAGAGCAAGAAAGACGAGGAAGCACTCCATGAGAACATCGCGCAGATCGCTGCTGAAGAGCTCCGCATTCACTGTCGCCGCGCTGAGTCTCGGGGGAAGGATCGCCCGCGCGCAGGAGCAGCCGATCCGGATCGGAGTGATCTACGACCTCTCCGGGCCGTTTGCCGCCGCGGGGTCGGTGGCGTGCTCCATCGGCGCGCAAATCGCCATCGATCTGGTCAACGAGCGCGGCGGCGTTGCCGGCAAGTACAAGGTCCAGCCGATCAACGCGGACTCCCAGAGCAAGGCGGATGCAGCCATCAACGAGGTGGAGCGGCTGGTCAACCAGGAGAAGGTGGAGGTGGTGCTCGGCGTCTATTCCAGCGCGCACGCCGTGCCGCTCGCTGCCAAGGTGGAGGAGCAAAAGAAAATCCTCTGGATCACCACTGCGGTCGCGACCTCCGTCTTCAAGGATCGCCACCTGACCCACGTCTTCCGTGGCCAGATCCACTCCGACCAGTACGGCGAGGCGGCGGCCGGCTTTCTCGCCGACAATGCCAAGGCGCGGCTGGGGATCGAGCCGGGCGCGATCAAGGTCGCTATTATCCATGAGGACGGGCCTTACGGCGTGGGGGTGGGCGAGGCCGGCGAGCAGTCCTCCAGGCAGCGCGGCCTGCAGGTGGTCATGCGTGAGGGCTACTCGGCAAGCGCACCCGATCTCTCCTCGCTGGTCACCAAGCTCAAGCGCGCGCGAGCCGATGTTATTCTCCACACCGGATACAATCCCGACATAACGCTGTTCCTGCGCCAGGCGCGCGAAAGCGGATTGCGCTTCAAGATGCTGATCGGAAACGGCGCGGGCTATTCCCAGCTCGACAAGTTGCGGGCGACCTTCGGCAACGACATCGACAATTTCTGCAATATCGACCCGGTTTCGGCTCAGCTCTTGGACCCGAAATCCCTGGCGCCCGGTCTCGGCGATCTCATCAAGACCATGGTCGAGCGTTACATCGCGAGGACCAAGGCGACCGACGTGCCGCCGCATGTCTCGATGGGGTTCAATCAGACCTGGGTGCTGCTCAACAACGTGCTGCCCGCCGCCAAGGAAAAATATGGCGGCTTCGATGCCGAGGCGATCCGCAAGGCGGCGCTCGATGTGGACATTCCGCCCGGCGGCACGATCCAGGGTTATGGGGTCAAGTTCTATCCGCCGGGAACGCCGCTCGCCGGACAAAACGAGCGCTCGACCCCTGCCGTAATGCAGTATTCGGGCGAGCACACGACAGTGGTCTGGCCGCCCAACATCAAGACGCACGATCCGGTGCTGCCGCTGCCTGCATCATCCATCTATGCGATGCGCTGAGTGAGTTGAGCTGGAAATGCGACGCGCGCTTGCTGTGCTGCCCTCCCCCTTGTGGGACCTCGAGGGGGGAGGAAGCAGACCGAGTCTGCTGCTCCGCACGATACTCACTCACGACGACGCACACTGAGCGATGCTGGAGGTCGCGGCGCTGTCCAAACGCTTCGGCGGCTTCCTTGCGGTCAATCGGGTATCGTTCGAGGTCCGGCAGGGAGAGATATTGGGCCTGATCGGCCCCAACGGCTCGGGCAAGAGCACTCTCTTCAATCTGATCGCCGGCGCGCTGCGCCCGAGCGAAGGCTCCATTCGCTTTGGCGGCACCGAAATCGGCAGTCTGCCCGCTCACGACATCTGCCGCCGCGGGATCGCGCGGACGTTTCAGATCCCGCGTCCGTTCCGAAAGCTGTCGCTGCTGCACAACGTGGCGCTCGCCGCCTATCACGGCAACGCCGGCACGATCGCCAGGGAAGAAGCGCTCGAGCGCGCAAGAGATGTGCTCGCGATGGTCGGTCTGCCGGCGGGGGAGGGGACCGAGGGGCTCGGCGCCGCCGCGCTCAAAAAGCTCGAGCTGGCGCGGGCGATCGCGACCGGGCCGACCCTGCTGCTCGCCGACGAAAGCCTGGGCGGCCTTGATGCAGCGGAAATGCAGCGGGCGGCGGATCTGCTCCAGCAAATTCGCGGCCGCATGGGCATTACGATCATCTGGGTGGAGCACATCATGGGCGTCCTCATGCGCGCCGTCGACCGGGTGATCGTGCTCGACCACGGCGAGAAAATCTTCGAGGGCCTGCCGGCCGACGCGGGAGGCGATGCGCGGGTCGCCGAGGTCTATCTCGGGCAACGGCGGCACTGACCGATGCTGTCGCTTTCCGGAGTCTGCGCCGGCTACGGGTCGTTCCGCGCGCTGTTCGACGTCTCGATCGAGGTCAAGCCGCAGGAAGCGGTCGGAGTCATCGGCCCGAACGGCGCCGGCAAGACCACGTTGCTGCGGGTCATATCGGGACTGGTGCCGCTGTCGGCCGGCGAGATGACGTTCCAGGGAAATTCGCTCGCCGGACTGCCGGCGCATCGCATCGTCAACCACGGTATTGCTCACATCCCGGAAAACCGGCGGCTGTTTCCAAGGCTGACGGTCGAGGACAATCTGCGCCTGGGCGCTTTCATCAGCGATGCCCGGCGCGAGTTCGCCGCGCGCCTGTCCTGGGTTTATGATTTCTTTCCGCGTCTCAAGGAGCGAAGGAGCCAGCTCGCAGGCACCCTTTCCGGAGGCGAGCAGCAGATGTGCGCGATCGGCCGAGCGCTGATGTCGCGTCCCAGGCTGCTGCTCATGGACGAGCCCTCTGCGGGACTGGCGCCGCTTTTGGTCCAGCAGGTGTTCGATCTCGTCGCACGCATTCGCGCCGAGGGCTTCACCGTGCTCATTGTCGAGCAGAACGTCAGCCAGATCCTCGATGTCGTCGACCGCGCCTATCTGCTCGAGGTCGGCAGCATCCGGCTGACAGACACCGCTGCCGCGCTCAAGGACCATGAATTCATCCGCAAGGCCTATATGGGACTGTAGCGCGATGGACATCTACCTGCTCGAGGCGATCATCAACGGGCTCCTGCTCGGCGGCGTGCTGGCGCTGCTCGCGCTCGGTCTCAATCTGATCTTCGGAGTGGTCGATGTGGTCTGGATCGCCTATGCCGATCTGGTCATGTGCGGCATGTACGCGGTCTATTGGCTGCACGCCGGATACGGTTGGCCGCTGGCTGTCGCTTTCCCCATCGCCATTCTCGCGGTGGCCGGCTTGGGCGTCCTCGTCCATATCCTGATCATCGCCCCGATCCTCGGCTCGGCTCCGGTCAACCAGCTGCTGGCGACGGGCGGGCTCCTCTACTTCCTGCAGAGCTTCGCAACTCTGCTGTTCGGCACCGACTTCCGCAACATCGGCGTGCGGCTGCCGGTCATCGAGCTGGGCGATCTGTTCATCAGCTTTTCCCGCCTGATCGCCTTCGGCGTCGCGCTCGTTGGCGCGGTCGCGCTTTATCTGTTTCTCACGCGCACTTATGTCGGGACGGCGATGCGCGCAATCGCGCAGGATCGCGATGTGATGGGTCTCATGGGCGTCGACCAGCGCCGCATCTACATTGCGGCATCGGCGATCGGCGGCGCGCTGGCGGGTCTGGGCGCCTGCCTTCTGGCGCTGCAGTACGACGTGCATCCCTTCATCGGCAACACCTTCGGTCCGCTGATTTTCATGATCTGCGTGCTCGGCGGCCTCGGCAACATGATCGGCGGCTTCATCGCATCGTTCATCATGAGCCAGATCATTTCCGTCGGCGGCTATTACGCCTCTACCGAATGGGCTTATGTGCTGGCATTCATATTGTTCATCGTGCTGATGTTCATCTGTCCGCGCGGGATTCTGGCGCGATGAGGATGCGCGGCGCTCCGATCGGCTCGGCGCTGCTCGCGCTCCTGCTCGCGCTCCTGCCTTTCGTCACCCCCGGATACTTTCTGCATCTTTTGATCCAGGCGCTGCTCTGGGGTTTTATCTACACCGCCTGGGCGCTGATGGGGCGGTTCGGACTGGTGTCGCTCGGCCACGGCGCGTTCATGGGTATAGGCGCCTATGTCCCGGCGCTGTTGTGGAACTATCAGGCATTGACGCCGTGGATCGGCATTCCGCTCGGCGTGGCGCTCGCGGTCCTCCTCGCGGTGGCCGTTGGCTACCCATGCTTCAAGCTGAAGGTGGTCGGGCACTATTTCGCCCTGGTGACGCTGGCGCTGGGACAAGCGGTGCTGCTGTGCATCGTGGCCGGGCGTGAGATCACCGGGGGCTCGCTCGGGATGACGCCGAGAGCCGTCGGCCATTCCTGGTACGCGCTGCAGCTTCCCGACAAGAGATATTTCTACGCGATCGCGCTCGTTCTCTGGGTGGGTGGGCTCCTCGTCTGGCAATGGATTGCGGGCGGGATGCGCCGCGATGCGCTCGAGGCGATCTCGGAGGACGAGGAGGCGGCCGCCTCGCTCGGCGTCGACGTGCTGCGGGAGAAGCTGCGGCTGACCGTCGTCAGCGCCGCGCTCACCGCATTGGGCGGGGGCATCTTCGGGCAGTATTTGATGTACCTCAATCCGGAGACGGTCTCGGGGATCGCGGTGTCGTTGCAGATCGTGTTTGCGGCGATTGCAGGCGGCATGTACGCGATGCTGGGTCCCACATTGGGCTCGCTCCTCACCCTCGCCCTGACCGAGGGCCTGCGCGTGTGGTTCGGTGCGAGCTTCGCCGGAGCCGCCAACACGATCTACGGCATTCTGCTCATTCTGTTCGTCATCTTCATGCCGCGCGGAATCGCGGGTCTGATCGAAGGCGCGGCCGGCAAGCGCCCTCGCGTGCGAGCCGCAACGGTCAAGCGCGCATGAGCGGCGCGAGTTGCTCGGCCAAAATGTGGAGTGCGCCGAACTGGCATGGCGAGCTCGACCGGAGCGCGGGATTCGTGGCTCTCCGTAAACAACAGAAAATTCACAGGGATTTTTCCATACTGCAGGTTGATCTGGCAAGTTAGCCGCTGATCAAACGCCTCTGTGGAGTTGTTTGTG
Source organism: Xanthobacteraceae bacterium (assembly GCA_036557665.1). GTDB lineage: Bacteria > Pseudomonadota > Alphaproteobacteria > Rhizobiales > Xanthobacteraceae > VAZQ01. The sequence continues at coordinate 3,547 of DATBHG010000121.1, read as the reverse complement.
CCACCGGTTTTTAGATCGCTGCAGGAGGATAACCTAAAGTTTCCTTGTCCGAAAATTACGCAACTCATGGTTTGTAGACATTGAAACATAACTGATGTATAAAAGCGTATCCTTCAGAGGTGTCATCAAGCCCGGGCGGGAGACCGCGCCGGGCTTTATCCATGACGGCGGCGCCGATGCGCATGCCCTCGATGCATTTCTTCGGCCTAAGCAGGACAAGGCATGCAGCTCCGACAAAGGCCAAAATGGCAATTCGAGCTCCGGGGGGCGCTTTCGCCGGACGGTAAAGAGGCACGCGTCAACGAAAGCGATGAGCACATCAGCTTTCGCTGGCAGATGATTGTGCGATGGTGCCGCCATCCCCCGTTATGGCCCTGTTCTGCCGGCCGCCATTCCCTGTTATTTTCCCTGTTATTTCCCTGTTATTGCCTGTTCTGCCCGGGTCCATTTCGGCAACTTGTCCAGGTTTTTCGGGCTTTTTGCCAGATTCTTGCATTGCCCCCGCCCCCCTTTACAGGGATTTACAGGGGCGGCTGCATGGGGTGCACCCCTCGGCTGAGACACGAAACTCAGGAACCTGTTGCGTTTGCTGCTGCAGACGCGGCTTGTTGATTGTTTCAAGCTCGGCTGGCGGGCGATAGCCCAAAGCCGAGTGCAGTCGTTGTCGGTTGTAAGCGTCTTCGATGAAGACACGCGAGGAGACAGGCATGGCCGGAATCGAGAAGTTCAACGATCACTGCTGGAATGACGTCGTGCCGCAGGCCGATCTCGCTCTCTATTCCGGCTGGCGGCGGGAAACCTTCGTCGGGCCGCGGCCGGCGCTGCTTGCGATCGATCTCTACGACCTCGTCTACCGCGGCGGTCCGCATTCGCCTTACGAGCTCAACGATCGTTATCCGAACACATGCGGCATCTTTGCCCACCGCGCCATTGCCCCGACCAGGCAGCTCCTGGCTGCTGCCAGGCGCGCCGGCATTCCGATCTTCTTCTGCACCCAGGAGACCCGCCCGAACAACCGGCCGCCCGGAGCGACCTCCACGCGGCGCCAGAAGCCGGTCGCCCCTGACGGCTATGCGATCTACCGTGAGTTCACGGTCGAGCCGACCGACGTCGTCATCCACAAGCAGCGCGCCAGCATCTTCCAAGGCACGCCGCTCTTCTCCCACCTCTCGCTTCTCGGCGTGCAAAGTCTGATCGTGTGCGGCGAGAGCACGTCAGGATGCGTGCGCGCGAGCGCGGTCGACGGCTATTCCAGCGGCTTCCACGTGACGCTCGTGGAGGAATGCACGTTCGACCGCGCCGAGCTCACCCACAAGGTCAACCTGTTCGATCTGCATCACAAATATGCCGACGTTATGCATATCGAGGAGGTCGTGGCGCATCTCGACGCCACGCGCATGGACCGCGCCGCGGAGTGACTCTGTTTGGCCCGTCGTGCGGATTATTGGTGGAGCCAGGGGGAGTCGAACCCCCGACCTCTTGAATGCCATTCAAGCGCTCTCCCCCTATGACGCTGCGACAAGAGACGGTCACCCCAAAGCTGCCGTCAAGTAACCTTGTATTTCCATGGCCTTCCAGGGTCAGTGTTGGTAAGAACCTGGCCACGGTTGGTACAGCTTGGCCAATCGGCGTCCGGTTAATGTCCGGTCAAAGCTTGTCGCGCCTAAAAACCTGATTGGTTCTTAGGCTGTTTGAAAAGGGTCGTCCGGCGGCAATATGCAGTAATGCGAGCGCAATGGAGCGCGAGAGAATGGCCACAAAGTTCACGCAGGCAAGTATGATCTCTGCCCTGCGGCGCGGAGCAGATGGCGCCATGACGCCGGCCCGACACCCGGACCACGAGGTGCGCGGGCTAGCGCTCTTCGTGGGCAGACGTTCAGCGCGGTGGGTGTATAGCTATAAACCACACGGCGCGTGTCTAGCCACGGGCGAGCGCTGGCCAACACGCGACCTGACGCTTGGTGTGCCTGCGGGGATGTCCCTGCCGGAAGCCCGAGCTGCCGCGTTGGACGCGAAGGTGAGGGTTAGCCGTGGCGAGGACCCGCACCGCGCCCGCATGCTGCAAGTCGAGGAAACTATGGCTGCGCGGAATGGGGAGATCGTGACTGTGGCTATGGCTCTCGACCGCTATGAGGGCGCGCTTCTCGCCAACCCTACCCCCTACAAGCGAACGGAAGCATCTCAGGCGCGCAAGGCTGCGGACGCAGTACTAGAACTCAAGGGGGGAACAGGTATCGATAAAGCATCGATTGGCGCATTGGACCTACCCGCCCTCAAACGATGGGCGCGGGTGCTACCTGGGCGGGATGCGACAGCTCGACTTCGCTGGGGTGCCCTGTCGAGATTTCTTGAGTGGTGTGTGGACGAGGAACTCATTGAAACCAACCCAAGCGCCCTAGTAGCCAAGTCGAGGAGACCGGCGGCACCAGAGCCACGTGACAACGTCGCTGGTCTAGAGGAAATCGCCGCCGTGTGGCGCGCAGCAGGAAACGAGCCAGCACCTGCGCTCCGAGACCTGGTGCAGTTCCTATGTCTCGTGCCGTGCCGAAGGCAGGAAGCTGCGAGCATCGAGTTCGAAGACGTGGAGCTCGACAAGCGCGAATGGCGTGCGCCCGCTCACAAAACCAAAAATGGAAAATCGCACACACTTCCGATGCCGGAACAGGTGAGGGAGATTATCCAAAGGCGTCTGAAAGCAGCTACCGACGCTGCTTCGGAAACCAAGACAGACACAACCGCTCTCACCCTTGTATTTCCCGGCCCTAAGGATTGTAAGGCCTTCTCGGGGTGGTCGCGCTTGCTTGCGCGCTTGCGTAAGGCAAGCGGTGTGCAAGAATTTGGGTTTCATGCCATACGAAGGGGTTTTGTCACCGTGCTCGGCAATCGTGGCTTTGACGCCGATCTCCTAGACGGCATGCTGAACCACAGCGCGAGCGAGACGAGAAGCGGTGTTAGGGGTGTGTACAATCGTTCAGAGCGTTTGCAGGAACGGGCTAGGGCGATGAATGCTTGGGCTGAGCTTGTTACTGCTGCTGTTTCTGGGATAGACGGCAGGGTGGTGGAGTTCAAAAGGCGTGCGTCCTAAGAGTTCAACCCGATAAGATTATCCAGCCGTCAAACCCTGGGAGAAGCCGGCTGTGTCAACCAAATATCGTGACCTGTACAAAGCGAAAGTAAAGCGTGCGATCCCGGTCACTGATGACGAACGGCAACTTTTTGAGCTTGCATGGCAAGAGAAAAGGACTGATGAACTCGCCCAGGCGATCGTGGAAAAGCTTGGAGAGCAGAAACGGGCAGTCGGCGCACCGCGGAAAACGGGTTGCGATACGGAACTGATCGAGCGACTTATGGCGAAGCATAGCGGCAATTCGAAGCTCGCGAAGCACGAGTTCATCAAGGTTGTATGCTCCCGAGACAAAATCGAGAAGAAGCGAGCTAGCGAGCGCTTCAGGAAAGGGCTACGGACAGTCGCACATAAGGTCCTAGAAACCTGATTAGGTTTCTAGGCAGTTTGGAACAGAGTTACGCGCGCTTATAACAAGGGCCT
>DATBHG010000120.1:0-1892 GCA_036557665.1 Xanthobacteraceae bacterium | reverse complement strand
CGAAATTCGTGAAGCCGGTTGTGCTCCCACCCGGGTGTGCGATGCTGGTAACAAAATGGCTGCCCACTGGATCGGACACGCCCACGAACACAATGGGGATTGTGCCTGTTTCGTGCAACAGCGCAGCTGTGGCGGGAGTTGAATTGCCGACCAGAACGTCAGGGCGCAAGGCGACCAGCTCCTTGGCGAAGGCTTGCGCCTGGTCGGGGCCTGCGGGCGCGAATCGATAATCGATATGGATGCTGTGGCCTTCCTTCCAGCCGTTGGCCTCAAGGGCTTGCCGGAATGCCGCGAGACGCGCCTGTATCTCCGGATCATTCTCGGCGTAGCCGATGAGCATCCCGATGCGACGGGTCGGCTGCTGCGCACGCACCGCAAGCGGCCACGCGGCCGCGCCACAGACAAGGGCGATGAATTCCCGTCGCCTCATGGTGTGCCCTCAAACCGAGGGCTGCACCCTACCACGCCCTTGAATGAGAGTAATCGTTTGCATGTTTGGCTCCTCCGAATCGCGGCAGCAAACGTCAGGCGACGTCCCCGTCGTCATTTTCGGGTGCTTGTCTGTCGAGCGCTCGTTTAACAAACTCTACCGAATCAATTGCCGCCCCAAGTTGGGTGCGAAACTGCTCGATCGCTTCTTTCATCGGCGCCGGCAGGTCTCCCCACCAGTCAATAACGCGACTCATCGCTTCCTCGACGGTTCGCAGCATTTCCTCCATTGCAATTTCGCGGCAGGTTCTCGCCATAGTGCTGTCGCCTCTTCACAACCGGGCTCATGCGGTGCCCCAAATCAGCCGCTCAATCACCGCATCAACGCAGGCAAGCCGCGAGCAGTGAGGCCAAACGCTTTGGGTCCCACATTTTCTCGCGACGCAACATCTCCGCACGAAAGGTATCAAACCTCAGTTCCCGAATGGGATCGTCAGCTCCGTCTCGCTCGTGTCCACCACGAACACCGCGAGGAGCTTGGCCGGCTGCGTCTCGCTGGCATTGGCGCTGACAGCGTGGCGGTCCCCGGGCAGCTCGGAGAAGCTCTGTCCGGCCTTGTAGGTCATCACTGGTCCGTCGTTGACCTGGCTGCGGATCGCCCCTTCAAGCACGGTTGCGTAGATGAAGGCGGATTTGGGGTGCGTGTGACCAGGCGAGTAGCCGCCCGGACCGTATTCGACGAGCACGCCCTTGATGCTCTTGCCGGGAACGTTCGGCAGCTCGTGCTGGTAGACGAGGGTCACCTTGGCGTTCTTCGACTTCGGCGCATCCGCGAGGATGCTGCCGAACGGCAGGGTGGCGACCAGCAGCGAACAGAGCATGCGTTTCATGGAGCCCTATCCTGCGGTTGACGGATGCGGCATCAGGCTCCTGCCTGTGAGCGGCGGAGCCATTCGTCGAAACCGATGCGGCCGAGGCGCGCCTCGCCCAACGGCACGAGCGAGCGCTCCTCGACCCGGCCGCCCCAGTATCGGGCCTCGGGGTCTCTCACGACCTTGCGCGGGTCACCGACCGCCTCCAGGTAGCGGGCGACGATTTCGTTGAACGGCGCTCGCTCCGGGCCGGCGATCTCGACAATGCCGTTTCGCGGCGCCGCGAGCGCCACGTCGGCAACGATGGCAGCAACGTCTTCCGCTGCGATGGGCTGGAACAGGCCGGGCGAAAGCCTGACTATGTTTCCATCCGTACTTGAAGCGGCGATGCCGCCGAGAAATTCCATGAACTGGGTCGAGCGGATGATGGTGTAGGGGATGCCGGAGGCTTCGATCAGTTTCTCCTGGGCAACCTTGGCGCGGAAATACCCGATGTCCGGCGACCGATCGATTCCGACGATGGACAGCGCGACATGGTGACGGACCCCGGCTGCAGCCTCCGCCGCGAGGAGGTTGCGGCCGGAGGTCTCG
>DATBHG010000119.1:0-10748 GCA_036557665.1 Xanthobacteraceae bacterium | reverse complement strand
AGTTGTACTCAGTCTGGTGGTCAAACACCATCCGAACCGCTCTCTCGCGGACCTCAGGTGAAAACTTGTGGCTCGTTTGCTTGGTCATGGCTCCCACTTTCTCAGAAGTTGGAGCCTCCGAAAATCCCGGTGCAATTCAGTTTTTTTCGTGCTCGGTGGAGTCGCCTCCGCCGAGATAGCCTGGGACCGCTGGCACTGACATGACCCAGCTAGTCCTCAAGCGCGCAAATGTCCCGCGCCCGTCCGGCCATTGCAGCGACGACTACGTTGGCTCAACGAAGGCGAAAGTCGGACTCCCGGTCCGCGTTAAAGCTCCTTGAATAATTACGGCTTAAACCTCGAGGCCATGAAGACCGTGCGAACTCTCGACCGAACTTTGGCCTTAAAATGCAAGGAGGCGCGCACCAATGGCGAGGAAATCACCGTGCGGTATGAAACGCCGGGTGGATGGAATGTGGTGACCGGTGTCATCCAATCGGTACAAAGGCGTCAGGCTCGTCAGTTCAAACCCTTTTGGGAGATCACGATTGTCGAGCCAAGAGGGGAAGCTGCGGCCCGCCCGGCAATAACAGAGGAGGCGGACGGGAGCTGGGGCCCCGTAAATCGTAGACCTGGTTGATGTTCAGGCGCAGCGTTTTCTTCCGGCACAGAAGAATAGGTGGCCGCGGGTACCAACCTTAAGCCACGACAAAGCTTGGAATTTCCCGGCGCAATTCGCGGAAATACAACTAACGATTGTATGCTCGCAATTGTACCCGCGTGCTGTCGCCTTCAGGAGGTTCTCGCACCCGCGACGCGCTTCCTCAGCTGCTTGCGCGGGACCTGCAGGGCTGCTGTCCGCCGCAACCGATGGCGCCCGGGCTCATGCCGTAGCTGTCGCGCCCAAGAAAGATGCGGGTACCGCGACCACGGGCGCGTCCTCATCGCTCGCGCGAAATCTCGGGGCAAGTGACGTCAATCGATTGCGTTCAAAATTTGCGATGCGAGAAACGGCTGCCGCGAGTGCCAGGCGATTAGCCTGCTTTCCGCGGGTCTGCAATTTGCGGCGCCGCCATAGAAGAAGTTCCAGAGGAGAGGGATCGATACCGTCTTTGACGTCCAATTCGGCCATCAAGCCATTGCTTTGCAGCTGCGCTACACACCACGCAAGAATTTTGGACATGAGCCGGCGATGTTTGGTTGGAAGTCGGGGAAGCAGATTGAGAAGCAATCGACTTGAGGCCCCTCACAAACAGCAAACGTTTGAAACATCTGTCCACCATTGCATCCAACCGTCCTGGACTTCCAAATCCTTCAGCAGCTGGTCGACCGTGGCGCCTTCTCCTAGCTTCGCTAATTCATAGTTTTCTTCTCCCAGCTCTCTCCGAGCCTGGGCGTCGGCAGCTTCTGCAGCCTCTGCAGCTTTGAGTTGAGCCGCTGAAGGGGCCGAACGGACCGGCTTCGGATGGATCTCCTGAACCAGCTCATTGTTGGAACCGAAAATGTTGCATGTGACGGTCGTGATTCACCGACCGTCCGGAGATTTCGCACCTCTCATGATGTCGTACCGATCGCGAACGCGCTGGGCAATGCAAAAGATTTTTAAGATTTTGCTTGCGCCAGAGAAGGCGCGCAATGTCGTCTACGATACCTTCCTCAATCGCGCCAGCGGGTCTCAGCTCCGCCTTGATATTTTTACGCAGTTTCTCAAAGGTTGCTGGATCTTCTCCGGACAGAAGTGTCGTCTGGGATACACCCCGTGCCTAAAAGCCGAATGAATTTTTTGTTTGCTCTCTTCGTGAAGTCGTGTGGGTGATTTTGGCCCATTTTCGAGGCCGGCAAGCGCTTGTCGGCGTTCGAAAGTTCCACCGCAAACTGGAGATGCGAGAAACGAGGTGTTGGAGCTGCTGCCGATCTCGATCAAGGCTCACCAAAGATCTGCATCTGCTTGCCCGGCGGCGTCTCAAAGCGCGCTCAACCTTTATCTCTCACGGATCGCACATACTCAATTGAAATGGAATCAGCCCGCCAGCGTCGCGTGCGCCTCGCTCGCGTGACCGCAGCGCGGGCAGGCCGCCGCGAAGCACGCGCGGCAGAACGGCTTGCCGCAGGACGGGCAGGGAGCCCGGCCAGCGGGGTCAGTCAGGTGAAACTTGTCGTCACAGACGAGGCGGATCCGATCGAGGCCGAGGCCCGCCTCGCACAGCGGCAGCTCGGCCGTCTTGACTAGCGGATGCCAGTCGAGCCGGACCAGCCGCTCGCCCTTGCGCCGGCGGATCAGCACGTCGAAGCGTTGCACCGGCATGTAAAGGTCCAGCGCCTGAATCCATTCGACGGTGACGCGCAGGGCATAGTTGTGGCGCAAATCATCGAGCTTGGCGTGGTATTCGCGCTCGATCGCCTGGACCCGCAGCGTTTCGCGCCGTCGATCGGCCTCTGCCCGGTCTCCTTCTGCGCGGGCCAGCGCCGCAAGCCGCTTGAGCGACGAACTGCGCAGGTCATCATGATACGCGTGGACCCGGTTGCGGTCGCGCTCGAGCCGGCGACGCATGGCGCGCAGAAACGGCTCAATGCCGTCGCGCACCTGACGATCGAGCAGCGGACGCACCCGCGCTTCGAGGGTCGGCGCGCTCCATCCTGGCCCGGCCGCGAGCCTGGTCGCCTGATCAGGCGCCCGCCAATCGGGCATTTGCGCCAGCGCCGGCCGCAGACGCGCCAGGATGTCGCTGACGACCGCGCCGGTGCCGAGGTTCAAGCCCAGCCAGACCAGTCCCTCGCGCTTCTCGTCGGACACTGCGGTGTAGCGGAAGGCCAGCATCAAGCAGCGTGTCCAGGTCGCGGTCACGCCCTGGAAACGCCAAACCGCATTCGGCAGGTCGAGCGCGCGGTCGAGCAGCCGTTCGGGATCGCTCGGCGCCGGAATGGCAACGGCCGGCGTTACCTCCCGTTCGCTCCAGCGTCCCTCATTTCCGAGCAGCGCCCCGAAGCGGTCGAGCCAATCGCCCTCGAGCCCGATTGGGATCGCGCCGTGGCTGCGCTCCCGCCCGAAGCTGAGGCGCGTCAGCTCGGGCCAGCCGGTCGCCTTCTGCACCGGTGCAGGCGCGAGCACCTCGAGTCCATTCGGATCCACAGCGTCGTCGATCGCCGCACCTTTGCGCTCCAGCAGGTCGGCGACGAAATCCCGCAGCTCGCTCATCCGGCCGTCTCACGCCGCTTCGAAGTCTTCGCCAAACAGCGATTGGTCCAGGACCTTGGCGCTCTCGTGGTGCTGCCTCGCCTCGTGCAGCCGATGGCCGATGGCATCGAACGCCGCGTTGCGGCTCGCCTCGGTCGTGCGAAGCCAGGCATCGAGCATGAGGGCGGCGAAATCGCGATCCTCCTCGAGGCCCCCCAGGATCGCCCCTACTTCGCCGACCACGAGCTCGAACATGGAGATCTTCTCGTCCAGGAGCTGCAGAATCTGCTCCTCCAGCGTGCCGCGGGTCACGAGATTGAACACGAAGACCTCGCGCTGCTGGCCGATGCGGTCGATGCGTCCGATGCGCTGCTCGATGGCCATCGGATTCCAGGGCACATCGAAATTGATCAGTGTGTTGCAGAACTGGATATTGCGGCCTTCGCCGCCCGATTCGGTGCAAAGCAGCACCGGCACGCTCTCGCGAAAGGCGGCGATGGTGGCGTCCTTGTCGGGGCCGCTTAGGCCGCCATCGAAACGCGCGAAGCCGAAGCCCTCCTGTGCCAACAGCCCGGCGAGGTGATCGAGCGTCTCGCGGTAATGGACGAAGACCAGCTTCTTTTCCTCCCGATTGCGCCGCAGCAGCTCGAGCAGGGCCGCCTCCTTGCCGCCGTTTCCGGCGGATGACCAGCGCTGCGCCAGCGTCTGCCAGTTGGGCTCGTCGGCATGGCGAGCGGCGAAGCGCCTGATGGCGGCGGCTGCCGCGGCCGGAGACGATCCGGCGGCGCCGAGCAGATGGTGCAGCCCAAGCCGGTTTCTGCCGCTTGTCTCGGCTGCGAGCCGACGCGCCGCCGCGGCCAGCTCCTGGTACGCTGCTCGCTCGCCCTCTGCGCAATCCACGCGGATCGTCACGGCGTGACGGTGCGGCAGCTTCAGAGCCACGACGGCGCGCGTGTTGCGCACCATGGCGTCGCGCATCAAGGCCCGCAGGCGCTCGGGATTGGACGGCTGGCGCGGCTTGCCGGGGGTCATATGAGCACCACGAAATTCCTTCAGCGTCTTGAAGATGCCCGGCTTGAGCAGCGTGAGCACGTTGTAGAGTTCGCTGAGATCGTTCTGCACCGGCGTCGCCGACAACAGAAGCAGGAAGCGCTTGTTGAGCGCGTCCACCAATTTGTAGCTCTGGCTCGTGCGGTCGCACAGATGATGGGCCTCGTCAACGATGACGAGGTCGAAGCTGCGGTCGATGAGGCGCGCTGCATGTTCGCTCCGGCGTGCCAAAGCGAGCGAAGCGATCAGGCGCGTCTGGTTCCAAAATCGTTTCGGGTCGCTGCGCAGCAGCGAGTCGTGGGTCGTCGCGCAGGGAATATCGAACTTGGTCTCGAGCTCCTCTTGCCACTGCCCGACGAGCGACGCTGGGGCGAGCACGAGCACGCTGTCGACCATGCCGCGCAGTAGGTACTCCTTGAGCACCATGCCGGCCTCGATGGTCTTGCCCAACCCGACCTCGTCGGCGAGCAGCACCCGGCCGCGAAACTGTTTGAGCACCTTGCGCACGGTCTCGACCTGGTACCAGAAGGTTTCGATGTCGCGCAGATACGGCAGGCAGAGCAGCTCGTCGAAGCCTTGCGCCAGACCTAGATGGGCGAAGCGCTCGCGCAACCGGTACCAGCTGCCATCGCTTTCCGGCGTTCTCCGCATGGCGGTCACGAGCGGCGTGAGATCGAGTTCGGCGCTGAACGGGATATCTATGTCGATCAACGGCAGCCCGGGCGGCGCGGGCGGCGTCTTGGCAGCTGAGGCCGGCTGGCTCTGGTCGCGAGATTCGCTCGGCTTGATCTTGGCCGGATATTGCGCCCGTTCCCGTCCGGCATCGGAGGCACCGCGTCCGCGGACAGGCTTGTCACGTCCGAAGATGCGGTCGTGCTGGCGAAGGAGCCATGCCCGCCGCATCCAGCCGCCGGGAAAGACCTGCAGGGCGTTGAATGGATTGGTGAGCTCATGGGCTTCCAACACGGACCGCGCCGATCCAAACTTACTTTCTTCCGCGAGCAGGAGGGCACGCAACAGGTGGTAGGGCGCTATCGCAACGTAACGCTTGGAGAACCGCTTCAAGAAAACTTGCGCCCGCTCGGGGTTCCGATCGAGCAGCGCAGCCGTCGCCGCGAGCAGTAGGATGAGGCCATCGCCCGGCTGCGCGCGCACGGCCTCTTCGGCCTGCGGTAGAAACCCCGAGGCGCGGTCAGGATTAGCGAAGGCGGCGCGCAGGATGTGATCCCATCCGCGGGCCTCCTCCGGCTGATCGCCCAGAGGTAGCATTGTCTGCGCCGCGGAAGCACGAGGCATGCTGGACTAAATGGTATTTCTTCGCCTTCGAACAAAGCGGACGAATCGACGACTCGATAGAGCAATGTTACCGGGATACGATGTGCAATCAAGGCGAGTCATAGCGGCTCGCGGCGCCTACCTGTGGACCGCCGATCCCGGATTTGTCGTATAGGTGGAACTGCAACGTCGTCGCCGGCTCATAACGCGCGTAGTGCCGATACGAGATGCCGAACTGCAGCCGGCACGCGTTAGGCCTCGATTAGAATCCGCGGCGCGGTCCTTATCTTGTATGAGGGAACTAGACTAACTCTCAAAATCTCGCGGTGACATCTGGCGAAAACAAAACCGGCCGGCGTTTCCCAAATAGGCGCCACCTCCTCGATGGTATGGGCCAACCCGCAAAATTAGACCTTAATTAACATTGATGGTGCGGGGCTAAGGGGGTGATTCATGCATTACATTGCAACTGTGTTTGCTTTTGGCTTCCTTTCGGCAGTCCTGCTCGGATTTCTTTGACCGGACGCTGGTAGATTGCGTTCGAGCTGATGCACGACAGGGGTGGTCGCATGGAGAAGTTCGTGAAGCTGTTGGCGCTCGCCGGGAGCGACAACGATGCCGAGGCGCTCGCCGCTGTACGTGCAGCGCGCAAGCGCCTCAAAGAGCTGAACCTGGACTGGAACGATATGGCCTCGATGCTCCGCAAGGCGGCCGACGAGATCAACAAGAAACGAGCGGCAGAGCAGCGATCAGAGAAGCGGGCCAGGTTCAAGGCCAGTCCACAGGGCAAGATCGCCACATATCGGCGCTTTGTGCGAGAGCACAAGAAGGCCCTGAAGCGCGGAGACGAGGTGAAAGCTTGGCTGTGGCAGATGAGAGCCGACAAGGCGCTCGAAGACATGGACCCCAAGACCAGCCAACGGCTCACCCAGTTAGATAGAAGACGAGAACGGCGCTGCACGGCCCCAGCAGACGAGCTCTGGAGTTCACTCGAGTGGAGCACGGCGGCTTGAGCACAAGGCACCGGCCGAGCTTACAATTGCTTGAGACATCGATTAATCATGCCATCCAAACGCTCTTTGACGTCCAATTCCTTCATCAAGCCATTGATGGTGATCGCGCCGTCGATTCACTGAGCCGGTGCATGGCGGGTCGTCCGAGCTCAAGACATCGAATAAGAACCTTACCGCGCCGGATTTCGAGCGCTTGGCGCGGATGCCATGAGGCGCCTTCTTTGCATCTTGTGGCATGAGCCACTTGCGCTCGGCCTTGGCGTTCTCATGCTCGAGATAGGCCTCGCGGGTGCGCCGAAAGACCGCTGGAGAATTCGGCCCAGGCGTTTGACGCACTTATATCAACGATACGCATGGTTTCAATGCGGACCCGCGGGGCGAGGGGCTCCCCACTTTCCACACAGCGCCACCACGGAATGACTCTGATCAACACAGCCGTCTACCAAGGGCAAGCTCGCGATGCCCGCCGAGCATGCGTCCATCAAACCCGATCGAGAGGTATTCGCGACGGTGCGTTATACCGTGCGGACAAAGGGAGCCCTGTCAGCGAGCCGCGAAACATGGCGACGGTTGAAGGGCGAAAGTCAGTCGCTCAAAGTCGTCTAAGGCGTCAAATTCCAAATGGCATCGAGGTCATCACAATGCAGGCTCCACCAAGCCGCCTGGTCGGCCTCGTCACCCAATCTCCCGCATGGCTCCCCACCGCGACGGGGTGTAGGGTAGCGAGCAATGGATAGGAGCCGCCGGGGTAGCAGCTCGCCAACGGCCACGCGACGACCAGCACAAAATCGTTTCGACTGGAAGGGTTGAGGGCGCGCTCGCTTCCTCTCGCGATCCGCTGAGACCCGACCACGGTCGAGGCTCGCTCGAACGACGTAGAAGGTTCCGGTCACCGGCCGAAGACCGGAATTGGGTACCGGTACCCCAAGCCGATTTTACCAAATCTTGAGCGCGATTAGGTTTGATTGGCCGCCCGACAAACCTTCTGGTTTTGTTGGTGTTTTGTCGGTAGGAAATCGGGGGAAACGGTTGGCGCAGGATTTAGCGCCGTTCGGGCGCAGGCGCTGCCAGAGGTTAAGCCGCCATGGGCGGCTAGAGGGCGTCCTATGCCTTGGCGGTATAGTTCGCGGTGTAGCGCAGGCAGTTGCGCTCGGCATGACCGCGGTGTCGGTAGCTTCTTTTGCGGCTGAGCCCGCGCGCCACAAGCTAGTGGGCACTGGATCAGGCGCCGCTACGATGCAAAGCGCTCTAGTCCAAGCGTATCATAACAACCCTCAGCTCAACGCCCAGCGCGCCGCGACCCGCGCCACGGACGAGAACGTTCCAGCCGCGCTCTCGGGCTATCGCCCACGCGTGACCGGCACGTCGAGTCTGACCGAGCAGTATCTTGACACGCTGACCAAGGTGGGGACCACGCCGCAGAGCGGTGCGGTCTACACCCAGAGCCTCGGTACCGTTGCCGTGTCCTCCTTCGGCCTGACCGCGACCCAGACGCTGTTCAACGGCTTCCAGACCGCCAACCGCACGCGCCAAGCCGAGGTGCAGGTATCCTCCGCCCGCGAGGCGCTGCGCACGGCCGAGCAGGGCACTCTGCTCAACGCCGCCACCGCCTACATGAATCTGCTGCAGACCGCGGCCATCCTCGAGCTGCAGCGCAGCAACGTGAACGTGCTCGAGGTCACGCTACGGCAGACGCGCGACCGTTTTACCGCCGGCGAGGTGACCCGCACCGACGTGGCGCAAGCGGAATCGCGTCTCGCCGCCGGCCGCTCCCAGCTCTCGCTTGCCGAGTCGAACTACGTCACCGCGCAGGCGCAATACCAGCAGGTCATCGGGGTGCCACCGCCGGCGCGGCTCGCTCCCGCAGCCCCGGTCGATCGGCTCTCGCCGCGCACGCTCGACGGTGCGATCGCCCGCGGCCGCACCGAGCACCCGCTGATCACGACCGCAATGTACAACGTCGACGTCGCACTCCAGCAGGTCAAGGTTGCGGAGGGCGCGCTCTCGCCCACTTTGTCGGCCGTCGGCAACGTGCAGAAGAACTTCGGCTCGACGCAAGCGCTTGCCGTGCTCGAGCAATTCCAGGCCTCGATCGCCGCTCAGCTCACCGTGCCCATCTACCAGGGCGGCGCCGAATATGCCGCGATCCGGCAAGCCAAGGAGACCCTCGGGCAGCGTCGGCTCGATCTCGACACCGCGCGCGACCAAGTGCAGTCGACGGTGACACAGGCCTGGGGTCAGCTCGAGGCCGCCAAAGCGCAGATCGACGCGACCCAGTCCCAGGTCACCGCCGCCGAAGTTGCCCTCAACGGCGTGCGCGAGGAAGCCCGCGTCGGCCAGCGCACCACCCTCGATGTCCTCAACGCGCAGCAAGACCTCGTCAACGCGCGCGTGGCGCTGGTCACTGCGCAACGCGACCGCGTGGTGGCGTCCTATACCGTGCTGGCCGCGACCGGTGCGCTGTCGCCGCAGGTCCTTGGGCTGAAAATCGAGGTTTACGACCCGGTTGTGCACTATCAGCAGGTACGCGACGCCTGGGGCGGCGTGCGCACGCCCGATGGGCGTTGACTTGCTGCCCAAGTGACGTTTGGAGAACTGTTCCCTCAGCGCCGCCTTTCTATGTCACCGTTGTTAGTACACGCAGCCCGCTTTCGCACCAACCGCCTTTGCTAAGATACGCCAGCCGGCGGCGGCGCGCTCGAGGAATACCAGCTCCTTGACGCAACACTACATGCCAGACCGCGCTATCAGCGGCAGCGACTCCGAGTAGCCCGGTAGCCCTCGAGCATGTCGCGATCGAGCGCCGCAAACTGTGAGCCATACCCGCGTTCTATATGCCATTGAATTAATTCCCTTTTACTGCGGCCAAATCGTCAAATTGCAATCACGAAGTATCCTAGTGGGGATTTCTCATATCGAGGGCCTGCCTGCAGCCCTCCTGCAGCCCTCGTGATGTGGTCAGCCCCCTTGGATGTGCTGGGCCGATCAGCCCGCCTTCGGGCGACCTGCATTTCCCGGCGCTAAGGTGGACTCCCCTAGCGACAGCGATTGATACCTTGTCGTTCATTCTCACTGAGTTCGCCAGGAGAGTGCCAGGCGATTAGCCTGCTTTCCGCGCGCCTGCAATTTGCCGCGGCGCTGTCGAAGAAGTCCCAGAGGACAGGGATTTGATACCCCGTACCATCAACAATTGCTTGAGACATCGATTAATCATGCCATCCAAACGCTCTTTGACGTCCAATTCCTTCATCAAGCCATCGATGGTCGCTGGTTCGCCGATATCGATCAATTGATGGATGTCCCCGAGTTCTTGCCGAGCTTGTTCGTCTGCGGCTCGGCGCGCGTCTTGTTTGGCATCGAGTGGGTGGCGCCCTGCGGGAGGCAAAAGAACGCCAGAATCGGTCTCGAAGAGCACAGTGCAGAGAGCTACCCAGCGTGCGCGCGCTGCCAGCGTGCGCCAGGGCTCAGTCATTTGCGTAAATACGCGACAATTACGCAGAGCATCGCCTCCACAGGGTTCAAAAATTCTCAGCAGGCGGCATGGCGATGTTGACGGGCTGCCCCTTGCGGGGCGGCCACAGGATCGTCTTGGCGCCGTCTGGTATGGCGACAAGCTGACACACTACTCTGCTGACTTCATCAGCTGTTTGAGCAATCGATTTGCCCTCACCTCGGCCTTGCATGATTTCCGATGCGCGGATCTGAGGGTGGTAAGCCACTGCTCTGGAAGCGTTCGGACAATTCGGTACGTCGCATCAGCCAAAGCTGCCGGACGTGCGCGCCGCAAATCATAACCGAACTTGGCGAGAAGTTGAAATCGCGCTCGGCAAGTGCGCTCGAATATCCGACGGTTCGCCACACTGTCGGATGGCTGGCGTAACAAATCCGCGCACGCCTGGCAAAATTCATGGAGATCTTTGTAGCCCAGCGCTCTGGCGTAGGCGTCCACAACCTCCGAGGTGTGTCTCGCGCCGCCAATATAATATGCGACGGCGAAGTCAATCGCGTCCGCAAAGACCTCTTTGTCCGCCGCCCGCTCGAGCGCGTCAATCCTTTTCGACATTTTTCGTCGCATCACGGAGCTCCCGATCTTTTTCGAGGATCTCGATACGCTTGAGAGCCTCCTGCTGGCTGATGACCACCATTGACCGCTCCGCGACCACCGATAACGTGCTGGCTTCGTCTGGAGTGAGGTGGCCGTCCGCTACGGCATTCCACAGCGTGATGATTGCATTGAGGACGTCAGTGGATGTCTT
>DATBHG010000118.1:0-14810 GCA_036557665.1 Xanthobacteraceae bacterium | reverse complement strand
TCGCGATAATAGTCCTTCCTGGTGAACAGCCAGCCAAACCGCTCCGGCGGGACCTTGATCAGGTCGGAGGCAATCCTTGCCACTTCATCGTGGTTCTTGGGGTCGAGATACCAGCGCTGGATGCGCAGAATGTCCTCCATGTAATCGACCAGCACGGCGTGATGCTTGTCGATGAAAGATTGCCGCGCAGTCCGGAACACGAACTGCGTCCTTCCCATTCCTTCGGTCTGGTCATAGAGCGAAAAACCGATCTGATTGAGCTGCGGGTTGATCGCGAACGGCATCACCGCCGTGACCAGATCGGCCTTCTTCTCGTTGAGAATCGACGGCATGGTCGGAAACGGCGTTTCGATGACGGTGTAGTCGCGTTTATCGATCAGCCCGTGCTTTTTGAGCCCCGCCTTCATGGCGATGTCGACACCGGCACCGATCGTATTCGTGGCGAGCACCCTGCCTTTGAGATCCTCGATTTTCTTGATGTCGGAGTCCTTGCGGACAAAGAACTGGTTGCTGAAATAGCCGGGAACGCCGTCCTGCAACGCGTCGGCGATCACCCGCAGATCGGCCAAGCCGGCGTTCTCGATCGCGATGCCGAGAGTCGAGTAGGCGAGATTGGCGATTTCCAATTCGCCGTTCGCCATCGCCGTGATCATCGGCGGCGTGCCCTGGTAGCGCACCGCCTCCATCAGGTAGGACGTGCCCCAATGCCTGGCGAGGTCTTTCTTGGCGACGAGGAACGGCTCCCAGTCGGCCACCGGAACCACATAGGAATTGCGGATCAAAAGCGGCTCGGCATGAGCGACATTCGCCGCCGCCATCGCTACGACCGACAAGGTGAAGGCAGCTTGCAAGCTACGCATGATTTCCTCGCCCGTGCTCGGAATCGTGGGTTGCGACCCGTGGGTCGATTGTGAGCAAGGCCGGCGGCGTTGACAAGCCGAATTGCTCATGCGCGGCGACGCTTCCCGCTGGGCGCCGACGAGCTGCGGATGTCCATCGCGACTCGAGGCAGTCGCACGGCGTGCAGGTGAAAAGCGGTCAATCTCCCAAAATCGGATCGATCGGCGTCAGGACCCCGGCGCGGCTTTCGATAATTTCGCGGCGTCCAGGCACAGATCCTCGCGGAAGCGGCCAGCGACAAGCTGCACGCCGAGCGGGACATTATTGCGGACGCCCGTGGGGACCGCGACGCCGGGCAATCCAAGAGCAGCGGGAGCGAGTGTCGGATTGCGCCTGACTTCTCCGCGTAGCGAGGGGGCGAATGGAGCTGGAGCGGCTTCAATTTCTCGCCTGATGGGTTGCATCCTCGGAGCACTGCGATGATCAACAAGGTTCGTCCGGAACACGTCAAGCTCAAGCGAGCCTATGAGCCACCCGCGCCTGATGACGGCACGCGCATATTGATCGACCGCTTATGGCCGCGTGGGGTGAAAAAGGCCGATGCCGCGATCGATGAATGGATGAAAGAGATTGCGCCCAGCACAGCGCTGCGCAAGTGGTTCGGCCATGATCCGGACAGGTGGCCGGAATTCCGGCGGCGTTACCAAAGGGAGATTCAGCAGCATGCTGACCAACTCGGCCGGTTGCGCAGGCTTGCGGAACGCGGCCGGGTGACGCTCGTGTTCTCGGCCCATGACGAGGCACACAACGATGCCGTGGTGCTGAAGGACCTGCTCGTTGGCCGGGCCTGAACTGAGAATGGAGGTCGCCGCCAAGAAAGGTACGGATTGCCGTTAACGGCTATGGGATGATCGGCAAGCGCGGGTTGCCGAGGCAATCGCTTTACAGGATGACAGGATCCTGGCGCCGGGGGCAAAGCAGATGGGTCGCTACGTCGGGGCGGTTGCTTGCTGCTCGAATCCAGGAGCGCATCAATTCCCCGGCCTTTCGCTATCGCGACTACGGGAATTTGGCGACCATAGGACGCAAGGCGGCCGTGGTTGCACTGGGCCGGCTGCATTTCACGGTCCGGCTCGGATCGTGGTTCTGGGGCTGCATCCACATCTATTTCCTGATCGGGCTGCGCAACCGCTTCGTGGTCGCGCTGCAGTGTCTCTGGCACTAGATCACGTTCCAGAGGCCGGCCCGGCTCATCACGTAGCGAAATGGGATACGGCAGCTCCCGATCACACCTCTCATTGACCAGATGTTCAGCGGAACCCGCGTCGGAGAGAAGCAGTGCAGCACGCGCAGTGGACCCGGCGTGCAGCATGCGATCGTGTCGGTGCGAGTCAGAGCTCCGTTCGATTTGCCTCTTTCGATCGCCGCGGCTGCCAGCTTTCTCCCCGTCGCGCGACCGCCCCCCGTGCTCACGACGGCAATCGACTTCGATGGTAATTCGGTGGCAGTCACTATCTCACAGCCGGCCCGGCGATTGTCGGTCGTGCATGCGTCCGCGACACCCAGAATCGACAGGACATCGCTTGAACAGATTGCGAAATGGCTTGTTTGGTCGGAGCTCGATGTTCGGCCGTTTTACGAGCTGGCAGCTGGCCACCCCACAATGGGTCCAGTTGTTTCGTCGCTGAATGGACTCAAACCACTGCGGCCGGCCACTCTTTTCGAGATGGCGATCATCGCCATCACCGAACAACAGCTCTCGCTGGCAGCTGCCTTTCACATCCGCGCGCGGCTGGTGAGCCGGTTTGGCGCGCGATCGGGGAAGCTTTGGCGCTTTCCATCCGCAGAACGGCTCGCAGCCGCTTCGGTCCGAGAGCTGAGTAGTTGCGGCCTCTCTCGCCGCAAGGCCGAGTACGTGAAGGGCCTCGCCGAACGCGTCAGGCAGGGTGTCCTGGATTTCGATGCTCTCAAGGAGCAAAGCGATGATCGCATCCGTCAACAGCTGCTGGCAGCCCGCGGATTTGGCGAGTGGTCGGTTGAGTATATGTTGGCGCGTGGGTTCGGTCGCGCCGACGCCCTGCCTTCGAGCGACATGGGGCTGCGGCGAGTGGTCGGCCACTACTTTGGGCGAGGCCGACGGCTGAGCCCAGCTCAGCTTGAACGCGCGCTCGCGCCATTCAAGCCTTTTCGGAGCGTCGCAGCCTATTATCTTGCCGTGCACTGGCGTCTGCGCCGATCGGCGGAGCGCATGCCAGGATGAGTGTTTACGGTCGGATTAAAGCGTGCTTATCCAAGGCGAAACGCCAACAGCCATCGAGAGAGGACCGAGCGGACGGCAGCGATCAGCTCCTCGAAATTCGATCGCGCGGCATCACGTCGCGCTTTCATCCGCAAAACACCGCTCCTGCCTGTAAGGCTTTGTGACGGTCCGGCGGCAGGATGACCGTTAAGCGGCTGAAGATCTCCGCCATATACTTTTCGAATCGCGCATGCACTTGAGACGAAAGCGCCTTCCGGCTCCCCCCTTGAATAAGGATGGGTCCTTCATTTTCTACACGATGAAGCTCCTTTTCGTTTCCACGCTTTCGGGGGCGCGCATATGTTCCATCTGAAAAGGTTCGCGTCCTCCTTGGTTCTCAGTCTTCAACGTAGGCTTTAAGCCAACCCAAGATCTGCGGCCAACCTTGATGGCGAGCGCGGGAGCCTTCGGCGGCGAAGCCCGAATGGGTCAAGCGAACCGTCGTTACCCCGTTCTGCTCACGAAGATCGAACCGCACCTGCGTCTCGCTCGCTTCCTCGTCCCAAGACGGCAGCCAAGTGAATGCGAGCACGCGCGGAGGTTCTACGATCCGATAGACGCCTTCGACTTTGAACGGTCTACCCATTCCCGTTCCGCTCATCAGCCAACGGCCGCCAGGCCGCAAATCGGATTCCACATTCGTAGCTCTGAAGCGGCCCTCTTGTCCCCACCACTTCATCCGTTGCGCCGGATCGACGAGCGCCTCAAAAACCCGCTCCGCGGGAGCCTTGATCGTGATTTCTTGGACAATCTCTTCAACTGAAGGTGCTACCGTACTCATGGGTCCTCCTCGACATGGCGTTTGAGGCTCTGCAGGCTCTGTGTCCAAAATTCGTGATAATCACGCAGCCAATCATCGACCACGCGCAGCGGTTCGGCATTCAGTTGACAGATCCGCGTAGTGCCTTGGTTTTTGGTTACGACCAAGCCGACGCGCCGCAGCAAGCTGAGATGTCTTGAGATCGCAGGACGGCTGGTACGAAAATTGCCGGCGAGCTCGCCAACCGTGCGATTGCGGTGACGCAAGAGGCCGAGGATTTCGCGGCGGGTCGGATCGCCGATCGCTCGGAATACCGCCTCGCGCCGCTTCGGTTTCAGAACAGCCATATCCCGCCATGCGTAACCATAAGGTTACATACTAGGTAACCGATCAGTTACGAAAAGTCAAGCGGATGCTGTGAGCAAGGCCGGCGGCGTTGACAAGCCGAATTGATACGCCTCATGCGCCGCGACGCTCCCCGCTGGGCGCCGACGAGCTGCGGATGTCCATCGCGACTCGAGACAGCCGCACGGCGTGCGGCTGAAAAGCGGTCAATCTCCCAAAATCGGATCGATCGGCGTCAGGACCCCGGCGCGGCTTTCGATAATTTCCGCGGCGTCCAGGCACAGGTCCTCGCGGAAGCGGCCGGCGACAAGCTGCACGCCGAGCGGGACATTATTGCGGACGCCCGTGGGGACCGCGACGCCGGGCAATCCAAGAGCAGCGGGAGCGAGTATCGGAGTCATCGCGTCAAGGATGCGTTTCATTGCAGCGTCATCCTCCTGATCAAGCCCCAATTTGAAAGCGGGCTCTCGGCAAACCGGCATGAGAACGAGCGGATAGCGTTCAAAGAACAGCTGCCACTCCCTCAACACGGTCGCCCGCCGGCCCAATGCCTTCAGGAACGACGGAAAGTCGGTCTCCGGGGCCTGCGCGATCATCAGCTCGCCGGTCCTGCGGATAGCCGCGCTTCCATATTGATTGATCTGAGAGATCATTGCGAGTTTCGCCTCGTTGAGCACCAGCGTGGACCACAGCTGCGAGGCCTCCTCGATCGAGGGGGCTTCGGCCTGCTCCACGGCATAGCCTGCATCCCCCAACCAGGCGGCGGCCTGCTCCAATGCGTCCGCGATAGCGGCATCGAGGCCTGTGCGACGATTGCCGTCCACCAGAGCCACGCGAACAGGTCTTGCGGGTGCGGGACCGGTAAGGGGCGCCGGCACCCACCAGGGGTCTCGCGCGTCCCCGGCCGCCATCGCGGCGAGCCCCAGCCTCAGGTCGCCCACTCGCCGCGCGAGCGGGCCATGGACCGCCATGAATTGCGCCGTGATCGGCCGGTCGCCCGTGGTCGCGTTGTGGGCGGGCACCCGGCCCGATGTCGGACGAAGTCCTGCAATGCCGCAGCATAACGCAGGATGACGGATCGACCCGCCGAAATCGGTTCCATGGGCGAGCGGGCACATGCCGGTGGCGACGGACACCGCCGCCCCACCGCTCGACCCGCCGCAGGTGCGCCGGCGATTCCACGGATTGACGGTTTGGCCGTAGAGCTCATTGTCGGTGAACCAGCGCCAGGAAAATTCCGGGGCGTTCGTTCGGCCGATTACGATCGCACCGGCCCGCCGCAGATTGGCGATCGACGGACTGTCTTGATCCGCAATCAGGCTCGCGAAGGCAGCGACACCATTTGTGGTCGCGCAGCCTTTCTGGTCGGTGTTGACCTTCGTGGTGACGGGAACGCCGTGCAACGGACCAATCGGGCTCCCCTTCGCCAAATCGCGATCGGCTCGCTCGGCGAGCCCGAGCGCCTCCTCGGCCAGCGTCTCGACGACGGCATTTACCCGAGGATTGATCGATTCGAGCCGTCCGAGACAGGCTGCGACCGCCTCGGCGCTGGAAACGAGGCGTGTCCGGATCGCATGCGCCAGTCTCATCGTATCCCAGCGCCACAGGTCGTCCGGCATGCCAGTCTCCCCCCCAAGAATTGTCAAGAATTGTATGGACACTGCCGCGAGCGCAGCAGCCAAAACGCACAAATCGGCCAATGGCTGGCGAAAAAGCAGCGCCCCCGTCGATCCTTCAAGTCAGCGAGGCCAATGACGCGCCCCAAGCCGGCACACTGCCACAACCGGAGTCATGCACCGGAGCGAATGCCGTGGCATTCACGCCTTTGCTGCCGTATCGCGATGCAGCGGGTCCACCCACAATACCGTCTCCGGTTTCTCCACCGGCTCGATGTCGAGATTGATCACGACAGCCTGGCCGTCACTACGTACCAGAACGCACTCCAGAGCTTCGTCAGTGCTTGCATTGATCTCCTGATGCGGCACGTATGGCGGGATAAAAATGAAATCTCCAGGATTTGCTTCAGCCGCGAACTGCAGATGATCGCCCCATCGCATCCGTGCCCTGCCCCGCAGGACGTAAATGATGCTTTCGAGGTGCCCGTGATGGTGAGCGCCGGTCTTTGCATTCGGCTTGATGGTCACCGTACCGGCCCAGAGCTTCTGGGCCCCCACCCGGGCAAAGTTGATCGCCGCCTTTCTGTCCATGCCCACGGTCGACGGTACGTTCGGATCCAACCGGTCACCCGGAATTACGCGGACGCCATCGTGCTTCCAGCGTTCCGCTCCGTCGCGGGAACGGGCGGCATGATCATGGTCCTGAAATTCGCTCATGAATCCCTTCAGCGCGCTGACGGACCGAAGCTCGCCATCGCTCGGCAGGCTGCGATTCCAAGCGATTGCAATTCCGGCCGCACGATTTCGCACAATTCACGTAAGGACTTCTTACGTAAGGACTTCGGGACGAAACCGCAACGATCGCGTTCCCGTGCACCCCGATCAGCCGAGCTCGCTCGCTGCGATGCAGTTTATTTTTCTGCCTGCAGCGGCAGGCGCACCGGGTGGCCCGATTCCACCGCGCGCTCGATGGCAAGGGTCGTTTCCAGATTGATCCGGGCCTGCTCGGGCGTGGTATGCACCGTCGGCGCCCCGGTCGCGAGATGATCGAGCCAAGCACGAGTCTCGTTGCCCAGCGACCCCCAGAACTCGTCGACCGCCCAGTCGCCCGCGCTGTTGCTGCCCAGAAATGCCATGTTGACCATGTGGCCCGGCACATACGGGTGAGGGATTCCTTTCTCCGAAAACAACAGGTGGTCCAAGTGGTCGTCGTCGATGATCATGGTGCCCTCGCTGCCGAGCAGCTCGACACGGTCGGACTGCCCCTGGGTCGGGTAATTCGCGGGCAATGCATAGCTCACGCCGAGATTGACGACGGCGCCGTCGGCAAACGTCACGATCGCCCAGGTCACGTCATCCGCGCCGTATCCGGCGCTGCGGAAAATGCCGTGCTGGGCGCGCGCCACCACCTCGACCGGGCGGTTGCCTTCGAGGAACCAGCACATGAGATCGACATAATAGGTCAGCACATCGAGCACCGGCGTGGCGTGCGGATCCCGCTCGAGGATGGCAAAGGCCTGCGCGCGCGAGTTGTAGACCCGCGCCGTGGCGCCGATGATCCTGCCAAGCCTGCCGTGACGCATCTGCTCCTTGGCGCGCAGAAAGCACTCCTTGTAGCGGCGGCTGTAGCCGACGCGAAGCTTGCCGTTGGTCGCGCGCAACATGGCGAGGATCGCATCCGCCTCGGTCAGAGAGAAGCCGATGGGCTTCTCCACCAGCACAGGCTTGCCCAGCTCCAGCGCTCGCAGAACCGGCTGCGTGTGCAGCTGCTCGGGAGTGGAGACAATCACCGCCGTCACGCCGGCATGGCGGATGACTTCCTCATTGTCGCCGGAGTGGAGGTCGGCCCCGGCCTGCTCGGCAAGCGCGCGCGCCCGCGCAGGGTCGCAATCGGAGATCGCCAGAAATCGCACCGCCGGATGCTTGGCCGCAATGCGCGCGCGCAGTGTGCCGATGCGCCCGGCGCCCACCACTGCGATGCCGAGATCGCAATGCTTCATGCTCACGCGTCAAACCCGATGAAAACGAAGAGCTTGGCTCAAAGCGCGCATTACGCTCGCATTGTCAAACAGTGACAGGGGGCGGCGAGACGGCGAGACCGCGCGCGCAGCGCGTGCCAATTCCGCCGATGCTTCCGCGTCATGCCGTCGCTTGTAGCAGGGTACCCAAACCCATCATACTGATATGCATTGTCGTGGATGCAGAGGGAGCCGTCATGGCGATCGATCGGCGCGAGCTGTTGTGCCTTACCGGGATTACTGCTGCCGTCGCGGCCTCCCCGCAGGCGACCCGGGCGGAAACGTATCCGTCGCGCCCGGTGCATATCCTGGTCGGCTATGCTGCGGGCGGCGGCGTCGACATCGCGGGGCGCCTGATCGGCCAATGGCTGTCGGAGCGGCTGCACGAGCAATTCGTGGTCGAGAACCGCACCGGGGCGGCAACCAATATCGCAACCGAGGCGGTCGTGCGCTCGCCACCGGACGGCTACACCTTGCTTCTGGTCAACGCGGCGAATGCGATCAATGCGACTTACTATGAAAGTCTCAGCTTCAATTTCATGCGCGACATCGCGCCGGTCGCCGGCATCGGACGCTTTCCCTATTTCATGGCGGTCAATCCGGCGTTTCCGGCCAATAACGTCCGCGAATTCATCGCCTATGCGAAGGCCAATCCGCGCAAGATCAACATGGGGACCGGCGGCGCGGGCGGACCGGACCACGCCTCGGGCGAGCTGCTCCAGCTCATGACCGGCATCCAGATGACGCACGTGCCCTACCGCGGCACGACGCCGGCGCTGACGGACCTGCTCAGCGGGCAGGTGCAGATGGTGTTCTGCACCATTCCGTCGGCGGTCCAGTACATCAAGGCCGGCACGCTGCGCGCAATCGCGGTGACGTCGGCGACGCGCCTGGAGTCGATGCCCGAAATCCCGACGGTCGGCGAGACGGTGCCGGGATTCGAATCGGCTCAGTGGTACGGGGTCGGTGCGCCGAGCGGCACGCCCGAGACGATCATCGCGACGCTCAACAAGGAGATCAGAGCCGCGCTCGCCGATCCCAAGATCAAGGCTCGCATCGAGGACCTCGGCGGCATTCCGTTATCGATGTCGCCCGAGGAGTTCGGCAAGCTCCTGGCCAACGAAACCGAGAAGATGGGCAGGGTGATCAAGGCTGCCGGCATCAGCGTGAAATAAACCGCGCACCATGCTTCCAGAACCGGCCAGCAAGCGTCACTCGTTACAACTGCGCGCTCTGGAGGCTCGAAGGCTCAGAGCTCTTTGCCCAGAAGCCGGTCGACCGAATAAGGCCCACCGCCGCGGATTGCGATGACGAAGCATACCGCCCCGATCAGCAGCACGTATTCGTATCCGCCGCCGCCGGCCGCATAGCCCCTGGCCAGGTGCACGAACAGCAACGCCACAAGCATCTCGATGGCGAGCGCAGCCGCGAAGAAGCGCGTGAACAAGCCGACGATCAGGCAGATGCCGCCGACCAACTCGAGGGCCATGATGACATAGGCCCACATCAATGCCGGCTCGATGTGATTCTTGGCAAAGGTGTTGGCGGCGACCGCCGCGGCGCCGGCTTTGAACTTCGCGGACACATGCATCAAGAACATGATGCCGACGATGATGCGCACGAACGTGCCGGCGATCGGCAGCATAGTCTGATAGAAACCGGCCAGTCCCGGATAGAGCAGCTTCGTTTCGCCCTTGACCATGGCGCACTCCCGTTATCTCCTCGACCCACGCATTCATCGCTCCACTACGGAGACGGTGGCTCGCAACGATGCGATTAAAGCAGGGATTTCGCATCAGTGAAATGGGGCGTGATCAATTGCCCGGCAGGAATCTTCGACCGCCCATTCGCAAAAGGAATCGTTCGCGCCGGCACCTTCGCACGGGGCTGGCGTCCAGGCCCGGAACCCTCTGAGCGGACGGCGGCGTTGGACGTGGATTACGCCTTGCAAGCCGGCTCGTAGGAGCGACCCGGGGTCCCGTCGTGCCGCGCGGAGGGCGAGGCAATGCCTCGCCCCTACGAAAGCTGACCCAGCGTACGAGCGCGCGATTGATGCGTTTACCGGGACTGCTGTGCGATCGAGGAGGCTCCCAAAGGCATCCAGGCCGCATACACTCATGGCCGAGCTTTTATCGCTCGGGAGGAAATTATGATTGCCATTCGTGCCGCCAAGATCGCGCTGGTCGCCGCCATTGCGCTGTTCGCCACTCTGGTCGCGTTCGGAAACTTGACTGATTACAACACCAATTTCGTGTTCGTCGAGCACGTCCTGTCAATGGATACCATCTATCCGTTTTCCACTATCAAGTATCGCGCGATCACCGACTCTGCGCTGCAACACGCGCTTTACGCCGCGATCATTGCTGCGGAAGCAATTACCGCCGCTCTGTGTTGGCTTGGTGCGGCCTCGCTTTTGCGTAACGTTCGCGCGAATGCCGGCCTGTTCAATCAAGCCAAGACTTTTGCGATCCTCGGTCTAACGCTCGCTTTCCTGCTCTGGCAGGCCGGGTTCATGTCGGTAGGAGGAGAGTGGTTCGGAATGTGGCAGTCACAAAAATGGAATGGCGTTCCCAGTGCATTTCGATTTGTGATGACCATCTCCGCCGTTCTCATCCTGGTCGCGATGCCGGATCGCGACATCGAGCGACACAGCCGGCTCTAACGGAGAGCAAGCCCTGATGGGCAGTATCGATGCAACAGGGCTCTTGAGAATCGCGTGGTGAGCTCGAGACAGTGGGCGGTTACCTCCTTTTGTCCCCCGCAGCGGTTTTCCACAATTGCTGCCGCCGCGACAGCCGGACAGCTGAACCTTGCTCCCGACCGGCGCGACTAATTCATTGCGATCGACCCTCGCTGGGAGGGCGTTCTCCGGTGTTGTTTCTTGCAATTCCTCGCAGAGCTCCGCGACAGGCAGCCTTCCGTGCAAACCGGATCGGCTCCTGACCCGGTCGCCAATGACGTCACCGTGCCCACAGCTGCAATTGTCGCCGTGGCAGTCGCAGTCGCATTGGTGGCGCCGGCGGTGGACTCTTTTGACTCAGTAAGACTAAGGGGCCGGCCACCGGCGCGATATCAGCGTCATGGCAGCGGGGCCTCCAGCAAGAAACGACCGGGAGCAACCACCTCCAACGGAAGGGACGCGCCACACCGGGTGTGCAGCAAAGCGGGTGCAATCCCCATCACGATAAGGAACTAAAGTATGCTCGCATTTGTCCTCCTTTCCAGTGGCATTCTGGCGTTCGCGGTAACCTACCAGCTCCTTGCCCTGCAATATCAGCCTGCGGCTCTTGCAGGACTGTTCTGGTCCCTGCCAGCCTCCCAACAGATTGCATGGCTGGTCATCGGTCTCGTGCCGATCTCTCTCATGCTTTTCGCTCTCGCCCAGCACTGCCAGCTGATTGCAAGGCGCAAAGCTGCGGACGTCCTGGAGACGCGGCTTCGGGGCATACGTCTCAACGTGCTCGGCGTCGAGCAGGATCAGCAGGGCCTCGATCGAGCCACCGAATATCTCGGTCGCAGCGACCCCGAAGGGGCCCTCAGCGCCCTGCAGGCACGGATTGCCGGCACCGAGCAGACGATCCAATTTCATCAACAACGCAATCAAAGCGGCGACCTTATCGGCTGCGTCGAGCAAGTCCGTCAGCAGCAGCAGGAAGTGAAACAAAAGCTAGGCGACGTGATCGCGAAAAGACGCTCCATCGAGACATCGGTCTCGCAGCTTCAAAGCTCGCAGGAGGAGATGGAGAAAAGCATATCCGTGATCGAGCAAAACAGCGACGGCGAGACGCTCGAGCGCCGGCTGCAAAAGCTGTCGCAATTCATAGGGACGACGAATACTCGATGCGAAGAGATCGAAAGCTCCATGCCCAGCCTTCTGGAGCTTGAAGAGAAGTTCGAGGCTCTTGGGCGGCGCGTCTCGCCTCTGGAGCAAAAGGAATCGGGCGTCAACGGCGTTCTCAAGGCCCTGTCCGATACCCGAAACCGGCTTGCATCTGCAATCGCTCGCCTGGAGCAGGATGAAGGTGTCGGTCTCGCGGATCGCATCCAGCAGCTGAGCAAAACCAGGCACCAGCTCGAGGACCGGGTATCGACGGTTCTTGCGCAATTCTCCGAAATCGAGACAATTCACAGAGAGATCACCGGCCTTTTCCTCAGATTGAATCAGGCCCAACGCCTGCCCCGCGACATTGATGCGGGCGGCCGCGTCGTCTCCCTCAACGGGTAGACGCCCCGGATCTCGGCAGGACCGGAGCGGGATGGCTTTTCCTCGAATCGGCATCCCGCTTCATCGATCTGAAAACCCCCAGATGAGGAATTGGGCAGCGGACTCCGGCGCAACGCCTCCCCGCAGCGAGCTGTTCGCCGCCCGAAACCAGTTTGCGTCACCAGTTGCCTGTGCCCTCGAGTGAGAGCATGGCTCTATCAGCGGCAGATTGCTACGCAAACTCCCGCATCACATCGAGTGCCAAACGGCAATTTTCGGCCGAGCCGAGAATCCCGAGCACAGGCTCATCCAATCCGGCCTCGATGAAATCGGCCAGTCGCTTGCGGCAGTGTTGCGGGGTTCCGGCGATGCCGAATGCTTCAACGGCAGCGTCCGGCACGAGCGCGGCCGCGGCCGCGATGTCGCGCCTGCTGATGGCCGCGATGACCGCCTCCTGATCGACGGCGATGCCCGATGCCTTGATATTCGCGGCCAGAAACTTGTTGCGCATGACGAAAGCGAGCTTTTGCCGGACGGCATCGATCGCTTCCGCCGGATCATGCGAGACCCCGAAGAACAGATAACCGGCGCGGCGGAATTCGCCTGCTGCGCGGTTGCTCCTGCGCGCGCCTTCGGCACACAATGCGATCGATCGCCGTACCGAATCCGTCGAGAGCCCCGCCGACAGGACCACGCCATCGCCGATGCTGCCCGCGAGGCGCAACATGTCCGGACCGATGGCGGCGATGTAGATCGGAATCGGAGCCTTCGGCTCGAACGCCAGCCGCGCGCCGGCGAGCTTTACGAACTCCCCATCGGCGTGCACTGCCTCGCCGCGCCAGAGCCGGCGCAGGGCAGACGCGAATTCTCGCATCGCCCGCACCGGCTTCTCGACAGTGCGGCCCGATTCGGCGAGGAACATGGGATTGCCGGCACCTATGGCGATCGCCGCGCACCCGGGCGCCGCTTCGTCGAGGGTGGCGAGCGCCATCGCGGTGGGCGTGGGATGCCACAGATAGGGGCTTACCGCGGTGGGAACGAGCATGGCCCCCGGCGCCTTCAGGGCAAAGGCCATGCAGGTGGCAATCGCCTCCCGATAGCCGAGATGCTCGGCCACCCAGAGGCTGCGGGCTCCCGAGGCAACCGCGCGCTGTGCCAAACCGATTGCCTCACCCGTGGGCACGAAGCCGTCGAAGCTCACGCCAAGGCGGACGTCCATGACTCGGGCTTCAGACTCGTGCCTCAGGACATCCGGCCACGCTCGGTATCGACGACGGGAGCCATTATCGGGCTCGCGGGCAGCTCGGGAGCCAGCTCTACGACTGCCTCGCCGGCTTTGCGCCGCAGCAGCCAATAGCCGATGAGCACGAGGACCGGCAGGCATGCCGCTGTCGCGATCCGATTGTCAGGACAAAGCAGCGCGAGGAGGGCAAAGCCCGCGAGGACCAGACGGACCGGGGCATCGATCGACGGCCGATCCGCAAAGACCGCCTGCAGGCTGAAGCTGATGCCGATGGTGGCAACCAATACCAGAAGTGCCGCGCCGAGCTGGCTCACGCCCGGCTCGATCACCAGCTCCGGATGGACAAAGACGCCGGCCATCAGGGTGAAAAGCGAAACACAGATCTGCAGCGCGCGGTTGAGGGTCGAGTAGAACGAGGCGTTGGCAATTTTTGCGGTGACGGCGGCGACGAGCGACGTCGGCGGCGTCAGCTCGCCCCAGACGCCGAGGAAAAACGCAAAGAAATGCACGACCCAGGGATTGACGCCGACACGGATCATCGGCGGCGCGATCACGATTGCGACCAGGATATACGTCGGCGCCGGCGGCAGCCCGGTGCCGAGGATCGCGCCGAACACGAAGGCGAGCACGACCATGGCGGCGAGGTTCACCCCCGCAAGGTCGATGAGGATAGCGCCGAGCTTGGTCGGTACGCCGGTGATGACCAGCGCGCCGGTCATGATCGCCAGCGTGGCCAGCAGCAGTGTGAGGTCCGATGTCATCTCGATATAGGCATCCAGGAACTTCCGCACCGGCGCAATGACTTGCGCGAGCGACCAGGCGCCGGGCCGCAGCAAGGCGGCGGTATTAACCAGAAACAGGAACCCGCCTACCGCAATGAACACATAGAGCGCGGCGAATTGCGGGGCGAGATTCCAGGCAGCCATCATGCCGACCAGGCCGGAAATCACGGTGAGGAAGGCAGCGAGATTGATGATGTCGCGCCAGGTCAGCTTCTGGTAGGCACCGACCACGAGGCGCATGCGATAGCGCAGCGCCAGCAGATAAACCGAGACGGCGACGGTGGCATAGTAGATCAGCGCAGGCACATAGCCGCGCGCGACCACCTCGAAATAGCTCTTCCCCAGGAACTCCGCCATCAGGAATGCGGCCACGCCCATCACCGGCGGCATGAGCTGACCGCCCAGCGACGATGCCGATTCGATTGCCGCGGCTGTTGCCGGCGGCATGCCGGCGCCGATCATGGCGGGGATGGTCGCCGAGCCGATCGTGATGGCGTTGGCCGCGCCGCTGCCGCTGACCGTCCCTACACACATCGATCCGATCACCGCCGACTGCGGCAATGCGTGCGGCGAGCGGATCGCCACCCGCTTGGTGGCGCGCAACAGCGACTCGATGCAGCCGAAGCCGCTGAGCACGCTCAGCACCAGCAGAAACGCCCCGATCACCGTGAGCGCAATCTGCGGCAGATTGGAGAATACGCCG
>DATBHG010000117.1:0-83127 GCA_036557665.1 Xanthobacteraceae bacterium | reverse complement strand
TCCTCGCACATGGCATGGATCGTCGCAGGATTGCGGAAGTAGCGCTTGTATTCGGCCAGCGCTGCCGGATCGAAGAAGCTCAACCCCTGCTCGGTCTTCGCGAGCTTCCTCTCGATGAAATAATCGGGATCGGCGCCCATCAGTCGCTCGGGAAGGTCATGCGGCTGAATCATGAAGAACCAATGCCAGGAGAAAGCGCCCCATTGCCGGGTGACGTGATTGAGCAGGTGATGCTGGGGGATGATATCCAGAATCGCCGCGCGCGACACGCGCTCGGGATGGTCGAGGCACATCCGGTGAAGCACGCGCGCACCGCGGTCGTGGCCGGCCGCATAAAACCGTTGATGGCCGAGCGTCGCCATCACCTCGATCTGATCCTGCGCCATGGCGCGAAACGAGTAGCCGCTGTGATCCTCGCCGCCCGGCGGCTTTTCGGAATCCCCATAACCGCGAAGATCCGTAGCTACAACCGTGAATTCTCGCGCGAGGGACGGCGCGATCTTGTGCCAGGACAAGTGCGAGAACGGGTTGCCGTGCATGAGCAGGAGCGGAGGACCCGCCCCGCCCTGCACGGTGAGGATGCGCGCGCCGCTTGTCTTTATCTCGCTTCGGCGGAAGCCTTCGAGCACCGCCGCAAGCGATCAGCGGGTGAGCACGATGAACTCCGTCCCGCGGCCGGTCTCGCGTCCGAGCCCGTCGTCGGAGATGACCAGCGAGGAGCCCGGGATCAGGAGCTCGCTGATCCGATCGACAGCCTCCTTCGGGAACTGGATGCGGTCGAGGGCTTCTGCCGCGCTTGAAGGAGGCTTGTGTGCGACGGGCACTGGCACCGGCTGCTCCCGTCCACGCCGGCGGCCTCGGTATTCGGGCATTGCATTGCCGTCGGTTGGGACGGTCATGAGATTCCACCGCATTCCCGCTCCATCCTCGGTGGCGCCCATGGCGGTGAAAACATGCAGACCGAGCGGCTGATCAGGCTCCTCGATGACGATGGGCATATCGAACATCGGCACCATTCCCTGCCGCACAAAAATCTTCTTCTCCTTACGGCTCACGAACACCGCCACCTGCCCGGTACGCTTGGTGGGCTGATCGGCGGCCTTGCTGCGCGCCGGCACAATCGGTCTGGCAGGATCGACGGTCGGCTCCGGCTTGGCGAGTCCTTGCTCCGCAGCCGTCCCGGTCGTCGGAACGGCAGGGGACGCGGCTTGCGCCGGACTCTCGCTCCCGTTCGGGACCTCGACCGACTTGCGCAATTCCGCAGGCGCAACCAGAGCCGGCGTCTCCGAGGCGGCCGGGACCGGGGCAACGGTCCCCGCCCGGGTTGGGGCATCATCTGTCCTTTCGCCGGCAGGACGAGGCTCGACCGACTTGACCGCTGTGACGGGGGCGCCTGCGGGAGCCGCGTCGGTCGCCTCGGCTTTCTGCTCGGCCTGGGCGAGCCTGACCAGCTCGCCCGCATGACCATCAGTTTCGCCGTTCATCGCAATTCGGGCCTCCGGCGGCTTCTGCGCTGGCACAAACAGCTTTGGATGCGCGAAATCGACCGGCACGATCTCGCTGCGCGCGACGACGAAGCGAACCCCCAGCTTGGTGATGGGCCAGAGCTTCTGCGCAAAATCGTGCGATGTGCGGATGCATCCGTGCGAGGCCGGATGGCCCGGGAGCACCCCCTCGTGAATAGCCACACCGGACCAGGTGATGCGTTGCATGAAGGGCATGGGAGCGCCGCTGTAGATGTTCGAGTGATGGTAGCGGTCTTTCTCGATAATGCTGAAAACGCCCATCGGCGTCGGATGGCCCGGCATCCCGGTAGACACGGGCCCCTGCGCCACGCGCACGCCGTTGCTGTAGAGCGTTACCTTCTGCGTGCTGATGTTGACGGAGAGCTGGAGCGGGCCCTTGGGCATCTCGCCAAATCCGGAATCCTTCTTCGGCTGCTCGGACCGCTCCTGGTGGCGGTGCGTGGCTACGCGCATGCGATGCGTGTATACGGGCGCCGACCAGACACTCGAGCCGAAATACTGCATCCGCCGGTAATAGGCGTCAGCCGAGCTTGTCAGCCCGCCGAGCACGGCGAGCGCAACACCGGAGACGAGAGCCGCGCGCAGACCGCCGAGACCGGCGCGATCGACGATCGTGCTAGTTGATTCTGCCAAGCTCAATTGCGCCGAGGTCGATTTTGCCAAGACACTCTCCAACGTTCCTGCGTGCCGACGGGGACACGTCACCGGTCTCCAGCTCGATGTTGGCTCGGAAGCTTTTGCGGATTTGCCCCTGACACCCTGTACCATTTAGTTGCACGACATACGCTCTCGGTTCAGCCGCCTCCGCGCGCCTCACTTCGAACGGTGTGATTCTCCGGGGCACAATATGCGCAACCGCGCTGAGAAGTCGATGATCTCGTTCGCGGCCGATCCATGCCGGATATGCGCTGATTCGGTAAACAATTTTAAGCGGACGCGGGCATGCTCGCGAACCGCTGATCTCATTGAGGTTAATAAAGAAATCGGAAAGGTCCTCGGGCTCGACAATTAGTGCACGCGAGCCTGAAGGCTCACTCAGAGCGAAGGCGGCAGGCGAGATTTTCTGAAGCGATGCGGCTTTGCTGCAACGGATCGTTAACGCACGCGCATCAGCTGCGTCCGCCCGCCGACAGGATGGCCCGCGTGGTGTGATCAGGGCCGAAGTCGTCCGCGCCCTTGATCGAGAGAAGCTCGGAAAGGCGGGTCCGCGCCCTGTTGACCCTGCTTTTGATGGTACCCACGGCGCAGTCGCAAATGGCCGCTGCTTCCTCGTAGGAAAAGCCTGACGCGCCGACCAGGATAAGCGCTTCGCGCTGGTCGGACGGCAGCTTTGCAAGCGCGACACGAAACTCCTCGAATTCCACCCGGCTATGCTGCTCGGGATGAGACTTCAAGGTCTCCGCGTAGCTTCCGTCCGTATCCTCGACCTCGCGCCGCCGCTTGCGGTACTCCGACCGGAACAAGTTGCGCAGAATGGTGAAGAGCCAGGCCGACATGTTTGTGCCCGGCTGAAAAGAATCGATGTTGGCCATCGCCCGCAGCAGGGTTTCCTGGACGAGGTCGTCGGCACGATCGACATTCCCGCACAGCGATATGGCGAACGCCCGCAAGCTCGGGACTGCCCCAAGCATTGCCTCGCGTACGGATGGACGCATGGTCATCAGTGCGATCCACTGCTACCCGGATCGGCCGAGCGTTTAGCGCCGATGCGATCCGGAATTCCATCGTCGTCAGGGGCATCATGACCTTGGTCGGCCGTTTGGCCCGACCGCGGCGACCCCGTAATGGTCTGCGGACTGTCAGATACTCCTTCGAGCTCGTGCAGCAGCTTTCGAAAGCGGTCGGGGACTCCCTGCTTCACAACGTCGTCGTAAACTCGCTGGAGGATGTCCCCCAACCGGCGCTGATCCTCCCGGCTCAGGCGTCCTCCGGGCTTTCGTGCGGGGGCGTCCGTTTGCATGGCGGCCTCTGCCCTTGCCGACGTTTGCTCTGCGACCTCTGACTGCTGCGGGCTCCGCCCCGCCCAGCCCGGCCTAAGTGGCTTCGCTTCCTTCATTTTTCGTGCCCTGCACTGCGGCCCTGGCCGCGGCAGGTCCCTTCCCTCTATCTCACCATAACGAGATTGGGAACCGATCGTTCCACCCTGCCTGGAACTTTCTTGTGGCACGATTGTTTCCGCCGGGTATGCTCGTGGCAAGCCAATTACGGGAGGGTCACTGTGCCGAGCTCATCTGCGGTCGCCCAATACCTTCCTTTTCTGCGTCGTTACGCACGGGCCTTGACCG
Source organism: Xanthobacteraceae bacterium (assembly GCA_036557665.1). GTDB lineage: Bacteria > Pseudomonadota > Alphaproteobacteria > Rhizobiales > Xanthobacteraceae > VAZQ01. The sequence continues at coordinate 79,316 of DATBHG010000117.1, read as the reverse complement.
GCAGTCAAGTATCCGGGGACGCCTACGTGGCAGCCACTCTCGAGGCCTTGATCGCCGACCGTTCGATTATTGATGACCCGCGCGGCCCGCGCGTCGCTCTCTACCGCCTGTTCACGAAAATCTGGAATTCGGTCGCCGTGAACGACAGCCGCGGCTCGGCAGATACCGGTTTGCCGGGGGAGCAGAAGCTTGCCCACATTACCCCGCTGCCGCGCCAAGCCTTCCTGCTGGTGGCATTGGAAGGCTTTTCAGAGCCCGATGCAGCGCGCATTCTCGAGACCGATATCGTGAAATTGCGTGCCCTGGTCGAGGAATCCGGGCGTGAGCTGGCCGCAGAGATCGCGACGGACGTGCTGATCATCGAGGACGACACGTTCATCGCGATGGAGCTGGAGACCCTGGTAGAGGGGCTTGGACATCGTGTTCTGGGCGTTGCCCGTACCCACGCCGAGGCGCTCTCGCTGACCAAGAAGAAGCAACCGGGCCTCATTCTCGCTGACATTCAGCTCGCGGACGGCAGCTCGGGCTTGGAAGCGGTCAACGAGCTGCTGGGCTCATTCGAAGCCCCGGTCATCTTCATTACCGCATATCCGGAACGTTTCCTGACCGGAGAACGGCCCGAACCCGCATTCCTGATTGCAAAGCCGTTCCAGCCGGCGACCGTTTCAGCAGTCGCGAGCCAAGCTCTGTTCTTCGAGCGCAGCGCCAAGCGACGCGAGCGACGGGTCACGGTTTAAAGCCGCTCCCTGCCTGCCCGCCTGCCACGTCGGCCTCGGCGACCGAGGGGGACCCCGGTTTATCCGCTCGACTTTCGCAGAGCTCCAAACCCGCAGCGGTCTGAGCGGCGTCCCAGCTCCAATTACCCGGCACAACGCCGCGGCCAAGCCAAAAGACACGGGCGCAGCGGATGGCTTCCATCAGCTGCGCCCGAGATGCCGGCCGAGCACGGGGAGGGGGAATGGGCGGCCGGCTGCAACGATAATGCCCGGTCAATTCTTTGGTTCCCGAGCGTGGTGCTTTTCTTCCGCCGTGTCCGGCAGCCTGGTCGCCTCCGGATGCCTTTACGGATGCCTTTACCTTGGGCCTGACCCGCCGCGAACAAACCCGGTCCGAGCAGTCAGCTCGACGCCATTCCCCGTACGCGGCGCCCCCAAAGGTCCGCTTCCCCCACGGATGGGGGATGAACCTAACGGCGGGTTAACGCGACTAACGGGCACATGGATCGTGGGAGCAAAGCCATGCTGCATCGTTCGAGCTACCTTGTAGCCTGCTGCGGAGCGGCATTTGCCCTAGCTTCTTTTCTCATCGGCCTTGAGGTTTCCGCGACCACAGCGGCTTCGCTTCCCGAGCAGGCGTCAGCTGCGATCAATCGCAGCCTGAAGGGCGACCGTCTACCCCTTCTCCCCGGCCTCGGCCGAAATGCCGGCAGCGCACCAGCCGAGATCAAGGCGCCCCAGGCACCCCCGCGCACGCCCGAGTTGCTTGTCGGCTGCGAGCCGATCGTCAGCTCGATCGGACAACCGCCGCTCGCCCGGGTAGCAGGACGCTGCGTGTCCTGATCAGCGGGAATCAGCGGCGCCCTTTCGTCCCGCGCAATCGCCATCAGGGTTGTTCCAGCGCGCCGCAACGGCGGCAACGCCGTGCATCCGCACGCGCAAGTCGCTGAGCGGGAACCTTTGCCGCGCTTGAACAGTTGACGGCGAGCAAGCATGCGGCACTTGGCCGTCGCATCGCGGAGCGGGTTGCGGGAAAGCATTTTCCTTCAGTTGATTCCAATCGCTGTATCCGCTCCGGAGCGAGCGTGAGAGGAGAGCGATTTTGCCCACCGCACGAGCTCTTACGAGAGATACATAGGTGTCCCGGTCGCAGCAAGCTGGCACCGATGGACGGCAGACTGCCGTCTCGGATCCGGACGATCCATCCGGCCTGGACGCTTTTCGCTCTGCTCTTGACGAAGGTCGGCTTGGCGTCTGGTGTTGGGACCTCAGCTCACATCGCCTGGTCTGGTCGAACAATCTGGAAGATCTTCACGGTCGGCCCGCCGGCAAGGTGGGCGGTACATTCTTGATAGCGCCGAAGGAGTTGACGCCTCAGGAACGCGCCGGGCTCCTCGCCGTGGTTCACAAAGCTCTGACGACCAGCGAGCCCTGTCGCCTGGAATACCGTTTGCCCGGAGCTACAGAGCGCGATGAGCGCTGGTTCGAGGCGTCCGCTACGGTCGTGATGCAAGACGGCGCGGCCGTGCAACTGCTCGGCATGTGCCGCGACGTCACCGAGCGACTGCGGGTGAACCGCGAGGTCCACGTGCGTGCGCGTCAGCAGGAGACGCTTGCGCGTCTCGGGGAGCGCGCGCTGGCGGAAACCGATCTGCAGAAATTCTTCAACGAGGCCGTGACCACGGTCGGCGAGATACTCGACGTCGAGATGGTGAAGATACTCGAGTTGCTCCCGGGCGACACCGAGATGCTGCTTCGCGCCGGCATCGGGTGGAAGCCGGGGATGGTGGGCAAGGCGACGATCTCGACCGGGCGCGACTCACAGGCAGGCTATGCGCTCGCATCCGGCCGTCCGGTAATCGTAGAGAGCCTCGAAACCGACATCCGGTTCGGCGGACAGCCGCTTCTGCATGATCACGGCGTGGTGAGCGGCATCACCACTCCCATCGCCGGCCAGGATGGGCGGGCGTACGGTGTCCTCGGTGCCCATACCGCCAGGCCGCGCAAGTTTCCCGATTACGACGTTTCCTTCCTCACCGCGCTTTCCAACGTCATTGCCGGCGCCATTCAGCGCAGACAGCTCGATGAGCGCCATGAGCTGATGATTCGCGAGCTGAGGCACCGTTCCGGCAACTTGTTCTCCCAGCTGCTTGCCCTGTTCTCGCAAACGGCCAAAACTTCCCGCAGCGTTTCCGACCTGGTTACGAAATACGAGGCTCGCGTCCTCGCTCTGGCCAATGCCCACCGCCTCATCACGGAAGGAGGCTGGAGATCGACCTCCCTGGTGGAGCTCCTGAACACGCTGGTTGCACCGTTCCTCGATCGAATTTCGCTCGAGGGTCCGAATGTCTTTCTCGAGCCTGATCCGACCTTCGGGCTGAGCATGGCGATGCACGAGCTCGTCAGCAATGCCAGCAAGCACGGCAGCCTGTCGGAGCCGGGCGGTCGAGTTCATTTGACCTGGTCGGTCATCCGCACCGAGCAGGGGCTCACCCTGGTCCTTCAGTGGAACGAGAGCGGAGGCCCTGCACCAAAGCGCAGCCGCAGACTCGGATTCGGCACTCGCTTGATCAATATGGTGATCGAGCGCCAGCTCAACGGCCAGGTGGACCAGTCGTTTGGACCGGAAGGCCTGGAGGTGAAGCTGGTTGTTCCTTTGACCCACGAGCGCTGGCCCGGCGCGGCCCGTGCCGGTATCGGCGGCGACACAGCTGTTTAGCTCGTCCAGTTTTCCGCGGTAGCCGTCATCGCGCACTCGCCGAGCGCATGCACGGCCTTGTTGCCGGCCGGAGATGCGGGCGGCTGGTGCAACGGAGGATCACCGCCGCGCAAGCGCAACCTGGCCCCGCCTGCCCATGATCGACCGTTGCGGAGCTGCGATCTTCATTTCATCATCTCATCGGACGGCATGATGCCCCAGAGATTGGAGGCGGCCGGATCCTTGGGCCACACCTTGGGCCTCTGCGGATTGTCGCGGTGCCAAGGCCGGGGCTCGAAATAGCCGAGCTCGTCATTCATCCGATCCAGCTCGGCAAACGTCTCGGTGATGAGGCCTGCGGGACTGCGATGATACGCAAACAGATTGTGACCGATCCCGTGCCGCCCAGGGCCCCAGAGCAACTTGTAGCCGTTGAGGCTGAGGTAATCGCACGCGGTCTGCAGATGGCCCCAGTCGCGCAGCTCGAACGCGGTGTGGAAGTGCCGGTTTGAGCCGGTTTGCATCAGATTGATGGTGTGATGGTCAGGGCCGCAGCGCAGGAAAGAGAAGAAATCGGCCATCCAGTCCGACTCGCGAAAGCCGAGGACATCGCAATAGAACTTGGTCACGTGCTTCACATCGGTCACATGGAACGCGACATGCCCGAGCTTGTGAGGCACGATGCCTCTGCCAGTGTAGCGCTGGCCTGAAAATGCCTCCCGCTTGAAGATTTCGATCAGGGTCCCTTTGGGATCCTCGAAACTGATCAGCTCGGAGACGGCCGGGTCGGGATCCTTCTTGCGCTGCGTCTTGACCCCGAGGTCCTGGACCTGACGCTCGAACGCGGTGAGATCGTCATCAGGCCCGAGCTGAAACCCGATGCCTGCGCATTGCGCCTGCGGCCCGGGACGCAGCACCACCGAATGGTGATCGATGGTCGATGCGAGATAAAGGGCCCCCTTGCTCCTTTCGGTGAGAGCAAGCCCGAGAATCTCGGTGTAGTACTCCGTCTGCCGCTCCACGTCCGGAACCTCGTAGGTAGCGTGCGCGATCTTTTTGACGCTGATCATCGGCGGCCTCCGTGCTCATTTTTCATGGTTCGCGCGCCGCCGTCATATCTCGATCGCGGCAGAGCTGACACGACATCGACCATGGCGGCGACGTCGAGCTCCGCAAGACCCATGCTCGTGAACTTCTCGTAGAGCTCGGTCGCGCGATCGAGCATGGGTGTGGCAACCCCGATGCTGCCGGCGAAGTCGCCGATCAGGTCGAAATAATGTTGCAGCGCTCCCGCCGTCCCCTGGACAGGGACAAACCGCCGTGCCGCCATCCACGGCGCGCGAATGCGGAACTGGGTCGACCCGCCGCTGCCGTCGGCGATGGCCTTGATCATCAGATCCACGTCCACCCCGGCTTTGAGGCCCAGCGCCATGGCCTCCGCCGTCGCCGCAATATGCACTGCGACCAGCAGGTTGTTCACGAGCTTTACCCGGCTTGCCGCGCCAAACGGACCGAAATAGAGACATTCGTCCGAGAAGCCGGCGATGACGCGCTGGGCCGCGCTGCACGCCTGCTTGTCCCCTGCCAGGTAAATCACGGCTTTCCGCGCCGCGACCATTCCAGGCGTGCCGCTCACCTCGCCATCGAGGAACATCGCGCCTTTTTGCGCAAAGGGCGTCACGTACTGCTCCTTGTCGGGGACCGCATGCGATCCGAGCTCGACAAAGATCTGACCCGGATGCGCCGATTTCAGGAGACCGCGTTCGCCGTTCACGACCTCGGCGAGCGCCTCCGATGAGGGCAGGCACGAGAGGACGATCTCGCATCGTTCCGCAACATCGGCGGGCGAGCGGCCCGCAACTCCGCCGAGCTTCTCGAGCTCGGCGAGCGAGCCGCGGCGATAGCCGAGCACCCGGTAGCCGCTGTTGATCAGGTTCGCACAAATCGGCAGCCCGATTTTGCCGGGCCCGATAAAACCGATGGTTTCCATCCCGATACTCCTGATTCGCGGCGATAGCATCCTGTCCGACACCGGCTGGCGCGCTCGGTCACGCAGAGAGCATCGCGCGCGATCTCCAGTCCTCCCTCAGCTTGTCCCGGAGCACCTTGCCGCGGTCGCTCTTCGGCAGGCTCGACACGATAATGACCTGCTTCGGCGCCTTCTGCACCGGCAGATGAGCCCGACAGTGCTCGGCCACGGCCGTTGCGGTCAGCTCCGCTCCCGGGCGCGGCACGACGTAGCATATGACCTCCTCGCCATGGAGCGGATCGGGCACGCCGACCGCTGCCGCGTCGAGGATCCCCGCATGCCCGAGCAGCACCTCATCGATCTCCAACGGCGCGATATTGATCCCGCCGCGGATAATCAGATCCTTCGCACGCCCGCTCACGTGAATGAAGCCATCCTCGTCCATCACTGCGAGATCCCCGGACTTGATGCGCTTGCCGCGTATCGCCTCGATCGTGCCGTCCTCACGCATATACCCGACCGCACAATGCGGGCCGCCGGCTGTGACCTCTCCCTCGACATTTGGCGGGCATGGCCGGCCCATGCCGTCGACGATCTCGAGCTCCTGATGCAATGCGGCAAGCCCGACCGTGCCTGCCCTGCTCCGGTAATGACGATTGCCGGCGAGCCAACCTGCTTCGGACATGCCGTACATCTGCAGCAGCTTGACCCCGTAAGTGTCCTCGAAGCGTCGCCACTGATCCAGCGTCAGCGGCGCGGTGCTGCAGGTCATGAGACGCAGGCAGCTCGGCACCTTCACCGGAGGGTCATCCGGGCCTCTATTGAGGAGCATGTTGATGACGGTGGGAACACCGGCAGCGAAGGTAATGCCATAACGCTCGATCCACTTGAAAAAGCGGCGTTGGGAAAAACGCCTCGCGACGTGCATCGTAAGGCCTTTTTCCAGGAACGGCATGAGGCTGAGCACTTGCGCCGAGTTCCAGCCGAACGAGCGATATTCGAGCGTGCGGTCGTCGGCGCTCAGTCCGAGGCACTCCAAGGTGGACAGCCCGTTGAGCCAGTAGGCGCAGTGGTCGTAGACGACGACCTTCGGACGGCTGGTCGTGCCGGACGTGCAGAAGATGCAGGCCACATCCGCGGGCTCGTTACGCTCCGGAATATCCGCAGGCGCAACGCCGCGCCGCATCGCGCCAAAGAAGGCGTCCTGCGGATCGGCGGCGGACGGCTCGGGCGCGAAAGCGCCGAACCGCACAAACTGCCTGCCCCGAAGCAGCGTGTTCGCGTCGAGATCTTCATGAACCAGCGTAAGCGCCGGCGAGATGGTGGCGGCGAGGTCTGCGATGAAGGCGGCATTGAGCTCCACATTGAGCGGAGCGACGACTGCGCCGAGCCGCCAGATACCGAGCCACAACAAGAGCTTCTCGAGATTCTCGTCGGCCAGGAGCAAAACCCGGCTGCCCTTGCCGACCCCCCTCTCCTTCAGCGCTGCCGCGATATCGGTTGTGGCGGCTTCGAGGGCGGCAAAGGTAATGGACTTTTCCTGGTCGACGTCGACGATCGCGAGCTTGTCCGGATGACGGGCGCGGTAGTCGGCCAGCAAATCGGCAATCGGGGCGTACGGAATCTCCGGCCGGTGCTCGCCAAAGACAGTCGTCATGACGATCTCGCCTTCCGGCCTGTCGCCTCCAGGACCGCCGAAACTATGCCTGCATATCCGGTGCAGCGGCACAAATGACCGCTGAGCACGTCCATGATCTCGGCCTCCGATGGATGGGGATGGCGCGCAAGAAAATCGGTAAAGGACATGAGGATGCCGGGCGTGCAGAATCCGCACTGCAAGGCATGATTGCTCTGGAACGCCTGTTGCAGAGGGCTGAGCTTTCCGTCCAGCCCAGACAGCGCTTCCACTGTCGTGACTTCCTTTCCTTCGGCTTGAATGGCCAGTGTAAGGCACGAGCGTACGGCGGCTCCCTCGATCAGAACCGTACAGCAGCCGCAGATCCCGTGCTCGCAGCCCACATGTGTTCCCGTCGCTCCGAGCACGTAACGGAGAAAATCGCTCAGCAGCATGCGCGGCTCGGCCTGTCCCGAAGCCTTTCGGCCGTTGAGCGTGAGGCTCACGCGCGCACTTTCATGCTTGCTTACGCGGCGCACTGCTCTCTCGCCTCCTTCACCACGATCGGCCCTATCCGGCGCAGCAGATCGCGGCGCATGTGGGCGGAGGCGTGGATATCGTCATAACCCTCGAGCTCCCATGCGAGCTGCTCGATCCAGTCCCCGATTGCACCCGTACCATCGGCTTCGACCGAGCGAATGGCCGGACGATCCGCCATGCCGGCAACCCCGATGCGTATGCTTTCACGGCTCTCGGCTGCCGCAGCGATGGCGACAATGGCGAAATCCCCGTGCCTGCGGGCGACCTCGCGGAACGCCACCTTCGCGTTCCTGGCCGGGAAGCGGACCCCGGTAATCAGCTCGCAGGGCGCGCGCGCCGTCAATAGCATGCCTTGCTGGAACTCGGCAGCCGGAAGAATGCGTGTCGCGCGCTGTGAGCGCAGCACCACCTCGCCTTCCAGCAAGGCAAGGGCCAGCGGAATTTCCGACGCCGGATCCCCATGCGCGATCGAGCCGCATACCGTCCCCTTGTTGCGGGTCTGGAAGTGACCGACGAAGGGCAAGACTGCGTGCAACAGAGGAAGCTTTTGCGCGAGGGATGGCCAATGCATCAGCCGGTTCTGCGTCACCGCGGCGCCGACCTGGATAATGCCGCCGGTCTCGGTGATGGCATCCAGCTCGGGAATACGGGTGATATCGATCAGGATCGCCGCTTCGACGACCCGCAAGTTGAGCATGGCGATCAACGTCTGGCCGCCGGCAAGAATGCGCGCGTCCTCGCCGTGCTCCGCCAGCACGGCGAGCGCCTCCTCCACCGTATCGGGACGGATGTAGTCGAACGGGCGCGGCTTCATCGGCCGTCAGCCCCTCGCCGGCATCCGGTCTCGGGCAGGACGCGGTTCGGGCCCGGCAATCAGCGCGTGGATGCGCCGCGGGGTGGCGGGAAGCTGCACCTCCTTGACGCCGAGGGCATCGGCGATGGCATTGGCGATGCACACAGGCACGCTCATGCAATTGCCTTCGGCCAGACCCTTTGCACCGAGCGGCGTCAATGGAGAGGGCGTTTCCTGGTGCAGAATCTCGACAGGCGGGATCTCGGTGACGGTGGGAACGAGATAGTCTGCGAAGGTCCCGGTGAGAAACTGACCGGTATCGTCATAGACGAGCTCCTCGTAAAGCGCGGCGGCGATGCCCTGTACGAACGCCCCGCGCATCTGCCCGCCGGCAATCAGGGGATTGAGCAGGCGGCCCGCATCATGCATGGAGACGTACCGGTCGACGCGCACCTGGCAGGTCACGGGATCGATCTCGACGCCGCACATGTCGAACACAAAGCCGTAGGTGAGCGAGGTGTTGATGCGGTCGTCGTTCGCCGGCGGCTCGAGCTCCGGGGGTGACCAGACAGCGGTCTCACGCAATGCCGGTGCCATTCCCTCCGGCAGCATCGCCGGCGACCAGTGCGAAGTGCCGGCCACGCGCCCGAACGCAATGGCGTTGTCGGGATTGGTACGGCTGCGGATTTTACCACCGGCGAGCTCCAGGTCCTGCGGCAGCACGTTGAGCTGCTTTGCCGCAACCGCCTTGAGCTTCTCGGCCATGCGCTCCGCCGCGAGATGCGCGGCGACCGCAGTGCCTGGCGTGAAACGGCAGGAATAGGTGCCCGCCGCGATGGACCATTGATCCTTGGCGGTATCCATCTCGAGTACGACGTTCACATCGGCGGCGGCAAGGCCGAGGCGATCGGCGACAATCTGGGACAGCACGGTCTGGTGCCCCTGCCCTTGCACCGTGACGTCGGCGGTGACCGACACGGCGCCGAGCGGATCGACGTTGACGGTGACCATGGACACCGCACCGTTCTTCGGTCCGGCCTTGTCACGCGCCTCCGGAGTAAGAAGGGTGGAGAGATATCCCATGTTCGACATGCCCGGCTCGACCACGGCGGCAAAGCCGATCCCGTAGTATCGGCCCGCGGCACGCGCGGCCTCGCGCCGGCGTTTGAGCTCATCGAGCCGGCCGCCTTCAGTGGTGGTCGCAATCGCCCGCAGATAGTCGCCGGAATCATAGAGGGCGCCGGCAGCAGCCCGATAAGGAAACTTCTGCTTGGAGATCAGATTGAGCTTGATGACATCGAGATGATCAAGCTCAAGCTCGATGGCGATGCGCTGGATGAGCCGTTCGAGCGCGAGATAGAGTTGCGGGCCGCCGAATCCGCGGATGAGGCTCGCCGGCATCTTGTTGGTGAGAACGACTCGGTTCGTAATCTCCACATCGGCGATGTCATAGGCGCCCGTCACCGCGCCATGCATGCGGTAAAGTGGCCCCGGCATCGGCGCGCGCAGGTACGCGCCATAGTCCTCGAGCTGATCGAGCCGCAGCGCCAGAATGCGGCCCTCCTTGGTCACGGCGGCTTCGATTGTCGTCACCCGGTTGGGCCCGGAGCTTGCGGCAAGAAGATGCTCGAGCCGATCCTCCACCCACTTGACCGGGCGGCCGGTGATGCGGGCAGCGAGCGCCGCGAGGACGATATAGGGAAATATCGACAGCTTTATCCCGAAGCTTCCGCCGCTGTCCGGCGGAATGCGCAAGCGCAGCTTCGGGCCGGGCACGCGCAGGGCGCGCGCCATGACGGGATGGGTGCTGAATGGACCCTGAAAATTCGCCAGCACATCGTAGCTGTCTTCGGCCGGACGATGCTCGGCGACGACGACATAGCATTCCATCGGGGTGAACGAGTTGCGCGGATATTCACATGTCAGCTCGACGCGCGCATCGGCGCGCTCGAAGGCACTTTTGCAATCGCCGTAGGAGAATTTCCTTACAGAGATTTCGTTGCTGCCCGCGCGCGGGTGCAACAGTGGCGCCGAGCGCTCGCACGCCGCGCGCGGGTCGAGCACCGGCTCGAGCAGCTCGTACGCGATGCCGACAAGCTCCGCCGCGTCCTCGGCCAGATACCGGGACACGGCCACCACGAGCGCGACCGGCTCCCCGACATAGCGCACGCGCTCGACCGCCAACGACCATTGATCGATCGGCGCCTTGAGCGCGATCAGGAAGGGGTCGGAGAGCTTGCGGATATCCTCGCCGGTAACAACTGCCCAGACGCCCTCCTGGGCCAGCGCGTCCTTCGCCTCGATGCTGACGATCCGAGCATGCGCGTGCGGCGAGCGAATGACGTGGGCGTGCAGCGTCCCCGCGGGCACCGGAAGGTCGTCGGCAAATCGTCCGCGGCCCGACAGCAGCGCGGGATCCTCCTTGCGAACGAGCGGTGTACCGAGGAGCCCGCTCACCGGACGCACCTCGACGTCGGCAAGAGCTCCTGCAAGGGCAAGAGCTTCTTCAAGCTAGTCCGCCTTGAGGTTCGCGGCATGAACCACTTTTCCCCATTTTTCCGTTTCGGCCGCGACGAGCTTTCCCGGCCGGCATCTTGCGTCTCTCATCTTGCGTCTCATCTTGCGTCTCATCTTGCGTCGCTCATCTTGCGTCTCTTGCGTCCGCATCGCAATGCCTCGGCGTCGCATGGCCCTCACCGTGCCGGCGTCTGACACTCGAGTGCGCGGCTTGACCGGTGTGCGCGTGCGTGTGAAGCTTTCCGTGCACCGGCAACAAATCTCAGGACAATGGAGACCCCATGGCTACCAATCCGAAAGCTCTCGAGCTCGCGAAGCAAGGCAAAGTCGAGTACGAATGGGGCACCCTATGGCCGCATTATCACAAGGAAAAAATGAACTGGGGCGGCGGGTTCAGAACCAAAGGGGACGTCGACATTTTATTCCTGGCCGGCGAGACCGGTCGCGATCCGTTCGAGGACGCGCCGTGCCGGACTCCCGAGGAGGAGCGGGCGGGCAGAGGCAAAGTCATGTCGCATGATGTCAAAGCGCAGACGCGGCAGTGCCTCGAATACATCAAGAACAAGCTCGAGATGATGGGCGCCTCGCTCAAGCATATCGTGATGTTCCGGTATTACCTGCCGCGGCGCGAGGACGTGTTCGACATGCGCGACGAGATGTACAGGTTTTTCGAGGAGTTCGAGCCCGACCTGCGCGCGCATCCTCGGCCGGCCACGCTGCTGCGCGGGGTTGGGATCGATCTCAAGGAGATGCTGGTCGAGATCGAGGCCTGGGCAGCAGTCCCGCGGCAGCAGAAGTAGCAGCGCGGCCATGCCTGCCCCTGCAAGGGGCAGAGCCGGCCCCGGACTTGATCCGGGGTCGACGGCATTGCGTCGCCTGCGAAGCAATGCTGTCGAGTGGGGGTTCGCGGGGTGCGACGTGCTCGCGCCAATCGGACCTCGACCCGGCTCGGCTCGCCTGGCCGGCCTCCCCGTTTCAGGGCGCTTTCAGGGAGAGGTATTCGCGGGCGGCGGGACAAGCTCGCTGCCCGTGGGGACGAAGTCGTTGGTGTAGAGCTGCTGCGCCTCGAGCGGCGTGGTGACGCCGCCGTACTGCTTGAGCACCTCTACCGTTTCCTCCCAGTCCTTGCCGGACATCCAGCCCAACGGCTTGCCCGCGGTGCTCGGCGAGACCCACGTCTGCCACGACATCTCGGCCTCGCGCCGCGCGATCTCCGGCTCGATCGCAGGCGAATATTTGCGGGCGATCGCAATCATCTCGTCGAGGTTTCTGCGGCCGTACAAAAATCCCTTGAGAGAGGCGGCGACGAACGCGCGCACAAGCTCGGGATCCTCCTTGATCAGATCATTGTGCGCGACGATGCAATTGCTGATCGAGGTGACTCCGCAGTCCGCGTACCAGAACACCCGCGCTTTGGTCTTGCCGCGCACCTCGACGCTCGGCACTTGACCGAGCGCATAGCCGGCAATGGCGGGGACTTGGCCCGTGATCAGGGCCGGCGGGCTGCCGGCGGGATCGATGTTGGTGACCCGGATCTTGCTCCCATCGAGCCCGCAGCCCTTGACGAACGCCGGCCATTGCTGGAACTGGGTGGATCCGGCGGCGATGGCGACCGTCTTGCCCTCCAGGTCCTTCGGCGTTTTGATGTCGGAGCTCGCGAGCACAATGATCGCGGTGGGATTGCGCCGATAAAGACCGGCGACCGCACGGATATTCATGCCCTTCGACACGCCGTTGCCGACGACATATCCGTCGGCAAACCCGAATTGGGTCGCCTTGCTGGCAACGAGCTGGGCGGTGTTGCTGGATCCCTTGCCGGGCCCGACCTCGACGTCGAGACCGGCTTGCTCGTAGAAGCCCTTTTCCTGCGCCACCATGAAGCCGGCATTCGGGCCTTGATAGATCCAATCCAGGCGAACGGTGACTTTTCGTTTGGCCTGAGCGCACGCGCTGCGGGCAAGCGGCAAGCACGTCACTGCCGCCAAGCTGCCGCCCGCGATCAAAACCTTGCGCCGGGACTTGGGGTTGTGGCCCGTCATTTCCATCACGCTCCCACACCCACCGCCGCGCGTCAATGCGGATGGGCTTGCGCATGCGCTGAGGCGGCTTGACGTTTGCGGGGGCAGCATGCGCTATTGCGAGCCCCGCCAAATATGCGCAACCAGCCGAGCAAGCTCATATGGAGACGCAATGACTTCGCAGCCCGATATTCTGCACAAGCACCCCGTGCCCGGAAAGATCATCGAGGAATGGATCATTCCCGCACGGGGCTATGCCGCCTTCAATATGGAGAAGGGCCAGGTCCTGCGCTTTGTCGACATCGAAGGCAAGCAGGTGCCCGACCTCGTTTGTTTCAACACGCACGATCTCGGCGAGGCCCTCAACATGGGAAACTCGCTGCTCATCAACAAGCGGCGGGAGTTCATCAAAGGCAATGTGATCTATTCCATCCGCTGCCGTCCGATGATGACGATCACGGATTATTCCAATTCATTGAGCTACTCGTACGGACCGATGTGCAGCGAGGAGGTCAACCGCATCCGCTACGGCGTCCCGGGCACTCCCAACTGCCGAGGCAATCTTGCCATGGCGCTAGGCCCCTGGGGCTTCAACTATCGCGACATGCCCAATGCGTTCGTACCGTTCATGAACGTGGAGGTGGACGAGAGCGGCACGATGGAGATACGCGAGCCGACCAGCGTGGCGGGCGACTACTATGACCTGCGCGCCGAGATGGACCTGCTCATCGGAATCTCGAACTGCCCGCAGGAGCGCAATCCCTGCAATGGTTGGAAGCCTACCCCCATGGGCATCATCATCTACAAATAGCGACATGATCGTAGACGTCCACGCCCACGCTGCGTCCGAGGATTTCATCCGCACGACTGCGGCCGAGCCGAGCTACGGGATGCCCTACGAGGTCCGTCCCGACGGCAGCTATGCCACCCGCGGCTACGGCCAGATGGATCGCCTGATGTGGGACCTCGAAGGCCGCCTCGAGCGGCTGGAGCGTTCCGGGATCGATCTGCAGCTTGTCTCGCCCTCGCCCCGCGCGATTTCCGGCCATGGCCACGTCATCGGCGTCGAGGTCTCGCGCCTGATGAACCGCGAAACCGCCAAGCTGGTCAAGCACGGCGGCGGCCGGCTTGCCGGCCTGGGGGTTGTCCCGCTTGGCGAGCCCCGGAGCGCTGCCGCCGAGCTGCGTGGGGCGATCGCGGAATACGGGTTTCAGGGCGTGTGCCTGCCCACGTCTGCGGGCGGCAAGCCGCTCGACCTGCCGGAGTTTGCCGCTGTGTGGGACGCGTTGGACGAGCTCGGTGTCCTTGTCTTCATGCACGCCACGACAGCGATTACGCGCGAGACCTTGGGGAAGTACAGCCTCAACACGGTGATCGCGTGGCCCACCGAGGTAACCGTCGCCGCTGCACGCCTCATCTTCTCCGGCGTGATGGAGCGTCATCCCGGGCTGCAGCTGGTGCTCTCCCACGGAGGCGGGACGCTGCCTTTTCTCGCCGGACGCCTGGACCTTGCGTATCACGCTCCCAGGCATGAGGCGAACCCGGCCTGTCGCGCCAACATCAGCAAACCACCAAGCCAGTATCTGCGCCACTTCTACTACGACACGGTGGTGGCAAGCCCCGCTTCGCTGCGCCTCCTCATCGACCTTGTCGGGGCGGAACGGGTGATGTTCGGCACCGACTTTCCCTATGAGATCGGCGATGCGGACGGCGCAATCGCGCGCCCCGTCATCGAGCAACTGCCTTCGAGCCAGTGCGAGCGGATCCTGGGGCAGAATGCGCGCGACATTCTGACGCGCGCACGCTGCGCCTGACGGTGTCCCAGGCGCAGCGCAGCATGAGCAGCATCGTAGCCCGGATTGCGCTCGCACAATCCGGGGCACGACGTCCCCGGATCGCGCAGGGGCGCGATCCGGGCTACGGACTGGCGTGGCGCCGGCATGTCATCTGCATCAGCATTGACAGGTAATGGCAGCGCTGTTTGGCTGGGCTCGAGATCGCGGCGAAGAAACGGTTCGCATGGGCACATCGGCCACTCGCACGGAGGGCGATCGTGCCGCGATCGAAATTCGCAGCCTGGGGAAGGTCTACGCATCTCAGGACGGGCAGATCCAGGCGCTTTCCGATGTCTCGTTTGCAGTCGCGGATGCCGAGTTCGTCACCATCGTCGGCCACAGCGGCTGCGGCAAGAGCACCCTGCTCAAGATCATTGCCGGCCTGCTGCCTGCTTCTTCCGGCTCGGTCTCGGTTCGCGATCGCAGCGTCACTGGCCCCTTGTCCGACGTGGGCATGGTTTTCCAACGCCCGGTCCTCCTCAAATGGCGCACCATTCTCGGCAATGTGATGCTGCCCATCGAGATGCTGCGGTTGCCCCGAAAGGAAAGCGCCGAGCGTGCGCTCGGTCTCCTCGAGCTGGCCGGCCTGAGCGAGTTTCGCCATCAGTACCCTGCGCAGCTTTCGGGGGGCATGCAGCAGCGGGCCGCGATCTGCCGCGCCCTGGTCCACGATCCCTCGCTGCTGCTGATGGACGAGCCGTTCGGCGCCCTCGACGTCATGACCCGGGAGGAGATGAACTTCGAGCTGCTGCGTATCTGGAGCGAGCGGCGCAAGACGACGCTTCTCGTCACGCACAGCATTTCCGAGGCCGTGTTCCTCGCCGACCGCGTGATAGTGATGACGCCTCGACCGGGAATGGTAGCGGACATTGTCGATGTGGATTTGCCGCGGCCACGGTTGCCGGAAACCAAGCTGGACCCCCGCTTCAGCGCGTGCGTGCAGACGATCGGCCGCAAGATCGGCCTGCTTTACATCTGAGGGTGATCGGTGGGCCTTACCAAAGCCGACATAACTGCGACCATCCTCTCGATTACAGCGACCTTGATCGTCTGGGAGGTGCTGACGCGTGTCTTTCAGATCCCCGCGTTCATTCTTCCCCCGCCCTCCGCGATATTCATGGAGGCGGTGAGCCGTTACAGCCTCTACCTCTATCACTCCTGGATCACATTCTACGAAATGATGGCGGGCTTCGTGCTGGCCGCGGTGGTGGGAGTTTTCCTGGCGGTCGTGATCGTCTATTCGCGCATCCTGCGCAACGTCATCTATCCGCAAATCGTGGTGCTCCAGATCGTGCCCAAAGTGGCCATCGCGCCCTTGCTGCTGATCTGGGCAGGCTATGGGATCACGTCGAAGGTGCTGCTCGCGCTTTTGATCTCGTTCTTTCCGGTCGTCGTAAACATGGTCACCGGCCTGCTTGCGATCGAGGAGGAGCTCATCGACCTCTGTCGTATCCTGCATTCGGGCCGCTGGCAGGAATTTTCCAAGGTGCGGCTTCCCAATGCGCTGCCGTACCTGTTCAGCAGCCTGAAAGTCGCCAGCACGCTTTCCGTCATCGGTGCGGTAATCGGCGAGTTCGTGGGAGGAAGCGAAGGGCTCGGCCACCTCATCATCATCGCCAATACCGAGCTGCGCACCTCGATGTCGTTCGTCTCGCTGTTCAGCCTCTCCTTTCTGGGATTCCTGCTTTATGGGCTCGTGGTTCTGGCGGAGCGCGTGTGCATGCCATGGGAGAGGTGGCAATCGGCCGCGGCGTAGGCCTCGTTTTGTAGGGCGGGTTAGCGTGCGAGCCGATCGATCGGCTCGCAGGCGTAACCCGCCGATCGGCCGCGCCATATTGCGGCGGGTTATGCGTACGAGTCGGCTGCTTGCAGCCGACTCGTACGCTAACCCGCCCTACTCCGCCGTGCGCTGGATCATGTGCCGTGGAATTGCGAGCCGCTCGGCCACTTCCACCAGCAGGAACAACACCACGCCAAGGAAAGTGAGGGCGAAGATTCCGGCAAAGAGAAGCTGGGTATCCATGCTGCCGTTGGCCACCATGAGGAGATAGCCGAGCCCGGCGTCTCCGCCCACGAATTCGCCCACGACCGCTCCGACCACCGCCAGCGTAATCGATATCTTCAGGCCGCCGAAGATCGCCGGCAGAGCGTTCGGCAGACGGATCTTGAAAAACGTGGCGAACGCCCCGAAGCCCATGGAGCGCGCGAGATGAATCTTCTCGGCCTCGATGGAAGCAAGCCCGACCGCTGTGTTGATGACGATCGGAAAGAAGGCGATCAAAAACGCTATGAGCACTTTCGGCAGCAGCCCGAAACCGAACCAAACGAGAAACAGCGGCGCGACTGCCACTTTCGGCATGGCCTGGGATGAGACGAGGAGCGGCAGGATCGAGCGCGAGAATACCGGCCAGAGGAAGATCGCGAGCGCCAGCGGAATCCCGACGACAATGCTGAGAGCAAATCCGAGCAGGATCTCCGCCGTGGTTATCCAGGCGTCGAAAGCGAGCAGCGAGGCATTGGCGATGAACGAGACGGCAACGGCGGTGGGGGGCGGCAGGAGAAATACGGGGACGGCAAAGAGGCGCGTGCCCGCTTCCCAGAGGACAAGTACAAGCGCCACGACGCCGGCGGGATACAGGATCCCGGCCATTCGCGCCCACCGCTCGCCGCGTGCGCGCTCGAGCGTCGGCTCCAGATCCCCCACATTGCGGAGGTCCGGCCGGGCGCCTGCGTCGTCAGCTTGGGCCATCGCTCAGTGCTCGCGGAGCACCCCACGGGCGAGGAAAAGGTCGAGGATCTCGCGGTTATAGGCCGCGAATTCCGCTGTGTCGCGCATCGCGAGCGTGCGCGGGCGCGGCAACGCGATCTCGATCACACGCTCGACCCGTCCCGGACGCGGCGTCATCACCACGACGCGGTCGGAGAGGAATACGGCTTCCGGCACGCTATGGGTGATGAAAAGCACGCTCATGCGGCGCGCGTTGCAGATCTGCTGCAGATCGAGGACCAGCTGATCGCGGGTGAGCGCGTCGAGCGCTCCGAACGGCTCGTCCATCAAGAGTTGATCGGGTTCGTGAATGAGCGCCCGGCAGAGCGAAACGCGCTGGCGCATGCCGCCCGAGAGCTCGTGCGGGTATTTGTGCTCGAACCCGCCCAGCCCCACCGCTTCCAGAAGCTGGCGCGCCCTGCGCTCGGCCGCCGCGCGCTCGAGCTTCTTCGCTTCCGCCTGCAGCATGACGTTGCCGAGCGCCGTTCGCCATTCCAGCAACACCGGACTTTGAAATACGATGCCGATCTCGGTGCGCGGGCGCGCCACCGGCTTGCGGTCGACGCTGACCCTGCCGCTCGAGGCGGGCAGGAGCCCGGCGGTGATCATCAGGAGGGTGCTTTTGCCGCAGCCGCTCGGTCCGACCACGGAGAGAAATTCACCGCGTCGCGCGCGCAGCGAGACCTGCTCCAGAGCGCGCACCGGACCGTCGCGGGTCGGATAGACCTTGCTCAGCTCCTGAAACGAGAGATAGTCCCCTCCCGCAAGCGAGCCGGAAGGAGAGGACATCGTCAGGGTCAAATCTTGCTCGGTCCGGATTGCGGAGGGACGAGCTCATTGGACATCGGCACAAACTCGTTGGTAAAGAGTTGGGCTGGCTCGAGCGGCGTCGTGACCCCGCCGTATTGCTTGAGCACCGATATCGTTTCCTGCCAATCCTTCTCGGACATCCATCCCAACGGCTTGCCCGCCGTGCTGGGAGTCACCCAGGTCTCGAACGACAGCTCGGCCTCGCGCCGCGAAATCGCCGGCAACGTCGCTTCGGAAAATTTCTTCACGATGGCGGCGAGCTCGTCCACGTGCGTACGGCCGTAAAGAAAGCCTTTCAGGCTCGCGGCAACGAACGTTCGAATGAGATCGGGATCCTCCTTGATCAGGTCGGCATGCACGATGATGCCGTTGCTCACCGCGGTGACGCCGCAGTCCGAGTACCAGAGGATGCGAGCTTTTTTGTTTCCGCGGATCTCGATGCTCGGCACATAGCCTTGCGCGTATCCCGCGATCGCATCGACCTGGCCGGTGATCAAGGCGGGCGGACTGCCGGCGGGGTCGATGTTGGTGAGCCGAATCTTGCCCGCATCGAGTCCGCAGCCCTTCACAAAAGCCGGCCACTGCTGAAACTGTGTCCCTCCAGTCGGGCTCGCGACGGTCTTGCCCTCCAGATCCTTCGGGGCCTTGATGCCGGACTCTTCCAGCACGATGACCGCAGTCGGATTGCGCCGGTAGATTCCGGCGACCATCCTGATGTTCATTCCTTTCGCTACACTGTTGCCGACGACATACCCATCCGCGAATCCGAACTGTGCCGCCTTGCTGCCGACGAGCTGTGCGGTGCTCCCCGAGCCCTTGCCGGGGCCGATCTCGACGTTCAGCCCGGCCTCGTCATAGAAGCCTTTCTCCTGAGCGATCATGAAGCCCGCATTCGGCCCCTGATAGAGCCAGTCGAGCCGCATGCCGACATGCCGCTTCGTCTGCGCGCGTGCCGGCCGTGGAAGGGGAAGCACCGCGAGCGCGGCTACCGCGCCGGCTTGGCGGAGCAATCGTCGTTTGGATATTGCTTTTCTGGACATGGAGCGAGGCTTCCATAGAAGACCGACAGCGTCAACGCTGGCAGGACGACCTCAATCGATGTGAATATTCGCGCTTTTCACTACGTCCGCCCATTTGATCCGCTCGGCCCGGACAAACTGTGCGAACTCGCTTGGCCGCATCGGCAAGGCCTCACCGCCGACCTTCTGCAGAGCGCCGACCACTTCGGGCAGGGCAAAGATGCGGCTCACCTCGTCCGCCAGTTTTTCGACGATCGGCGCGGGGGTGCCGGCGGGAGCGAACAGACCCTGCCAGCCGGTTGCCTCGAAACCTGGAAGCGTCTCGCCGATGGTCGGCAAATCCGGCGCGGCGTCCACGCGGCGCGGCGTGCTCACCGCCAGGGCGCGCACCTCTCCGGCCGTAGCGAGTGGCCAGATCGTCGTCATGCTGTCGATGGTAAGGTCGATTTGACCGCCGATCATCGCCGCCATCTCGTCGGTGGAGGCTCGGAACGGAATGTGGGTCATGCGAATGCCGGCGGCACGCATGAGCATGACTGCGCAGAGATGCGAGGAAGTGCCGTTGCCGGAGGAGCCAAAATTCAGCTTGCCGTCGTTTGCCCTCCCATAGGCAATAAGCTCGGCTACGCTCTTCACCGGCAGGGCATTGCGTACGACGAGCAGATTTGGGAAGCGCACGAGCGGCGAGATGGGCGCAAAATCCCGCTCGGTATCGTAGGGGAGCTTGCTGTAGAGCGAGGGATTGATCGTATGCGTGCTGACTGTCCCGAGCGCCAGCGTGTAGCCGTCCGGCGGCGCCTTTGCCACGATGCCGGTCCCGATGCTGCCGCCCGCGCCGCCCTTGTTCTCGACCACGACCGTAACGCCGTATTTCGCCTGGAAATGCTGCGCGAAGATGCGCGCGACCAGGTCTGCCGAGCCGCCGGCCAGGAAGGGAACGATGATGGTAATCGTGCGCTGGGGCCATGCGTCTTGGCCGCGCGCCGTGTGCGGCGCCGTCAGCACGCCTGCTGCCGCGGCGAGGAGAAAATCCCGTCGTTTCATCGCTTGCTGTGCGCTCCCATGTCTGCTTTTCCTCAGGCCGGCGCCCGTCTCACACACAAGCCGTCAGGTAGGCAAACCGTCTGATGTATCGTGGCCGTGTGGCCGGCGCGGACAAGCGTAGGCAGTCTGCGCAAGCACGATCCTCGCCAACGCGGAGATTCATCTGGCGCGCGCCCTTGCAAACCGTACCATCGACCAGCATGCTGCAGAGCAAAATGAAACTTGTCGTTCCCGCTCCGCTGGAAAGCTTCGAAGTTGACTTGGAAGATAGCGCGCGAGTCAAGGTCCGCCGCCATGGAAACCGGGACGGCGCGCGGGTGATGGTGTCGCATGGCAACGGGTTTGCCGTGGATGCCTATCTGCCCTTCTGGCAAGAGCTCACGGCCAGATACGACGTGCTCGTGTTCGACTTTCGCAATCATGGGCAGAACATTCCGGCAGACCCTCCCAACCATGACTACGCACAGCTTACCCGCGACCTCGACCGGGTGCTCGATGCCGTGAATGCCCGCTGGGGCAAGAAGAGCACCGCGGGCATTTTCCATTCCATGTCGGCGCGCGCCGCCATGAAGCACGCGTTGGAGATAGCGTGGCGCTGGGATTGCCTGGTGCTGTTCGACCCGCCGAACGTGCCGCCGGTGGGCCATGCCCGCTACGGCGTCATGCAGGCGTTCGAGAGCAAGCTGACACAGTGGGCGCTTGGCCGCCGGCGCCGCTTCGACACCGTGCGGGAGCTCGCCGAGGATTATCGCCGATCCCGGGCGGCGGCGGCCTGGGTGAGCGGCACGCACGAGCTGATGGCGGAATCGGTGCTGCGGCGAAACCCGGAGGGCGACGGCTATGTCCTGGTGTGTGCGCCGGAAAATGAGGCCGCGATCTATGCCGAAGCAATGACGTTGAACCTGTGGCCGCGCGCCGCCGAGTTCGGCGGGCCGGTCAAGCTCATCGGCGCCGATCCCAATCTCAAAGGCGGGCCGGCCACGGCGCAGACCAACCAGGCGCTCGCTTCCGAGCAAGGCTATGCCTACGATTTCGTCACGGGCACGGGCCACCTCTTGCAGATCGAAAAGCCTGCGCAATGCGCGCAGCTGGTGGAGGCTTTTCTCGTCCAATGCGGCGTGTCGTGAAAATCACGGCGCGGCTCAGATACCTCTTCCTGAAAGGATCCCTGAAAGGGGGGAGGGAGCACGCCCGTCGTGGAGCAACCCATCTGCGCCAACATCATCGGAACGTGCTGTAGCCGCAATGTTCGTGCTGGCGCATCTTTCCGACCCGCATCTTTCTCCTTTGCCGCAGCCGCGCTGGTCCGAGCTCATCGGCAAGCGCGCCACCGGATACATCAACTGGCGGCGCAAACGCCGCCTGATCCACCGCCCCGAGGTGCTGGCGCGGGTGGTACAGGACCTGAAGGCGAGCGCTCCCGATCACATCGCTGTCACCGGCGACCTGGTTAATATCTCGCTGGCGCATGAATACGCACCCGCACGCGCCTTTCTCGAGTCGCTCGGCTCGGCACGCGACGTGACACTGGTACCGGGAAATCACGACCTCTATGTCCGCGGCGCGGACGGCCATTTCCGGTTGCATTGGGGCGATTACATGCGCGGCGAGGATGGCGGCCGGCATGATCCGGCAGACTTCCCGTTCATGCGGCGGTGCGGCTCTCTGGCGCTTATCGGGTTGTCCAGCGCCGTTCCGACCGCGCCTTTCCTGGCAACGGGCCGGCTCGGCAAGACGCAGATCGATCGGCTTGCCGGACTGCTTGAACGCGCTCGCGGCGAAGGGCGGTTCCGGGTAGTGCTGCTTCATCACCCTCCCCGGGGCAGCCGGCGCCGGCATTTCATGCGGCTCATCGACACGCCGATACTGCAGGCGGCATTGGAACGGCACGGTGCCGAGCTCCTTCTGCACGGACATGATCACGTGCGTTCGATCATTTACCTCCCCGGGCCGCACTCCCGGATCCCGGCGGTCGGCGTCCCCTCGGCGTCGCAGGTGCCGCAAGCAGAGGACGGTCCGGCCGGATACAACCTCTACCGCATCTCCGGGCAGCCGGGAGACTGGCACTGCGAGCTGTCTGCGCGGGTGCTCTCTGCGGATGGAGAGGTCGTAACGGAGGTCGAGCGCAGAGAGCTTTATTGAGACTGGACCTGCAGTCGAGGCATTGCCTCGCCCTGCACGGCACGGGGATGCCTGCTACCCCCTCGGGCCGAAGATCAGCGCCGCCATGATCAATGTGGCGAAGCCGAGCAACAGGCCGAACAGAAAGGCCTTGAGCCCCCGTCGGCGCTTGCGGCGGCGAAGGGCGCGAGCCTCGGAGCGAAGATCGCGAATCGCGGGAAACGCAGTGTCCGCAAGCGCGCGCTCGCGCTCGATCATGCGCTGAGCGACGTATTTGGTCACGGCGTTGACCATCTCGACGACGTTGCCGGTTTCCGCCAGCACCTTGCGGCCGTATCGGGTGTCCTGCAGGAGCCGGTACACACGCTTGTCGCGTCCCATGTCGACGTGGGCCACCGGGTCGAGCCACAGGCGGGGAGTCTCGCCTCGACTCAGCCCGCGATCGAACAGATCGATCTCGGTGGGGACCTGCTCGAACAGCGGATCGAGCGCGTCGTTCAGGAGCTCGAGCCGGGCGATCTCGGCATCGTGCAGATCAACCACCACGCCGGTGCGATCGGCCGCCTCGACCCGGGCTTTGCGCAGCGCCTCCGTCAGCCGGCCCGGAGATTCGGTCGGTTTCGGCTCATCCAGTTGCTTGCGTTGACGGCGGCCCCACATGCGCCGCAACCTAACAGCGGATCGGGGCAAGGCAAGGGCATGGGGATAAGCCCCTGGGGATGGGCCCAGCCCTAGACGCAGCGCCCCCCATCGACCTCCAGCACATTGCCGGTCAGAAACGAGGCCTCGTCGGAGGCCAGGAACAGCGTGGCATTGGCCACGTCGTCGACCGTCGCAAATCGACCGAGCGGAACCGTGGCTTTGAACTGGGCGCGAAGCTCCGCCGAATCCCCTCCCATGAAGGTCGGCAGCAACGGCGTGTCCGCCATGACCGGTGCTACCGCGCAGACGCGAATGCCGTCGGGGGCGAGCTCCGCCGCCATGGATTTCGAGAGGAGGTTCACCGCGCCCTTGGACGCATTGTACCACGTCAGCCCGGGACGCGGCCGAATGCCGGCGGTCGAGCCGATATTGATGATGACGCCCGATCTCTTCTTGCGCATGAGCGGCACCACGGCGTGAGCGAAGAGAAAGATCGACCTCACATTGACCGCCATCAGCCGGTCGAATTCCTCCTCCTCCACCTCGAGCATAGGGCGGCGTCTGTGACTCATGCCGGCATTGTTCACCAGGATGTCTATGCCGCCGAAAGCGTCCTGGGTTGCCTTCACCGCGGCGTTCACGTCGGCGCGCTGCGAGACGTCGCAGCGCAGTGCGATGGCGGTGTTGCTGATGGCCGCTGCCGCCTCCCGGGCAGCGGGCTCATTGATGTCGGCTACCGCGACGCGCGCACCCTCGCGCGCGAAAAGCTCCGCAATGCGCCTGCCGAAGCCCGATGCGCCCCCGGTAACGAGCGCGGCCTTGTTGTCGAACCGCATGCTTTCCTCCATAGGTGGTCAGTTTGCCCGCGGGCTCAGTCCGTAAGGACGCGCCCATCCCAGGCCGTCTTCCGTGCTTCCGCGCGGGCGGTACTCGCAGCCGATCCACTTGCCGTATCCGAGCCGATCGAGCGCGGCGAAGATTTCTCTGTAATTCACCTCCCCTTCATCGGGCTCATGGCGCGACGGCACGGCCGCGACCTGCACATGCCCGATGAGCGGAAGGTGCTTTTCAAATCGCCTGATGAGATCGCCCCCGACGATCTGGGCATGATAGAAGTCGAGCTGTATGCGCACATTGGGGCGACCGACCTTGGCGGTGATGTCCGCCGCCTGCTCGACCCGCGTGAGGAAGTAGTCCGGCCGGTCGCGCGGATTGATGGGCTCGATCAGGATCGTGATGTTGCGCTCGCCGGCTCGATCCGCTGCCGCCACGAGATTGCGGATGAAGGTGCGCTCGGCGGCCGGACGCTGCTCTGGGGGCACCCTTCCGGCAAGACAATGAATCTGACATCCGCCGATGGCGGTGACGTAGTCCAGACTTTGCGCAAACAGCGCGGCGAATTCCTCCTCGCGTCCCGGGACCGCGCCTACCCCGAACTCTCCCGTGGGGGCCTTTCCCGGCGCCGTATTGATACCGAGCACGGTCAGCCCATGCCGATCGAGCTCAGCCTTCACCGCGGACGGCGCGTGATCGTACGCGAGCTGCAACTCGACCGCGGCGAAGCCCGCTCGCGCGGCTGCGGCAAACCGCTCGATCAGCGGGCGCTCGGTGAAGAGATACGCGAGATTGGCAGCAAACCGCGGCATCAAGTGTCCTTGTTCAGGCCGCGGGGCGCGGAGAAGTCCTGTCCTTCCAATTCCGTGCGATCATAGCACGGGTCGAATTCCGATCGCGACCGGACGGCGATTTACCGGCGGAAAATACAACCTGCGGCTCGTCGACATTGAAACATGACTCGTGTATAAAGGGGTATCTTTCAGGAGTGTACCTGAAGCCCGTCCGGGATGCCCGTGGCGGGCTTTATGTTTGCGGTCGCAAGCGGCGGCTTGCAATTCCGCGGAACAGGGATGACTCGAAGCGCAAGAGAGCTGCGCAAACCATGGTGATGAGCTGCTCTGAGGGCATCCCCTCGATCTTCCGATGCGAGAATCCCTGCTCCGTCCCTGTTCCGTCCCTGTTCCGTCCCTGTTTTGGCTTCGTCCCTTTTGGCATAAGACCTTGGATGCACGTGGTTTTTTCAGATCATCGAGCTCGCGCCCCGCCCCCTTTACAGGGATTTACAGGGAAGGTGGCTTTGGAGTGCACCCCTTGGGTGAGACACGAAAGCCAGGAACCTGTTGCGTCTGCTGCTGCTGGCGCGGCCTGGTGAGAGCTCCCTGGATAAGTCGCAAGCGGCGCGGCACGATTGCCCGCTCGTGTCGTAGGCCGCCGTAGCACCTTGGCCGGTACCCCGATGGAACGACGCATCGCATCCGCACGCGCAATTGCGGTTGACGCAGGCATACGCTCTTGCTTCGCTGATCGGGCTGGCCGGCATGCGCAAGGTGTCGAGGGCTCGCGACGGAAGCATCCGGCTCGACCAGGAGGCATGCCCATGTGGGTCCGGATCAGCCGGCGGCCGGGTCGACGGTGGTGGTGACGCGCCCATCACCGGAGCTCCACGCCGGCGCACGTGGCCGGGCGCTGCCGGTCGCACAGCCCGCCTCGGTGCGCGACGATCCGCAGCGCAATTTCCGCTTCTTCGATAACCGACAGAAATACCTGCTTTTCGTTCACACCTGCAGCGAAAAGTGGGTTGTTGCGAGCCGGGTCACGCTCGAGCTGGCCAATGTCCATCCGCGCCCGCCGGCCCTGCGCGTCTTCGATGCCGGCGTCGGCGACGGCACCGTGCTGCTGCGCGTGCTGCGCGCGATGCACGACCGCTTTCCCCATACGCCGTTCTACGTGGTCGGCAAGGAGATCAGCCTGGAAGACGTCCGGCTCGCCTTGCAGAAAATGTCGGACCGTTTCTTTGAGCATCCCGCCACCGTGCTGGTGTTCACCAACCTGGCCTACGGGGATGCACCCTGGCTTGTGGTCAAATCGTTGTCGGCTGCATCGAGCCTGGTGTGGCACGAGGTGCCGCTGGCGGGCGACTCGGCCTATCGCTTCGAGCAACAAATAACCGATCTCGTTCCTTTCCTGTCGCGGAACTGGAAGGCGGGCGTGAGCGCCAAGACTGGCAACCCCGTCTACGAAAGACCGGTGGTCCTCGTGCTCTACCGGGAGGATCACAAATTCCTGCTCGATCCCATCATCCCGCGTCCGGGCGGCACCATGGCGAGCTACGATCTCGTCATAGCCTCACAGCCCTATCGGGCACGCGCTCCACTCGAGTTCAAGGCCAACCGCGTGGTCGCACCGCTCGCGCGCGCGATCGGACCCGGCGGGCGCCTGATCGGGATCCATTCCCACGGCCATGATCCCGGCATGGACATCATCCACCGGGTCTGGCCTGGCGATAATCCGTTCATCCATGACCGCCACCAGATCCTCAGGGCGGTGAAACAGGAGCTCGGGCCCGCGGGCCGCGGGCTCAATTTCAACGCATATGCCGATAACCGATCCCTGTTCCGGTACGATATGCACACGTTGCCGACCGAGATTTCCGAGCAGTCGATCGGGACCTCGACGCTTTTTGCTGCATGGAACGCCGCGACATATGTGGCCCAAGTCGAGGACGACCGTCTCGCTGAAGTCGTGGCAGACGGGCGCTACTTCGAGTCCACGCGCGCGGTGCTGCGCGAGCGCGGCGGCCTCTGGTTCTTTGACGAGTCCTACGTGATCTCGCGCCGCAGGCCCTGATCCGTTCGAGTGTATGTCGTGGGACGTAGCGGCGAGGCACCGCCTCGCCCTTGTTGCGGTTGGGGATGGAGGGACGCATGCGTCGCACCTACCAAGGGCTAAGCCGCAGCAGAAGGAGGCGCAAGAGGGATGCGCTCAGGCCGGCGGGCATCGCCGTCTGCGACGTTATCGATGATTACTACGCGGTCGCGCTGGCGATCCGGCAGCCGGTACAGCACGCCCGTATCCTCGAGTTGAAGCGAAGGCGAAGGCTCATCAGCGTGCACAAGAAGCTCTGGCGCCTCCGCCCGCCCCTCCTCGCCGCCCGAGGGCGCCGACGCGCGCCGGTCGTGGATCACGGCTCGCAAATGCGCCAGCCTCGCTTCCGCGTTTCGGAAATCGTCGAGGGAGACGTTGTCGGATATGAACTTTTCCGACAACCATTCGGATACTTCGTCAAGCTCGCGCTCCACCCCGTCGAGCCGCTCACGGTTTGCACTCTTGCACTCCGCCAGCAGGAGCGGCAGCCGGCGCATCTGGCGTTTGATCTCCTGATTTTTCGTCTTCTTGCGCAGCGCTCTGACCCAGGCTGCGATCGAGCCGAGCAAGCCGAACAGCATCGAGATCAGCAGGATGACGTTCGTCGGATCGTCGAACATGCTCGTTTCTGTGCCATTGAGGAACGCAAGCGTGCCGGGATGCACCGGCAGCAACTCGTCGTTGTCGGTCGAGGGCGCAGAAAGCTGCCCCGCTTCCGGCAGCGTGGTCGCGAGCTTGGCCTTGGTGGCGAGCAACAACTGTGTCAAATCGCCGGCGACACGATTGGACAGCGACGGCTGGGACACGAGCAGCAGATTGGCTGATATCGTCTGCACCGTCTCGGCTGGCACCGCAGGAGAGCCGCCGAACGCGCCCACGCTGATCTCGGCCTCATCGTAGATTGCGAAGCGTTCGGCCATTGCCTTCGCTTCCGAAATGTCGACGAAATTCGGCGGTCTCTTTGTTACCTTCCGAAATGCGTCGATGGCCTCAAGGATTGGACCGGCGCCGGTCGAGCCGATGACCATCACAGCGGAGACCTGCTTGTGTTGCAAAGCCCCGGGAAGCTCCTGAAGCCCGAGCCGGGCTATGTGCTTCTCGTCGATCCCGTAGAAATCGAGAACGACTCTGGCCATGGGATCGAGGCCGGTCCCTTTCATCAGAACGGCGATCTTTTTGCCTTTGAGCTTGGAGATGCCGCTCACCGGGGCGGTGGCGGGGACCAGCAGCGCGACGTAGAGGTTTCTCAGAACAAACAGAGTCCTCCCTTCCGCCGCCGCAGGGTTGTCGCTGCGGATCACGGCCGCATCGACCTTATGGTCCTTGAGCGCCTCCGCGCTCGCCGTGGGATCCGCAGTCTCCAGCAATGACAGGTGGATCGGCGTGCGCCGCGCCGCGATTTCCTCTTTCAATGCGGCGAAAAACTTCCTGCCGCCGTCGTTCAGGTGCGCAGTGGCGACCCGAACTTTTTGGCCCGTCGGCAAGCTCCAAACGTTGGTTCGCCAGGCAGCCGCCGCCCCGAGGCCTGCCAAAGCGACGAGAGCGGAGGCCATCGCCACCGCCGCAACAAGTCTGCTGCGCATCAGGACCCCCCTGGCTTGCGTCAGCGCGCCTTCAACGGGGGCTCGCTGCGCCCCCTTCCCCAGCAACCGGAGTTGGCTGGCTGCGCACTATCTCGCGCAATTGGGTGAATGTAGGGCCTAAATTCGGCGGCTGGCGGAAGGTGCGATCCCCGCACGGCCGCGCGCGAGGCCCTCCGTATTATGTCGCGAGCTCCCGGGCAGCGAGCGGCGGAAGCCGGGTTAGCTCGCGCGCGAGCGCTGCTCGTGCACCCGCTTCTTGAGCTGCGGAACGGCATCCGCCTGGGAGCGCCAGCTTACCGCCTCCAACATGGCCCGCAGCTGGATTTCAGCTTCCTGGGTATTTTCGCCGTGTCGCCGCAGGTCTTCGATCCGCTTTCGCTGGACAGCAACATCGAGTGAATCCGGCATGGCACTGTCACTCACATCACGAACTTGGCCTCAACTCCTCCGCCGGCAGAGGCGAAGCCGCCGGCAACGCATGCCCGCCGCATCCTGGACCCGCGCCCCTTCCGCAGGGATGCCCTGGGCAAACCATCCGCGGTCGTCGAAGCATTGATGTCGAGGGCAGCGCGCACCCCGGACAATGGTCGGCGGCCCGTGCTGAGCGTATTCGAACCACCGTTTGCGTCGTCGATCAAGGGCTTGTCCGTCGGGAAGCCTACAATTCGGCCGAAAATTTTCGTGGGGATTGCCGCACTTGAGCACGGCACAACCAGCACACGAGGAAGTAATGAGCCAGCCGCCCGCCCGACATCGATTGAGGGAGGGTGTACGAGAAGTTAACAAGGACCAGAATCGCCACGCTCCGGCCCACCGCAGAAAGACTTCATTCAACAGAACCGCATCTCCCGTTTTAAGCTGCGGGACGGCTTGGCGTTCTTGCCGGTCGAGCCGGCGGCGGGAACCGCGTTACACTGGGATAGTTAAGGGTCCGCAATGAGAAGGTAGCGCACATCCGGCAGGAATCGTGGCTCGCAGTAGTGGCTCGCGCCGGTTACACCGCGAGAGGGTGCGTATTCGTAATTATCGGCGTATTGGCTGCTCTCGCCGCCGCCGGTAACCCGCGCGCTCCCGACGGTAAGGACGCGCTTCGGGCGCTTCTCAACGCGCCATTCGGACAAGCTCTGCTTGCGCTGACAGCTGTCGGGCTGCTGTGCTTTGCCGCATGGCGATTGGCGCAGGCCGCGCTGGATGCCGACCACCGAGGCGCCTCGCCCGCGTCCCTGATTCAGCGCTTCAGCTGGGCCGCTTCCGCATTGTTCTACATCGGCTTCGCATGGGTCGCTGCCAGCATGATCTTCGGGTTCGACCGCAAGGGAAGCGGCGACCAGACGGCGCATGAATGGACGGCTTGGCTGCTCGGGCAGCCCTTGGGTCGCTGGGCGGTTGGCGCGGTCGGGCTGGGCTTTCTCGTCACCGCCGGCAGCGTTGCCGTTCGAGCGGTGCGCGCCGATTTCACGCGCCGGATCGAGGCCAAGAAGGAAAAACGCGAAGTCGTAACAGCGCTCGGGGTCGCCGGCTTCCTGGCCCGCGGCTTCGTGTTTGCAATGATCGGGGTGTTTTTACTGTTCGCCGCCGTTCATGCGAGGTCGAGCGAAGCCAAAGGCCTTGGCGGCACTCTGCGCACCATTCAACAATACCCCTATGGCTGGGCGCTGCTCGGGGTCACCGCGGCCGGTTTGATCGCTTTTGGCCTGTTCGAAATGAGCGAGGGGGCCTATCGCCGCATCACGCCGCCGCGGATCGGCTAGGCAGCGACTGCGTCAGGGCGCTAGACCCGGCGATGCAGCTGATGCTCGATCCACAGCAGCACGGCGTTGCCGAGCACTGCAAACAAAAACAGCACGAGGGCAACCGAAAGCATTTCCTCGCCTTGCAGGAGCTGCATGGCGTTGATGATCAAAGAGCCTAGTCCATTCTTGGCGGCAAACATCTCGGCCAGCAGAACTCCCAGCAGCGTCAAGGTGAACCCTATGCGCAGGCCGGCAACCACCTCGGGCAGGGTTGCCGGGAAGAGCACCATGAGAATGGTCTGGCCGCGCGAAAGGTGCAAAGCCTGCGCGGACTTCCAATAGACGCGCGGGATATTGCGGATCGCGCTCATCGTCAGAAGCGCTACCGGCAACACGCCGTGCATGGCCCCGAAGGTGGTGCGGCCCGCTATGCTGAGGCCGAATATCAGCAGAACGACCGGATAAAGCGTGACCTTCGGCAGCGTATAGAGAGAGATCAGAATCGGCTCGCCGACTGCCCCGGACAGGCGGTGAACTCCCATCCACACGCCTATTGCGAGCCCGATGACATAGGACAGAACCAGCGCGTAAAAAAAACAAAGCAGGGTAGCCCACGCGTTTTCGGCAAACCGCTCGCTCGGGACGAACTTGACGAGATAGGTCAGCGTGGATACCGGACCGGGCAATGCAGTCTCGCCGACGATCTGGTGCAGCGCCTGCCAGCCCAGGAGCACGAGCGCCAAGATGATCAGCGTGTCGATCGTCCGCTTGCTCGCGGTCATGGCCTCGCGATCCCGCGCCGCTCCGCCCATCGCTGATCAAAAACGTGCAGCAATGTATTCACCAGCGTCGCTACGATGATCAGCAGCAGCATGAGCGCGTACATCCGCCGGTTGTTGAAATCCGTATAGGCGTCGGAAATCACCCGGCCCAATCCGGCGGGGGCGAGAATGAACTCGCTGGCGATGACGCCGATGAACGCATAGCTCACCGCGAGCTTGATCCCGGTGAACAGATGCGGGGCCGCTGCCGGAAGCTTCAAAAGCAGTGCGGTCGCTGTCCTGCCCATGCGATGGACCCGCGCCACCTTGGTGAGCACCTGCGGCACCCGGTCGAGCCCGGTCAGCGTCGCGATGATCATGGCGACGATCGCGGTCGCCACTCCCATGAGCACGATCGGCATGGCGGACAGCCCGAAGATCACGATCAGCACGGGATAAAAGATGAAGATAGGGACGGCGTAATAGGTGGCGAAGAAGGGATCCAGCGCCTGGCGCAGCCTCGGCAGAGCATGAACGAGGAGGCCAAGCGCAAAGCCCCCCAGCACGGAGACCACGGCGGCTACGAGAACGATGCCGAACGTGCGGGCAATCTCCGAGTTGACCTGTCCGGAGATCAGGAGACCAACCAGGGCTTCCGCCATTTGCGAGGGCGGAATTACCACGCGGGTATCGATCAGCCCCACGCGGCAACATAGCTCGAGCAACGCGACGGCCGTGACCACCACCGCGATCCTGATCCAGCCCACACGGCTCATTCGGCCGCCATCCTGGAGTAGCCCAGCGACTTCATCGATTCACCGCGCAGGTTGTCCCACAGCCGCCCGGTGATCTCGCCGAATGCCGCTTCCCCGACAATCTTGCTGTCGCGCTCCCGCGGCCAGCCGGTCACGACGATGTCGAGAAAGCGCCCCGGACGCGCCGACATGGCACCGATGCGGTCGGAAAGCATTGCCGCCTCGTCGAGGGCGTGGGTGATCAGCAGGACCGTCGCGCCGGTGCGCCGCCACAGGCGCAGCACCTCGTCTCCCATGAGAAGACGCGTCTGTGCATCGAGCGCGCCGAATGGCTCGTCGAGCAGAATGAGATGCGGCTGCAGCACGAGCGTGCGTGCAATGCAGACACGCTGGCGCATGCCGCCGGAGAGTTGCGCGGGATAGGAGCGGGCGAAGTCCGTCAAACCCATGAAGGCGAGCGCGTCATCCACCCGGCGGCGGATCTCCGCCGCCGCCACGCCGTTGCGACGCAATCCGAACGCGGCGTTGTCCCATACGGTCAGCCACGGGAAGCTCGCATCCTCCTGAAACACGACGCCGATGCCGTCCGGGACCTCGCCGCTCACCGCACGACCCTCGAACATCACGGTGCCGGCGGTGGGTTTCTGCAGCCCGGCCATGACTTCCAACAGGGTGGACTTGCCGCAGCCGGAGGGGCCTACAACCGCAAAGAACTCCCCGCGCCGCAGGTCGAGATCGACGGGCCCGAGCGCATGCACGGGCCGCGTGCCGGCGGCACCAGGATAGACCCGGCTCACGCCCGAGAGACGAGCATGGATTTCCCCATCGGGGGACGCCACGGTCATTTTTGCAGATCGGGCGGCAGGAGCGAGTTGTCGACGATCTTGGTCAAATCGACATCCTTCTCCAGCATTCCAACTCCTTTCATTGCGCGCACGGTGTTCTCGAGCAGCTGCATCTCGATCCGGCCCTCGCTCCAGAATTTCGCTCCGACCAGCTCCTTGACCATGATTCCGACGTCCTTCGGCGGCAGGGGAGCATAAACCTTGCTGAGGATCGGGATGGCCTCGTCCGTGTGCTCGTAGATGAATTTGGTGCCGTCGCGACGGGCGGCCTCGATCGCGCGCAGCTTGTCCGGCCACTCCTTGAGCGCCTTACCGGTCGCCATGCCTATCTGGGCAGGGATGAGGGGCAAGTCCTTTGGACCGATGAGAACCCGGTACTTGCTCTCGCCGCCGCGGCTGTGGAACAGGATAACTGGGATCGCGGTCACGTCCACAACCCCGTTCTCCAGAGCGGTGAGCGCGCCGCTTAAGCTGCCGAGCGCCGCCATTTGTACGTCACCGTGCTTGAGCCCTGCCTGCTCCATGACCAGGACTCCCATCATCTCGCCCAGGGATTTCGGATTGCTGATGCCGAACTTTTTGCCTTTGAGGTCGGCCGCGGTCTTGAGCGGCGAGTTGGGCATTACGACTATCACCAGGTCGGCCAGCGACCGCGAGGTGATGCTGACGATCTTGACGTCCTGCCCCTGCTCGGCCGCGGCAATGACCGGCGCCGCCGTGACATCGCCATAGCCCAGGTCGCTGGCCATGGCGTTGCGCACCGAGCTGCCACCGCCCGCGCCGGAAACGATCCCGGTGATGTCGATCTTATGCGCGGCAAAAAAGCCCTTCTCCAGTGCTATGCCGTAGGGCGCGCCGGAGGGATCGTTCTTGTACTGCGTCACGAGGAGGTCGGCTGCGGTGGTCGGCCCGGCCGAGGCAAGACCGATCGCCGCGCTGAGGATGATGCTCCTGAGGTTCATGTCGTCTGCTCCCTGGGATGATTGCGGTTGCGTGCCGCTGCCCTCCGGGCCTGCCCGGCGGGTGGAAGGTAGCCTGCGGGCGACCTTACGCCTATCGGAACATTGACGCAGGAGCAGCCGGCAATCCACCCGTGAACAAGCATCGGGCGCACTGTCCTGCACGGCCAGGCATCGTTCAACTTCCTACGATCAGCCGTCCTGCGCCTGCTCGACCGTTCTGATGTCGATCTCCGAGGTCAGCGTCCGGTGGACCGGGCACCTGTCGGCAATTTCCAGAAGGCGCTTGCGCTCCTCCGGTTTGAGGTCGCCTGTCAGCGTGATCGCGCGGTCGATGCGATCCAGCATGCCCTCTTGCGTCTCGCAGCTCTCACAGTCTCCGGCATGAATCCGGGAGTGCTTGAGCCGCACCGTCACGCGCTCCAGCGGCAAGCCTTTGCGCTCGGCGTAAAGCCGCAGCGTCATCGACGTACACGCACCGAGCCCGGCCAGGAGAAGCCCATACGGATTGGGACCGCTGTCGAGACCGCCGACTTCGACCGGCTCATCCGCCACGAGCCGGTGCCTGCCCGCTGTAATTTCTTGCTGGAACCGTCCCATCCGGGTCTCGCGCACGACGATATCCGCGTCGTTCGGCATTTCAGACGCAACCTCGGGCGCCTCGAGATACCGCTCGGCCCAGGCATGGATCACGTTGGCGACATACGAGGCATCGCTGCGTTTGCTCAACAGGTGATCGGCGCCGGCCAGGGAAACGAAGCTCTTCGGATGCTTCGCAGCGGTGAAGATGAAGCTTGCATTCTCGATGCCCACGATCGCGTCGGTCGGAGAGTGGAAGACGAGCAGGGCCTTGCGCAACGTCGCAATCCGCTCGCCAAGCCGTTGCTGTTTGACGTCGTCGAGGAAGCTGCGGCTGATCCGAAACGAGCGGCCGGCAAGGGTGACGTCGATGTCGTGCGCCGTGCCGGTCTCCGCCGCGCTGTCCTTGAACAGCCCGACGACGTGAGCGGGATCGGCGGGGGCACCGATGGTCGCGACGGCTCGGACTTCCTCCAGATCCGCGGCGGCCGCCAGCACAGCAGTCCCGCCGAGGCTGTGCCCGATGAGGATGCCCGGCGCGCGCCAGCGCGCTCGCAGCGCGGCAGCAGCCGCAACCACGTCGGCTACGTTGGAGGAAAAGGTCGTGTTGGCAAATTCGCCTTCGCTCGACCCCAGCCCGGTGAAGTCGAAGCGCAACACGGCGATGCCGAGCGCGGTGAGCGCCTCTGCAATGCGCTTGGCCGCGTGAACGTCCTTGCCGCATGTAAAGCAGTGCGCGAACAGGGCATACGCACGGGGCTGTCCGATCGGGCGGTCGAGCAAGGCAGCCAGTCGCTCGCCTGCAGCGTTGGAAAACTCGAAGCGTTCGGATGGCATGTCTGCTTGTTCCTGACGCGAGCGGTAAATCAGTTGCGGCGACCCCAGGTATCAGATCCGCTTCTTGCCGCTCCAAAAACAGACCCCGACGCTCCGTCATTGAGGCCAGACTGCAAGCGCTTGCAAATCAGCCGCAGTAAAGTAACGGGTGCCAGGCCGGCCGGCACAAAAAGTCGGCGAGGCAGCCCCTGCTAGCGATAGAGCTGGAGTTCGGGCCGCGGGTCGCCTTCGAATCCGTCGCGGTTGGGCATGGCCACCTTTGGCAGTGTCGTTGCGCTCATTTTATCCGTGGGCTTGATGATCTTGGCCTCGGAGAGAATGTAAGCGGCGACGCCGTAGACGTCCTCATCGCTCAGAGATCCTGGCGCGTTGAATGGCATGGCGCGCTTCACGTAGTCGAACAGCGTGGTGGCGTACGGCCAATAGCTCTCGACCGTCTTGATCGGCGTCTTGCTGGCGAGCGTGCCGCGTCCGCCGATCAGCTTGTCGCCGCCTATGCCCTTGGCGGGATTGCCTTCGAGATGCGCGCCATGACAGGCGGCACATTTCTCGGCGTAGACAGTCGCCCCTCTCGCCGCATCTCCGCTGCCGGACGGCAGTCCGGCCCCGTCCGGAGCAATGGCGAAGAAACCTGCAAGCTCCTGCGGGGTTGCAGCAGACCCGAAGCCGTATGACGGCTGTTGCATCTGCCCGAGCGCATGCTGCGGCGCGAGCGCAAGGCCGAGGCAGAGCGCGGCGGCGCAAATCTCACGCATGGACATTGCTCACACTCCCGTCCGCGGCAATCGCCCAGCTCTGGATCGCATTGAGGTGATACACGGAGCCGAACGGGCCATTCGCGCCGCGGATCGCCGTGAGTTGGCTCAGGGTCGGCTGGACGTATCCGGTTTCGTCGGTGCAGCGGCTTTGCAAGACGGCAGGCTCGCCGTTCCAGCGCCATGGGAAGCTGAACCTTACCGTGCAGATCGGCTCGGCGAGCGTATCCAATCGCGCCGGGTACCAGCTCTTGCCGCCGTCCATGGAGACGTCGACCGATTGCACGCGGCCGCGCCCGGACCAGGCCAACCCGGTAACGTTGTAGAAGCCCGGTCCGGGCAGCTTCATCTCACCAGATGGAAAAGTGATGACCGACTTCGCTTCCATGTCGAATGTGAATTGCCTGGCTTTACCGTTCGCCATCAGATCGGTGTATTTCGATGTCTCCTCGCGCGTCATGAACGGCTTGTCGCTGAGCTCGATCCGCCGCAGCCACTTGATGTGCGTGTTGCCCTCCCACCCCGGCAGGATCAGTCGCAGCGGATAGCCCTGCTCCGGTCGAATCGCTTCGCCGTTCTGTCCATAGGCCAGGATTGCGTCCTTGAGCATTTTCTCGAGCGGGATGCTCCGCGTCATCACCGCAGCATCGGCACCCTCCGCGAGCGCCCACGTCGCGCGTGGATCGAGGCCGACCTCACGGGCGATGGTGGCGAACGGCACCCCCGTCCACTCCGACGTGCTGATGAGCCCGTGGGTGCCTTGCACCGTCTTGAGGGTGGGCTTCACCCACTCCGTCAGGCCATTGCCCGAGCATTCGATGAAGTGCTTGCGCACGACATAAGGCAGGCGTTTGAGATCCGCCATCGAGAGCTTCTTCGCCGTCTGCACCATGCCGTGCACGAGCAGCGCGTGTCTCGACGGGTCGATGGTCGGGATACCACCATGGTGACGCTCGAAATGCAGACCGGACGGCGTGACGTTACCGATCACCCTGTCGAGCGGAGTCATGCTCCATGACGTGTACTCATTGGCCGTGGGAAATCGCCAACGCACCTCCGTCTCGAACTGCGAGCGGGATCCATAGCCTCCGTCGGCGGCAACTGCACGCCCGAGCTCCTTGGTTGGATCGGCAGGCGGCTGGAAAAATTCCGCTCCAGGCGGGGCTTTTTGCTCCGACGCTCCTGCCGCGGCGGCCGCTACGGCGGCAGCCGCCGCGCCAGATCCTGCAGCGAAAAGCAACGAGCGGCGACTGGCGGATCGAGCCCGCGGGAACATACCCTCGCGGCACGCGCACGCCTCCTCGTCGCGCCGCTTCGCCAAATGCCGCTGCTCGGTGACGATCATGTGCTCGATCATCTGCCGAGTCTTGCCGTCGACCACGAGAGTGGGCGTCTTCTCCACGGTTATCCTCCCCAGCTTTAAGCTTGTTGTTGCTGGCCCGCTCAATCGTTTTGAGATTTCTTTTTCTCCGGACCTTTCCTTTCAACGAAGCAATTCAAACTTGCACGCAGCGCGATGGTTTGACTGGCTTGATCAGGCGGCGGTCTGTGCCGGCTTACGCTTGCTCGTCTCGCGCTGGACCGCAGCCTCCATCGGCGGATTGGTCCAGCCTACCTTGGCGGCGAACTGCTCGAGCTCCTTCGGCGTCATGTAAGCCGTATGCTCCGGGCCAGGATATGCGCGCGCCCGCACGTCGTTCATGTAGCGCGTATAGACGTCCTCGATGATGGGAATGAGATCGGTGTAAATCTTGGAATGCCTCGGCGTGTGCTCCTCGTAGAGATGAAAGAGATCGGAGCTGATGATGTGAACGCCATGGGCCTTGTTGCCCGCTCCCAGGCTGATCACCGGGACCGGCAGCGTTTCGGTGAGGAATTGGCAGACTTCCTCGGTCGTCACCTCGCACATGATGGAGAAGCAACCGGCATCGACCATCTGCCGAGCGTCGTCGATGAGCTCGAGCGCTCGTGCGGACGTCTTGCCCTGCGCGGTGAAGCCCCCGAGCTGTGCCATGCGCATGGGGGTGATGCCGATATGTCCCTGGACCGGAATCCCCGCCTGGATGATGGCTTCGATATTGCGCACATGGTGACGGTTGCCCTCACATTTCATCACTTCGGCATTTGCCTGCGCAACGAACCTGCCCGCGTTCTCGACCGCCTGCTCGGGCGAGACGTGGAAGCTCCAGTACGGCATGTCGACCATTCGCAGTCCGTATCGCGAGCCGCGATCGACTCCCTGCGCCATGAACATGACCTCCTCGAAGCTGACCGACACCGTGCTGCGGTGTCCGAACAGCACCATCCCGCCGGTATCCGAGACGCACAGGATGTCGATCCCGAGACGGTCCGCAACGACCGCGCTGCGGTAATCGTAGACGGCCATCTGCACGATCGCCTCGCCGTCCTTCATCTTTTTCATGAGCGAGGGGATCGTGACCTTCTTGCGCGGGGGCGCGGACGCTTGCAGAGGCTTTGGCGAGGACATGATGGGCTCCAAGGCTGGACGGACAGGGTGTACCGGCCACGAGCCTACGAGCAGCAAATTGAGGAAGTCAACAAAGAGCGCGGCAATCACGTCATCATTGGAATGAATGAAGCGTGCTGTCGTGTCGGTGAAGCTCGTCGGCGCTCCATGCTCCGCGCGGGATTCGTTTCCCCGGATCGTAAAAGGGCAGAGAGACTTCGCGAATGTCGCGGAACAGCCCTGCGGCATCGCGCAGCTGCGCTTTCTCGGGGTGGGCGAGAGCATAGCCCAATCCGAGCGCATCTCCGGTCAGAACGCTCCGACAGGCGGAGGTCACGAGAATTTCGCCGGGAGGCGGCGGGAAGCTCGCCTCGCAGTCCAACGACTGCCACAGGATCGGATCGAAAGCGCATGTCGCCTGGAAGCACAACAGGCGCACCCTCACGTCCCGGACTTCAGCTGCGGTTTCAGCGGGCTCGCCTGCGAAGCGGTGAAGTCCGAGCTCTGCGGCCGATACCGGGACCCGCAGCTCGTTGCTGAACAGGATGAAGCCGGCTTCGATGCGCAGGATATCGGCCGCCGCAAAGCCTGCTGGACGGGCGTGCTCCGCCAGTATTGACCAGACTGCCTCGCGGGCGCCGCGCGGGAGCACGATTTCAAAGCCTCGCTCCCCCGTATAGCCGAGCCGGCCAATGCGGCACGGCACCCCGGCGATGCTCGCGCTCGCATGGCCGAAGTAGGGAAGCTCCCGAAGCGGCCGGCTGAGCCCTGCAGCACAGAGCGCATGCAAGCTGCGAGGACCCTGCACGGCCAGAATTGCCGTATCGCTGCTGAGCTCGCGAACCAAGACCGAGCGGCCTTCCAATGCTTTCACATCTGCAACTTGCTCGCGGGTGCCGCTGAACACTTCGAAACATTCGACCCCAAGGCGCCAGACCGTGAGATCGCCGATCACATGGCCGGTCTCGTTGATGCGCATCGCATAGCGGAGCCGCCCCGAAGGCAGGTCGTCCATTCGCCGCGGCGTCAATCTCGCAATCAACGCACTCGCACCCGAGCCCTCGATGCACCACCGCGACATGAAGCTGAAGTCGAACAGGGCCGCCGCCGAGCGGCAGCTCGCGGCCTCGGCCTGGACATCGCCGAAGTCCCGCGCGACCCCGAGACTATCAAACCCGCTCATCGCCACCCGGTTGCCAGGGTATGACCCGATCGTAACGCGAGGACGGCGCCGACCAGAACAAGCGCAAGCGCAACTATGCGCGCGAGATGCGCGGCCGGGACCGCGTGCGCAATTCGCGCCCCGACAATCGACCCGATTGCAACTCCCACGCTCAATACCCCTGAGAGGCGCGGTTCCAGGCTGCCGGTCCAGAAATTTCCCAACGTGCCCAAAAGCGCGATCGGTACTTGAATGGCCTGGCTCAACCCGACCGAGGTGAGGACAGGGACACCCCACCACATCAGCAGCGGGACGAGAAGGACCGGTCCGCCGGTGCCGGTGAGAGCCGAGCCCACTCCAACCGTCGCGCCGACGCCAACAAGAAACAGCCGCGCCAGCTGGGAGTCGCCACGCTCTGCAGCGCCCGACTGCCGGCGCAAGACGCGCCAGCCCGCGAACACCACCGTTGCACCGACCAGCATCAGCAGCACGTCAGCCGTCGTATGTGCGGCAAGAACAGCGCCCAGAAAGGCCCCTGGCGCCGCGCCTGCCGCGAGCAAAGCCGCGGAACCCCACGCAATCGAGCCATGCCGGGCATAGAGGGCAACCCCGATCGCGCCGCTGAAGATGTAGCTGAACATGCTCGCGCCGATGGCGGTGTGCACGTCGATACCCGCGAGAGTGAGGCATGGCACCAGCAGCACGCCGCCGATCCCGATACAGCCGATCAATACTCCGGAGACGAGCGCCAGTCCGGCGATGCCTAGCATGTGTTGCGCAACCACCATGGTACGGGCTCCCGGCATTCTGATAGCCAGAACCGGGATTTTCGTATACGTTGATAGCTATTGCGCATTGGCGCTCACCCGCCGGAGCCAACATGTTCCTGCGCCAACTCGAATACCTGGTGGCGCTCGCCCAGGAGCAGCATTTCAGCCGAGCGGCCCGGCATTGCAACGTCTCACAGCCGAGTCTTTCAAACGCGGTCAAGCAGCTGGAAACGGAGTTCGGGACTCCGATTGTTCTGCGGCATCAGCGGTTTCAGGGCTTCACGGCTGAAGGGACTCGAATCGTCGAATGGTCCAAGCGGATCCTGGCGGACCGCGCGGCAATGCTGCAAGAGCTTTCGGTTCTCAAGAAGACCTTGTCCGGACGACTCCGGCTGGGCGCGATGCCGACCAGCTCCCCCATCCTCCCTGACATCGATCGGCATTTCCTCGAGCTGCATCCTGGCGTGCAGGTGGACATACGTTTTCTCGGGCTCGACGAATTGCGCGCAAAGCTGGTCAATTTTGAATTGGATGTGGGCATCACCTACATCGATCAGAAGCAGCCGTCGCCGTTGACCAGCTTCCCGATGTACACCGAGCATTTGAGCCTGCTGGTACCGGACGCCCCGCACTTCCCTACGAGGGCCATGACATGGGCGGCAGCGGCCGACCTTCCGCTTTGCCTGTTGTCGCCCCACATGCATGAGCGACAGATCATCGATGCCGCATTTGCCTCGGTGGGCAAGAAACCTTCACCCACAATCGTATCCGATTCCATCGTCAACCTCGCGTTTCATACCATGCTTGCCGGTACCGCAACGATTGTTCCTAATCACTTTGAAATCGTCGTGGGCGCCTTTCCTGGCACGCGGCTTCTCGAGTTGGTCAAGCCCGAGGTTGTTCGACAGGTCGGACTTATTTGGGTAGAAGGCAATCCGATGTTGCCGATGGCGCGAGCGATGCTCGAGTCGGTGAAGGGAATGGCCAAGAAAAAGCTGTTCCGGTCAGCCAGCTGCTTGCGAAGATGATGCATCATCCTTCGCTTCCCGCATCGCGCTCACTGGAAAAACCCAGCGCTGAGATCGAGGCGCGGACCAAGGTTGCGAGCTGCGCGTTTGCCGCCCGGCCCGACGAGCCGCTCCTTTACGCTGCATTGCGGGCAGGAGTGGCTGCTCCCTACGAATGTGCGACCGGTACCTGCGGAACCTGCAAGGCAAGACGGCTTTCGGGCGTGATCGTTCGCGATTGGGCGCAGGCCCCCGGAAATGTTTACCTGCGCGCGGATCGGGACGAGGTGCTGCTTTGCCAGACACGCGCGCTCGGCGATGCCAGTTTTGATATCCCAGGCAGCTTGAATCTGGCTTGGGCCGCAAGGAGCCGTCCCTGTTTTGGCACGGGCTCTGTGGCTCGCATCGGCCGCCTGACGGAGGATGTCGTCGAGCTGATGCTCGAGCTCGATGGCGTTCTGGACTTCGACGCGGGACAATTCGCGGTGCTGCAAGTTCCCCACGTCCCGGGCTATCGTGCCTATTCAATGGTCAATCACCCTGGCGCGTCGCGCCTTGCGCAGTTCGTCATTAAACAAAAGCCGAGCGGTGCATTCACGTCCTGGCTGTTTTCGCTGGCCAAGGCGGGCGACCCGATCGAATGGTTCGGTCCACTCGGTAAGGCGATCTTCACGCCTACGGAGCAGCGAAGCATTTTATGTATCGCCGGCGGCTCCGGCATTGCCTCCATCATGTCGATCCTCGAGGTCGGCTGCTCGTCCCGGCATTTCGAGCAGTTTCAAGCCGATGTTTTCTTTGGAATACGAACCAGGACCGACGTGTTCTATCTGGATGCGCTAGAGCGATTCGCATCGGAGTTTCCAGGCATGGTGCGAATAAAGGTCGCCATGTCACACGATGAGCCGACGTCCGAGCTGCGCGGGCGGCATCCCTCGCTCGGTTTCGAATCCGGCTTCCCACACGAGATTGCCGCACGCGATCTGGCCGGAAGTTTTGCCGGGCGGGTCGCCTACATCGCGGGGCCTCCGGTACTGGTTGACGTGTCCATAAGGATGCTGGTCAGTCACGCGAAGCTTCCCGTGCGCGACATCCGCTACGACAAGTTCAGCTGATCCGGCATCGGTTGGAGAAGGCCATGAGCGCCATAATGACGGAGAGCGAGGCGTTACAAACCTTGCGCTCGACCGAAATTCTGCGCGGGGTGTCGGATGCCACCCTCACGAGGATCGCTGCAGCTGCGATACCGCAGAGCGTCGCCGAGGGCGAGACGCTTTATTCGGTCGGCGATCCGGCACGCAGCGTTTACGTGGTGGCAGCCGGCCGGTTGCGGTTCATTCTCGGAGCAGACGGCAGGCCGGCTGCTCAGGGAACCGTCATACCGACCGGCGATATCCTGGGTTGGGCGGCGCTTTTGATTAATCAGCCGCGCCGCATTGCAAGCGTGATCGCCCTGGAAGATTGCCTGTTGCTTGAAATTCAGGGAGAAGCACTGCTGCGGACTCTCGAGAACGATCCGCGCGCCGGGTTCATCGTCATGCAACGACTGGCCAAGATGATTACGCAGAGTTTTCTGGAGCAGAGCGCTCTTCTGCAGAACGCGATCTGATCAGCCAGAGTGGACGACGGCTCTCCTGGGCAGTGGAGAACCGTCGGCCAAGATCAGAGCTGGACTTCCTCGAGCTCGCGGCCGGACGTTTCGGGCCCGATGGCGTAGCCGATGATCGTCCCGATCCAAAGCGCCGCGGTCGCCGCGAACGGAATGCTCGGGCCGAACGCGGCGATACCCCAGCCGACAAGGTAGGGCGCGAAGATGGAGGCTACACGGCCGCCGCCCACCATGATGCCGAAACCGGTACCGCGCAACGTCGTACGGAAAAATTCGCTCAGATAAGTGTCGCCGATCCCCCATAGCCAACCCAACATTCCGATCATGACGGCGCCAAAGATGGCGAACGTCGTAAATGAATCGGTCGTCGAGGCAACGATCGTGCAACCGATCATGATCAGTGCGCCGAGGATACCCGCTGGCCGGCGTCCTATCAGGTCGGACAATCCTGTTCCCGCATAAGCAAGAAAGAACTGCACGATGTAGAACAACATGGCGTAATAGATCGCGTCCGCCAGCGTAAGATGGAATTTCTGTACCATGAAGGTCGTGAGGAAGACCGTGATGCCCCAGTAACCGCAGGCATTCGGTACATACAGGAGCCAGCCGATCACGATACGCTTCTTCGCGCCCGGTATGGACCAGATGTTCACGCGCGGATGACGAATGCCCTCCTCGCGCACCAGCCTCTCGACTTCCGCCTTCGCGTGCTTGAAGCGCACGGACTCCTGTATGATGCGCCGGAGCGCGAAAACGAGGACCGCGGGCACGATCGCGAACAAAAAGGTCGCCTGCCAGCCGTAGCGCGGCACGATCACCAAGGCTGCGATCGCCGCAACGATATAGCCGGCAGAGTAGAGCGAGAACATGATTCCGCCGGTGCCGAGCGCCCGGACTTTGGCGGGGAACATCTCAGCCGTATAAGGCGCCCCCACCGCAAGCTCGCCCGCACCGCCTACGCCAGTCAAGAAACGCAGCGCGGTGAAAGCAACAAGATTTTTCGTCAGTCCGCCAAGTGCCGTCGTAAGCCCATAGAGGATGATGGACCAGCCGAGCGCGTCTCGCCGGCCGATACGATCGGCCAATATGCCGAAGCCGATCGTTCCGATGGTGTAACCGACAAGGAAAATCGATCCGATGAGCCCGATGGTCTTGATCGTGACGTCGAGATCATGTGCGAGCGTGGGAGCCAACATCCCAAATATATTCACTGCATATGCGTCAAAGCCGTAACCGAGTCCCGCTGCCAATGCGACGAGCAACGCTTCACGAAATGGTATGTGGATATGCTTGGCGTCTGCAGCAGTGCTTGCAGAGCCGCCAGTCAGAACTTGCGATCGCATGCCGCCACTGGGAGTAAGTACCTGTTCGCTCATGTGCGCTTTCCTTCCCTGCGAGCAACGGCTGATCTGCCCCGCCCGTGTATTCTGATGTT
Source organism: Xanthobacteraceae bacterium (assembly GCA_036557665.1). Lineage (GTDB taxonomy): Bacteria > Pseudomonadota > Alphaproteobacteria > Rhizobiales > Xanthobacteraceae > VAZQ01. Next base: position 35,256 of record DATBHG010000117.1, on the reverse strand, counting down.
ATCGAGACTCGCTACTTTAGCATGCTGGAGTGAGGCCCAGCTCAGAGCCGAACCGTGATACCCGATTTGCGCCCGTGTGTAAAACAATACAGCAAACAGAGGAGTGCGTTTGCAGCCGGTCGATTAGAGGCGAAATCTATCTGAGGAATAGCGGCAGCTATCAATAGAGGACTGCGAATTGACTGGGAGCTCCAGGGCCGCTCACGGGAGAGGACGCTGCGGGTATGATGGAAGTTTCAAAGGCGCACCACAATCCTTCGACTGCAAGCCGGTTTGTGCTGGCCTTTGCAGGTATCATTCTCAATCGTCATGGTCGTAGACGAGCTCGCGCTCGAAATCGATCCACAGCTCGCCGTCCTGCAGCCGGACCGGATACCGCAGCAGCGGCTTCTCGGCTTCCCCTCTTGCTTCTCCGGTTCGCAGGTCCCACTGCCAGATATGCTTGGTGCAGGTCAGCATGTCATCCGAGCAGACCCCGGAAACCTCCAGAGACTCCGCCATGTGCGGACAAAGAGGGGGAAACGCCACGAATTCATCGGCGATCCGGGTGACCAGCACTTTCACGCCCTGAATTTCGGCGGGGGTGAGCCCTCCGCTCGTAACCTCGTGTGCAGAGCAAAGCCTCTGCCAACCCAAGTGCCAGCTCCTTTTCGGCTTTGGTCGATCGACGCGGCCGGCCTCAGATCGGGTAGTGCGATCCCTTGTCGAGCCGGCGTGTGTCCAAGAGCACGTTGCGCTCGACGAAGCGTGGACCATCATCGTCGATCCGGAACCGGTCATGATATTTGCCGATCAGGAACAGCTGCGTCTCGCCCGAATCGATGTGCGAGTTAATGCCGTCGAGCATGGTCCGGTAGCACGCAAAAGAGGATATGGCTTTGGCCTCGCTTTGCGAGCCTTCTGCCTCCACCGTGTATACGCTCACATGCCTGGTCAGCCGGCCGTGATCGGTGTTGTGCTTCGGCAGCATCTCCACCATGGCCCGCAGCCCCGCTGCATCCTGCTCGTACCAGGTCATCTGCCGGCGGATCTCGGGGCTGTATGTCGTAATGCGATAGTTGAAGTCGGCAGCGCACAAGGAGAGCCAGTCCAGGAACTTCTCCTCGTCGAGCAGGAGACACGCGCGATAGATGGTCTCGCGAATGGCTTGGTCCAGCGATTTCAGCTCGGGTTTGGCCAGGATGTTCATGACCGACCTGCCGCCCTCGTTCTTGCCGAACTATTCGGCCGCTACGGGCAGTTCCGCGAATGGGTCGCTGGGCGAGCGCCCCATGCGGCGCGACCATTCGTGGTAGAAGTGTCGCATCCCGATCTCGTCGTGGATCGAATTGTTTTCCCGCCTGCCATGCAGGATGCGCCGCGGCATCGAGCCCGGCTGCATTCCCACGCCTTGTCCTGTGATACCCAGCAGGTCCTCGTGCAGATTGCGCCCGAACGGCCCCCAAATCGTGTTGTGGTCGCGCACGCGCTGCTCTTGCTCCTCCGTCGTGTCGCGCTTGAGCCCCAGGCCCCGAAATTCGATCATGACGCGGTCGGGGCCCAGCGGGGTCATGGTATCGACGCGCAAAGAGGATCCGCGGATGTTGAAGGTCGCGCCTGGAAACAAATCGACCATCTTCCAGCCGTTCCGGGGCATGCCGGGAAATGACAGGATCCGGTCCGCTGCTCCCTGGTACGCGTCGTATTTCACCTCCATCGAGCCCACCGTGCAGTGCCCATTGGGAAAAGCCGTGTACTGCCGCTCGAAATAGCCCTTCTGTTGCATGCTGGTGGCGCGGTTAAAATAGTGCATGTAATCGTGGTAGAATTCGCTGTTGGTGTCGTGCCACAGCTTATAGTTACTAGGAATGATCGCCTTGTGATAATGGAAGACCGCGAGCGGCTCGGTATCGAGCTCCTGTTTCATGATGTCGAAGGCCTCGCCTATGTAGTCGGAAAGCGGCCCGACATTGCTGTCCAGCGATAGCCAGACGAATCCGCCGTACGCAACCTCGCACGGCAGCTCCTTGAGCGAGATGTCCTCCTTCCTGAGCCGATCCTGATAGCCCGCCTTCGCCCGGGGGATATCGACGCATCTGCCGAAGCAGTCGTATTGCCAGGCGTGGAACATGCACGTCATGTGATTGGCGTTGCCGGACGGCTCGGCGACGGTCAGACTGCCTGATGGTTGCCGCAGGATCAGGTTGCCGCGATGCGGGCACACGTTGAGGAAAGCACGCACCTTCTTGTCCGTGCCGCGCACGATGACTATCGGCTCGCGCGCAAGCGTCATGGTGCGAAAATCCAGCGGATCGGGCAGCTCCGATTCATGCACCGTGGCGAGCCAGACTTTTTTCCAGATGCTCTCGACCTCTTCCTCGAAGATGCTCCGATCGCTGTAGATTCGGCTGTCGACATACGGGATGGCTTCGCCGATATCGTAAGCCTTGCCCATGTCCATGGTCATGGCGAGCTCCGCGGGTGCTTTGCCGGCACAAGATAGGTCCGGCTAGTATACCAAGCCATTATAGCCGCTGTCGCTCGCAGCGTGAAAATCGATGCGCTGCATATTGCCATAGTTCGGCCCTATCGGCCCTCAGATCAACAGCCGGCTGATCACCGCGAGCACCACCAGAAGCACAATCCCGATTGCAAGGCTCCAGGTGATCAGCCTCTTCTCCACCGGCAGGAGCGGCTCGTAGGCCATCCTGCCCATTTCATCGGCGAGCTTGGGTTCCTGTTGCGACATGATCTCTCCTTATCAGCCCGCGACCAGCGGCGGCTTCACGCCGGCGAAAAAGACCAGCGAGATGGCCAGCCCGACCCAGATTACAAATCCGAACAGTGACAGCAGATAGACCGCCGCCAGTCGGCCGATGCCCTCCGCCCAGAGCTGCCGGAAATTGCTCATAACGCCGATCGTGAAGAACGTCAGCACGAAGAAGATCCCGCGGAAGGCGTTGGCCTCGAGCATCGCGGCCTTGACTTGCGCCGTGAGCGCAGGCGAGCCCGCGAGCGCCATGAGCAGGACGATGAGAAACGTCACCACGTAGCCGATGATGAACTTGGGGAAGCGCTCCCAGATTTCCGCGACCCTCACCGTCTCGCCCTTGCGTACGTCGATATGCTTGGTCCAGATCCAAGCCAGCAGGAAAGCCCATACGCCGATGAAGATGTCGATGAACACCTTCAGGGTCGCGGCTGTTCCGAGAATCCAGCCCGGCTGGTACTTGATCCCTTGCGCCGCGGCCCTGGCCAGGATCAGCGCCTCGGTGATGCCGCCGCTGGCGACTGCCGCGCCGTCGGTCTTGACCGAAAGCGCCATCCATGCCCCCGCGGCCATCGGCTGCTGCTCGAGAAAATAGGCGGCTGCAAACGGGAGAACAAGCAGCTCCACCACCGCGAACACCACCACGAGGGAGGACACCATGATCGGCACGACGGGACGCGCGCGAATGGCGCCTCCCGTCGCGATCGCCGCCGAAACGCCGCACACGGAGATGCCCGACGCCAAGGGGGCAGCCCATTCCCGGCTGAATTTGAACCAGACGCGTGCGACGTAATACACCACTGCCCAGAATATCAGATAAGCGACGATGATCGACGCCAGCCCGAGAAACATGAGCGAGGTCGCCAGGCTCAACTTTTCTGCCGAGACAATCCCGAGAAAGCCGCCAAGAAGGACGATGGCGATCTTGATGTACATTTCCGGCCGGATCGCCTCCTTCATCCATGCGGCGAGCCCGGGCAGAAAATTGCCCACGATGAGTCCCACGATCAGAGCAACGATAAAACCGCCCTCGGATGTGAGCTTCAGGGACCAGCTGATGCCGAATTTCTGCATGTCGCCCGGCGTGTTCACCGCGAAATTGGCGTAGCTGCCGTGTATCCAGCAGGCGTAGCTGATCCAGAAGACCGCGGTGAAGGCGAGGGCAAAGCGTCTTACGTCGGCACGCAGAACCGCCGCGCCTGCCGTCATCAGCACCAGCAACCCGACGTAGGTCGCAACGAGAGAGCCGAAACCGCCTAAGCCGGCATAAGCTTTCGATATCGGCGACAACGCCTTGCTCAGGTCGGTCCATACCGCCGTGGTGACCACCCAGCCCAGCAGGTCTGCGCCTCCGAGCAAGCCGAGCGCCAGGACAAAGATGACGAGCCCGATGATCAGCGCCAGCAGGTCTTCGCTGAGGCCTTGGCTTTTACCATTCATGATCCTCCCCTTCTTATCAATCCGGGTCGTTGGTCAATTGCGCAGGCAATTCACCTCGACCTCTTGAGGGCAGAGCTATATCAGCGTGAGCCCTCCACGTGTGTCACTGCCCCCCAACCGCGCGGGCAAGATAAGATCACATCGCCCACTGCAGGATGTGGTGTACCGGCAGCTTGCTCATGCTCCACTCGCCGGTCCTGGCGTCGTATTCGGAGCCGGTGAAAACGTGCCACTCGGCATCGTCCAGCTTAGGATGGTCGGCGCGGTAGTAGTAGCCAGGCCAACGGGTTTCCTGACGAAACAGCGTATGTCGGGCCACCGATTCCGAGGTAAGGACCCGATGATGCAGCTCCCAGGCCCGCTGCAGCTGGTGGAGGTCCTCGGCCCCGAGGTGCTCCAGGTCCTCCTTGAGCATCCCCAGAAGCTCCATGCCGCGGTTCAACAAGTGCTCGTTGGTCGTGTAGTAGGTCGTGTAGCCGCCGACATATTCGTCCATCAGCTTTTCCAGCCTCTGCAGGCCATGCAGCGGGAGCAGGTAGTTCGGCGAGACCGTCCCGGCAACGATCTCGTTTCGGCCTATCTTATAGGTTTCCAGCGGCTTGAAAATCCTCCTCGCGAGCTCCTCGACCCGCTGCTCGTCGACCTCGGGGGCGGCTCCTTTCAGATCCATCACATACTTGACCGCTGATTTGCCCGCGATCCTTCCTTCGGTGAAGGAGCCGGAGGAGAACTTGTGGGCAGAGCCGCCTATCGTGTCACCAGCCCCGAAGAGTCCTTCCAGGGTCGTCATCCGGTTATAGCCCCAGTGGTAGTCGCCTGGCGCGCAGTCATCGGGACCGCTCGCCCATGCGCCGGAGCAGGTAGCATGGGAGCCCATGACGTAGGGTTCGGAGGTGGTCAGCTCGGACGCCCTTTCCTTCGGGTCGATGTTCTGTGACGCCCAGACGACCGCTTGGCCGATGGTCATGTCGAGAAAATCTTCCCAGCCGATCTCCTCCTTCTCCCAAGTGTCGAGCACCTGCTGGGTATGCATGTAGATGGGTCCTCTGCCGGCCTTCATCTCCTCCAGCATGGCATGGTTTCGCAAGCAGGTCGGCATCGGCTTGATGTCGGCGTACTTGCCGACAAGAGCCTTGATCTCGTCGAAGCGCGTTATCTCGTAATTCTCTCCGTAAGCGTTGGTGGCATGCGACTTGAGAAGCAGGAACCAGGCGCCGACGGGGCCGTAGCCGTCCTTGAACCGACAGAGAACGATCTTGTTCTCCATCTGGATCATCTTGGCGCCTGCCTCGATCAGAAGACCATAGGCGGATGCGCTGCTCCAGGGCGCGTACCAGGTTCTTCCCATGCCCTCCCCGATCGCTCTCGGGCGGTAGATATGGGAAGCGCCGCCTGCGGCGACGATGACCGCTTTCGCCCTGAAAACATGGAAATCGCCGGTCCGCACGCTGAATCCCACCGCGCCGGCAACCTTGTTGGGACGCGTCCTGTCCATCAGAAGATGCGTCACCATGATCCGGTTATAGACCTGGGTGGCCGCCTTCGCGGCGGCTTCGGCCACGATCGGCTTATAGCTCTCGCCGTGGATCATGATCTGCCACTTGCCTTCCCGCAGATAGCGCCCGGTGTCCGGGTTTCTCATTATCGGCAGTCCCCACTCCTCGAACTTGTGCACGGTGGAGTCGACGTGACGGGCGATGTCGTAGACGAGATCCTCCCTTACCAGGCCCATCAGATCGCCGCGTGCATAGCGCACGTGATCTTCCGGCTGATTTTCCCCCCATTGCATGCCCATGTAGCAATTGATCGCCGAAAGCCCGTGCGCAACCGCGCCGCTTCGCTCGATGTTCGCCTTCTCGGCCACGACGATTTTCAGGTCGCGTCCCCAGTACCGGGATTCGTACGCGGCTCCGCACCCGCCAAAACCGCCGCCAATGATGAGAACGTCGCAATCCACCGCTATCGTTTTGCGGGACGAAAAGAACCCCATCGGATCACACCTGCTACTTTTTGTGTTGGTCCCTCACCGACGCGAGCGTCGGCAGCGACGCCACGTTGAGCGCCGTAGGCTCGTGTGAAAGAAGCGGCGAGCCGAACCCCTTTGCATCGGGTGCTTCATACTCGCCCGGCCCCCTGATCGAGCCCCAGGGCGTGGTCCTGATGGGAAACGTGAACTCCTTCACCCGTCCGTCGCGATATTTGATCTTCCAGGAGACGGACCCCTTTTCCTTCTCCCTGCGAACCCGAACCTTGTGGCCCATGGGCGCGAAGTCCGCGTACCCGCGCACGTCTATGGCATTTTGCGGGCATGCTTTTACGCACGAGTAGCATTCCCAGCAGAAGTTCGGCTCGATGTTGTAAGCCCTCCTGTATGTCGGATCGATGTGCATGATGTCGGATGGACAGATGTCGACGCACTCTCCGCAGCCGTCGCATCGCGTCATGTCGGCAAAGGTAGGCATTCCCGTCATCCCTTGATGTTGCTGGTCTTGGCCGGCGCAGGGAGATCGGATGCGCCGCTTGCCTCCTCCAGCCTTTTCTGAAAAGCCGCCGCCGGCTTGTAGAACATGTGTGCGAACTTCGACCACGGCACCGAAACGAAGAGCAAAGTGCTGAAGGCGATGTAAAACGCCAAAAAGACCAGGGTTGCAGCGGTGCCCCAATGTGCAGTTTGCACGAGATGCCACAGCAATCCGAACGCAACGCTTGCCAACAGGCTTCCGACGAACAAGTCGGCGCGGATCAGGCGCAAAGGCGAGTGCTTTTCATGGGCGACGTTTACCTTCAGGGCGAAGAAGAACCATAAGCCGCCGGCGAGGACCATCAGGGCGCCGATATTCCACAGCGCCGTCACCGCGCCCGGCGTGCGAGCGGCTCTCGGATAGACGAAAACCATCAGGAAGGTGGTGACCAGGTAGATGACGAAACCGTACATGATCAGCAGATGCGAGACCTGCCTCTGCCATTTGCAGAATTCGCCCGAGGTCGCGACCTCCTTGCCCATGGTTCTGGCCGCGAGGAAAGCGATCTCCCAGCCCGCAAGCTCCCTTTGTGCGGCGGCCTCTGCTTTCTTCCTGCGCAGAGAAAAGAACTCCCAGCTTCGCTTGTGCCAGAGATCGAACATGGTTCCAAGCGCCACCGCCAATATCATCAAGATCACGTAGATCTGCATGACGAGTGGAGGAATGGATTGCGAGAGGAGGGTGAAAGGGTTGCTGGAGAACATCTTACATCGCTCCGCCTGCCTCACTTGATCATCTCGAACAGCTCCGCCGCGTAGCCGACCGGTTCGGTATCCAGGAGCGAGCGGCTCGGAAGGACGCGCGATCGTGTTGTTGCTTGTGCGCGATGTGGCCGCATGGTCCCCCTTTGGTCGCAATCTAGCAGAGTTTTGAGAGGCTTCAAGACAGGCAGTGCGGGCGCGTCATGGCGGACTGCTCGATCTAGCGGGTTTGGTGAATAGGCTCATAGCCTGAGTGTTTCATCGTGCTGCAATGCGCACTCGCTCCATTGCCCTGACCCCGATTTCGTGGCCTACACGGGCGTCAAACGACGCAGGGAATAGTTTCATGTCCAAGCTGGTGCCGCCCCATGGCAGGGCCGAGCTCATGCCGCTTCTGCTGCCCGAGGCCGAGCGCAAAGAGAGACTCAGGCGCGCAGAGAAGCGCATCCAGGTGCCTATGACCAGCCGCGAGACATCGGACTTCCTCATGTTGGGCATGGGCGCCTACACCCCGCTTGCCGGTTTCATGGGGCAGGAGGACTGGCGGCGTTGCTGCGCTGATATGAAGCTCTCGACCGGCCTGTTCTGGCCGATCCCGGTTACGCTCTCCTGCGCCAAGGATCTGGCTGATCGAATCGCCGTCAACGCAACTGTAGCACTTGTCGCCCAGAACACGGGCGAGATCATGGGCGAGCTCGAAGTCACCGAAAAGTACACGATCGACAGATCGTTCGAATGCCAGCACGTATTTCGTACCGTGGATCCGAAGCATCCGGGTGTGGCCAAGGTCATGGAGCAAGGCGCGGTCAATCTCGCCGGCAGGGTAGCTGCTCTGAGCGAGGGGACCTACCCGAGCCAATATCAAGGGCTCTATTACCGGCCAGCCGAGACCCGCGCGCTATTCGCCGAGAGGGGTTGGAGTCGAGTCGCGGCATTTCAAACGCGCAACCCCATGCATCGCAGCCACGAGTACCTGGCGAAGATCGCGATTGAAGTCTGCGATGGAGTCCTCATCCACCAGGTGCTGGGTGCGCTCAAAGCAGGAGACATCCCTGCGGACGTGCGGACCAGGGCCATCGATGTGCTCACCCAGCACTACTTCGTGCCTGGTACCTGCATCCAGGCCGGCTATCCGATCGAGATGCGGTATGCCGGGCCACGCGAGGCTCTGCTGCATGCGTTAATCCGGCAGAATTTTGGCTGCTCCTACCTCATCATTGGGCGCGACCACGCGGGGGTTGGCAGCTATTACGGCCCCCTCGACGCTCACCACATCTTTGACACGCTGCCGCCCGGCAGCCTGGTCATTCAGCCGCTCAAGCTGGATGTCACGTTTTTCTGTTACAAATGCGATGGCATGGCAACGGCGCGAACCTGTCCGCATGGAGCCGAGGATCGGCTGCAGATCTCGGGCACGCGGCTGCGCGAGATGTTTGCCAAGCACGAGAAAATTCCCGAGGAATTCAGTCGGCCAGAAGTCGTCGCCGTGCTGCAGGCCTACTATGATCGCATCGCTCGATGACGGCGTAGCCATGAGCGAATGTGGCACATCTTTGGCAAGTCAAGCTCGTGCACGGCGTTCTCGTAATCCCTGACCTGCGCCGAACGATTTGCTCGTATTTAGATCAATGCCTACGTGCGCCCCTTCACACGAAGGAGGTCAGCACGAATGGTTTGGTTCATCATCTACATTGCTTCGCTCCTCACAGCTCTCCTGGGTTCCGCGGATGCGGAAGAAGGCATCGCCTCGCAATACGGTCGCGAAAGCGGTCACCGGGTTGCCTGCGGCGGGGAGCTCAATGAGGCCGGTCTCACGGCCGCACACAAGACGCTTCCATGTGGAACTCAGGTTCGCGTCACCAACAAGCGCAACGGTCAGAGCGTCAAAGTCACCATTACCGATCGCGGACCATTCGTGCGCGGACGCGTGATAGATCTTACGCCGGCCGCGGCGAAAGCCATTGGGATGAACGGCCTCGCGGCGGTGTCGGTCAGCAAGGAATAGCTCAGGGGGTGGTAACGAGACCCCGCGTTGTCGCGACGATCCAGCGGCTGCCCCACAGCACGATCGAGTCGACTCTTCCCAGTCCCGGCACCGTGTCTCCGCGCGCCGCCGTCCATACGCCCTTCGGCCCTTCCAAAACTGCAGTGCCGTTGTAAACGCTGCGCACCGTCCAGCCTTCAATGCTGCCAGGCCTGGTCTCGGGTAAGGGTACGCGCCTGGGAAACTCGTTAGTGGTCTGGCGTGCGCTGGCCAACGGGTCCCAGGGACTGTCCGATGTCGCTTCGGTGGAACTTTGACGTGCAATCGATGCAACTCTGCTGGTCCGCGACCCGGTTCCCTGGAGCGTGCTCTGCGAGGAGCGCCGCTTTGCTCTGTTTTCGGCAGCCGCTGAGGGCGGGATGCTTCCAGTGACCAATGTGCCGGCACCAGCGTCGTGACGTTCCTTGTCAGCAGCCGCAACTTGCCCCGTCGAACAGCTGCGGCGCTCATCTGAAACCGAGACGAGACTGCGGCCGAGGAGGTGGTATGTGCCCAGCCCCCCAATCCAACCTATCAGTAATGCTGTGAGCACCGCGCCGGTGAGGACAATCGCAGAGCGTCGATCGGCGCCGGAGCGCATTGCCTGCTCCACCGTCTCGGGGCGATCGTCGATTTTGATTTCGCTGCCCCAGAACAATGCATTTCCGAGGGCGATCCGATCCGTATGATCCAATGCCCAGAACCGCACCCGCGCGTTTTCACTTGCGTCCCGCTCTGTCTCGCTCGGCTCTGGAACAGGAGCCAGGCACTGCGACCCAAGAGGAGCTCGCTCAACATCCGTTCCATCGTTTTGGGCACCGCAGGGCATGCATGTGACCACGTCTATCCGCTCAGGTGCACTGCCTTGCGTTGCTCGGCCGTCGTGGGGCTCGCCGGGTTCCGGGGCTACTTTCTCACAGTCATCTCGGCCGGTGTAGTCAGCCTCTTTGAGTTGCGTTCCGCTCAGTCCTTCCCGCGCAGCGGCGGAGTGTGGCACACTGCCTAAGCCTTCGTTGGATTTGGCAATGGAAGGTCCGACCGGGAAGTACAGCCGGTGAAGCTCGCTGTCTTCCACCTGCCATTCGTCGAACAAATCTCTGATCGCAGCAATCTGCCCGCGCTCGATCGCGGTCCGAATCGCGGAGGCACCAAAGCCGCTCGCCTTCGCCGCTTCCGCGAGGGTGTAGAACATCCGCCGCCCATGGATACGTCAACCTCGCCGGCTATGGTGCGCCATAATGGTTACCGAAAGCTTAAACAAACACGGCGTAGTGACCTCTGAAACCCGGCGCTACGCTAGTGCGCGAGCTCTCGGTGCCGGTGCTGCCGCAGGAACTGGAAGAACTCAACGCCCTCCCGCAGCCTGCGGTATGTGGTTTGCGGACGGCGAGCCATCTCTGAAACGATCGAAGCGATCTTCGGTGCGCGAAAATAGAACCGGCGATAGAAGTCCTCGACCGAGTGAAAGATCACCTGATGGCCGAGATGAGGATAGTGAAGCGGTGCGAGCTGAACGCCGCTTTCGTCGACAAGCTCGGCGTGCTCCTCGTCGAGCCATCCGTTCTCCACCGCCTGCCGATGCAGGTACGTGCCGGGATAGGGCGCGGCGATGGACACCTGGATCGTGTGTGGGTTGATCTCGGTCGCAAACCGGATGGTTTCCTCGATCGTCTCCTTTGTCTCTCCGGGCAGGCCGAGAATGAAGGTGCCGTGAATGGTGATGCCGAGCTCGTGACAATCCTTGGTGAACGCCCGCGCCACGTCGACCCGCATGCCCTTCTTGATGTTGTGCAGGATCTGCTGGTTGCCGGATTCATAGCCGACCAGCAGAAGACGCAATCCGTTGTTGCGCAGGATCTTCAGCGTCTCGCGTGGCACATTCGCTTTTGCGTTGCACGACCAGGTTACGCCCATCTTGCCCAGCTCACGCGCAATGGCCTCCGCGCGCCGCCGGTCGTCGGTGAAGGTGTCGTCGTCGAAGAAGAATTCCTTTACCTGCGGCATCGCGCTGCGTGCCCAGGCAATCTCCTCGATCACGTTGCCGACGCTGCGGGTGCGATAGCGATGGCCGCCGACCGTCTGCGGCCACAGGCAGAACGTGCATCGTGATTTACAGCCTCGACCGGTGTAGAGCGAAAGATACGGATGTTGCAGATAGCCGATGAAGTATTTTTCGATGATGAGATCCCGTTTGTAGATCGGAGAGACGAGCGGCAGCCGGTCCATGTCCTCGAGGATCTCGCGCGGCGGATTGTGCCTGATCGTTCCGGTCCGATCGCGATACGAGAGGCCGTGGATATGCGCCCAGTCGCGCCCTTGCGCCATTTCCAGGATGGTGAAATCGAACTCGTTGCCGGCGACGAAGTCGATGCTGGCAGATGCCGCCAGGCTGCCGGCAGGCTCGACGGCCACCTTCGCCCCGACGAAGCCCGCCTTCAAAGCAGGATTGGCGGCTTTCAATGCTTCGAGGGCGCGCACATCGGACGCGAAGGACGGCGTGGAGGTATGCAGCACCGCAAGGTCATAGTCGGGCGCCGCGCGCGCGATCTCCGCAAGCGAGATCCCGTGGGGCGTCGCGTCAACGAGCCTGCTCCCGGGCACCAGCGCCGCGGCTTGCGCCAGCCATGTCGGGTACCAGAACGAGCGGATCTCCCGCCGGGCTTGGTAGCGCGAGCCCGCGCCGCCGTCGAAGCCGTCAAAGGCGGGAGCCTGCAGAAACAAGGTTCGCGACATGATTCGGCTCACGTTCCAACCTGGTCGTGCTCGAGCATGCGTACTGACTGACGAGCTGCTGGCGGGAGAGGAACACCAGGACACGACCATCTCTCCCGTCCGACAAACAATTCTCCGGGCCGGAAAGTTGCATCAGTGCACATCGACGTTCATCGAGCGCGATACCGAGAGAGTCTGCCGCTGAGCGGTGGGATCTTCGGTGGATCCTCACCTGGATTTGAACGAGTAGACTATCGGGCTTTCGGCTCCGCGCGCCCCGTAGATTCGTCGTAAAGGATTGCGAGCGTGACCTTCACGGTAAGGGCCACCGGAATAGCCAGGATTACTCCGGGAATGCCGAAAAGGAGGCCCCCGGCCAGAAAGCAGAAGATCACCAGGACGGGGTGCACCCGTGCCGCGGTTCCAAGCGCCAACGGCCCAAATAGTTGATCGATCGACAGCCGCAACGCTGCAGCGTAGATTGCGTAGGCAATGATCGGGCCCACTCCGGTCGCGTAATGCACGGCGACTATCCCCGCAATGACCGCGGCTGCGCCCGGACCGACCATGGGAATCATCTCGAGGACACCCGTCAGCAGGGCCAGGATCACGGCGTGGGGAATTCCGAGCACAAGCCCCAGACCCACATAGGCGGCCGACGCCGCGTAGGCGACCACTACAACGACGCCGACGAAGTAGCGTTTGAGCACGGGATCAACACGGGTCCAGATATGGTGCAGCAGCGGGCGCTGCATGGGCGGAGAAAGGCGCAGCAGACCCTGTGCGATTTCCGGACCATTCAAGAGGAAATAGAAGAGCAGAACCAGGCTGAGAAAGAGGCCGAAGACGCTCGCAAAGGCGACGCCTCCAAACAGGGCCATTCGGCCGGGATCCCCTAGCCAGTTGCGCAGCGCCGTGACCACGGCTTGAGAGACCTGTGCAGCATCCATCGGCTCTCCGAAGACCGAGATGGTCTTGGTCCCGAGGGTGCCGCCCGCCAGGCTCTCGACCACCTTTTGCAGGTCGGTCAGCACCCGCGTCGACTCGGCTATGAGCGGCGGTACGAGGATCTGGGCGGACAATGCCGCGATTGCCAGAAGCAGCAGAAATACGCCCGTCGCAACAAGGGCGCGCGGCACACCGGTCCTCGCCCTCAGCCATTCGATTGCCGGTGTGCAGATGTAGGCGAGCAGACCGGAAAGCACGAACGGCAGCAATATCCAGCGCACCGCGTACAGCAGGAATAAGATGGCAACGAGGACGAAGATCGTAGTTTGGCTGGAAATCCGGTCGACGTGCTCGTGGTCCCTTCCTGGGGCTGGCAGCTGCTCCTCTTTGGAGTCGTTCATGAATAGGTGCGGCCCTTCCAGCTGATGCGGTGAGTTAAGCGGCGGCGGACGCTGTCCAATGCCATCATCGCACCCGCCGTGTATCCGAGAGGGAAAAGAAGGCCGTACCAGAGCGGTGCGCGGAAGTAGGACGCACCCGCCATGTGCAGTCCAAAGATAGCGGCCGAGCCAGCCAGGCCGGGTATGAGGGCCAAACAAGCTTCCTTGCTGCCGCCCATGCACCCTGCAGCATCGAAGGCCGGGATGAGCCAGGCCGCCCAGGCGAGCAAGACGGCTACGGCCGCCGTAATTACGGTCGCCGGCGGCCCGCCCAGCATGTCGACCAGGTTCTTGGAGACGCCGACCCACAGGGTCGACCATCCCGTGTACATCCGGGTCGAGAGCAGCTCTCTGCCGTCCCCCAGCGCCACCCGCCAGCCGCAGCGCTTGAGCAGCCTTGCCAGCTCCACATCCTCGCAGATCGCCGTCCGCACGGCGGCATGCCCTCCGACTGCTTTATACGGGCGTGATCGGACAAGGATGAACTGACCGGTCGCGGTCGCATCCTTGCTGTGGGGGGACTGGAGACTCTGCAGATCCTGGCGGAATGCGAGCAGGTAAAGCCCGCAAGGCATCACCAGGCGCTCGGCGAAGCTTTCGAGCTGCTGGCGCGGAGCAAGCGACAGGAGATCGAGGTGCTCGCCCTCCGCAGCCGCGAGGGCGCTTGCCAGGAGCATCGGCTCCGCCCAGACGTCCGCATCCATGAAGCACAACCATTCGGCATCGGCGGGGACCGCTCTCGCGCCGACCCAGCAGGCATGGGACTTGCCGATCCAGCCGGGAGGCAGCGGCGGGCTGCGCAGCACCACAAGCTGCGCATGATCTTTGGCCAGCGATGCCGTTATGGCCGCGGTATCATCGCTGGAATGATCGTCGATCATCAGAACGCGGAGGTGCTGCTGGGGATAGCTCTGCTCGAGGAGGCTGGTGAGACAGCGCGCAATGTTGGCCTCCTCGTCGCGTGCCGGAACGATAACGGCAACCGTCGCTGCCCGCTCGCCTTGGGGCGGTGCCGCGACAGCAATCGGCTGCAGCAGGTGACGTTGGCGCAATGCGCGCCGGATAAGCCAGACCACCAGGATGAGCCAAACGCAGGAGAAGGCGAATGCCACGGCGCATTCTCAGTAAGAGCGTGAATGATTGTCGCGCGGATCAATGGACCGCAGGCGTATCGGGTTCCGTGGCGCGCCCCCTGCGCAGCGTCAGCGCTTTTAATTGATCGAATATACGCCCGTAGTTGAAAAAAAGCTGGAACGTATTGTACTTAGCCATCGTTCGATTGTTGCTATTGCCTTTGCCCTATGTCAGCTTCCCGACGGAAGACGCCTTGGGCAAGCTCGGCGCCCGAGCCAGCAACATGTCCAGTGTCTTTGAGCATAATCTCGCAAGGTTCTTCATAGATGTTTTCGTCGCCGGTGCGGTCCTTGGCTCGTTCTATCATCTGACCGCGATCATCCTGATTCTGCGCTTCCCCCGCATCAGCAGGCCGGCACGCGCACCATTTCCCGCAGTGACCATCCTGAGGCCGCTGCGCGGCAACGAGCCCGGCCTGTTCTGCCGCCTCGCCTCCCTGTGCCGGCAGGCTTACCCCGGGCGCGTGCAGGTCATCTGCGGCGTGCAGCAGGAGCGCGATCCTGCCATCGAGGTGGTCCGTCTCCTGCAAGCGACCAGGCATCCCGAGATCGAGCTCACGGTCGAATCTTCCGAGCATGGCTCGAACCGCAAGGTCTCGAATCTCATCAACATGCAAGCGGCGATGAGCCACGAGATCGTGGTGGTCACCGACAGCGATATCGTCGTTGACCAGCACTATGTCGGAAGCCTCGTCGCTCAGTTGCAGCAGCCAGGCATCGGTGCGGTGACCTGCGCCTATCACGGGGTCCCCGCGGGAGGCATTTGGGCGCAGCTTTCCGCGATGAGCATCAATCTTCAATTTTTGCCCAATGTCGTCACCGCAGTCAGCTTCAACGCGGCACGTCCGTGCTTTGGTGCGACCATTGCGCTGCGCCGGGAAGTACTGGCTCAGATCGGAGGCTTTCGCCCGTTTGTGGACGAGCTTGCCGATGACTACGCAATCGGCAGCGCAGTGCGCGCACTCAGCCGCGATGTGGTCGTTTCGCGGTTTACGGTCGGGCATCTTTGCTTTGAACGCGATTTTCGCGCGCTCTGGACGCGCCAGCTGCGCGCCGCTCGCACCGTTCAGGGGATCGATCCGGTCGGTTATGTCGGAACCATATTGATGCACCCTCTTGCCCTTTCGATCATTGCCGCCATGCTGGGTGTAAGCGGCGCATTCCTGCTCATCAGTGCCGCGCTGACATGCCGAGTAGCGCTTTGTTGGGCGATCGAGCGGGCATTTGCGCTGCCGCGCCATCGCTACTGGCTCATCCCGGTACAGGACGCGATCGCCTTCGCCGTCTTCCTGACGAGCTTCCTTGGCAGAGAAGTCGAATGGCGCGGCAAGAGCTACACCGTGGCGGACGGAGTATTGACGCAGAGTCGTCGGTGAGGACGTGACTTCCTTCGAGCTCAGAGCGCGGCCCTATCTGCCTGCTCCGATTGCCGGAGAAGGCGGAAGACCCGTCATCGTCATAGTTGGTCTGACGCTCGAGGCACGCATCGCCTTTGGAGAGAATGCGATCGTCGTCTGTCACGACAAAGTGCGTGGATTGCCGGACCTGCTGCATGCAGCCGTGGCCGCCGGATGTGGCGGCATCATCAGCTTCGGGCTCGCCGGCGGATTGGCGCCCGAATATCGCGCCGGCGACTGGGTCATCGCCTCCGGCATCATCGACCGCGACCAGCTCATCCCCACTAACCCGCTGTGGACGAGCCGGCTCCTGGAGCTCGTGCCCTACGCGACCTACGCGCCGATACTTGGGGTCGATGAGCCGCTCGTTCACGCTACCTGCAAGAGCGACTTCCATGCGCTGTCCCTTGCCGTTGCGGCCGATAATGAATCGCACGTGGTCGCCCGGTTCGCCCGCCAGCACCGATTGGAGCTCGCGGCTCTGCGCGTGATCATCGATCCCGCCCATCGGTGCGTGCCTTCCTCGGTGCTGGCGGGACTGTGCAGTGACGGCAGCACGGACATCGGCGCGATACTGCGCCATCTGCTGCGGAGTCCTTTTCAGGCTCTCGATCTTCTGCGCCTGACCACCGACTACATCGTGGCGCGCAACCGGCTGATTGAGGCTCGGCGCCTTCTAGGCACCCATTTCGGCCGGGCCTGGAGTTAATCGAACAGAGGGTGGAACCTCCCAGCCGGATCTTGCAGGGGGTTGAAACCGCCCCTTCAATTCACCCCAGATAACCGGCGTTGCGGAACCAGCGAATCGCGTCGGCTAGCCCCTCCATATAGGGTCGCGCCTTGAAGCCGAGCTCGCGCTCGGCCTTGCGCGAGGTAAAATACATGCAGTGCTTGGCCATACGCACCGCATCGATGCTGGCGAATGGCTCTTGCCCAGTCAGCAGGGCCAGCGCTTCGGCGGCATACGCAATCGGAAGCGCAACCGCATGGGGTATGCGCACGGCCGGCGCGCGCCGCCCGGCCAGTTGCGATATGTCCGCCAGCATCCGCGAAAACGGAACGTCCTCACCGCCCAGGATGTAACGCTCGCCGATCCGGCCCCGGTGCACAGCTGCGAGTTGTCCGGCGGCCACATCGTCCACATGAACCAGATTGAGCCCGGTATCGACGAATGCGGGAATGCGTCCCTTGGCCGCTTCCACGATGATTCGGCCAGTCGGCGTCGGCCGCACGTCGCGTGGTCCCACGGGAGTGGACGGATTGACGATGACGGCGGGCAGCCCCTCCTTCGCAACCAGCTGCTCGACCAGCCTCTCCGCGGCGATCTTGCTGCGTTTGTAGGCGCCGATCCCCTGCTCCTCGGAAAGCGGCATTGTCTCGTCGGCCGCACCTCCGCGCGGATCGAGCGCGAGTGTCGCAACGCTGCTGGTGTAAACGACGCGGTCCGGTCGCGCGCGCAACGCCTCCTCCATGACATTGCGGGTGATATGCACATTGTTTTGCACGATCTCCGAGGCGTCGCGCGCCCACAGGCGATAGTCAGCCGCGAGGTGAAATACGTATTGAACGCCGTCCATTGCTCCGCGTACCGCACGCGGGTCGCGGAGATCGCCTTCGTAAAATTTCAGATCGAGCCCGGTCAGCTGATGGCGCGGGCTCGTCGGTCGCGCGACGGTGCGCACGGCAAACCCCGCCTCGCAAAGCGCCTTTGCCACGGCCGAGCCGATGAAACCCGTGGCCCCGGTGACCAGGACCGGCGCGGCGCTGCTCATGGCTTATCGTGCCTGCGTGCGAGTAGATTCCGAACCCGCTCCCACTCTCTGTTCGCAGGGGCGAGTCGGAGGCCCCGAAAAACGCAAAGATACAACCGACGGCTCATTCTTCTTCCCTCTCGTCCTGCCAGGGAATGAGTCGCCGGCGCAACACGAGCATGGCGCGATCGAATATCAAGCCTGTGACCAGCATGACCATGATATAGACGAAGACAGTTGGCGTCTGAAAAAAACGCTGGGCAAACATCAGCGCAGCTCCCACCCCTCCCCCTCCGGCGATCATCTCCGTGGTGAAAGTGATGATCAATGCCACCGGAACCGTGACGCGCACGCCGCTCAGGATGTGCGGCAATGCGGCCGGGAGGACGATGCGGTAAAGCAGCGCCCGCTTCGACGTGCCCATGGCTTCCGCGGACCAGATGAGGATGCGGCTCACCGACGCGGCGCCGTGGTAGGTCGCGACGATCATCGGGAAGACGCAGTTGAAGGCAACGAGCAGGATCTTGGAGACGTGATCGATACCGAACCAGAGCGTGAAGATCGGCACGAACGCGATCTTGGGCGCAGGGAACCCCACCGAGATGAGCGGATCCAGGAGCCAGTTGGCCCATTTCGATCGCGTCATGAGAAGCCCTGCGATGATCCCCGCGACGACCGCAAGCGCGAGCCCGCAGAACGTGCGGTAGAGACTCACAACCAATGGGTCGACGATCTCGCCTTCGCCCAGCAGCACCCAGAACTGACGGACCACGCTGATTACTCGCGGGAGAAACAGCGGCCGCACGAGATTCGCCCAGCCGGCGAGCTCCCACGCTGCGAGGACGAGGAGGAGCGGATAGGCATACAGGAGTAACGCAGAGAGGGCAGCAATGCCGCGTCGTGCCGCGCCCGCTGGCTCAGGGCGCGCGGCGATGCGAATGAAGCGATTCATGCCAGCGCAGGGCGTAGTGCATGACCGCCAGCAGCAAGCGGTCAGCAAGGTAGGCGACGATCACTACGGCAACGATGCCGCCGAACATGTAGGAATAGGCGCCGTTCTCGCCGTAAAGGAAGATGAGCTTGCCGAGCCCGGTCTTGGCCGCGATCATCTCGGCCGAGATCGTCAGCACAAAGCAAAAGCCGAGCGCAATGCGTATTCCGGTGAAGATCGACAGCAGCGCGCCCGGGAGCAACACGCGCCACAGGATAAGGTGACGCGGCGTTCCCATTGCTCTGGCGCTCCAGACCAGCAAGGGCGGGACGGATTTCACGCCGTGGTACGTGCTCACGATGACCGGCAACAGGCAGGCGAGAACCACCGAGACGATGTCGGTAACGTCGCCGATGCCGAACCACAGAATGAAGAGCGGGATCAGCGAGGACTTGGGAAGCGAGTAGGTGGTTGCGACCAGCGGGCCGAAGAATCTGTCCGCTTGCTGCGAGGTCGCCATTGCCAGCCCGGTGGCGACGCCGAGAATCGAGCCGATGGCGAGACCGGCGAAGGCGCGATAGACCGAGATTGCGAGGTTCGAGGCGAGCTCGCCATTGCGCGTCATGTCCCAGAGAGCCGCGGCCACGGCATTTACCGGCGGCAGGAATGCGCGGTCGACGGCGTCGAGATCGACCGCGAGCTGCCATAGGAGCAGCACAACCGCGATCGGCAGAAGGCGCCAGCCCGCCAGCAGCCACTGCCGCCGCGTTCCCCCTGAAAACGCCGTCACCTCTGCACTCATGTGGCTGTCGCGGCGGCCTGCCGGCGTACGGCAAGCCACACATCGTTGCGCAGATTGTTGAAGTCGGTATTGAGCATCGTTGTCTCTCGATTGCCGCTGCGATCGATATCGATGCTGAACTCTGCGACCATCCGACCCGGCCGCTGCGACATCACCAGCACCCGCTCGGAAAGGTAAACCGCCTCGTTGACGTCATGTGTCACCATGACCACGGTCTTGCGGTTGGCCTGC
Organism: Xanthobacteraceae bacterium; assembly: GCA_036557665.1. GTDB lineage: Bacteria > Pseudomonadota > Alphaproteobacteria > Rhizobiales > Xanthobacteraceae > VAZQ01. The sequence continues at coordinate 15,476 of DATBHG010000117.1, read as the reverse complement.
CAGATCCGGAGCAACTCGTCCTGCATGGTTTCACGGGTCTGGGCGTCGAGCGCGCCGAACGGCTCATCGAGCAGTAGAATGCTCGGATCGTAGGCCAGCGTCCGCGCAATTGCCACGCGCTGTTTCATGCCGCCCGAGAGCTCGCGCGGGAAGCGATGCTCGAAGCCATCGAGCCCGATGGTGCGAACAAGCCGGCGCACCGTCTCCTCGCGCTCGCGTCGTCGCACTCCCGTCATTTCCAGCCCATAGCGGATGTTCTGCGCCACTGTGAGCCAGGGAAACAGCGCGTATTCCTGGAACACCACGCCGCGGTCGGTGCCCGGGCTCGTGACCGGCTTGCCGCCGACCTCGATCTCTCCGCTGTCGGCGGCAATGAATCCGCCCAGGATATAGAGAAGTGTGCTCTTGCCGCAGCCCGACGGCCCGACGATCGACACGAACTCTCCCTGCCCCACCTGCATATCAACAGACGCGAGAGCAGGCAGATCGCCTTCACGCACCCGATAGGATTTGTTGAGCCTAGTGACGCATATGCTGTTCATGCCGAGCAGGGATAGGGCAGAAGCCCCAAATTGAGATGGTCGGTAACCTTCACCGACTTGTCGATGAGCCCCTCGCTCGCCATGGCATCGATCGGCGTCTGGATCACCTTTGCGGCGACACATCCGTGCGGATCGCGATAATAATCGCCCTTGGTCATGAAATAGGAAGCAAGCACGTCCGCCGGCGATTTGGTGAAGTCGGCGGTGATCTCGATCGCCTTCTTGCGATTGGCCGGATCGGAGAACCATTGCAGGCCGCGCACATAGTCGGCGAGATACGACTTCACCGCCTCCCGATTCTTTTTCAAGAAGGCGTCGGTGACGACCTGGAAGATGACGGCATAGGGGCCAAACGCGTCGCCGCCTGTGAACAGGCCTCGCAGATCGCCCTTGCGCAGCTCCGTCGCCATGAAGGGAAGGATCAATATGCCGCAATCGATCCGCTTTTCCCGCAGCGCCGCGGCTTGGTTCGGGAATGCGACTTCCACTATGCTCAAATCCTTGCGCGGATCGATGCCGTCCTTCTTGAGCTTGATGCGCAGCGCAAGATCGACTGCCGAGCCGAAGGCGTTGATCCCTACCTTCTTCCCCTTGAGGTCCTGAGTGGACTTGATGGGAGAATCCGCGAGCACGAAGAAAGTGTTCTGGGCATAGCCGGGGTACCCGTCCTGGTAATTGTCGCAGACGATGCTGATGCCCTCGGGCACGATGCTTTTTAGCACCGCGGTGGCGAAGACAGCGAAGGACAGCGTCGCCATGTCGGCTTGGCCGGCGGCGAGCAGCGTGCCTGCCTCGGGTGTGCCGCGGGTGAAGGTCATATCGACCGTGTAATCCTTGCCGTACCCCTTGAGCACGTTCTTCTGCATCCAGTCGAGATAGATCACCGTTTCCATCTCATTGGGGCCGATGCCGCCGCCGGTGGCATAGCGGATGGTCGCCGGCGCGGCGCTCGCAATCCTCACGAACGGCATCGCGAGCGCAAGCGGGGCGGCTGCGGCCGATCCGATCACTGCGCGACGGGTAACCGGTTGTCTGGCGATGCTCATCCTGTTCTCCTCTTGCGTCGTTGTTTCGCGTTTTCACCGCGCCGCCCGGATGAGCGCAGCGATATCCAGAAGGGGGCCCGCATGTCGCTTCGCTCACGCGGGCTACGCCGAGCGCGCCCGAGCGGCCGCGACGCCCTCGATCTCGATCAGCATACCCGGATGCGCCAGCGTCGGCACTCCCACCAGGGTGCGCGCCGGCGGCCTGTCCTTGTCGAAATACCGCGCGGAGATCTCGTTGAGGATATTCTGGCTCTCCATGTCGGTAGTAAAGATCGTCAACTTGAGGATATCGGTCATGCGCGCCCCGGCCGCATCCATAATCTCCTTGATATGGGCAAAGGTGCGCTCGGTTTGCGCGCGGAAGTCGGTCGCAAGCCACTGCCGCTCCTCCTCGGGATCGTGCGGATGCTTGTGATAGGTCGGGATGGTACAGCAGCCGGAGAAGAAGATGAGCCGCCCGCCCTCGATCGCATAGGCAGCCGAGAACGGGCTGTTGAACTCGGGCCGCATGGGCACGTGATGAATCGGCTCGACCTTCATGCGTGCATCCTCCATAGCTGGGAGCATAATCGCAGCAATTTCCCCGGCGCAAGCGAGCGCAGCGGTATTGCGCCCATTGCCACGTGGTCATGAGCCAAGGAAGGAGACATCATGCTGGACCGTAAGAACATCTTCCCCGAAGCCCTGGCGAAGCGCGTCCTCGGGGGCCACGTGCTCTATGCGCCGGTGGTCACGGTGGTGCCGGGCCGGCTCGTCTTCGTCTCCGGCTTGCTCGCGCGCAACAGTGCGGGCGAGATCGTGGGCAAGGGCGACATGCGCGAGCAGATCCGCCAAGTTTGCGAGAACCTCAAGACCGCGTTGACCGCCGCGGGCGCGAGCCTCGCCGACCTCATCCGCACCCAGACCTTCACCACCGACATCGATGCGTTCTTCCAGCACGTCGATGTGCGCATGGAGTATTTCGGCACGGCGCTGCCGACCAGCACGACGGTGGAGGTCCGCCGCCTCTCGCATCCCGACTTCCTGGTCGAGGTGGAAGCCATTGCCGCCCTGCCGGCCTGAGCTCGCAGCCCGGATCGTGCGTTGGCGCAATCCGGTCGGCTTCCTACGAACGTTTGCCCGGGCGTTGCGCGAGCGACATGAGGCCCGCGAGAGCGGCGAAGCCGGCGAGCAGCAGCAGCACGTCGCGCCCTGCCGAGGCGAGCTCGGAGACGGAAGCATGCAGCGTATTGTCGCCCGAGCCGGTGAGCACGGCGAGCCGCCAGGCGAGCAGCGAGGATGCAGCCGCCACCCCGGCGCTCACCCCGCAGGCACGCGTTACATTCAGGAGTCCTCCCGCCTCCCCGGTCAGGCTTGCCGGCGCCGCCGCAACGATTGCGCTGTTGTTCGGTGAGACGAACAGCCCCTGGCCTGCCCCGAACAGCGCAAGCCCGAGCATCATCAGCGGCAAGCTCTCCCGCGCAGCGTCGAGCACGGTGGCCAGCATCATCAGCGCTCCGACACAGATGGCCATGCCGAGGATGGTCGGCAGCCGCGCCCCGACCTTGTCGTAGAGCACGCCGCCCAGCGGCGCGACCGCCCCGATCAGCACCGGAACGACGCACAGCCGCAGTCCCGCTACCAAGATGGAATCGTGATAGGCGCGCACGAGCATGAACGGCATCAGAAAAAACAGCCCGAACAGCGCGGCATAGGAGAGAAGTCCCGCGATATTGCCCAGCGCGAAGGCGCGCCGGCGAAACAGCGCAAGATCGATCAGCGGGGCATGCGCGCCCCGCTCGCAACGAACGAAGAGGACGAGGAGGACCACCGCCGCCAATGCGGCGCCGAGAAGGAGCGGCGATGTCGCCCCCCAGGCGTAGCCTTGGTTGAGCACCGCCATCGCAGCCGTAAGCGCGGGCGCAATCAGCAGCGCACCCTTCCAGTCGAAGCGCGCATCGGCTGGCAGGTTCCTGGTGACCGGGAGCACGAGCCAGCCCAGGACGGTACCGGCAAGCCCCACCGGCACGTTGATGAAAAATACCCAGCGCCAATCCAGCAGGTCGAGCACGAGGCCGCCGATTGCAGGGCCTGCGCTGAGCCCCACCGCCTGCGCCGCGGCCTGGATTCCGAGCGCGCGGCCACGCATCTCGCTGCCCGCTGCCGCCACCACGATGGCGACGCTGTTCGAGGACAGGAGCGCCGCACCTACCCCCTGCAGCACGCGAAACGCGATGAGGACCGGCAGGTTGGGGGAGAGGCCACACAGCGCCGAGCTCAGCACGAACAGGAGGAAGCCGCCGGTGTAGAGGAGCTTGCGCCCGAGAATATCGGCGAGGCGCCCGAAGATCGGCAGAAAGGCGGCCATGGCGAGCAGGTATGCGACCGCGACCCAGCTCACCGTGCTCAGTTGCGCATCGAACCCGGACTCGAGCCGCGGCAGCAGTAGCTGCGTGATGCTGGAATCGACCTGCCCCATGAACGCGCCGATGCACACCGTGCCAATGACAAGCCAGCGATAGGATGCCGCCCGCTCGAAGATGCGCGCCGGCGGTGGCTCGCGGCCGCCGCGGATCGCATCGCGCAACGCGGCCATCGATCCCGGCCCGTTTTCGGTCTCCCCCGATTCCAGAGCGTTTTCCATATGAACGCGAGCTCGATCTGTGTGTCCAGCCTACCCGGAATCGCAGGGGCGAGGCATGAGGGACCCCAAAACGCTTTGCGTTTTTTGGGGTCCCCGAGTCGCCTCCACAGACCGGGCGGCTTGTATGGACGGTTTGAAGGCCGGCCCTACAATCTCCGTACCCGAGAAGGCCTTGAGGGCTATCGAGATGACCGATTCACCCGACGGCAAAGGTCGCGGTATCTACGGCTGGCGCGTGCGCATCGGCTATACCTCCCCGCCACTTGCGACCGAAGTCTTTCCGTACGAGTTCTATCAGATGGTTCCGGCGGGAGTGACCCTTGTCCTTACCGCTGCGGCAGCCGAGCGCCTTGGCCGCGCCGGTCTGCGCCGAGGCGCTGGTGGACACCTTGACTTTCAGCTCGGCCTCGAGATCGGCGATCATCTGCTGCGCGCTGGTATGACCGCGGGATAGATGATCGGCACGCCGCCGAGCACGACGATCTCGACGCCGGCCACGGCCATCTCGCGCGCAGCCTGCATGTTGATGTCGTAGGAGCGGTCACCTCGTCCTTGCTGCGCTCGACGATCGCAAGCGTGGCTGCGAGGTGCTCGGCGCCTGCGGCTGGGGCAGCGCCTTCAGGGACATCGGGCGCATTCCCCGCCATGCGGCGCTGGACATGGCCGCCGACTCAAGCGGGAGCATCCCGCGGCCGATACGCTGCTCCTCCCTGCCCTCACTGGGCGGCCGCCGGCACCGATCGCCAGAGCCCGAATGAGAGTGAAGCGCAAGGAGGCTGTTGTCATCAACCGAGGCCTCGCCGCGCCAGCTTCGCCGCGCCGACCGCCGCCGCGTCGTCCAAGGGCTCGACGAGAGGCACGCCGAGCATTCGCGCCCGGATGATTCGCCACTCCGCGTTCTTCGCCCCGCCGCCGACAGTGCGAATCGACGTGACAAGCGAAGCGCCGATCTCCATCAGCCGACGATAACCGAGGTTCTCGACGCCCGTCACGCCTTCCATGAGAGCTTGTAGGAAGCGGGCATCATCGTCGGGGCGTGGCGTGACGCGCGATTCCATCTCCGGATCGTGGCACGGGAACCGATCGCCCCGCCCAGGCAACGGATAATAGTCGAGACCTGTCGGCACTTCGGGAGTCATTTTGTGTGACAGCTCGTGGATGCGATGGAGATCAAAATAATTCGCGATCGCGGCGCCGCCACTATTGGAGGCGCCGCCCGCGAGCCAAGCCGTACCGATGCGGTGACTGTAGATGCCCAAGTTGGGCGCGAAGAGGGGGCGTTCGGTTACAACCTTGAGGACGAGCGTCGTACCGAGCGATGTCACCGCTTCCCCGCACCGCTCCGCGCCGGTCGCCAGAAAACCGGCGCAGCCGTCCGTCGTGCCCGCAACGATCACGACATCGGGAGGCAGTCCAAGCTCGATAGCGCGGCGCCGCGCGATCGTACCAATCACGCTACCTGTCGGCACCACCCTCGGGAGACGATCGGGCCGCATGCCGGTTTGCGCAATCCATTCCGGCCAGCGTCGCGCGACCGGATCGTAGCCGGCCTTGAGCGCATTGTTTTCATCTGTCAAATCAAACCGCTGAGAAAACTGCCCGGAAATCCAATCAGCTTGATGGATCACCCGCACCACCCCTCGCTCATTCTGCAGCTCAGCAGCGCGCGCGAGCGCCGAGGTCGCGCCGTGGGCGGCCGACTCCGGTGGAGCGACCGCCGCAATTGTGCGAACGATTTCCGCGCGTGCCCGGCTATTGTACATCCGAGCTGGCACGACGGGCCGTCCGTTCGCATCAACAGCCACAACGGTGCCCGATGTCCCGTCGACCGCGATCGCACCGACCCGTTCAAGATCGATTTGACGTGACAGAGCTTCCAGGGCGCAGCGCGTCGCGTCCCACCACGAAGCCGGGTCCTGCGTCAGTGATCCATTTGATTCGATCGGGGCCGGTACTGGCGCCGCGGCGAAGGCAGCGCGCCGTCCATCACCATCGAGCGCGGCCACGCGTACGCCGGAGGTACCGGCATCTATGCCGAGAGCCAGATCACGCATCGCCGGTCGAGCTCAGCAACTGGCATGACAACACTGCACGCGCCGCTTAACAACCACACCCTCCCATACTACCCTCCCGGCCCCGGCGAGAGCGAGCGGCAACGTGAGCACCCGCAAGCCGCCGATTGCGAGATACACGGCTTGCTCGATGAGCTGGATGAGATGAGCTCCGGGTTGCGAGCCGTCTTTTGAGATCGGCTCGATTTCCATATGGGCGCGTCTTGTCGCGTGAGGCCGCGGAAAGGATGCCCCCGGTCCCTTGCCCTTTATCGCTCCGAAATCGGCTTTTGTGGCACGCACGAGACCGGCATGGAGCCCACCACGCCGCTCGGCCGGCCCTTCTGAAAATTCTCAATGTGGCAAACGACCTGATCCCACAAGGTTTCCATAGCCTGCATGCTGGCCCACGCGACGTGCGGCGTCACGATCACGTTCGGACGATCGAGGACTGCAAGAAGCGGATTGTCGGGCTGCGGCGGCTCGCTCGTCAGGCAATCGAAACCGATGCCGCCGATCAGACCGAGATCGAGCGCACGCACGAGGTCAGCTTCATCGACCAGCCCTCCGCGGCCGCAATTGATGATCAACGGGCACTTCTTCATTTGCCGGAACTCCGGCATCGCCAGCATCCTGCGTGTGCCCGGCAGCAACGGACAGTGCAGCGTGATGACATTGGACGTTGCCAGGACTTCGCGGAAGGGCGTGTACAGGGGACCGAGCCCAGAGACCCCTTTGTGCGCCCCGAAAAGAGCGCGCATACCGAACGCCTCGCCGAGCCGCGCGACCCGCTGGCCGATCATCCCTTCGCCGAAAATACCGAGCACCGAGCCCGCGAGGTCACCGATCGGGTGCGTAAAGAAGCAGAACTGGTCCGCTTCCTGCCATCGCCCGGCGATCACATCGCGGCGGTACCCCAGAAGCGAGCGACGGAGAGCGAGGATGAGCGCGAATGTGTGCTCGGGCACCGTGTTGACGGCGTAGCCCTGCACATTCGAGACAACGATGCCGCGCTCAGCGCAGGCATCGATGTCGAAAGCATCATGACCGGTCGCCGGGATCGCAATCATCTTGAGCCGGGGGAGAAGCTCGATGCTGTCGCGGCGGATCGGAACCTTGTTGGAGATCGCGATGTCGCAATCCCGCAGGCGCTCGACAACCTGCGCCGGCCTGGTGCGCTCGTGCTCGACCCAATCGTGCCCAAAGCTCGGGCGGCGCAGCTGTCGCACTGGCCCCATGGTGCCGCGGTCGAGGAACACGATTCGAGTCATGGCGTCTGTGATATCGAGTCTGCAACCTCCATGGCTGCGCGGGACGCCGCCGCGACCGCGACAAGGGACGGCGAGTGGCGCCTCATGCGGCCTTGTTGGAAGCCTGCCGCTTGGCGGTGCGGGTGTAATGCTCGACCGCCGCGCCGACGCCGGCGCCCGCTTCGATCGTTATTCCGCAATCGAGCATCGCCATCTCGGCGCCGCCGAGCGCCGCCAGCACCATAACCTCGTTGAGATATCCGAGATGACCAATGCGAAAGACCTTGCCGGCGACCTTGGAGAGCCCCGCGCCGAGCGAAAGATTGTACACGCGATATGCGGTCTCGATTACATCGTTTGCATCGCATCCCTCGGGGACCAGCACCGCGCTTACCGTGTCCGAGTGCCATTTCGGATGTTTGGCACAAAGCCGAAGCCCCCACGCTTCGACCGCCTTGCGCACGCCGGCGGCCAATCGATGGTGACGCGCAAAGACTTGATCGAGCCCTTCTGCCTCCAGCATGTCGATCGAAGCACGCAAACCGCGCAGCAGCGTCGCGGCTGGAGTATACGGGAAATATCCACCCTTATTGGCCCGAATCATATCGTCGAAGTCGAAGAAGCATCGGGGAAGCTTCGCTGTCTTGCGCGCCGCGAGGGCCTTGTCGCTCACGGCGACGATTGCCAGCCCGGTCGGCAGCATGAAGCCCTTCTGCGAGCCGCAGACCGCCAAGTCGACTCCCCAAGCCTCCATTCTGAAATCGATGCAGCCGATGGAGCTGACGCCGTCGACCATCAGCAGCGCAGGATGGCCGGTGGCGTCCAGGACTCTGCGAACTCCCGCGACGTCGCTGGTGACGCCGGTTGCGGTCTCGTTGTGGCAGGCGAGAACGGCCCTGATCCGGTGAGCTTTGTCGGCAGACAGCCGCTGCTCATAGAGGTCGAGTGGAACGCCTTCGCCCCAGGGAACTTCGATTGCGTCGACCTCGAGACCGAAGCGACGACACAGGTCGACCCAAAGATGCGAGAACTGGCCGAAAACCGATGCAAGGACTCGGTCCCCTGGGGATAGCGTGTTGGCAACCGCCGATTCCCAGCCACCGGTGCCCGAGGAGGGAAACACGAAGACTTGACCCGTTGTGGTTTTGAAAATCCGCTTGAGGTCGGCCAATAGCGGCACCGTGAATTCGGGAAAATCGGGCGCGCGATGATCCTCCAGCGCGACGTCCATCGCTTGCCGTACGGCAAACGGCATTTTGCTTGGGCCCGGAACAGCCAGGCAGTTGAAGCCAGCAATCGCTTTCGACACTCCCATTTCCTTTTCCGCCTTTTCGGGTTGCGTGCGCAAACACGTAACGCGGCCTGGGCATAAACTCTACTTAAATGATCTTATGGTATTCATAAGTAAATCGAAAATTCACGCCTTTCGAATGCCGCACAAGGGCAACTTTCAAACTCGAAAATGCAAATCGCGTGCACGTCTGTGCGGAAAGAACAAGCTTGCGACAGTCTTCCCGCATCCACATGGGGCAATGGCAAGCCAACGCGCAGCAGATGATCGCCGATCTCGAGGCCGAGCTGAAAGTCTAAGATGTCCATGAGCGCCTCGGCGCAGACCGGCGCGGCCGGGGCGCTTGCGGGCGCGTTAAATCGGCAACGACTGATGACTACGATTTCACAGCGGCTTTTCCGACGGGCGTGATCGAAAGCCAGCCCCTGGTATGGCCGAATTTGGCTTCCTCGAGCCATCCCTGCGCCTTGGCGTAGGCAATCGCGGGACGGATTTCGCCCTCGGCCAATCCCGTTTGCGCCGCCACCTGACTGATCCTGCCATCAGGTGCAACGGGATTCCCTCTATCGATTAGAGCCTTGAGAAGTCGCTTGGCGTTAGCGGGTGCATTCTGGCTGGCCATTGCGTCATTATAGCCGCGCGGGGTTGAACGCCAAGCGGTGCCAAAATGGTGCGAGTGGCAAGCCTGAAATCTCGGCGCGAGATGCATGGCGGTAAAATCTGGGTCGAGTCGCAGCCTGGCCAAGGCTCGACCTTTGCGTTTACGCTTCCGGTGCGGGGCGTTCGGACCCTTATTCTCATCGACATCCCGCTGCCGCATATGGATAGCGACGAGGCGACGCGTTGCATCAAGGCCGATCCTGAACTAAAAAGCATTGCTGTTATCGCCGCAACTTCCTGCGCTTTGAGCGGCAACGACGGCAAAGCGCGGGCGGCCGGTTGCGACGCTTGTGGCACATCTCGCACATAGCCTGGTGCGGCGGCACGTCCGCAGCTCACGGAAGCCGACATGAGGCAGAAATGGCCGGCCTCTCGTTTTGACTCGGAGCCGACCTCAAACTCGCGGGACTAAATGCCGAGAATCGAAGAATCTAGGGCGAATTAGGGGCGTTCCGGCGTCCACTTTTTTGCTAAACTCCCCGGGTGTCAGGAGTCCACCGCTCATGGCTCTGTCCGATGTCATCCTTGCGGCGACGCTGAATAATCAGGCCGAGCTCTACAAAGAAGAGGGTCGCTACGCCGATGCCGAGCAGCTCTACAAGCGGGTGCTGGCGATCAATGAGAAAGCGCTCGGGACCGATCATCCCGATGTCGCGCTGGCACTGAACGATCTGGCCGAGCTCTACAAAGAAGAGGGTCGCTACGGCGATGCCGAGCCACTCTACAAGCGGGCGCTTGCGACCTGGAAAAAGGCCCTAGGGCCCGATCACCCCGATGTCGCGCAATCGCTGAACAATCTGGCCCACCTGTACCTCGCCCAGGGTCGCTACGCCGATGCCGAGCCACTCTACAAGCGGGCACTGGCCATCTTCCAGAAAGCGCTCGGCCTCGGTCACCCCTCAGTCGCGTCGGCGCTGAACAATCTGGCGGCACTCTACACAAAAGAGGCCCGCTACGCCGATGCCGAGCCGCTCTACAAGCGGGCACTGGCGATCCGGGAGGAAGCGCTCGGGCCCGATCACCCCGATGTCGCGCAATCGCTGAACAATCTGGCCGACCTGTACAGCGCTCAGCGTCTATATGCCGATGCCGAGCCGCTCTACAAGCGGGCATTGGCGATCCGGGAGAAAGAGCTCGGCCCCGATCACCCCGATGTCGCGCAATCGCTGAACAATCTGGCCGACCTGTACAGCGCCCAGGGTCGCCACGCCGATGCCGAGCCACTCTACAAGCGGGCGCTGGCGTCAACACCAGAGCAGAAGGGGGGCATTCTCAGTTCCTAGATGCGTTTCGTGCTCTGAAAGAATTCGGTCATGTTGAAAACTTCTTCAGCTGTAACGGTGATGGTGTCGTTGACACGGACAATGAAATCGATGCTTGACATGCGGTGGCCGCTGCTTTGTACCTGATAATGACGATGACCATGAAGAAGTAATAGAGACATTCCCGATCCGCCGCGTATCGTCTTTTTTGAGCAACTTGGCGGCTGCTCACGGGAAACAGAAATGGAACAAATCGCGCTGGCGAGCGCGCCATGCCGCTGGATCAAATCAGTACCGCAAGGCGGTTTCAATCGCAGACAATCGCCTCCCCGTCGATCAAGCACCCGCGAGCCGGGAGCGTGCTCACCGCCATTGCGATAAAGGGGAAGCGCGACGAGAAATCGCCCGTGTCGCGCAGGCAGGGAATGGTTCAATGCCCGGGCGGCAGAAACTCTATAGCCTTGGTCTTTTTAATTGCCTGGTCCATCTCATCTGCGGTCATGAGGACGATCATTTTACTCGTTACAAACCTGCTTTGGTTCGCGACGACCGATAGGGCGGCAGCGGAAACGTTGTCCGGAACGTCGAGAATCATGTAAAAATCAGCATCCCCAAACGCGAAGTAGAAGGCCTCCAATTTTCCTCCCGCGCTTTCGATCGTTTTTGCGATGTCGACGCGGCGCTGCGAGCTGGCCTCGCGGACGAGACCCTTGAGTCCATCTGAAGTGTAGCGCCCTTCAACAAGATATTTTGGCATGACTCGGCCCTTTCCAGAACAACTTAATAACCCGTTATTTTCTCAGTCCTCGTCCGTCTCGCTTCGAGCCACCGACTCCATTGCTGCTTCCGACTTGATGCTCGGCATGGGTTATCTTTGGTGGAGCGGTTTAGTTGTTCGACAAACTCCATGCTCCGCGCGGGCTCGAGCCAATGCTTTTATAATTGGAGAAAGTCGTTGCGTGATACGGGATGATCCGAAAGAGCGGCGGCTTTTCGCGCGCAACCGTCCGCGTGCTGTAAGCGTTCGCGGATTTGCTCGCTCAGTTTGTTTAACACGGCACACTCCTCGCCGTTACAGGTGGGAGTACGACTCGTCTCTCGGTCACCGGCGCCTGAATGTCGCCCGTATCGGTGATGATCCACTGTAGGCTCGTTATGTGACCGAAAGTGCAAATTCGGCGCGACATTCGATATTGTGATATCGTCGGGTAGGCGACTTAGCGCCCTCTTTTTATCCTTCGGACTTCGCAGTGAGGGCCTGAGACAATTTGTAGGCCGAACAACTCCAGACCTCCTGACATACCTGATTCCGGCGGTTGTTTTAAATCCGTCATGCTTGGCCGGCCTTGGAGACAGCACACACCCAATCCAGTCAGTTTAAGCGGCGTGGTTGCTACTCTGGGCCGTGGCTACGGCCATGTCTTATCTGTGCGGGGCCGACCGACTCTGTTCGGGGTCGACCGACGCGCCATGAATTAATCAGCATAGCCTGGACGGCGCGTTGGCGGCATGGCATGAGAATCGCCACTGCAAGACTATTCAGGGCGCGGCGGCATCGACCATAATATTTCTTTCCTCCTCGTGCGCTCCTGGCTTGTCCAACTCATTGAATTCCAGCGGCGAAAAGATATATGCGGTCAGCCGCGTCAAGACACATGGCCAGGCTGTGCAGGTCTTAAGAAGGTGTTTGACATACCTGTTACATTGGGAAGGCCAACGGCGGCCGGATAGGGACAATAATGCGACTTACTCTTCATACCGATTTTGCGCTGCGCGTCCTCATTCACGTCGGGCTCAACGACGGTAAGCTTACGACGATCAACGATATCGCGCAGAATTTCGGCATCTCAAAGCCGCACTTGATGAAGGTCGTCAACTATCTCAGTCAAAGGGGATATCTCTACACGGTGCGCGGCCGTAACGGCGGAATCCGGCTGATGCATGAACCGCGCCAGATCAATATCGGTGAAGTGGTTCGCGACACAGAGGATCAGCTCGATGTTATTGGCTGCCTTGAGCGCAGGGGCTATTGCTGCATCCAGCGCGCCTGCGTGCTCCGTGGCGCTATACGCGATGCAACCGAGGCATTTCTGGCGGTTCTGGATACCTACACTTTGGCTGATTTGATCAAACCGAAAAAAGCGTTGTCATCGCTGCTGTTGGATCCTCACGTCTCGATTGCGGCCAAGCTGAGCCGCGTGGATGCCCCGCCTGATCTTGAGCTGACCGATTAAATTAACTGATGCTCTATGGCGCTATCGTGAGTCCGACACGTCTTCGGCAATCCACGTCTGAATCGGATACTGAGTGCAAGGGCAGCGGTAAAGGATTGCGGGCATCGCTCATCTGACGCCCGTTTCGATGGCTGGTTTTGGGTTACCGCAGATGAAAGCCCCGGCCAAGTGTCGGGGGAGGACACAGGGAGGTTGCGGCTGGGTTGGGATGGTCGAGGTGAGATGAACCGAGCCTTACGCGCTCGATGCGCAAAGACTCATGGGGGGTGCGGTTCACCTCGACGCAGGCCGGGCCCTCCAACTGAGAGGCCAAACGGTGTTTCGATGAACAGAACAAGCGCGGCCGGTCCGCCGAAGTCGACTTGCGGGAGATGCGCCGATCAAGTCCGACTCCCCTGCTCCGGTGTCACCGCCCCAACAGCGCCGTTGCGTGCCTCGAAGGCACTTCCGGCGACGGCGTGGGGCAAGGGCCGGCCCACAATGAGCCGGGTTTGGCGCAAGCAAGGCCGCCTGGGACGCCTGGAATGCTCGTTCGCTGGCTGACGAGCCGGTTGTGCCGCTCATTCTCGATGGTGGTCTCGACCACAAGGTAGCCCCAATCCGCGCTGCTGGTCGTCCTTCGGCATGCGATGGTCAGAGCCTGCTGCTCGATGACCTGGTGGAGCAGCGACGCGTGGCGCAGCCACCTTTGACGATCTAACCACCCGCAGGCTTTGCCGGCCCGATCTTCCGGATCGCTGACTGCCTCAACCAGAGGATGCCCGTCAAGACCACGCTCGCGGTGCGAAACCGTACCGTCCCACAATAAAGTACTGTTGCACGATAAACATGTATTCGGTATGCATGGTTGCTGCGGCCAGCAACACCAAACGGGCCGTGACAGGGTCAGATCGAGGAACGATGGAGCCCCTGCCATCCGGCCGAAATTCGGCTTTCATCCGGGTTTCGGTTCTTCCTGGCCCTGCGTTACCGCTGGGAGCGATTGAGCGATGGATGCATTGAGTGGATTTCAGATCAATAAGATTCTCGGCCTGGTGCTGGGAACCTTATTAGTCCTGCAAACGATACGTATCGTCGACGGGGCCTTCGCCCCCGCCAAGGTAGCGGAACCGGGCTCTCAAGTCGCCGTCAAGGAGGAGCAGCCGGCCGAGGCAAGCACGCAGTCGCTCGACAGTCTGCTTGCCAGCGCCTCCGCCGAACGCGGCGCGCAGTTCGCCAAGCCGTGTACGATTTGCCACAACGTCGAGGAAGGCCAAGGCCCCAAGATCGGGCCCGACCTCTACGGCGTCGTCGATCGACCGGTCGCTTCGGCGGCGGGCTTCAACTACACCCCCGCCTTGAAGGCCAAGGGCGGCAAATGGACCTTCGCGGCGCTCAACAAATGGCTGGCCAATCCGCGCGCCGACGTTCCCGGCACGGCCATGACCTTCGCCGGCGTGTCGAGCGATAAGCAGCGCGCCGACATAATCGCCTATCTCGATTCGCTCTCGAAGAACCCAGTGCCTCTCCCGAAGGCCAAAACCGAGACTGGGGGCAATACCAAGGGCAATTAACGTTGAACCGTTATCCCGAGGTGGCCGCCGACGGCGGCCCTCAAAGGATGCTGCTCAACCGTCGCCCTTCGAGGCTCGCTTCGCTCCGCACCGCAAAGTGACGGAAATGAGCTAGGCCTCGTTGAGTTGCGGCCAGCCATTGCGCGCGGGCGGCGTGATCGCGGGGCCGAAAGACGGCGGTCGATCGCTTCGATGAGCGAGCTTCTCACCTCTGCGCTCGATCTGCCAAGTCTCGAGCGCGACGAGCGCCGTGAGCGCGAGAGCCGCAAACGCGAGCGAAACCGCGAAGCCGCTGCGCAGCCGACCCGCGCCGCGCGATCATAGCGTGTCGTTGCCGCTGAACGGCCCTTCCGCCACCTTGTGGTGGTCTGCAACACGATGAGCAGGCCCTTCATGGGGCCACAGCCGCAGTAACGTCGTGATCAGGATCAGCGGACCCACAGCACCGCGTGCACCCAGTAGGGCGGCGCATAGGCGATTTCGACCGCCTGCGACGATGAAGCCGGAAATGAACATGACGAAAAAAGCCGGCCCGTCGGCCGAATCGGCGAATGAAAAAACGAGCCCGCAATGCTCGCAGCGCGGTGCGAGGGCCAGGAAGCCGGCAAACAGCTTCCCCTTACCGCAGCGCGGGCAGCATCCTCGCAAGCCGCCTACGACCGGCGAGGGCGGCTGAGGCTTTGACGAATGTGCATCGTCGGCCATGGCAAACCAAAACAGGGACTCGTCATGGCCGGCACCGCGCTGCGCAAGCGCCAGCGGGGATCCGGTTACGGGAGTGACGATCCCGTCCTAATGCCCCGCAGCGTGCGCCACCCCCTCTGGCGCCGAGCCCCACACATAGATGCAGGCGAACAGGAAGAGCCAGACCACGTCGACGAAGTGCCAGTACCAGGCCGCGAACTCGAAGCCGAGATGCTGCTTCGGCGTAAAGTGCCCGAGATAGGCGCGGATCAGGCAGACG
>DATBHG010000116.1:0-21500 GCA_036557665.1 Xanthobacteraceae bacterium | reverse complement strand
TACGCACTCGGAGCAGCGGATTACCTGGTAAAGCCGGTCGATCGCCGCAAACTGATCGAGACACTGACCGGTATTTGTGGCTCGATCT
Source organism: Xanthobacteraceae bacterium (assembly GCA_036557665.1). Taxonomy (GTDB): domain Bacteria; phylum Pseudomonadota; class Alphaproteobacteria; order Rhizobiales; family Xanthobacteraceae; genus VAZQ01. The sequence continues at coordinate 21,412 of DATBHG010000116.1, read as the reverse complement.
CGGGACACGCCCTTCTGGTCGATGATGACGAGCTGGTCCGGCGTGGGGTACGCCAGGCGCTGGAGCCGATCGGCTGGCACGTGAGCGAGGCGGAGAATGGGCAAGTTGCAGTCGAGGCGATCACGGCGGCGCGGCCCGACGTAATCATTCTCGACCTGATGATGCCGAGGATGGATGGATTCGAGCTGCTTGACGAGATGCGCAGGCGCCATGACTGGCAGAGCATCCCGGTGGTGGTGATTACCGCGAAGGACCTGACGGACGCGGACCGCGACCGCCTCAATGGCGGTGTGGAGCGCATCATTCAAAAAAGCGACCGCGACGAGATGCTGCGTCAACTCGCTCGTGAGCTGCGCAACTGCGTCAAACGGAAGAGCGTGAGCCTGGCATGAAGATTCTCTACGTCGAGGACAATGACGATAACGTGTACATGCTGAAGAGCCGGCTTTCGCGAGCGGGGTTCACCGTCGTAATTGCCACCGACGGAAAGCAGGGCATTGCCATGGCAAGCTCCGAGCAGCCCGACCTCATTCTCATGGACCTCACGCTTCCCGACCTCGACGGCGAGGAGGTAACGCGGCGGATCAAGGCCGACGCGGCGACCAGCCGCATTCCGGTTATCGCTCTGACGGCGCATGCCATGGCTGCCGACAGGGACAGGGCGCTCGCGGCCGGTTGCGATGAGTTCGATACCAAACCGGTGGACATGGCGCGCCTGCTTGCCAAAATCGCCGCGCTGAAACCTCGTTAGCAGCCGGACAGCGAGCTCCTCGGCCCGCGGGTATCCGAACGCGAGCGCGGAAAGCTCGTATTGTCAAAAGTTGCGGCCGAATCGAAGCTTATCCTGATGATGCTCGAAATTGACCAGATCGAGTGCGCCGGGTTGGTGCCGCATGCCCTGTCACCTGTATGTTCCACGCCAATGACGCCCACCAGTGCTCGGACAGCCTGGCGTAAAATGTCGGACCGATGAAAAGAGCGCGTCCTGCAAAGCTGTTGAAGCCCAGGCCATCGAATAGATGGGCGATACAGAACCTCACCTCCGAGGAACGCTTTGCTCCCGACCTGCACCGTCAAGACGTGCCACAGTGGGAAACTATTTGAGCTCCGCGTCAGGCCGCGTGCGCCGGTGCCAACCTGGTCGCAACGAACGCAAGGTAAGGCCAAACCGAACCTGGGGGTTCTGGCCGCCGATCGCATTTAGCTTTCCGTCAGCTTGAATCGGCGCATCACTCCTCCTAAATCATCGTCAACGATCGAATCCGGGCCCCTCTGGCGAGGACGCCGCAACTTTTCGGCCAACCTCGCGATGTCGGATCGCCTGTCCTTGCGCGCCAGTCGCATGGATCGGCCGATATCGGGAGGGCCCAAACGTTCCCCCTCCTCGTTCGGCTGATCTGAGCGCCTTCGCCGCGCAGCGGCGCAGCTTTGAGGAGAAGAGCCATGCCTGAAGCAATGAGCGCTGACGAGCGCCGGCTCGAGCGACTCCTCGCTCGATTGCCGAGCCGTGCTCGCTCGACCGTTCGCTTGCTCCGGCGGCCGTCGGCTCGCTGGCTCAGGATACCCGCGGGAATATTGCTGACGTTCGGCGGCGTCCTCGGCTTCCTGCCGCTCGTCGGATTCTGGATGCTTCCGATCGGTCTGGCGCTCCTCGCCGAGGACGTGCAGCCGCTGCGGTCGCTGCGCTCGCGAATTCTGGACTGGATTGAACATCGCCATCCGGATTGGCTGGTTGGACGAGCTCGCCGCGATGACCCATCATGAGCGAGCTCATTACCGGCGAAGCTGCCGCCGCCTTGCTGCAGGTCATCATGATCGACCTGGTGCTGGCGGGCGACAATGCCATCGTCATCGGGCTTGCGGCGGCCGGCCTGGCGCCCGAGCATCGACGGCGAGCGATCCTGATAGGCATTCTTGGTGCTACCGGGCTTCGCATCGTATTCGCCGGCATCGCAACGCAACTGCTGCAGATACTCGGGCTTCTGCTCGCCGGCGGAATTCTCCTCCTCTGGGTCTGCTGGAAGATGTGGCGCGAGCTGCGCACGCATCCCCCGGAGCATCCGGGAGCGGCCATGAGCCTGGAGCCCGCCGGCGGGCCTGGTGTCACGGCAGCAGAACGCGCTGCTCCCGCTCGCAAGACGTTGGGCCAAGCGGTCCTGCACATTATCGTGGCAGACATCTCAATGTCCCTCGACAACGTGTTGGCCGTGGCAGGTGCGGCGCGCGAGCATCCCTTCATCCTCGTCCTCGGCCTCCTCGGATCCATCGTCCTGATGGGCATCGGCGCCAACCTGCTGGCAGGTTTGCTGCGCAAGCACCGATGGATTGCCTACATCGGGCTGGCGATCATCCTCTATGTGGCCTGCGATATGATCTATCGCGGTGCGTTGGAGCTCAAGCCGGCGATCGGCACGATCGGACTGCTGCTTGCGTAAATGCAAGCCGGAGATGCAATACCGGGACGCGCCGGCATGCGCATGTCAACGCGAGTTATGGCGAGCAGGAGCGAGACTTGCCCGACCCGGTGGTCTCGTCAGGAATACGGTGCCACACTTCACTCTGCCCCAGGAGAGGAATGCCGAGGTAGCCGCGAATCGTGAGTTTTTGCCCATCGCGACTGAGCTCCATCATGGCGCTGTAGACCGAGCCGTCGCGCGGATCGAGAATGGTTCCGTCCCGATAGCTGAGACCGTCTCTCCGCATGCCTTTGATGAAGGTGAGGCCTACCACGGGCGCATTTTTTTGCTCGCCTTCACAGTGCGTGCAGCGAAAGACCGACGGATTCTCTCCGGGTCTTGGAAATATCTTCACGATCCTTCCCTCGTAGTATCCGTTGCACTCGATGATGCGAAACCAGGCTTGCGGCTTGCCGGCCGAATTGAGCTTCACCCACAGTCCGTCTGCGGTGGGCGCTTGCTCCTGAGCGAGCGCCGAGGTCCACCCCGCCGCAATCAGCAGTGCGATGGTCACAGCTCCCGCCGCCAATCCTCGTAACCGCATCATCCTTCAGGTCCCGCGCTTGCTCCGCTCCGATCCGGCGCTCGACGCGGCTCGCGGCGGCCCCATCAGGATCGGCTGAAACAGGACGGCCGCCGCCAGCGTGCATGCAAGCGACAGCGCCATCAGCTTGCCCATGCTGGAAATGCCGGGGTCGCTGGAGAGCCAGAGACTGCCAAACGCGGTTGCGGTGGTCATCGCGCTGAAGATCACGGCGCGCGTCAGTGTCGACTGCAACAGATTGGTTTTGCCGCCTCGCCAGGCCATGATGTAGTAGATCTTGAAAGCGACACCGACCCCGAGCAGCAGCGGCAGGGCAATGATGTTCGCGAAATTCAACTGCAAGCCGGTCAAGCCGCAGATCTCCAATGTCACCACGCCGGCAACAAGGAGCGGCACCAGCGTCAGCAACACGTCGCCGAAGCGGCGCAGCGCGATCCACAGCAGGATGGCAATCGAGGCGAGCGACAGGCCCGCGGCCTCGGTGAAGGCGCGGACGATTATGCCGGCTGCCTCCTGAAACAGGACGGGAGTGCCGGTCGCGGTCGGCTCGACCGCGAGCACCGCCGCCGCGAAAGCGCGCAGCGTCCGGTCGTCATCGGGGTCGCCTTTGGGGAGCGCCTCGACGCGCGCTTTCTGGTCGGGGGCGAGCCACTCGCGGGTCAAAGAGGCCGGCAATGTCTGCAATGTGACGCGTTGCGGGTCGAGCATGAGGCGGAGCTGACCCAGGTCGAAACGCAGCGGCGCTGCGAATGCCCGGCTCGCGCGGGCGCGAACCGTCTGATCCGCATCGGCCAGCTGGCGAAGGAGCGCGGACAACCTCGTCGCAGCGCTCGCTCCGGGATTTTCCTCCTCGCTCGCGACTCGTGACAGGGCGCCGGCAGCGGACCTGAGCGCTTCGACGGTCTCCGCGTCCGTCGGCTCGGGACGCAGATTCGCGGGGGCGATCACCGGGTTGAGCACGGCGGCTGCGCTCGCGATGTCGGCGAGCTTGCGGTCCTGTGCATCCGGTATGAAGGTATCGAGGGTCAGCGCGCGCGCGACCTGGGGCAGCGCGGCCAGCTCCGCTGCGATATTTTTTGCCTCGGACAGCGACGGTGCCAGGGCATTGATCGCGTTTGCGCCTGTGTTGGGATCGCTTCTCAGATCGAGAAAGGTTGCAACCGCCTCCACGTCTGGATTCTGCAGATGCAGCGGGTTGAAATCGAATGTCACGTGACGCAGCAACGGAGATGCAAGTGCCACCACGCCGAGAGTGACGACCAGGATGGGAATGCGGTGTGCCATCGTGAGCCGGTCGACGGGAGCAAGCCGCGCAAATCCCATTGGACGCGGCTCGGCCGGAGGCCCGGATAGCCGCAGCGCGGCCGGCAGGACCGTGATCGTCATGAAGAAGGCGATGAGCATGCCGACACCGGCGATCTCACCGAGCTCGGACACGCCGCGGAAGTCCGTCGGCAGAAACGAGAAAAAGCCGGCCGCGGTCGCAGCCGCGGCGAGGGCGAGAGGCATCCCGGCCTTCTTAGCCGCGCTGCGCAGCGCGGTCTGCAGATCGTCCACGTCATGACGTTCCGACCGGTATCTCACGCTGAATTGCAGCCCGAAATCGACTCCGAGACCTATGAACAGGACGGCAAACGCAATCGAGATCAGATTCAACTTGCCGACCATGAGCAAACCGACTGCCGCCGCCGCAGTGAGCCCCACGATCAACGCGAGAGCCACCGGGCCGATAATTCGCCAGGACCGTAGCGCCAGAAACAGCACGACCAGAACGGTGAGCATCGTGCCCGCGATGTTGACGGGCGCCTCCCTGCGTATATTGGCGAACTCCTCGTCATTGATCGGGACCTCGCCGGTCAGGCGCATGTGCGCGCCGAAAGCGGATGCGAGCTTCAGGTCCGTTGCGGCCTGCCGGATTGCGCCGGTCGCGGCGCGGCCTGGCTCCAGCGCAGCGAAATTCAGTTTCGGATCTGCCTCGATGAAGCGGCGCAGCTCCTCGGGCGTTGCCGGGCGGCCCTGCACAAGGACACGCCAGGAGAAGCTCGCCGGGCGCCCCGCCAATACCTCTGACAGCACGTCCGCACCCAATGTAAGCGGACGCGCGAGGTCGGTGAGCTCGATTTGCTTGCGCTCCACTCCGGCTGCCGCGAACGACAAGCCATTGGCGATCCCGCGCAGGCTAGGGTCGGAGGCGAGGACTTGCAGCAGGGGAGCGGAATGGCCGAGCTCGCCTGTAACGTGCGCGACATCCTGCTCCGGGAGGAACAGGAGGGCGTTACGTTGAAAGAAGGGTCCCCCTGCCGGCTGTGCGACGAATTGCAGGACATCGGACCGCGCAGGCAAGGATTTCGCCAGCTCGTCCGCGGCCTGATCCGCGAGCTCCGGCGTGGGCGCTTCGATGACGACCAGGATTTTGTGCTCGGGAAAGCGAGCGCGATATGCCTGTTGGTTTTGAAACCCTGCGGAACTCTTCCCGGCAATAAGTCCGGAAACGTCGGTTGTGATGCCAAAGTGCCGGGCCGCGTAGATGCAAGATGCGATCGCGAGTAGGACCGCCGCGAGGAGGATCACTCCCGCGCGGCGCACGCAAAAGACCACCACCCTCTCGATCGCTCGTGTCAGCATCTCAGTAATGGATGATTGCGCGCCGACCCAGGCGCATGTGGTGTGAGCGGGTGGCGCATGCCTTCGGAGCCCCAGCCAGTGGAGCAACGCCGGCTCAGCCCAGCTGTTCCTGAAACCGGCCCTACGAAAATTTGAGAGCCTCGGGCCCCTTTACGACCAGGCCTCTTGGGACAGCTGTCGACCCGCCAGACTGTTTGGCAATTCAACCTGCGGCTGAGAAATCATCTGAAATTCGTCGTTATTTGCAATATCGATCCTATGTTCATCTCGTACAGGTTGTATATATGATGTGAGAATACAGGGGTCGCCAAAGAGCGGATCGAGCGGGAATAAAACCCGCGGTTTGCCGGTCTATGTTAGGATGGTCGCGCGGCGGTAAGCACCGAACCAGAGGTAGCGTGGCAGGCAAGCCAGACGATCAGGCGCGCTTCAGGACGATAGTGCTGCCTCACCTCAGCGATGCTTATGCGCTTGCGCGCTGGATTGTCGGCAATCCTACCGATGCCGAGGATGTCGTGCAGGATGCGTGCCTGCGCGCGTTTCGCGGGATCGACGGTTTCGCCGGCGGTAATGCACGGGCATGGCTGCTGACAATCACCCGCCATGCGGCATTCACCTGGCTGGACAAGAACCGCTCGACGGCGATTGTCGGCGTGGATGATCTGGAGGAAGTGGAGCGAAGGGAATTGGACCGGGGACTGCCGATGGAAGCAACCGCGACGCCTGAAGCGGCGTTGATCGCCAAAGCCGATGCGCAGCGGCTCGAAGCCGCGATCGCTCGGCTCCCGGTTCCTTTCCGGGAGACGCTGGTGCTGCGCGACGTGCAGGGTCTCGAATATCGGGAGATCGCGCAGGTGATCAACGCGCCGATCGGCACCGTGATGTCGCGGCTGGCGCGGGCGCGCAACCGGCTCATGGCGAGCATTGCGGCGCAAGACCGCAGGGAGATCGTAGGCGAGGGGGCCGGGAGCACATGAGCGCGCCGATCGAGACTGACCCGAGGTTGCTCCTGCACGCCTATGTCGATGGCGAGCTCGACCCCGCCCACGCGCTGGAGCTGGAACGGGAGCTCGCAGGAAATTCGGAGCTGGCAGCCGAGCGCGAGCGCATCGATGCGTTGCGGCAGGTCATCAAGGAGCGGCTGCCGCCCCTGCCCGTGCCTTTGGGACTTGCGCGCCGCATCGATGCGGCTATCGGATCAAGCCGCGCGCCGGCACGCGCGTTTTCCGCGCCGCCATCCTGGCGCGCCCTTGCCGCCTCGGTGATCGTGGCGGCTTGCCTCGCAAGCAGCGCAACCTGGTTTGCAGCTCGTCCGCCTCCCGGCGAAGCGACCGCCGACATGGTGCTCGCAAGCCACTTGCGCGCGCTGATGGCATCGGCGCCCATCGACGTGATCTCGTCGGATCGTCACACCGTCAAGCCCTGGTTCAATGGGCGGGTCACCGAGGCGCCGCGGGTGGTCGATCTCGGGCAGGAAGGCTTTCCGCTCGTCGGCGGGCGCGTTGACGTGATCGGGCGCACGCCCGTGCCGACGCTGGTCTATCGTCGCCGCCAGCATCTGATCAGCCTCATGGCGCTGCCCGCCAGCCAATCTCCCATCGTAATACCCTCCGAGCGCACCATCGCGGGCTACCACATCGTGACATGGACCGAGGACGGCGTGACGTATTGGGCCGTCTCCGATGTCGCCATGCCTGATCTCGAGAGTTTCGCCAAAGCATTCCGCGAGGCGCCGGCGTAAAATTTTCTCCACCGTCAGCCGCGGCGAGTCTCGCCGGCAATCGGCACTGAATGCGCGCTCGAGGATGCGACCCCACGCGCCAGCATTTGCTTCACGAGCGGAGCAAATGCTGTTCGACCTCCTCCTGCGAGGAGAGGCAAGTCGCTCAGGCCCGCGCCAGCAGTCCCGGCATCGGCTTGACCCGGCCGCTGTCGGGGAAAACTTTGCTCGCCAGCGCTGCTTCCTCGACCCGCAAATGGTCCTTGAGCACGCCTTTGAGCACGGCGCGCAAGTCGGTGGTGGGCTTGAGATCGCGTCCCTCGTGCAGGCTGCCGGCCTTCAGACCGGGCCAGTCCGACACGATGCGGCCACCCTTGAGGGCGCCACCCGCGAGCAGCGCAACCGTCGCGGTGCCGTGGTCAGTGCCCTCGGTGCCGTTGATCCGCGCGGTGCGTCCGAACTCGGTGATGACGGCCACGACCGTCTCGCCCCAAGCCTCCTTCATCTCCGTCTCGATGGCGGCGATGGCGCCGTCGAGAGCGCCGAGCAGATTGGCAAGCCGGCCACTGGCCACCCCCTCATCGGCATGTGTGTCCCAACCGTCGAACGCCAGTGCCCCGATGCGGGGTCCATCGGGGCGGGCGAGGAATTTTGCCGCCGTGCCGGCCGACTCCGCGAAATACGCGCGCACCTGTCCGGCGCCTGCCGCCCGCGGCCGCGCTCCGTCCATGCCGCCCGCCCGTGCAATGGTCGCGAGTCCCACCCGCTCCTCCAGCGCGCGCGCCAGCGCGGGATCGGTGTGGCGATAAAGATCCAGCAGCCGGGCGAGGGTGTCGTCACTTGCCGGCGGCATTCGCCGCGGCGTCCACGACAGAACCGGCGCCGGACCGCGCACGACGAGCGGCGCTATCGGACCGATGGCGAATGCATCCTTGCCGGCCGCGCCCGCGCGCCCGGCCGGTTGCAGCGCGGTGAGCGCGCGATTGAGCCATCCGCTGTCGGCTGCGCCCGGAGCGGGAACGCCGCTCTCGAGGACATCCTGGCCGTCGAAATGCGAGCGCTCGCGGTACGGCGTCGCCGTCGCGTGGACGATCGTGACAGCGCCGGCCTGATAGAGCCGATGCAGATTCGGCATCGCCGGGTTGAGGGCAAAGAAAGAATCGAGCGCCAAAGCCGGCGTCGAGCCGTGCAGAGTGAGTGCCTTGTCGCCGCGCAGCGATTGCCAATCGGGATCGCCCACCGGCGCAACCGCGGCGAGACCGTCGAGTGCGCCGCGCAATACGATCGCAAGCAGCCGGGGGTCGCGACCTTCCGCACGTGCGAGCCTCGGCACATAGGCCCAGGCAAAGAGCGTACCGGAGGCGAGCAGCAGCTCGCGTCGGCTCGGAGCATGCGGCGTCATGGCGTTACCTTCCGGCCTGTCTGTTGGCAAAAGCGTCGGATCATCGGCGCTGAAACTCCGGCGCCATGAACAACAGCGCCAACGCCTGCGGCCGGCTTTCCGCGCGCATGATTGCCTGACGCGTTTGTGTCGAAGCGATCGGACCGAGCGTCTCCTCGAAGATTTCGCGCGGGTCCGTCTGCTCGCCCAGGCGCCGCGCGAGTTGATTGGCGACGTCGAGGCGCTGGGAAAGCCCATCGAGCCAGGGGCTGCTCTCGTCGGCGAAGCCTTTCGGAGCGGCGGGGCGCCACAGCGGCTCGCCCAGGAGATTGTGTGCCTGCATGACGGGACCGATATCGGGCGGCGCTGTCACACCCGCAGCACGCAAAGCCGAGACGATCCATTCGCCCGGGCGTTTCAATTTTGCCGGTACGGGCTCCCAGGCTTCTGGCGCGGTAACCAGCGTTTTCGCCAGCTCCTTCAAGTTGCCCTGCGTATCGAGAAAGCGTTTTTCCAATCGCTCCACCAGCGCCGGCGGCGGGTCATCGGCAATGAAATGCCGTGCGATCTTGCCGGCGACGTGCTTTGCGGTAGCGGGATGGCGGGCAAGCGCCGCGAGCACCGCGTGTCCCTGCTGCACACCGCTGTCCTGATAAGGCTTTCCGATCACCACCTGCGCGCCGGGCTCATGCATGCGCGGGTTGAATTCGAATTCTCCGCCATGCACCGCATCCCGGCGTAACGGCACCATTGTCCAGCCGGTGATCACCTTCGCAAAGTTGGTGACGTCCTCCTGGCTGTAGACCGTGCGCACTCCGAGCGTATGCAATTCGAGGATTTCGCGCGCGAGATTCTCGTTGAGCCCCCGCTTCTGGCGCACCCCGGCGAGCGATCGGGGGCCGATGGAGCGCGCGTTATCGAGATAGATCAGCATCGCCGGGTGCGATTCGACGGCGAGCAGCATGTCCCCGAAACGACCCAGGACATGGGCACGAATGGCCTCGCGCTCGTAGGCGCCGCAGATCGGGCGCACGATGCCCTTATCCGCGGAGACGCAGAAATGATTGGACCAGAACCAGGCCAGCCGTTCGACAAAACCTATCTTCGCTTCCAGCGCTGCATGGATGCGGGCCTTGGCTTCCTCCAGATAGAGGCGCTGCGGCAGGCCCGGTCCGGGAGGCCGCGCAGGCGCCGGCGCAGCCGCCTGCTCCGGCGCTTTCATCTCGGAATTTGCGCCTGCAGCGTCGGTCCCTGTGCGATTAGTCTCGGGCGCGGCACGCTGCGCCAACCGTATCGCTCTTTGCTCCTGCCGGAATTTGAATGCGGCGCGCGCGCTTTCTCCTCCGCTCAGCAGCGCCGAATCCCCGATCCGCCCCGCTTGTGGAGCGTCAAGCTCGGAAACAAGCGCGCCACGCGGGTCGGATGCAATCGCGGCGATCGATCCGATCCGCGGACCAAGGCCGAAACGGTGTAAAGCGATGGCGGCTGCGGCTTTCGGATCAAGTGCCATGCGTCATCTAGCTCCGGCTGGCCAACGCACGTCCGCCTCGAACGAAAGAGCAAGCTTCGCGAGGACAATGACAATTGTGCGGCGCCTGGCCTTTCCGGGGCATGACGGCAAAATGAAAACTTGGAAAGAAAACGGAACCGATGCAAACCGTATCTTTTGCATAAACGGAAATGGCCGCCTCGTGATGACTCGGTTGCGCTACCCTCTGCCGCCTTGGCGGTATATGCATGCTACCAAGCCGGGCACTGTAAACCGCTCTCCGCTCACTGCGGTCAAAGGCAGCTCCACCGAGCAACGGGGACGGTCCGCTTGTCGGATCGGCGGCAACGCATATGTGTCAGTCGCGAACGGGTTGGGGGCCTCTATAACTGCGGCTTCGAATGCAGGAGAGAATGCGATGCGGCATTCACGTCTTTGTTTGAGCTTGATCGTCACCGCTACGATCGCGGGGGCAGCCGGGCAGAATTTTGCCCTGGCCCAGACCGAAACTCCTTCCCAAACACCTGCTCCGGCGGCTCCGACCCCATCTGTCCAGCCGCCCTCCCCCGCGCTCGGTCCGTACAAGCCTGTGCCGATTACGCTTCCGAAGAGCGTGAGCGATCCGAGCTTCGACGCGTTCCGCAAAGAGCTCGCCGAGATCGCACAAAAAAGGGACCGCGCGGCACTCGGCGAGCGGGTCGCAGCCAACTTCTTCTGGATACCTGAAACGGCCGATCTTGCCGACAAACAGCGATCCGGCATCGACAATCTGGCCAAGGCCCTGGCTCTCGATGCGCGTGACGGCGTGGGGTGGGATACCATTACGGCCTATGCGGGGGAGGCGAGTGCCGCCGCCGACCCACAGCGCGCAGGCATTGTTTGCTCGCCGGTGGAGGCCACCTTCGAGGACGCCGCTGCGGACGAGCTCGCCAATACGACCCAGACCGATGCCACCGATTGGGTATTTCCGATCCGCGACGGTGTCGACGTACGATCTGCCGCGCGACAGGATGCAGCCGTGATCGAGACACTCGGTCTTCATCTTGTGCGGGTCATCCCGGACGAGTCGCCGGCGAACGCGGTGCTGTCTGTCATCAAAGTGCTCACACCCAGTGGAAAAATCGGGTTCATTCCGCTGGAATCCGTGCTGCCCATCGGCGGTGAGCAAATGTGCTATGTGAAGGAGCCGTCCGGTTGGAAGATCGCTGGCTTTCTCGGTGGCGAAGCCAACCAGTAGGCCTCCGGAGCGCTGACGATGATCATAGAGAAGCAGGAAGACGTCACCACGGCGGTGCTCGCCGAATTGAAACGAGCGCCCAATGCGCGTTTCCGCGAGATCATGTCCGCGCTCGTTCGCCATATGCACGATTTCCTGCGCGAGGCGAAGCTCACGGAGGAGGAATTCCACAACGCCCTCGGCCACGTCGTTGCACTCGGCAAGCACAGCAGCGAATCCCACAACGAAGCCGTGCTGATGGCGGGCTCGCTCGGACTATCCGCCCTGGTGTGCCTGCTCAACAACACCAATGGCGCCGCGGACACCGATCAGAACCTGCTGGGGCCGTTCTGGCGCATGCACTCGCCCATCACCGCGAATGGCGGCTCGATCGTGCGCTCGCCCACTCCGGGGCCGGCATTGTTCGTGGATGCCTGGTTCCGCGATCGCGACGGTCATCCGCTGGTCGGGACGGAGGTCGATATCTGGCATTCCTCCCCGGAAGGCTTTTACGAGAACCAGGATCCCGTTCAGGCCGATATGAACCTGCGCGGAAAGTTCTTCACGGACCAGGACGGCCATATCAGCTTTCGCAGCGTGAAGCCTGCGGGATATCCAATTCCGATAGACGGCCCTACGGGCGAGCTTCTGCGGGCGCAGGGCCGCCACAATATGCGCCCGGCGCATCTGCATTTCCTGGCGAGCAAGGACGGTTTCAAGACGTTGATCTCGCAGCTTTATGTTCCCGACGACAAGTTCATCGATACTGACGCGCAGTTTGGCGTCACGCGCCACCTGATCGGCAATTACGTGCGCCACGACGAGGAGCCGGCGCCCGCGCCAGCGGTCTCAGCCCCCTGGTACTCGCTGCAGCACACATTTGTGATGCAGGCCGGCCCGAACCGATTGCCACGGCCGCCGATCTCCGGGAAAGCCCGCGGCGAACGGCCCAAAATCCCGCATCTCGCCTGAACAACGGACGACGGAGCACAGTCGACGGGTATCCGTCGTCCAGCTACCGTCGTCTGTAGTCTGGACTCAGACCGCGCTTGCTGCTGCGCGGTCCACCGAAGCGGCGGTCTGACCAAACAAAATCGCCCGCTCCTCCGCAGTGCGAATGCCGCCCTGATTGGGGTTGATCTCCTTCGCCTTGGCATAGGCGCGCTCCACAGCCGGGCGGGCGCGAATGGCTTCAAACCAGCGTTTGAGCTGCGGGAAATCCTCCAGCCTCTGGCCTTGGCGCTCGTACGGCACGATCCAGGGATAGATCGCCATGTCGGCTATCGAATAGTCGCCGGCGACAAACGAGCGGTCGGCAAGTCGTTTGTTGAGCACCCCATAGAGCCGGTTCACCTCGTTGCGGTAGCGGTCCATGGCATAGGGGATCTTGTCCACCGCATAGTTGCTGAAATGGTTGTTCTGTCCCGCCATGGGCCCGAGATTGCCCATCTGCCAGAACAGCCATTGAATGGCATCGATTCGGACACGGGTATCGCGCGAAAGATATTTGCCCGTCTTTTCGGCGAGATAGAGCAGGATTGCGCCCGACTCGAACACCGCGATGGGTTTGCCGCCATCCGCAGGCGCGCGGTCGAGAATGGCCGGGATGCGATTGTTCGGGGAAAGGGTAAGGAAGTCTGCCTTGAACTGCGCGCCCTTGCCGATATTCACCGGGATGATGCTGTAGGGCAGCCCAGTCTCCTCGAGAAAGATCGTGATCTTGTGGCCGTTTGGCGTCGTCCAATAATGTAGGTCTATCATGCACTTGCTTCCTTGTTCGTACGGGCGGGCAATGATGCCGCAGCAGCATGTGCGAGGGAAGTGCCGCCGGGCGCCAGAGCCGGATCAAATCTACCGGTGGATTCCGGCGCCCGTCCAGCATTCGCCGAAATTTGCGGGTCATTTACGCCGGTGGGGAGAAAGCGAGAGTTGCCCAGGTCACGAGCCCGATGACAGCGGTCAACAGAATCATTGCCGTTGTTGCCGTCGCACTGGCACTCATCCATGCTGTTCCATGTCCGGCGGTGGCAGAATCAGCCGCCGAATTCTGCCTTGCTGCGAACGAGGCCATCTCCATCGGCGCTCCCCTGCCGCGAACAGCGGCCCGCCTCAAGGCAGGCGGCCTGAGAGTCGTTGCGGTCGGCTCCTCCTCGACCACCGGGCTGTGGGTTCTGAGCTTGGACCGGACCTACCCGCAGGTCATGCGGCGCGAGCTTGCAGCCTTGTGGCCCGGCGCGCAGATCGAGGTAATCAACAGCGGCCGGATCGGTGATACGATCACGGGGACCATGGGCAGGTTCCGGCGAGACGTTCTCGCCTACCAGCCAGACCTGGTCGTCTGGCAGCTGGGCACGAATGACGTGGCGTGGGGAGGACGCGCCGACGGGCTCGAGCAGCTCATCGTCGAGGGCATACGCGAGCTCAAAGCCAATGGGGCGGACGTGGTTCTGATGGACCTGCAGTACGCTCCGATGATTCTATACACCTCGCAGCATGAATTGATGGAAACGAGCATTGCAGACGCGGCGCGCGAGGAGCATGTCGGTCTGTTTTCGCGCTTCTCATTGATGCGCCGCTCCATCGAGGCGGGCCTTTCTGCAAGCGCTCTCGTCGCCTGGGACGGACTGCACAACTCCGCCGCCGGCTACGATTGCGTGGGGCGAGCACTGGCGCGGGCGATTCATGCCGCAGCGCACTGAAAAGCGCACGGCTGCTTGCTTCCAGACCGCACGGTGTTGCCGGCAAGCCTCACAAGGCATCTTTGCGCAATTGAATCGGAACGGTGAACCCGACGGTAACCAGATCGAGCGAGCCTGCGAATCAGGCCATGCCAGCGTAACAGGCGGCTCGCGCAAGAAACTCAACGCATAAAGGGCCTTGGCGGGCAACGACCGCCACCCACGGGATTTGGCAGCGGGCAAACAGTTCATCACTGTGGCTTTTCCGCACTAGGCCACCACGTGCATTTGTGGTTGTAATCGCATCGGTTCAGCGCAGGGGAATCTGTCAACACAGGGGGTACCCAATGAAGAAGCTTCTGATCGCCTTGGTTGCGACTCTCGTCGCGGTGAGCGTGTCCGGCTGCGTCGGCGTCGGCAAGGGCAAGGCTCCACCGCCCGTCGTCACCAAGGGCTAATCCTACGGTTCACCGATGGGGTCGGCTCACGCCGGCCCCATCGGGCAGTTGGACCCGGAGGCGACGGTGCCGGAATCGGCAAGACCGAATCGTTTCCCGGGTCGAGTTCATGGAGGAGGGGACCATGATGAGCAGTCTGAATAGGGGCAGCAGCCTGCGGTTACTGGTTGGGGTCTGCGCGCTCGCGATCTCGACCGGGCTTTCCGCCGCACGTGCCCAGGACACATTCACGCAAGAGGCCAGCGCGGTATCCACCGACGCCCGCGCCAGCGCTCCGCAGGCCGCAAGCGACGCTCCAGCGGCTGCGAGCAGCGCAACCCAGACAGCGATAGCCACCGAGCCCGCCGCGCCGGCCATAGCAACGGAGGCCGCCGCGCCGGCGGAGCACGTCACTCCGCTCAAGCCGGTGGAAGTGCGACCCGCCGCCAAGCAAGCTCCGGGTGCCCCGGTCGGCAGACCCTATTTCATCGAGTTCCGGGCGCGCGCCGCCTACAACTATGGCCACGCTTTCGTCGTCCACGGTCGGGTTGGCGAGCCGATCACCAAGAAAAGCGTCGTAGGCCTGCATCCGGCCGGCGATTCGCCGATTCCATGGATGATCGGGCACATCATCCCGGTTCCGTCCGAAACCGGCTGGAGCGACGGCGACGTCGGCTACAACGACATCTATATCACGGCGAAATATCGGGTTTATCTGACCGAGGCCGAGTACCGCGTCCTTCTCGCGCACATGCGGGAAATGCAGTCGCATACGCCGCTGTGGTCTGCTCCGGTCTACAACTGCGTCGCTTTCGTCGGCGACATCGCTGCGTTCCTGGGTATGCAGCACCCGTTCCACTGGGTCATGCCCAAGGAATACATCGAGGGCATCCGGGCGATGAACGGCGGGCGGCAAGAGCTGCCAGCGGCTTGGCTGGAAAGGATGAATCCGCAGCTTGCAAGGCAATCCGAGGCGCAGCTCGTAGCCGCGCGTCACCAGGCAGCGGAATCGGCCCGCGAGCAGGCGGCAGCGGCAAGCGAGCAGCCGGAGCAATCGACCGCGACGGTGCGCGCGCATGCCGAGCAGCAGGCCGCGCCAACCCCGGCCAAACCCCGCAACAAGCATCGCGCCGCTGTGCAATCCAGTGCGCGGCCGCAAGCCAGCGCCGCCGTGGCGCCTGCTTACGCCGTCGCACAGTAGCCGACACCTGCTCAATCGCTAGACAACGGTCGGAATTGCAGTCCTCGGCAGACCGGGGACTGCATTTTCATTCCAAGCGGCCAATTCCGCGACCATCGCCTGCGTCAGGATTCGCTCCAGCGATTGCAGCGCGCGGGCAACGGTGGCGCCATCCATGACGCGGTGATCGTAATTGAGCCGCACGTCGACGCTGCCGTCAGCGGCAATGACGCCATAGTTGAGGACGACGGTGCAGGGAGCGAGCGGGCGCAACGAGTCGGCGCCGAGCGCGGAATAAACCGACACGGCGAAGGTACCGAAAAAATTGGCCCGTTGCCGGCCGATGTTGAGGCCAACCCACATCAGCAGGCGCCGCAGCGGCCATGGCAGGCGGCCGAGCATCAATACCCGGCGAAACTCCTTGATCTCTCGCAGCGGCGCCCCGTTGAAATGCCGCACGATCTCGGCCAGCTCCTCGAGCGAGCGGCTCGCCGGATCCTTCACTCTTCCGACGAAAACCTCCAAGGCGCGTCCAGTCTCTCGTTCCACCGCAATCATGCCGACGCTCGCCGGATACTCGTAGAGGTGCGGCCAGGGCAGGGTAATGTGCACCCTTCTGAGCTCCGGCACCTGCTGGGCCAAAAGCGCATAGGCTTTGAAGAAGAGGACGGTCCAGGGAGGATGGTGCGGGCAGGTCTTGCGCGCCTCGATCAGCGCGCCGAGCCGCATTCGCCGCTGCACCGGAAGGATCGGTGCCTTGTTCGCAAAGTACAGAAAATCGTTTTGAACGCGGCGTGCCGGCGACAGTCGAATGGCGTGTCCACGCATCTGGGCTGGCGCCGCTCAGTAGACGTGCGGCACCAGCCGCTTGGTGCGGGTCATGTATTCCTGATATGCCTTGCCGAACGTCCTCAGCATGAGGCCTTCCTCGCGCCGCACGCGGCCAAAATACAGAATGCAAAAACCAAGTGCACCGCCGAGGGCAGTTGCCCAGTTGGGGAGCAACAGTGCCTGCCCCAACGACCATAGCAGGGCCGAGGCATACATCGGGTGCCGAATCTGACCGTAGACGCCAGTGGTCACAAGCGCATGCTGCTCGCGGATAACGAGCTTGATGGAGAAATTCCGGCCCAGATCCGCATGACTGCGCCAGAACAGCCAGAGTGACCCGGCGCTGGCCACGATTCCCGTTCCGAGCAGGACGGGCTGCAAGGGATAGTCGCCAAACGAGAGCCAGCTCGTCCCCAAATAGAGCAGTGGAATCGCGAGATAGCCAATGAAGCTCAGCGTCAGCAGCAGGCTTTCGTAGCTGCGATCCTGCTCCTCGACCTGGCGGTTGCGTTTGGCGCGGCGCGCGTAACGGAAGCGAATGACACCCCAACAAAGGGCAAAGGCAACCCAGAGGAGTTTCGCCGCCGTGATCATTGCCCCGTTCATAGCGCGCTCAGTCTAGCCTGCGCTGCACGAGAAGCAAAAATGCGGCGAGCGGCTTCGGCGTCGGGACAAGGTCGCCAGCAAACAAGCGCCCCATTCCTGCCGCAGTACTGCACGCCTGGGCGACGGCAACGCGATCATTCGTGGCTAAAATAAAGCCGTCAACAAGCGCCCCCGGCGACTGCGACAACTGCCAGCGCGGTTGAGGTCCTCGCGCAGATACGGGAATTCCGCGTGCTCGATGCTCTTTCATTCACGCTGACACGGACCGAGAAAGCCAGCTTGCCAACAAGGCTCACGCTGGCCGTTGCGTCCGCGGCCGGATGGCGTCGCGCGGCAATTGCCTGGCTGGCAGGAGCAGTCTCGGCTCTCGCTCAGGCACCGGTCCATCTCTGGCCCGTCTTGCTCGTAACGTTTCCGGTCGTCGTCTGGCTGATCGACGCCGCCCCGGGAAAAGGCGCACGCAAAGGCTGGGCTTGCGCCGTCGCCGGCTGGTGCTTCGGATTTGGATATTTTACCGCCGGCGTCTACTGGGTCGGCCATGCCTTCCTCGTGGACGCGCAGACTTTTGGCTGGTTGCTCCCTTTCGCTGTGGTCGGCCTGCCTGCCTATCTCGCAATCTATACCGCGGCCGGTTTCCTCGCGGCCCGCGTCTTGTGGAGACCCGGGCCGGCTCGCATTCTCGCCCTCGCCGTGACGCTCACCGCGGCCGAGTGGGTCCGCGCTCACGCGCTCACGGGGTTTCCCTGGAATGCCTTCGGCTATGCACTCACACGCCCGCTGGAGCTTGCGCAAGCCGGCTCTGTTTTCGGGATTTGGGGATTGACCTTCATCGCCATCGCAGTCTTTGCAAGCCCGGCCACCCTCACCGACGCTCGCTCGGCTACCCGGAGGCCCTGGTTACCACTGCTCGCCGCGGCGACCACTCTTGCCGCCTTGGCCGCATTCGGATCATGGCGGTTGTCGCGGATGCCGTCGGGCTTTGTCGACGGCGTCGCGCTGCGGATCATGCAGCCGAACCTGCAGCAGGACAGCAAATTCAATTATTCGGCCAAAGCACAGGTGATGAGCCACTATATCGGCCTCTCGAAAAGAAAAACGCAGACGAGGCCGGAGGGACTGCGGTACGTCACCCATTTGATCTGGCCGGAGTCCGCCTTTCCGTTCTATCTCAGCAGCGAGCCCGACGCCCTCAGGGAGCTCGGAGCCTTGCTGCCGGACGGCGCCGTCTTGATCACGGGTGCGGATCGCACCGGCAGCCCGCCGCCGGATGCGGCGAATACCGACACGCACACTTCGATGTACGTGATCGACAATCACGCGGTCGTCCGCGCCCTCTATGATAAAGTGCACCTTGTTCCGTTCGGAGAGTACCTGCCGTTTCAGAGCCTGCTCGAACGCGTCGGCCTCAGGCAGCTCACGAAAGTGGTCGGCGGGCTCATCGCCGGCGACGGGCGGCACCCCATCCAGATCCCGCGCGCGCCTGCTGCTCTCCCCTTGCTTTGCTACGAGGTCATCTTCGCGGACGAGCTTGCGGAGCCGGGCGAGCGCGCGGGGTGGCTGCTAAATCTCACCAATGACGGCTGGTTTGGGCGAAGCAGCGGTCCCTACCAGCACTTTGAGCAGGCGCGCCTGCGCGCAATCGAGCAGGGCCTCCCGCTGGTGCGGGCAGCGAACACCGGCATCTCGGCGGTTATCGATCCGCTCGGACGGGTCGTGGGCTCGTTGCCCCTCGGGAGCGAAGGCCTGCTCGACTTGCCGCTACCAAAAGCAATTGCACCGACGCCTTATGCCCGTTTTGGAGATCGCCCAGCCGGCTTGGCACTAGCCCTTGGTCTTATTGTCGTGGTGCGCCGCCGCATTTGGGATTGGACAGTACGGCGCCGCCGGCTCGATGCCTGACCGGTTGTCGCATCGGCTGGCAATCCCGACCATGCGAAAACCGGGCGAGGTTTGCCAGGTTTTCGTGCCGACATGAGGCCCATTTCTCGTCTCAAATCGGCCTTCTCGGACCGACTATGTACCTCCTTGCGACGCGGGCGGAGCGAGGCGGGGTCGGTCTTTTCGCAGGCGTCGATGGGTAAAGGTCGCTGGGGAATTTGCGCAGGCGCGTGCGGCCGAGACGGAGGATCGAATGAAGAAGGTTTTGCTTGTCGGGGCAGCTCTCGCCGGCTTGGCCGCCGGCCAGGCCAACGCGGCCGATCTTGCCAGGCCGACGCCGGTTTACCGGGCGCCGCCGCCGCCCGTGACCTATTTCACATGGACCGGCTGCTACATTGGCGGCAACGGCGGGTGGCTTTGGGCGCGCAAGGACTGGTCCAACGATGTCGCCATCCCCGCACTGGGTGCATTCCCGCCAGCTCCCGCCGGAGCCAGCTTCAGCTCGCATGACGTCAACGGCGGAGTCGGCGGGGTTCAGGGCGGCTGCAATTATCAGGTCAGCAACTGGGTCTTCGGCATCCAGGGCGACTATGACTGGAGCGGCGCGTCCGGCAGCAACAACAATGTGCTGTTCCCGTTTGTCGCTCAATCAAACATTCGCTCCCTGGCATCGGTCACTGGCCGCGTCGGCTATGCTTGGGCCCGGTTCCTGCTCTACGCAAAGGGCGGCGGCGCCTGGTCGCGCGACGAGTACAGCATGACCGCCACTGCCCTGGTCCCCGGCTTTACCGTGGCCACGGCGAGCGAGACACGTAGCGGCTGGACCGTGGGTATCGGAGGTGAATACGCCTTCCTCGACTGGCTGACCGGATTTGCAGAATACGACTACTACGGCTTTGGCACCAATCAGAACACATTCGGTCCCTGCGGGGTCATCGTGTGCGGAGCCGCTACAACTCTCCCGGTTGACGTCAAAGAGAACGTCAACGTGTTCAAGGCAGGTCTCAACTTCAAGTTCGGCCCAACGGCCCCGTTGGTCGGCAGATATTAGCTCGCTGGGCAGAGCCGACCTATCGGGTTGTCCTTCGCCCGCCGGCGGGATGCTCATGCAGGCGAGGCGATGTCTCGCCCTGCCAGCCACTGGAGCCGGGGCATCGTAGCGTGTGCGCTTGCACGGAGTAACCGGAACGGGAAGAATGGGTGCGCAACCCGAGGAGGCCCACATGCATGAGCTGTCTCTCCCCGCTGAGCTGGTCGCGCGGGTTACCGAGCGTGCCGGTCGAGCGCATCCCTTCGATGCGATCGAGCCGGCAAAGACCGCGTTCGTGGTCGTGGACATGCAGAACTACTTCGTGAAGCCGGGCTTTCAGGGCGAGGTGCCGAAAGCGCGTGCAATCGTGCCTGCGATCAATCGCCTTGCCGCTGCGCTGCGTGCACTGGGCGGCCATGTGGTCTGGGTCAAGAACGCGACCAACGACACGCGGGAGAGTTGGAGCGTGTATCACGATTGGCTGCAGACACCGGAGCGCCGCGATCGCCGCTACGCGAGCATGGACCTCGCGCACGATGGCCACGCATTGTGGGCCGATCTCGATGCGCGGCCGGAAGACGTGCAGATCGTCAAGAAGCGCTTCAGCGCGTTCCTCCCGGGCTCGTCCGATATTGAATCGTATCTGCGCCAGCGCGGCATCGATACGGTGCTCATCGGCGGGACCGCGACCAATATCTGCTGCGAGAGCTCGGCGCGCGACGCGATGATGCTCAATTTCAAGGTGATCATGGTGCACGACGTGCTCGCGACCTACACGGACGAGGAGCACAACGCCACCCTGCGCAACTTCTATTCCATTTTCGGCGACGTCCAGACGATCGACGAAGTGATCGCCTCGCTGCAACGGGGCTTGGCAAAAGTGGCGGCGTGACGCGACAGGTCGGGCGCGCTCCGGTCGATCGGCAAGGTCTAGCAGCTGCACAAGCCGGCTGATGCCGCCGGGCTTGTACGGCATAATCCACGCAACTTGCGCACAGATTCGAGACCGACCGGCAAGTTACGCGCGGCAAGCCGGTTGTAACCGGCTCGCTGACCAAATCTCCCAACTCTGACCGGACGTGCCGGGTACTCGGTCTGGCCACTTGCCACTCCGAGCGCAGCGAGGAATGGCGCGGCCGCTGGGGCTGCGAACCCACTCAGTAGCTGCCGTCGTGTCGTGTGCACAGCGTTTCTTTCCCTTGGGCTCAGAGCCGTGCACTGGCCCTTTTCTCAACATAACCGAGGCTCCATATTTCCGCGATGGTCCAACCTCCTGACAAGCCGCGCCCACCGGGGAAGCCGTCTCCGACGAAGGACGCGAAAAAGGATCCGGCAAGGCCG
>DATBHG010000115.1:0-105562 GCA_036557665.1 Xanthobacteraceae bacterium | reverse complement strand
GGCCCAGCCGGCGTGGTTGTCGACCGGATCGACGGACAGCCCGATGATCTTGACGCCGCGCTTGTCGAATTCCGGCTTGATCTTGGCCATGTAGCCGAGCTCGGTCGTGCAGACCGGGGTGTAATCCTTGGGATGCGAGAACAGCACCGCCCACTTGTCGCCGATCCAATCGTGAAAGCGGATCTTGCCTTCGGTCGTGACCGCTTCGAAGTCCGGAGCAGTATCGTTGATTGCCAAAGTCATCACTCACCTCCGTCGCCTGAAAACCTTCACTCGCGGGGGGCGGCAATATAGTGAATGGTCCCGGTCGCGGCCAGTGCTCGCGCCGATAGCGCGCGGCTATGAAAGCGCAATTCGGCGTCGTCGGCCAACGAGGGAAGGATTGCACCGCGCACGCGGCGTGCCGGGGAAGATTGTTGCATGCGCGGGCGCATCGAAGCCGCGCGCGGCGCGCATGCGCTTCAACCGAGCGACGGCAGCGCGGCGACGATTTCGGCGCGCCGGGGCTCGTACCAGGGTGGCAGCTTGATCGCGCTGCCCAGGGCCGCTTTCGGCTCATCGACGGTGAAGCCGGGTTCGTCGGTCGCAATCTCGAACAGCACGCCGCCGGGCTCGCGAAAGTAGACGGAGCGGAAATAGCAGCGGTCGATCTGCTCGGTCGGCGCTAGACCGTACGCCTTCACCGCGAGGACCGCCCTGGCCTGAGCCCCGTCATCCGCGGCCCGAAAAGCCACATGGTGGATGGAGCCAGCTCCCTGATGGCCGGCGGAAGCAACCGTGCGCACGTCGATGACGGTGGCGAGCTCGTCGACCGGCGCGCGGTAGCGCGCGACGCCGCCGTCGTGTCCATCGGCCTGGAAACCGAACGCGGCGCTGAGCACCTGCGCAGTCGGTTCGGCGGCGGCGAGGGTGAGCGTGATCCCGCGCAAGCCGCGCACGGCATGCTCTCGCGGCACATCCCCGCTCGACCATCCCGCGATCGCGGCGGCGCCGTCGACACCGACGAGCGCAACCCGCATGCCGTCAGGATCGCGCAGCGCAAGCACGCCCTCGCCGAAACGTTCGTGCGCGGGATCGTGCGCGATGCCGCGCGTCGCCAGCCGCTGTGCCCAGTAGCCGAGCGAGACTCGCGGAATCATGAACGCGACTTCGCTCGCCATGCCGGCGCCCTCGCGACCGCTGGCGAGCTCGTCCCACACAAAGAAGGTGAGCACGGAGCCCGGTCGGCCAGTCTCGTCGCCGTAGTAGAGATGCCAAGTGTCCGGCCGGTCGAAATTGACGGTCTTCTTGATCAGCCGCAGGCCGAGGGCGTCGGTGTAAAACCTCACGTTGCGCTTACCGTCGCGACAAATCGCCGTGACGTGATGGAGGCCGGCGCTCATCACAAATTCCTGATCCTGCCGCAGCGCACACACTCGGCAGTCGGTAAGTTTCTACGCGCGATGCGCTTGAATGCGGAGCAATTCTTCGTGAGTCCGGGGGATTTTCCGTTGCTGCCGCAACTTCGCCACATCGGTGGCGTGAGCGTGATGCGCTCGCGGGCTGGAGTCGATCGAACCGAAGCGGCGTGGTCGACGACTAATGCACAAGCCGTGAGGGAACCTTGATCGGGCGGCGGCGTTGCCGTCGCAGTTCCCTCAACGAGTGATCCGGAAGGTCCCAAGACGGGACAGGAGCGCGTCAATGATCGCTGGTTCCGAGCCATCGGCCGGCACCGGTCTCGCCGCGTTGATCGCGGCGATCAAACGGTCGCCCATCCTGGTGCGGCTGAGCGAGCGCGTGTGGCGCGCGCGGGAATGGGCGCGCATCCGCAAATCGCCCGAGGTGGACGCCTACGTTCTCGCCTGGATCGCCAGCCACGTTCCCCCCGAGCGGCGCAGGCCCCGCTGGTTTATGTGACGGTTGGCGCATCGCGCCTTCGTCCGCAGCCTTTCGTGCATGTTCGCGACCCGACACGCTGATCCGCGTCGAAGCGGGGGGCGGCGATCTTTGCCGCCGTCGCGACCGGCATGGTCAGCAAGGCGGCCATGAGCCGCTGTTGACTTTTGTGCTGCCCCGCAGCAAAGGCTGAAACTGGCCGAGCTCGCGGGATGTCATCGCCGCATGTTCAAGCGAATTCTGATCGCCAACCGCGGCGAGATCGCGTGTCGAATCATCAAGACCGCGCGCCGCCTGGGGATCGAGACCGTCGCGGTCTACTCCGAAGCCGACCGCGATGCGCTGCACGTGGAGATGGCCGATACCGCGGTGCCCATCGGTCCGGCGCCGGCGTCTGAAAGCTACCTCGTCATCGACAACATCGTCGCCGCCTGCAAGGCGAGCGGGGCCGAAGCAGTACATCCGGGCTACGGCTTTCTGTCCGAGCGCGAGGCGTTTCCCAGGGCGCTGGCGAAGACGGGCATCGTCTTCATCGGGCCCAATGCGCGGGCGATCGCCGCCATGGGCGACAAGATCGCGAGCAAGAAGGTTGCGGCGAAGGCGGGCGTGTCCACCGTGCCGGGACATCTCGGCACGATCGCCGACGCGCGCCATGCCGTAAAGATCGCCGACGAGATCGGCTATCCCGTGATGATCAAGGCCTCGGCCGGCGGCGGCGGCAAGGGCATGCGCATCGCCCATTCCCGCGCCGAGGTCGCCGAAGGCCTGGCGCGCGCGCGCTCCGAGGCGAAATCCGCCTTCGGCGACGACCGCGTGTTCATCGAGAAATTCATCGCCGAGCCGCGCCATATCGAGATCCAGGTGCTCGGCGACAAGCACGGCAACATCATTCACCTTGGCGAGCGCGAATGCTCGATCCAACGCCGCAATCAGAAGGTCGTCGAGGAAGCGCCGAGCCCGCTGCTCGATGCGGGCACGCGCAAGCAGATGGGCGAGCAGGCAGTCGCGCTCGCCAAGGCGGTGAGCTACGACTCCGCCGGCACCGTGGAGTTCGTCGCCGCTCAGGACAAGAGCTTCTACTTCCTCGAGATGAACACGCGGTTGCAGGTCGAGCATCCCGTCACCGAGCTCGTCACCGGCATCGACTTGGTCGAGCAGATGATCCGCGCGGCGGCGGGCGAGCAGCTCCGGCTCAAGCAGCGCGACGTGAAGCTTACCGGCTGGGCGGTCGAGACCCGCGTCTATGCCGAGGATCCCACGCGCAACTTCCTGCCTTCGGTCGGGCGGCTGGTGCGCTACCGGCCGCCGGCCGAGACGAACGCCGGCGGCGTCACCGTGCGCAACGATACCGGGGTGTACGAAGGCGGCGAGATTTCGCTCTACTACGATCCGATGATCGCCAAGCTCGTGACCCACGCGCCGACGCGCGAGCAGGCGATCGCGGTGCAGGCCGACGCGCTCGACGCGTTCGCGATCGACGGCATCCGCCACAACATCGCGTTTCTGTCCGCGCTGATGCAGCACCCGCGTTTCAAGGCGGGACTGCTCTCGACCGCGTTCCTGGCCGAGGAGTTTCCCGACGGTTTTCATGGCGTGAGCGCGCAAGGCGAAACCGCGCGCGTGCTTGCCGCAGTCGCCGCCGCGGTCGATCTCGTGCTGGGCGACAGGAAGCGGCGGATTTCCGGCCAGCAGCCGGGCTCGGCGGTCACGCGGGAGCGGCGCCGGGCCGTGCGGATCGGCGGGAACGAGCTGGTGCTCGACATCACGCGCGCTGATTCCGCGTCAAACCGCGAGCGGCGCCGGGGAGCGGCGGAGCTGCCGGCGCACGAGCCTGACGGTGATCGGTTCGCGGTGCGGTTCGACGGCGAAGCTAGAGAGCCATGTCTCCTGGTTTCAGCCTGGAAGCCCGGCGATCCCGTGTGGTCCGGCACGATCGACGGTCGGCCAATCTGGGTCGAGGTGCGACCCGCGCTCAACGGCTTCGACCTTTCGCACCGCGGGGTCGAGACTCGCGCCTACGTCTATACCGAGCGCGAGGCGGTGGTGGCGCGGCTGATGCCGGCGAAGAGGGCAGCCGATACCGGCAAAGC
The DNA here is from genome assembly GCA_036557665.1 of Xanthobacteraceae bacterium. GTDB lineage: Bacteria > Pseudomonadota > Alphaproteobacteria > Rhizobiales > Xanthobacteraceae > VAZQ01. The sequence continues at coordinate 101,594 of DATBHG010000115.1, read as the reverse complement.
GGTGCGCTGCCCGATGCCGGGCCTCGTCGTTTCCATCGCGGTGCGCGAGGGGCAGGAGGTCAAGGCGGGCGAGACGCTCGCCGTGGTCGAAGCCATGAAGATGGAGAACGTGCTGCGCGCCGAGCGCGACGGGGTGGTCAAGGCGATCAAGGCGAAGCCGGGCGACAGCCTCGCCGTCGACGCAGTGATCATGGAATTCGCGTGAGTGGCCCCTGATTCTTTATGAACCAGCCGTAACCCCGGTGGGCCTGATCGCGCCAAGGGCATTTGCGGGAGCTGCGTGTGCTGCTCCGCTTCGAGCGGCCTCTCCGATCACGGACAGGGCGCGCACAACGCCACCTCGATTTGCGGCTACCGGAGCGGGATGACTTTTCGAATCGCCATCCCGCTTTAGCTTATTTGCTGGAGCATGATCTTTTTCGAAAACCGGTACCCACTTTCCGGGATCATGCTTTACGCCACCGGCCGGCGGCCGCCGATCGCCCCGAAGATCGCGGCGATCAGGAACAGGACGAGTGCGACGAAGAACACGATCTTGGCGATCTCCACCGCCGCCCCGGCGATGCCGCCGAAGCCGAGCACGGCGGCGATGAGGGCGATGATCAGAAGCGTGACGACCAGGTTGAGCATGACGGACCTCTCACAACATTCGTTGCATTCGTTGGCTGCGTTCAACCGGGCGCCAGCCGGCCTTCGGCGTCGCGCAGTTGTCCGCCGAGCATGCCGCCCAGCGTCGCGGCGGCGGCGCCGAACAAGAGCGACATGAAGGTCCAGAACGAGAAGTAGGCGCCAGCCTTGGCGGCCTTATCAGCGGTCTCTTTCACCGCTGCGCGCGCCTTGGCTTCGACGTCGGCGACGCGCCGCTCCGCTTGATCAGGAGGGAGCCCGGTGCGGGCGGAGACGAGCTGCGCGAGGTAGGTGCGGTCGCCGTCATCGAGCCGGCCTTGGCTGATGCTGCGCAAGAGCACGCGCGAGGCCTCGGCGCGCGTCTCGGGACTGAGCGCCGGCTGCGCCCCGGCGGGGGCGACGCCGACGGTATCGGCTGGCCGCGCTCCGTTGGCAGTGGCGGGCGTCGGGCCGGGACGGAACAGCAGGTCGACGAAGTAGTCCGTGGTCGCCGTGCCGGTTGCCGCCGTGCTCGTCGCTGCCGCCTGATCGCGCGTGGCCGCGGCGGTGACGGCGCCGGCGGCGGCTCGCGTGGTCGCACTGGCCGCGAAGTAGGCCAACAGCGCCAACGCCGCGGCCATCACCACCGCGCCGATCGCCCACACGAGAAAACCCTGCGCCGCGTCGCGGAACGTGGTTTCGCCGAGAACTCCGTCATAGGCCGGGCTGCGCAGCCGCCCGGCCAGATAGCCGCCGGTGGCAAAGCCCATGGCTTGCGCCATGACCAGCCAGACCGCCGCCGCCGCCGTAAGGCTGGTTGCGGACGGGCCGGAGCCGTAGGGCGAGGCAAACGATAGCCCGATCCCGGAGCCCAGCGCCGCGATGATGTAGGTCACCGCGACTGCCGCGAATGCTCCGGCAATAGCCGCGCTCCACGAGAATGGCGTGCGGCTGCCGTCGGCTCGCGTGGGAACATAAACGTCGCGTTCGACAATGGTTGTATTGGTCATAGCAAGCTCCTTCGCGGACTCTGACCGCGAGCCGCCCCTTGCCTCAGTTTTTTCACAAACTCACAACCATGGCGCGGGGATTAAGTTCCCCCTGGGGCCTGGGCGAAATCGGTTTCCGCTGCCGGGCGCGCCGCGGACCCTTGTCCCTGGGCAGAAGCGTCAGGGGTCGTTGCATCAGCTTGAGCCAGGTTGGTGGCCTCGTGCTGCACCGCATGCGAGACGCCCGGGCCTGCACGCGCTGCAACACGGCAGCGGATCATGCCTGAGGACGACCCGCCGGGAGGAGCGTGAATTTGCCTTCGGGGCGTGCCACCATCCGCCCTCGGGATGGGATCGCTCGCACTCTTGCTTTCGGCCGCTGGCCGTGTCGGGCGCCGGCCATTCGCGCTCGGCATCTTAGTCGTCTATGCCACGGCGCTGCTTTCACAAATCCTGCTGTCTCCAGCCGTGACGCTGCGGGCCGGATTGGTGCCGTTCGCGCTCGCGCAGGCGTTCGCGATCTGGTCCTGGTACTGCCTGCACGCCAAGCGGCTGCGCGACGCCGGCCGCGACCCAGGTGCGGCCGTCGCCATCGCCGTCCTCTACGCGTTGGCCATCGTGCTGCTCCTTCTCATCCTCGCTTTGATGCTGCCGTCTGCCGACCTCCCCGGGCCGGGCGCGGCGGATGGGATGCTGATTGCAGTCCGCCGGCTCGCGGGCGCGATCGGCCGTCCCGACCTCGGGTTGTTCGGCTACGTCGTCGCCGGCATTGCCGCGCTCGCGATCATGCCCATGCTGCTGGCGGTGGGCTTTTCGGTCTGGGCCGGGACGCTCCGCTCCGCCGCGGCGCTCAGGGGCGCGGCTCGATAGGTTCGGGATTGCGCCTGCTCGGGACGCGCACGGGATTGCGCTTGCTCGCGGTTCTGTTAAGCGAGGCACCGCGATGCTGCACTTCGCCTATGGCTCGAACATGAGCCGCGCGCTGATGCGGGTGCGTTGCCCGGCCGCCGCGCCAGTCGGGGTCGCGACCTTGCCGGGCTGGCGTTTCGTCATCAACCCCGACGGCCTCGGCTCGATCGCGCCGCAGCCGGGCGCACGCGTACACGGCGTCCTGTGGCGGCTCAGCGCACGCGATCTCGCCGCCCTCAACACCTACGAAAGCGTGGCCTCCGCCTTATACGTGCGCCGTCACCTGCCGGTGCGCTGCGGCGAGCGGCAGACCGCGGCGCTGGTCTATGTCGCGCGCCGGCAAGGGGAGGGCAGGCCGCGGCCCGGCTATATCGACCTGGTGGTGTCGGCCTCGCGCGATTGGAATCTGCCTGAGCGTTACGTGCAGTCGCTCATGCGCTGGGCGCCATCAGCTTGGCGCGGCGTGCGTGCGCCGGACACGGGAGAGCTGGCATGAGCGAGCGCGCGAAAGCGCACGTCGCCCGCCGCATCGTCATCCGCGGTCGCGTGCAAGGCGTCGGCTATCGCGCCTTTGTCGAGCGCGAAGCACTCGGTCGCGGTCTCACGGGCTGGGTGCGGAACTGTCGCGACAATAGCGTGGAGGCGGTGCTGGCGGGGCAGTCCGGGCTGGTTGCCGATCTGATTGCGGCGTGCCGGCGCGGGCCGTTCAATGCGCGCGTCGACAGTATCGACGAGCGGGCGGCAACGCCGGACGAGCTCGCGCTCCGCGGCGGCGAGCAATTCGCGGTGCTGCGGTCGATTTAGATTTTTGATTTCGCGCATGTCCATATCGAAAAACCGGTGGCCACTTTTGCGGGACGCGCGCTAGCGGGCTTCGACGCGCGCAGGCGGCTGTGCGACATCGGCGCGCCCGCGCTCGCGCCCCACCTCCGAAGCTGGCACGGCCGGCCCGAACAGCGGCTCGAACTCGCGCCGCAGCGTCGCGTCGACCTCGGAGAGCGTCACCGTGCACCCGAGGTCGGCGAGGCTGGTCACGCCGTAGCGCGGATCGCGCACGCCGCACGGCACGATGCCGGCGTAATGCGAGAGCTCGCAGTCGACGTTGAGCGCGATTCCGTGCAGCGTCACCCAGCGTTTGATGCGCACCCCGATCGCCGCGATCTTATCCTCATGTCCGGGCGCCTTATCCGGGCGCGGCACCCATACGCCGATGCGGTCCTCGCGCCGTTCGCCGGCGACGCCGAAGCGCGACAGCGCGCGGATGATCCATTCCTCGAGCGCGGCGACGAAGCAGCGCACGTCGCCGCCGCGCCGCTTGAGATCGAGCATCAGGTAGGCGATGCGTTGTCCGGGGCCATGATAGGTGAGCTGGCCGCCGCGGCCGGCGGCGTGCACGGGGAAGCGCGCAGCGATAAGGTCTTCGGGCCGGGCACTGGTCCCGGCCGTGTAGAGCGGGGGATGTTCGACGAGCCAGACGAGCTCCGCTGCGGCGCCCTGCGCCACCGCCGCGGCGCGCGCGTCCATGGCCGCGAGCGCGACCTCATACGCCACCAAGCCGTCGCCGACCCGCCATTCCGCCGCGGCTGAGCCCGGCGGCGGAACAAGCCTGGTCGTCACCTTGTCGCGTGCGCTGTTCACTCCCAGTCATCCGGTGTGCGAGTGCCGCTTCGGTCCCACGCGGGATGCAGCCAACGTGCCGATGCGCGGCCTCGCAAGTCAAGGAAGTTGCCTACGGCCTCATAGATAAGTGTCGGATGTCCGGGCGTGAGGCGCACGGCCGGGCCGGCTGGCGCAGACGGGAAGGACCCTTGTTCCCCGAGGGGTGATTTGTTACATCGAGCGCCGTCGCTACAACGCGGGGCCACAGTGCCCGCGTTCACTCCCATCTGCGGTCGTGGCGGAATTGGTAGACGCACTAGCTTGAGGTGCTAGCGGGGCGACCCGTGGAGGTTCGAGTCCTCTCGACCGCACCAGCCTTACGCTGCCATCAACAGCTCGTACCTGTGGCTGGGTCGAGGCCACCGCCTGCTTGGGGTCCCCCTATGCACACTGCAACTATGAAACAGGATCGCGCGCCCACTCGCTTCTGTTCGCGCCGTCGAGGATTCTGCTCGTTCCGACCGCGTCTTAAGAGCCGCAGTCAACCATGAGCTGCAAGCTCTTCGCGCACGATCTTGCGCACGAGTTCCCGGGTGATTGGTTCTCCGCCGAGCCCGACGTAGGATTTCAGCACCTCATTGATCAAAGTTTGATAGCCCTTTCCGGTGCTCTGGGACTCCGCCTTGAACCGCTTGAGAACCGCATTATCGAGATAGATCGTGATGCGCGTCTTTCCGGCAGCGGGGAGCACTGCACCACGCTTCCCCTTTGAGAAGTCATAGACCTTTCTCATAATTCCTTCGCTCTTTCGGGTCGGCCCTACGTACAGAGATGATTCGTACCCCTTCGCCTCTAGGCGTGTGAACAACGACCCATGAGCGAGCCGAAAACGTTCGTTCCAATGGTCACGAAGCGCTGCTCGCCTTCGGCGCTCCTGTCTTCGATGGTCAGGGCAAGCGGATCGTTTAGGACTCCATCGCCCTCGGACAGGGATACGCCGTGCTTCTTGAGGTTTGCCGCATCCTTTTTCGGGTCGAACTCGATGGACACAATACGATTATATGTACGATATGCATATACGTCAAGTTCCTTTGTCGTGGGCAGTTCCTTTGTCGTGGGCGGCACGCTGCCGCAATCGCCGATGCTGATGCTCGCCCACGCCAGCCGAATATTCGGGCGATAGTGAATGCGTTCGTCAGATGGGAGCGGGATTGTTGGATTTCGGAAGGGCGCAAGCCTTCCCCGGACTCGCACAATGGCTCACCGATCAGTGCGTGTCACAGGCCTATCTTGCCGCGCTAGCGGCCAAGAAGGGGGGGTGCCGCTATCCGATCTAGCCAACGACCTGCTCAAAAAATATTGCCATTCTGGAAGCAGGGAAATAAGACCGGCGGCAAACCATTACAGAAATCTACAGAAATGCCGTTGACCCCAAAAAATCTGTCAACGATATCATCCTCATACGTGAGCGATGGGCGTTTCCTCTCGACCGCACCATTTTCAGAACGACAGTGCGCGGCATCGCGGCCGATCACGACGCATACGGTTGCGGGAACTATTATGGCATAATATGCCAATGCTCGTTGCTTGGGTCCGGAAGACTGTTGAAGGAAGCCGATGGCCACCTGAAATGCTGTTCTGACGAAACGACAGGAGAAGCTCATCGAAGCCCTCGTCGAATCCAGCCGATATCAAAATGCCAGCGAGGTGCTGCGCGATGGATTGCGGCTCATCGAGCAACGGCAGGCTGAGGAAGCCAGCAAACTGAAAGCTCTGCGGGAAGCGGCCCGCATCGGCGTCGCCGCATTGGATCGCGGCGACTTCAAAGAATTTGAAAACATCGAGGACCTGCAAGCCTATCTAAACGAGCCGACGGAGAAGGTCATTTCCAGAACAATCAAATAATAATCTTATGGCCAGGCGCGAATGCGCGTTCGCCTCGGCGCTGCGGCAGAGCTTGACTTGGCAAATATTATGGACCGCTGAGAGCTTCGGCCCGGGGCAAGCCCATGCGGGGGCTGCGCACGCTCCATATTGCGCGACATGGTCGTCGCGGTCGCCACCTGCTGATGTATCGCGTTGCCGCGGAAAGGACGATCGAGATCGCGCGCATCCGGCATGATAGCATGGACCTGTCACGGCACCTTCCGCTTGCCGATGACGAGCGAGACGAATAGGCAGTAGCTTTCGGGGTGGTGCGGACATAGGCTCGGGCTCCTGGCTAATCGGGGCCGCAGCTTGTGACCCGGTGCAGACCTCGGGTGTGCAGTGCAACCGGCTGCTCGGTTGCAGAGTGGCTGGTACCCGCTGACTGACCTTTGATAAATCTATATGCTGCAATCCTGCACAATCTGGCGGCGACGGTATGCGATTTCATCGGCTGAAACGACGCGAGTTCATCGCGATGGTCGGCGGCGCAATGGCGTGGCCGCTCGCGGCGCACGCGCAGCAGCGCACGAGGCCGGTGGTCGGATTCTTGCGGAGCACTTCACGCGATGATTCGGTCAGGTTAGTCCTCGCGTTTCAGCAGGGTCTAAAGCTGGGCGGCTATTTCGACGGCCAGAACCTCGAAATCGAATATCGCTGGGCGGACAATCAAGCTGACCGACAGCCGGCGCTCGTGGCTGATCTGGTCACCCGCAATGTAGACGTGATCGTTGCGAATCAAGGCTCGGCGGCGGCCGTGATGGCCGCGAACAAGACAATCCCCTTCGTATTTGTCATTGGCGGGGATCCGATCAGGCTCGGCCTTGTTCCCAGCCTCAGCCGGCCCGGCGGAAATGTTACCGGGCTGACATTTTTGCAGGAGACTGTCGTGGCAAAGCAGCTCGAGCTTATGCACGAGGTCGTCCCCCAGGAAAAATCCTTCGCCGTGTTGTTACATACTGCTACTCCTGGCACGGACCTCATGTTGAAAGACCTGCAAGGAGCGGCGCGGGTCATGGGGGTGGAGCTCCGCCCTGCGCGTGTAGACGACGAACGCGACTTCGAAACTGCTTTCGCGACCCTCGGCCAAGAGAAGGTGGGCGCGCTGGTCGTCCCCGGAGGAGCCTTTCTCTTGAGTCGGCGTAACCAGATTGTCCAGTTGGCGGCGCGACATAGGATCCCAACTATCTATTCCGATAGGGAGGAGGTTGTTGCGGGCGGGCTCCTCAGCTATGGCCCAAGCCAAACTGAGGCCTATCGCGGCGCGGGCGTTTATGTGAGCAAAATTCTTAAAGGTGCAAAGCCAGCGGACTTGCCGGTCGATGAATCTACCAAATTTGAGCTGGTGGTGAATCTGCAAACCGCAAAATCGCTTGGGATCGAGATGCCGCTATCGCTCCTGATGCGTGTGAGCGAAGCCATCGAATAGGATGCGGCTTGGATGCGGCGGGCCGCATTTTGCGCGCCACAGTCATCCCGACCTTCTGCGTCCCCGGGCTCGGCGAGCCGGCTGAGGGCGCGAGGCCATCTCAAACCTCGACCTGGTAAGCAATGCGAGCGCGTCATCAGCTTTCAGGGGTGGTGCCGACATCCTCGGGCTCCCGGGCCAGTCGGGCTGCCGGCGGGAGTCGTGGGAGGACTCGCCGCCGGGCTGGCGGCAGCAACTCGATGCTAAGGACGAACGACATCCTCATCAACACGGCGCTCAGTTCCGTACCAATGGACGGCCCATTCTCCAGTGGTCTCGCCTGAATGCCGGGTATTCGGACGACCTGGGAGCTGGCAGGTGCTGAACCGCCTACCATTGCCTCGACCCTCCGCCAAAGGCTCCCGACCTTATCGGGACACACTCCATCAGACCATCGGCGAGCTTGCCGGCGGTCCCGATGTTGCGGGCTCCAGAGCGCGAGACGGCATCATGGCATGCCTCCGCAGGGGCAAGTGCACCTTCATGGGCGCCTCTTGCGATCCGGCGGTCATGCTCCGGTCAGCGCGGTCAGTCAGTCGAGCTCGAGTCCGGCATAAACGTCGATCAGCCGGAGATCGATTTCAAGGATCGGAATGCCGATCGAAGCATCGGCACCGGCAAATACCTGCGGCCCCGGCGGAAACTGCCTTTCCGCGCTGCGGTTGTAGACCCAGGCCTTGACCTCGTCCTGCGCAAACACGAGATAGCTCGCCAGAGTGGGAAGCTGCAGATAATCAGCTGCCTTGTCTCCCAGATCGATTTTCATGGTCGAGGGCGAGAGGACTTCCGCAACGAGCAGCGGAGCTTTTGCAGTCAACACGCTGCGCTTTGCCCCGTACCGATCGATTACGACGTCGGCATACCGGACCGTGCCGGGCCGAACGTCGATCCCAAAGTCGGTAAGCACGACCCATTGCTCCCGGTCCAGGCGCGTGCGCAACAGTGCGAACAGGTTGCCGACGATCATGCCATGGCCCATCGTGGCACCGGTCATCATGATGACCCGCCCTCCGGCAAGCTCATACCGCTCCTCGCGCCCCTGAACCCAATCGAGGAACGTCGCATTGTCCATCTGCAATTGCGGTTGAAGATTCATCGCGCACCTCGCCGCAATCACTTATATAGCCCGATGTCTCACATGGAAAAGCCGGCGCCTTGCGCAGAGCAGCACGGGGCAGCTTCGCACCAACAGCAAATTTCCAGTTGATGCCCCGGCTCTTGCTCGGGCGGTGAAACATGGAGGCGAGCTAGCAAACGATAGTTCTCTCCTCTGACCTCCTCCATTGCAGAAGTGGCTACGGGTAGCTATCATGCAGGCCATGCGTACGGTATCCATCAAGGAAGCGAAGAACCGCCTGACGGCACTAGCTCGACTGATCGAGAAAGGCGAGACCGTGGTAGTCACCCGTAACGGCAAGCCGGTGTTCGACCTCGTTCCTCACCGCGCGACCGCGCTGCGGCTGCAAGCCGGCGAGGAGTTTCTTAAAAGACGCGGTGTAAAAGAAGTTTTTCCCTATGTGGCGGCCGATTTCGACGAGCCGCTTCCGGAGGATTCTTTGCTCAAGCCGCTACCCTGATCGATGCGGTTGCTGCTCGATACCAATGTACTGATCGCTTTGGCACGTCGCGAGCTCTCACGAATGGAGGCGCAGCTGGCTGCCGCCGTGAGCGCGCACGATAACATCCTGTTCGCGAGTGCAGCGAGCTTTTGGGAAATCGCCATAAAGACCCGGCTCGGAAAGGTCGATCCTGGCCTTCCCCTCGACGATCTCGCCGACTATTTGCAGGAGATTGGATTGAACCTCCTCGCCATCAATCATCACCACGCCATCAAAACGGTCGATCCTGAGCCGGCGACGCGGGATCCTTTTGATCGCCTTCTGCTCGCCCAATGTGCGGTTGAACAACTCCGTCTGGTCACACGCGATCGAGTGCTCCGCGAGCATGCCTTGGCTTTGCCTCGGGCCAACAAGAGCGGTGCCTGATAGGCATCGGATCGCCGGGCATCGGTCGGAAAGGCCTGGACCGTTTAGGCGCGTCGCCGGGTCGAAAGGCGAGGCGCGATGCGATTGTAATTACAGTGGCTTTCGGGGATGTGCGGACATAGGCTCGGGCTTCAGGACCCAATCGGGGCTTGTGACCTCTGAGCGGTCATTGCGGTTGCGCCGCAGCGCCCGCCTCCCACCAACCCGAGCGTGAAAAACACATGGACGTATCGGGACACACTCATTCAGACGTGGTGGTGACGCCAGCTCACCGCAATCGCGGCCAGACGAACATCGGCCGCGCGACGTTCAGCTGGTGGCCAATGGCGCGGGGCGGCCGCGGCGGAGAATCGACGGACGATGTCGTGCTCGGCGCGCTCGCTTCGCCGCCCTCCCCCTCCTTGGCTTCTTTGGTCTCGCCAGGCTCCTTGCTGTCCTCGGCCGCCGTACTCGCAGTTGACGAGCTCTTCCTCGCCGGCTTGGTGTGAGGCTTGCTCACCTGTTTGACCTTCTCCGGCTTTTGTTTGATCCTCTCCGGCTTTCCCACCCGGAAAGGCGGCGAGTAGCGGAAATTCTGTTCCGCGGGGGCGGGCAGCAGTGTCGCGTCCGACGGGACCACAGAGGTGACCGCGCGCGGCCATGCCTGGACCGGCAGCCGGGAGTGACGGTCGTGGGCGACGACCTGCCGCTCGAAAGTCTGCTCCAGCGCGATCTGGATCGTCGGCGCACCGAAATGCTCGATCCCGAAGCTCTCCGGGCTCGGAGCCGCGAGCACAGGCTCGGGAGCCTCCGCTCCCACGACCAGCGTGCGCGGCCATACCGGCTGCCCGGACGGGTGCCGGGCCACCCATTGCTCCGGCTCGGTCACGCTCTTGGGCCGATCGGCTTCCGCCGGCACCACATGCACGATCTTGAAGCCGCGCGCCTTGAGCTCGTGCAGAATGTCGGGCAGGGCCAGCGCCGTCGCCGGCTGGATGTCATGCAGCAGCAGGATGCCCTTGCCGCGCGCCTCTATGCGGCTGAGCGCCCGGCGCGTCACTTCGCGATTGTTGATGTGGGTCCAGTCGTCAGCCAGAAAATCGACACTCCAGGTCATGTAGTTGTGAGCGGCGAGATACTGCTCGACGGCCGGCCCTCGCAACAGCCCGGGGATGCGGAAGAAAGGCGAGATCGCCTTCTCATCGCCCAGGGCGCTGAGCAGCGACGCATGGGCTTGCTCGATCTCCTGCGCAGCCTGATCGACCGTCATTCTTGCGAACGTGAAGGGATGGTTCTGGCTGTGGTTCGCGATCGTGTGCCCCTCGTTGTAGACGCGACGGACCATCGCGGGGTAGCCGCGCGCCATGCGGCCCACCATGAAGAATGTCGCCTTCACGCATTCGGAGGCGAGCGTGTCCAGGATACGCGCGGTGTAGGGCGGCAACGGCCCGTCGTCGAAAGTCAGCACCACCTCGTGGTCCTGCAACGGCAGCGATTCGCCATATTGCATGCTGCCGACCCGCGGGTGCTCGCTCGGGTCCACCACGATCGTGCGCGCCACCCCGAGCGCTCCCTCGGGGCACTCGGCAGCCGCCGCCGTTGCGATCCCGATCAGGGACGCAAGCAACACGTATGCGGCGGTGATGTTGCGCATACTCCCCGATCCAGCCCCGACTGTCTGACAAACACCCGGAATTACGCCCGGGCACAATTGGCGAGATGCCCAATTTACCCAAACAGTAGGTGGAGGCAATTTAATGACGCGTTAATCCACTGACGCAAGGCCATTTCCCCCGGCAGTGTGACGCAGGCGACACGGTAACGAACCACCGCCGGCTGCTTATGCGGGCTCTAAGCCACTGCGAGCAGGACACAAATGTCGAGCCCATCGACCGCCGCACGGCAGTCGTTAACCTTGCACGAGCTATGATCGCGGCGCATGCGCAAGGCTGAGACGGCGGCTGTTCAAACCGAGCGCGACTCTACGGACCGCGCCGGGCGCGGCACGGCAATGCTGCGCCTGAGCATCCCCCTGGCCCGCGTGCTGCTTGCCGCGATCGCGCTCTGCACCGCGCTTGCCTACATGCTCGCGCGCCAGGCGGACGATCGCCTAGAGAGCGAGCACCGGGCGGCGCTTGCAGGAGCAGTCGAGGCGCTAGCCGCGGTGTCACCCGATCTTGCCCGCACCGAGCCAAAGCTCATCCACATCCTCGAGCGCGCCTCGGGGCTCAGACAACTCAAGTTTGAAAGCGACCCGGAGAGCGGACGTGAGCTGCAGCCTATGCTGGACGGAAAGGGGCGCATCATCGGCTGGTTCAGCTGGGAAGCGGAGCGCCCTGCTACCGCGCTCCTGGTGAGCCTCCTGCCGTTTCTCGTTGGCATTGCGCTGGGCCTCCTCGGGTGGAGCAAGCTCGCCACCCACCAGCTCGGCCGGCTCGGTGTGGAGCTTGCGCGAAGCAAGCAGCACGCGCAGATGCTCGAGCACCTCGACATGCTCACCGGCCTGCCGAACCATCGTCATTTCCTCGCGCTGCTCGACCAGGCGCTGTTAGCGCGAAAGAATGAAGAGGAGCTCGCGTTCGCCGTCATCGATCTCGACCGGTTCGACGAGATCAACGATGCGCTCGGTTGGCCCGGCGGTGACGAAGTGCTGGTTGAAATCGGCGACCGGCTTGCGCGCAGCGCGCCGCCTGCCGCACTGCTCGGCCGGCTGGGCAGCGACGAGTTCGCTCTGCTGTTGCCCGGGGTTGATCGGGAAAAAGCGCGGGCGGCAGCCGAATCTGTGCGGCTGTCGCTCGCGCGTCCGTTGTGGAAGGACCAGGTCGTTGCCATCAGCTCGAGCATCGGCCTTGCAGTCGCTCCAGGCGACGGGGTCTTGCGCGACGAGCTCAGTCGCCGCGCCCATCTCGCATTGCGCTTTGCCAAGCAGCGCGGTCCCGGAAGCGTCGTCTGTTATTCCCCGGACATGCAGGCGGAGCTCGATGAGCGCCGGTTCGTCAAGCGCGAGATTGCACGCGCGCTCGCTGCCCGCGCTTTCGAGGTGCATTATCAACCGATCGTCGGAGCGCAGGACGGCGCGATGCTGGGCGTGGAAGCCCTGCTGCGCTGGAACCATCCCACGCGCGGCTTCGTGCCGCCCTCGCTGTTCGTGCCGGTGGCTGAGGAGGCTGGGCTCATGGACGGGCTGGGCGAGCTCGTGCTGCGCCAGGCGATCGCCGATGCGACCCGATGGCCCGGGCTGTACGTGTCCGTGAACCTGTCGCCGGTCCAGGTACGCGACCGCGCCTTCGGCAGACTGCTCGCCGCGGTGCTGAAAGAAACCAGGTTCGACCCCTCGCGTCTGATGCTGGAAATGACGGAGAGCGTGCTGATCCATAATCCGGAGGAGACGCGGGCGAGGCTCATGGAGTTGCGCTGCCTGGGAGTGCTGCTTGCGCTCGACGATTTCGGCTCCGGTTACTCCAGCCTGAGCTATCTGCAGAAGCTTCCCTTCGACAAGCTCAAGATCGATCGCAGCTTCGCGCTCGCGCTCGACCGCTCGGGCAATGCACCGGTGATCATCCAGGCGATCGTCGCACTCGGCCGCGCATTGGGAATGGGCGTCGTGATCGAGGGCGTCGAGACGCAGGAGCAGCGGGTGCTGCTGCGGCTTGCCGGATGCAGCGAGATGCAGGGCTATTTGTTCGGCCGGCCGAGTGTCCCGGATGACATCGATCGGCTCCTGAGGTCGGATATTCGAGCTCCTGGCTCAGCCGCCGCATGACGGATCGACGGCCTGGATGTCAGGACACCTGCCTTCTGACGTCGCCTCGTTCCCGCAAAACGCGTCAGGGCGACCATGATCGCCAAGGTGATGAGATAGACGGCCAATTGCAGCTCGGTCGGCCGATCCGTGTATCCGATGAGCGTATGAAGGAGGCGTCCGACGATACTGTCCTGGGACAGCCATGCGGAGCTGTCCCACAGCCGCTCGCCCAGTACGTTGATCAGCCCGGCCGCATCCAGGAATTGCGCCGCCTGCGCCGCCATGCCGGCCGCCAACAGCGCAATCAGCGCCGTGGTAATCGCGAAGATGTGGCGCGTCGGGATGGCGAGGAGCCCGAGATAGGTAAGCGCAGTGAATGCCGCGCCGGCCGCAAGCCCCAACAGCCCGCCTGTCAGCAGCGAGGATGCCGATGTGCCGGCGGCAACGATGCCGTAGAGAAAGAGGACGACCTCGGAGCCTTCCCGCAGCGTGGCAAGCCCCACCACCACGGCAAGCGCGGCCAATGGCCGCTGCCCGCTGCTGACCTCCTTGCCCACCGCGGCCATGGAGCTCGCCATCTCCTGGCCATGGGACGCCATCCAGGCATTGTGCCACATCAACATGAGAACGGCGATCCCGAGCACGCTCGCATTGAACAACTCCTGCCCCGAGCCCTCGAAGGCATCCGCAAGGCTCTGGGCAAAGATCGCGAGCACCGCGGCCCCCAGCACCGCCAAGATCACCCCGCCGGCGACCCAGCGCCCGCGCCCCGGCACGCCGCGCGTCACGGCGAGCACGATGCCGATGATCAGTCCGGCCTCGATCACCTCGCGGAACACGATGAGGAGGGCGCCAAGCATGGTTATTCCGCGATTACGACGCCTTTGGCGGTGTCGGCGTGGAACTCGCCGATGAATTCATAGCGACCCGCCGACAGGGGTCCGATCCGAACCAGTCCTTTCGATTTTCCCGCAATCACCTTCTCCACCTTGAGCGCGGCACTGTCGAACTCCTCCGGGGTCGCGTCCTCGTTGGCTACGGATATGGAGACGCGCTTGCCGGCGGGAACCCGAATCTCTTCCGGCTCGAACTTGTGGTTCCGAATAACCAAATTGAAGTCCTGCGCAAGTGCGCCTGCCGACGGCGCAACAAATACACCAAGCGAGAATGCGCAGGCAAAAACCTGGAGAGGAAGCGTAATCATCGTTCCTATCAAGGAGTTTGCGGGCAGCCACGCAATAGCATTGTTGAATGAATTGAATGATTCTAATCTTCGGCCCCGCCGCATTGCGAGACGTCAAACTGCTACCCGACAAGTGAGCGCCTTGCCTTCCACATCCAGCACCGCCATCGGCGGTATCCCGATTATCGGCCTCGGCACCTGGGATCTGCGCGGGCGCACCTGTGCGCGCATGGTCGAGCAGGCATTGCGGCTGGGATACCGCCACATCGATACGGCCGAGATGTACGATAACGAGCGGGAGGTGGGCGAAGGCCTGCGCGCGTCCGGCCTTGCCCGCAGCGACTTCTTCCTCACCACCAAGGTGTGGCCGTCGCATTTCGCCGCGCGGGAGCTCGAGCGCGCGGCAAAGGAGAGCTTGTCGCGGTTGGGGCTTTCCCAAGTCGATCTCCTGCTGCTGCATTGGCCCAACCCGCAGATTCCCCTGGGTGAAACGCTGGGCGCGCTGTGCAAGGTCAAGCGCACGGGGCTTGCCCGCAGCATCGGCGTGTCGAATTTCACCGTGAGCTTGCTCGACGATGCGGTGGCGCTCGCCGAGGAGCCGCTCGTCTGCAATCAGATCGAGATGCATCCGTTTCTCGATCAATCGAAGGTCGTGGCGGCATGCCGGCGTTACCGCATGGCCGTGGTAGCGTACAGCCCGATCGCGCGCGGCGCCGCGGCCGGGAATGCGCTGCTTGCGCGCATCGGCAAGGCGCACGGCAAGACGGCGGCGCAGGTGAGTCTCCGCTTTTTGGTCCAGCAGGGGATTGCCGTCATTCCCCGCACCAGCAACAGTGCACGCTTGGCGGAAAACCTGGCGATCTTCGACTTCGGGCTCTCGCAGGAGGAGATGGCACAGATTGTCTCCCTGGCTCAGCGCGGCGGCCGGATCGTCGATTACGCCTATTCCGGATCGCCGAAATGGGATTAGGCGCGCATGGCCGCTATTGTAGTCGACTCGATGGTCTGTCCGGCATTCGGCTCGCTGCAGTTTTGTGACCGGCCAGATCGCCGGTAAAACCGGATGGTGCTGCTCTCCATCCATCGTAACGCGGCGGCGGCGGCGCGATCGTCCCCTCGATCTGGCGCCGGCTCGAGCCTCGCGCCTCCAAAGGAAGGTTGTCATGAGTGCGGCCGATCATGAGCTCCTGCGCGCCATCACGACCGCAACCATCACCACCATGCTGCTCAAGAAAGGCATCAGACGCTGCTGGATGACCGGGCCGAAGCCCTTGATGCCTCCTGGCACGCGCATTGTCGGCCCCGCTTTCACGCTTCGCTTCGTGCCGGCGCGCGAGGATCTCGCGACTCCCGAAAGCTGGGCCAAGCCGGTCTCGACCCGCGGTGCGATCGAGGAGATGCCCGAAGGCTGCATCGTGGTCGCCGACGCGATGGGCGTCATCTCGGCCGGCATTTTCGGCGATATTCTCACGATGCGGATGGTCAAGCGCAGGGTTGCGGCGCTGGTGACTGACGGCGCTATTCGTGACAAAGCCGGCGTCCTGGCCTCGCAATTGCCGGTCTGGTGCGCGGGAGTGGCAGCGCCAGCCTCGGTCAACGGTCTCACTTTCGTCGGTTGGCAGGAGCCGATCGGCTGCGGCGGCTGCGCGGTGCTCCCGGGCGACGTCATCGTATGCGACGAGGACGGCGCCGTGGTGATCCCGCAAGCTCTCGTCGGCTTCGTTGCTGAGGAGGGAAGCGAGCATGAGCGCATGGAAACGTGGATCGTGCACGAGGTGGAGCGCGGCGCGAAGCTTCCCGGCCTCTATCCCATGAACGAGGAGACGAAGAAGCGCTACGAGGATTCGAAGCGCGATCGCTGACGCCGCCGCACGCACATGTTCTTCACGCTCTCGAAGCTTCTCGGGTTCTTTGCCAATCCGTCGAACCTCGTCGTCGCATTGGGGATTGCGGGTCTCGTGCTCCTCGCGACACGCTGGGCGCGCGCGGGTGCGTGGGTCGTCGGTGCAAGCTTCCTCGCGCTGGCCCTGCTCGGCCTTTCCCCCATCGGTAACGCCCTGATCATCCCGCTGGAGCAGCGTTTCCCTCCCTGGGACGAGTCGCGCGGAGCGCCCGATGGGATCCTTGTGCTCGGCGGCGCGATCTCGCCCGATGTGTCGCTCGCACACAACGAGGTGGCGCTCAACGAATCGGCCGAGCGGCTCACCGCTGCGGCCGAGCTCGCACGGCGCTACCCCAAGGCGCGCATCCTGTTTTCCGGCGGAACCGGCGCGCTCATGCAAGGCGAAGGCAGCGAAGCGCCTTTTGCGCTGCGCGAGCTCGAGGGTCTCGGGATTGGGCACGACCGCATCCTGCTGGAGGACCGCTCCCGCAACACCATCGAGAATGCGCTCTACTCCAAGCAAATCGCGCAGCCCAAGCCGGGCGAGCGCTGGCTGCTGGTGACCTCGGCGTATCATCTGCCGCGCGCCATGGGCGTCTTCCGCAAGGTCGGCTTTGCAGTTGAGCCATACCCTGTCGATTGGCGCACGCGCGGAACGGAGGATGCATTCCGCCCATTTCCGACGGTCGGAGACGGGTTGCGGCGCGCCGATACCGCGATGCGCGAGTGGGTCGGCCTTGCGGTGTACTGGCTGACCGGGCGCAGCTCCGAGCTTTTTCCCGGCCCGAGCCCCTGAGCGGTGCAGCCACCGCCGTGCGGCGCAAGGGCGCCTGTAAATCCCTGTAAAGGGGGCGGGGCGAATATGGATGACATGCAAGAAACCATGCAAAATCAATAAGATACACCAGAAATAGCCGAGTAAAAACAGGGAAAAACAGGGAAAGAACAGGGAAAAGCGAAAAAAACGGGAAATCGCTGCCGCCGATCGGCGCGATCAGCACTGACAGCGAAAAGTGCTGTAGTCACCGTTCTCATTGACGCATCTCTTGAGCTGGGAAACCGGCATCATGCGCACTGGCGCCGGCGCCACGCAAAAAACCCGGCGCGGTTTTCCGGCCGGGCTTTATACAGAAGTCTCAGGTTACGCTTTCTTACACGAGTCGTGTTTCAACATCAAGAGAAATTTTCTACGAAATTTTCTACCAACGGTAGTAGACGAAAATTCAATACCAGCCATAGGGGATATCTGGTGCTTGATACAGGTCGACGCGACTGCCGGGACTGCCGAGCAGCCCTGTCTCCAAGGAACATCAGTCTGCGGGGCGGGAAAACCAATGTCATGGCTGCACCGCCGTCTCGCCTTTTGGTTCTCGCGACGGCAACGGCCCGCGAGCCGAACTGTCATTGGGGCCTACTCGCGTGAGCGCGCGCTTTCCGGTCGAGCCGCAGGCGGAGGAGCGTCCCGTCGAGCGCACGCTCCACGGCACCCGCCTCATCGACGAGTATGCCTGGCTCAAGGCGGAGAACTGGCAGCAAGTGATGCGCGATCCATCTCAGCTCGACCCTGCGATACGCGCCTATCTTCAGGCCGAAAACGACTATTGCGAGCGCGCGCTCGCCGATACCGCACGCTTGCAGGAGCGACTGTTTGCCGAGATGAAGGCTCGCATCAGGGAGGACGATTCGTCTGTGCCCGCTCCTGATGGGCCTTACGCCTATTATGTGCGCTATCGCGAGGAGGGGCAGCACAAATTGCTGTGCCGGGAGCCGCGCAACTCCCTGAATCCTGGCCGCATGCAAGCGGCGGATGCGACGCCGGAGGGGCAGCTCCTGCTTGACGGCGACGAGCTCGCGCGCGGCAAGGCTTTCTTCAAGCTCGGCGCCGCACGGCATTCATCCGACCATCGACTGCTCGCATGGCTCGCTGACGAAGCCGGGTCCGAATTCTATACCGCGCGGGTGCGCGTTATCGACACCGGGCGCGACCTTGCCGACGTCGTGCCCGACGTATCCGACGAAGTCGTCTGGACGCAGGATGCCTCCGCCTTCTTCTATGTGAGGCTCGACAAGAACCACAGACCTGCCGGCGTCCTTCGCCATTCATTGGGCACGCCCGCGGCGGACGACGTGTGCGTGCTCACGGAAGCCGATCCCGGCTTTTTCATTTCAATCCGCCGGCAGCTATCGGGACGCTTCTGCGAAGTCTCAGCCCACGACCACGAAACGTCCGAGGCGTGGCTCGTCGATCTTTTTGCACCCGATGCCGAGCCGACGCTCGTTGCCGCGCGTCAAACAGGCATTCAGTACGACGTGGAGCACCACCCCGCGTTCAATGGCTCCCCGGCTGCGATCATCCGCACCAATGCCGACGGCGCCGAAGATTTCAAGATCGTCTGGACGCCGCTCGCTACGCCCGGTCGCGCCTGCTGGCGCGATCTCGTTCCGCACCGGCCAGGGGTCTACATCCTGTCGTTCATCGTCCTCGAGAGCTGGCTCATACGGCTCGAGCGCGAGGACGGTCTGCCGCGCATCGTGGTTCGGCACCTCGCGAGCGGCGAGGAGCACATGATCGCGTTTGCCGAGGAGGGCTATTCGCTCGGCATCAACAGAGGGTACGAGCTCGCGACCGATGTTCTGCGCTTCACCTATTCGTCGATGACGACCCCGGAGGAAGTCTGGGATTATGATCTCGCGTCGCGCGAGCGCATTCTGCGCAAGCGGCAGGAAATTCCCAGCGGACACGACAGCGCCGATTACGTCACGCGACGGCTGCTCGCTCCTGCCGATGATGGTGAAACTATTCCGATTTCGCTGCTTTACCGCAGGGATATCGCCCTCGACGGCACGGCGCCTTGCCTGCTTTACGGCTACGGCGCCTACGGCCTTTCCGTCCCCGCTGCGTTCAACAGCAATCGGCTGTCCCTTGTCGATCGCGGCTTTCTCTACGCGATCGCACATGTGCGTGGCGGCAGCGAGAAGGGCCGGCGCTGGTATCGCGAAGGCAAGCTCCGCAAGAAGGTGAATACGTTTACCGATTTCATCGCGGCGAGCGAGTATCTCGGCAAAAACGGCTGGTGCGCTCGCGGGAGGATCGTCGCCGAAGGGCGCTCCGCCGGCGGGATGTTGATCGGCGCGGTCGGCAATATGCGGCCTGATCTTTACGCCGCCCTGATCGCCGGGATGCCTTTTGTCGACGTGCTCAACACCATGCTGGACGACACGCTGCCGCTCACGCCGCCGGAATGGCCCGAATGGGGCGATCCGAACCGCGATGCCGCCGCATTTCGAGCGATCCTGGCCTATTCGCCCTACGAGAATGTGTCCGCGCAAAAGTATCCGGCGATCCTCGCACTGGCGGGCTTGGCCGATCCGCGGGTGCTCTACTGGGAGCCGGCCAAATGGATCGCCCGCCTGCGGCGCTTGCGCACGAACGACAACCTGATTGCCTTTCGTACCGACCTCGAGGCCGGCCACGCCGGCGCCGCGGGTCGCTTCGACTATCTCAGGGACGTAGCCCTCGCCTACGCCTTCGCAATCAGGACCGCGGATGCAGCGGGGCTGATCGAAAAATGAAACGTGCTTGCAGCTGTCCACACTGGCCTGGCTCTGAACAGGCGCAGCAGGTGTGAGGTCCTGACCGGAAAAGAGGAGCCATGTTGCCGGAGCCAAGAAGGGCCCCCCGGAGTTGCGACTGCATGAAAATTTCGCTGCTACCCAAGCACCGGGGCGGCTTGGCCCTCCCAAGAGCCGACGGATCGCCTCGAATGTTATTAAAAGCACGCGTGTCGCGCCATCGCCTGGCAGAGCGGAGCGGGCTTAGAGAGGAAGCGGCCAGCCGTTAGATTAGTCGGCCGCTGCCTGTCGGGTAATGCCGAACGCCCCTGAAGTGCGGCCGGCAAACGGCTTCCCGGCGGTCGCTCTCACCTCTGCAGATACGCCGGCGGCGGATGGCTCGGCACCGGCGGCGTCAACGGCACCTCCGGCCCTCCCTCCAGCTGATCATCCGGCGCGCGCTGCGGCGGCGTTGCGGGCGGCAGCACGGGCGGCGCCACCGGCGGCGGCACCGGCGGGGGTGGCTCGGCGTGAGCCCGCGGCGGCAGCCGCCTTTCCACGCGTGGCGGGCGCACAATGGGCGGCCGCGGCTGCACGCGCTGCTCATTGCACGGCCCGAACACGCACTGCCCCTGCCACCACAATCCATTCGGCGCGAACACCGCACATCCCGCGTTCATACAGATACTGAACACAATGCCTTTCATTCCATTCCATCCTGTGCGGCGCGTGCACCCGACCGGCCCTGGGAATGGGGCAGGTCATGTCCGAGGGGTAGGTCTCTTTAACTTCGGCCTCGCGTCATCACGCTTTTGCGCGCGATAGCCCGGCATCCTGGGATCTCGGGATCATCTCGGGATCATCTTGGGATCATCTTGGGATCATCTTGGGATCATCCTGAGATCTTGGGGCTGAACAGGAGGTGAATAGGAAAACTGCATTCACGTTTACTCGAAGAGCTGGCCGGCGCGCGCAAACACCCTCGCAGGCTCGCCTGGTTTTGGCTCGGGAGGCTGGGCGCATCGAGGCGTTGCGAGCCGGCACGCAAAGGCGAGCCATTGAGCCTGGAACGTTTCATCGCTGGGGGGATGCGGTGAGCGACGAGCTCGGGCGGTTACCTTGGCGCCAGCTTGCGAAGCCACAAGGATCCAGGGAGTCCCTGAGGTCCCAAGTCGAAGCAGCAGGAGAAGTTGGTGAAGATCAGCCCCGGGATCGATGCTTCCTCTAAAGGCGGCAGCGGGTCTAAGATAGCCTGCAGGCCATACGCCAGAGCGGTAACAAGGTCCTCCCAACACAGCTCCGTTACGGATTTCTTATTTTGGTCGGTTACGATCGTGACCCCTGAGCAAGCCGAGCTCATCAGGCAATCGTTCGATGGGATCTGGCCGGTCCGTCGAATCCTCGCTGACCGATTTTACCGCCGGTTTTTCGAGCTTGCTCCCGATGCACAAGACCTGTTCCGGGGCGACATGGAGCGGCAACACCTCAAACTGATGAACATGATTGCTGCCATTGTCGGTACACTCGACAAGCGCGAAATATTCCAGTCGATCATCAGCCATTCAGGTCGCCAGCACGCGCAATTCGGGGCGAAACCATCGCAATTCGCTGCGTTCGGCAGCGCGTTGATATGGGGTCTGGAACAGCAGTTTGGTGTGGCATTTACTCCGGAGATGAAGGAAGCCTGGATCATGCTCTATGACACCGTGCAGAGCGAAATGATACGGGCGGGGTCGCCAGAAAGATAGGAAGGCAGGAAGGCAGGAAAAATGCAGGGCGGTGCGCTTGCTCGCTCGCCTCGCTCGATCGTGTCGCTTCACGGCGCGAAGCTCCAAGTCCGTTACCACCGCCGCAAGCGCGATTGCGTCGTAACAAGCCAATCACGGGCAGGGAGCCCATGCACGCCGCCGGGCCATCGCTACGAGTGAACGGAGGTATACGGTCCGGCGACTCCCGGCACGGTCACAGCAGGCGCGCGTATTCGTCCTCCCGCGACATGTGCAAGCTCATTGTCGGTCAGCTCACGCGGCGGCTCGCGCACTTGCTTGCTCTTGGCAATGGATTTCATTTGGATGCTCATCACACAGGCTTTCCATTCATTCTCGAGGGGCGTCAACCTTATGCTCTGAGGTTATTGGCGACGGTTTTGAGCATCTCGTATCGCATGTTGGCGAGGCTGCCCCCGGTCACTGCATGAAGCTTCTCGTCCTGCAGCTCGTCCTTCAAGGGCACTGCATGCAGCTTGCCGCTCCGCAACGCGGCGGGGCGGGTGTCGATTGCCGTGGTCATCGCATATTCTCCATTCGCTCGAAGAGGCGTGGGTTCTAGGCGCAAAACGATCCCGCCGCAGTAACGGCCATCACAAAATGTCCGATCTGGGCGCCATCGCGGAGTCCCGGGCTTCGCGCGGGATTTTTTTACTGGACCGCGAAATCCGTGAAGCGCTTCACATATGGCCGACGGCACTTGGGCTACGCCAAATGCTCACCGGAAGCTGCGGCAATAAAGGAGGGCATATGACCAACAGCAGTAAAGAGAAGAAAGCTGACCTCGAGCCGAGCGCAAAGAGCGCGCAGAAGTGGTTGAACCTCCGTCGTTCTGATCCAGCGGCCGATCTGACTGAACAGGAGCTGAAGGGGGTTTCAGGCGGCGACGGGCCTCCCAGCACCGCGGGCGATGGTAACGGGCGCGTTCACTTGCGCAGGCAAACGAGTTGAACCGGGTGACGCCACGCACCGGCGCAATGCAGACCGATCTGTCCGGCGGTCTGACCGATGCGCCGTAGTATCAAGACGCAGCACCGGCAGGTGGTAACATGACCATGCTGCCCGTGATGAGGATCGCAGCGACCTGGCGACCGCCAATCCCGGCAAACATACAGACATATTGTTGCTCTCCATATCGGAATGACAGAAATGCCGCTTCGGCGAGGCTCGTTCGTCGTGTTTCGACGTTAGTACCTGGCTGACTGATCAATCGCCGCCGGTCCAAGCGGCGAAGGTATCATGCGACGAAGCCATTACGTGACGCCCAATACAACGAAATGAGAGCCGTAAATGAAAAACCGCGAAAGTATTCACAAGGCCGGGCAATCTCAGACGATGACGCGTCCGTGCACACGCGCTGAAGCAAAGATTACCGTCCAGAACTCTGAAGCCGAGCCCTACGACCAAACCGCGAGCCCGGCATTAATGCAGGTCCGTTTAAGCGAAACGTTCACCGGCGATATCGAGGGGGAGTCCCCGGTCCGGGCTTTACAGGTCCTGCGCGACGATCGTTCTGCGCGCCTCGTCAGCATGCAACGATTCACCGGAAAGTTGGGTCGACGGCAGGGCACCTTCGTGCTTCAAGGCTCGGAAATCGTCGAGAGAGGCAGGATCAAGGCGACATGGTTTGTCGTTCCCGGATCGGGGACAGGCGATCTTTCCGGGCTGCGCGGCGAGGGCGGCTTTGAAGGCGACTTTGGAAAAGGGTCTGCCGCAACGCTGGATTATTGGTTCGAGTGAAGCAGCAAAGTGCATTCACGTCTTGCGCAAGCATGATGGGGACTGCCGGCGGCTTTGGAGTGTGAGCCGCTCGAAGCGGCCGTGGGGGCCTGACGCGGCCCAGGTCAGTGTTGTCCACCTACGTCAGAGCAGATAACAGATATTGCGGGACAATCCGTCGCTACGGACGGAGAGCTCGAGTCATGCTGCCACAATCTCTTTGATCGTATCGGCGCCTTTCACCGCTGCCGGCGCCGATCAAGCCGGAGCTATTTGCCGGCATGGACCGGCAGCGTGGCGATCACTTTTTTCCATTTTGCCGAGTCCGCGGCAACCCGGGCCGCCAGCGCTTCCGGCGTGCTGCCGACCGGAGTGAGGCCGTTGGCCAGAAAATGATCTCGCAGATCGGCTTGTGCCAGCACCTGTGCGGTCGCTCCGCCCAACTTGCTCACAATGTCCTTCGGCGTGCCCGCCGGCGCGTATAAGCACCAATAATTGTTGGCCTCGAAACCTGGGAAGCCCTGTTGCGAAATCGTCGCGACGTCCGGCAGCGACGGCAGGCGTTCAGGGGAGCCGACCGCCAGGGCCTTGAGCTGGCCGGCACGCAAATAGCTGAGACTCTGCGGTATGCCCATGAGCATGAGCTGCAGTTGCCCGGACAGCAAATCCGGCAAGGCCTGCGCACTGCCGCGGTAGGGCACTTCCGTGAGCTTGAACCCTCCGAGCTGCTGCAAAAGCTCCATGGCAAGCTCATGGGTGCTGCCTGGGCCGGTCGAGCCGTAATTGATCGCCCCCGGCTGTTGTTTCGCCTTTTGCACGAGCCGGCGGAGGTCCGCGACGTCAAGTGACGGCGTCGCCGTCAATACAAGGTCCACGGTTGCCACCAGGCTGATCGGCTCGAATTCATTGAGCTGATACGGCAGATCGGACCAGAAGTTCGGATTGATGGCGACTTGGATATCCGACGCCATCAGGATCGTATGGCCGTCGGGCGGCGACTTTGCGACAGCCGCAGTGCCTATGTTCCCGCTGGCGCCCGGCCGGTTTTCAACGACCACCGATTGACCCAACGACATCGAGAGCTTCTGCGCCACCTCTCTCGCCACGATGTCGCCGCTGCCTCCGGCCGAATAGGGCACGATCAGCTTGATCGGCCTCCCCGGCCATTCCTCGGCGCGAGCTGTGTCGAAGGCTGCGCATATCGCCAAGATGAACAACAAAACGCGCATCGCAACGTCCTCCGGGAGAGCGCTTAAGGGGCGTAGACCTCCCCTCCTTCCCGGCGAGTCATGAAAAGATCCATCGGCAATTCCGTGCCTATTCCCTTCTGCCGGGCTATTTCGAGAATGCGCGCGCACGTCGACGCAAATTGAATGCCCATGCCGACATTGTTGTGGTGATACGTAATCTGGGCCGAAGCCGTGCGCCCGGCGATCCGGCCGATACACAGATCGCCGACCTCGTAGACGTTGCTCCACGAGACATAGCCTTTGCGCATCGGCATCATGATCTCCGGCTGATCGTCGATCTCGATCTGCTCCTTGAGATTGGCGATGATGAGGTCGGCCCGCCGCGCGCATTCGTCGTCAAGCTCGCGGCGGCCATCGAACTTGTTGGTTCCGATCATCCCGATCACGTGAGTGCCCGGCGAAAGCCATTCCCCGAAAAGAATCGGGTCGGCCGAGTTGGTCGCGGCGATTGCAACATCCGAATCGCGGATCGCCTTCTCGGCCGAGTCCACGGCAACAGCGTTGATGTTCAGCTTGCGCCCCATTTTGTCGGCAAACGCCGTTCGGCTTTGCCCTGTCATCGAGTAGACCTTGAGATTGCGGATTTTGGGCCGAATGCTGCAAATCGCCTCGACCTGCGAGATGGCTTGCTCTCCAGCGCCCAGAATTCCGATTGTCTGCGCGTCCTCGCGAACGCAATATTTGGCCACCACACCTGACGTTCCTCCGACGCGCAAGGCCGAGACTGCATGGTCGTGCACGATGCCCAGCAGCTCGTTGGTATTGAGGTCCCACACCAGGACGAAGCCTGAAAAGTCGCCGGGAAACTCCATCCGCTTCTGGCCGCCCTTCAGGGGGAAGCTGATGTGGGCGCAGTCCAGCCGTATCGCCGCAACGTTATGGCAGGGAACTACACCCGGGATGACGTTCATCCAGCCCCACCGCGGCTCGCCATCCCCTTTCAGCGGGGTGTGGATGCGCCGCCGCGGGATCACCTGCGCGTTGCGCCGGCCGAGGTCGGCATAAGCCTCCTCCAGCAATCGAATGCATTCGGCCATCGGGAGCAGCCCGAAAGCCTCCTTGTTGGTCAGGACCAGCGTGCTCTTCGACATTTGCCTTCCCCGTGCGAAAAAGCCGGGAGAGAGGTCTAAAGCATCCTCCACACCTGTGCTATTCGTTTTTATTTAGACCGGTCATTCAAAATTCCGAAGGGCAGATGGACCTTTACCAGCTCAAACCCTGGCCGAGGCGGCAAACCTGGGCAGCCTGAGCCAAGCTGCCGCGCGCCGCCACGTCTCCCAGCCCGCCGCCAGTGCCCAGATCAGGGCCGTGGAGCTGGAGCTCGGGGTTCGCTTCTTTGATCGCAAGCACACCGGTCTGGTCCTCACCCCGACCGGCACCGCATTACTGCCGGAGATCCGCAGATTGCTCGACCTGGCCGACGCGCTGGTGGTGCACGCGCGCCAATTGCAGGGTGGCCTCTCGGGGACCGTCAAGTTTGCGATCGTCTCCCCTACCGTAGCCGATACATCGCTGCTGCGACTGGGCGACATCATGAAACTGATGCTGTCGCGCCATCCGATGCTGGCGATCGAGGTTCATAATCGCAATTCACGCACCGTGGTTGCCGGGGTTTGCAGCCGCGAGTTTGATGCGGGCATAGCGCTGGGCAATCGGCCGATTGCGGATGTCTGCCGGATTCGTCTGGCCAAGCTCCACTATCGCCTGGTCGCGCCGGGGACATGGCCCGATCGCATCCGCCGCGCCGGGTGGGCTGAGATCGCTGCGTCGCCATGGATATCGGCGCCCAGAAACGGGTCGCATTACCAAATGGCGAGCGATTTGTTCAAAAAGCACAAGTTCGAGCCTCTCAAAGTCATCGAGGCCGACAGCGAAGCCGTAATCGCCAGCCTGATTACCGCCGGCGTCGGACTTGGTCTCATGCGAGAGGACCTGGCAAGACAATCTGTCTCGACGGGCGCTATTCACCTTCTCGAAAAAGGACGGCCCCATACTTTTCTCGAATTTCTTTATCATGCGACTCGCGAGCATGATCCGGCCGTGCGAGCCTTGGTCGCCGCCGCTCGGGAGCTGTGGTCCATTCCCGCCAACGGCTAAAGCCGGCCGATCCTCGCATGCTCTCGGCGCAGACGGTTGACCCTTCCTGGTACACGGGAAAATCATGTAACTTTGCGTCGGCGATCGCGTCGCGCAACTTGCGATTCAGCTTCATGGATCATCGTGAGGATATGTCGAGAGACGGCAACTGGCAGATCCGTGAGTCCGAGCGGATCATTCCGGTCAATGCGGCACTCCTGGGCCGACAGCATCTTCTGGTCGGGATTACGCGCGTTCGCAACGAGGCTCTGATTCTGCGGGATACCCTGGAATACGTGGGCCGGCATGTCGATGCGATAGTTGCATACGATGACGCGAGCACCGATCGGACGCCGGAAATTCTGTGCAGCAGTCCGAAGGTGGCTCTGATAGTCAAAAACAGCTCCTGGGAGGAGGACATCGCAGCGCGCCGGATTGCCGAAGGCCGGCACCGGGGACTCCTGCTGCAAATTGCCCGTGCAAAATTGCAGTTCGAATGGATGTTCTGCTTCGATCCGGACGAGCGGGTTACCGGAGACCTGCGTGGCTTTGTGGAGGGACAGCGCGCCGGCGATCGCGACGGCATACGGATTCGCCTGTTCGATGCATATATCACGCCTGACGATCGCGCGCCTTACCGATCGGATCGCGAGCTGTTGGACTTTCGGCGCTTTTTCGGTCCCGAGCAAAGAGACATTCTGATGCTCTGGCGTAACCATCCCGGGGTCTTGTTCGCCGAGCATCATGCGCGAGAGCCGGGAGGGATAGAACGCCTGCGGACCGATCTGTACTGCCAGCACTACGGCAAGTCACTCTCGATCGAGCATTGGGAGGAGACCTGCGATTATTACATTCGGCATTTTCCGTTCGATACCTACGGACGAAAGTGGCTGGCTCGAAAAGGCCGAGCCATCCATACCGAGTCTGATTTCATGCGGCCTCTTTATGAATGGGGTGAAGCGCTCTTCGCGAACGCGGTCACGATTTGATTGCTATGCGCCTCTCGACTGACGGCCTGCTGCGGCGGCACGTCCGCAGGCCGGCGCGCCGCAGCAAGGGGACGCCAACGCAGATGCCGGCTGGCCGAGGCGGTTCACAAGCTTCTCTCAAATCTGGTACACGCCGCGGGCATCAACCCGCTTTGACAATACCGGCATGCGTCATGCATTGAGACTTCATCCGGACTCGCGCTGCGTTGCAGCCACACAAATCGAGGTGGACGTCGCACGCCCGCGCGCCGGCTATCTGGCGCTATGCTATCTCGTAACCGGCAAGGTCGACGACATGCGCCTGCCGCCCGCAAGAGCGGCCGTGCGGACCGATGAGCTTTGGCAGCATACCTGCTTCGAGGCATTCATACGTGCCTCGCGGGGCGAGGCCTATTACGAATTCAACTTTGCACCCTCGACGCAATGGGCGGCGTATTGGTTCGGCAGCTACCGAAGCGGGATGCGTGTTGCGACCGAGATAGGCACGCCTCGGATTGAAGCGCAATCAAGACATGACTGCTACACATTGCACGCCTCGCTCGAGCTGGATCCGGTGTCGAGCTTGCCGCGCGACGCAGCTTGGCACCTGGGCCTGTCGGCATTGATCGAAGAAACGAGCGGCCGTAAATCGTATTGGGCGCTGGCGCACCCGCCGGGCAAGGCGGATTTTCATCATCCCATTTGCTTCGCGCACGAAATTTCCCCAGCATAAGGGCCATGAAGCTCGGCATCGATCGACTCATCGCCGAATCCGCATTGCGAGCTCCGCTCAACGGCCGGCGCGTCGCATTGCTCGGACATCCCGCTTCGGTCACAGCAGACCTGAAACACTCGCTCGATGCGCTTGCCGCATGCAGCGATGTGAAGATCACCGCCGCTTTCGGTCCGCAACATGGTCTGCGCGGGGAGAAGCAGGACAATATGATCGAGTCCCCGAGCTTCAACGATCCGGTGCACGGCATTCCGGTATTCAGCCTGTACGGAAGCGTACGCAAGCCGACCGATGACATGATGGACGCGTGCGATGTCATCCTCGTCGATCTCCAGGATTTGGGTTGCCGCATTTATACGTACATCACCACGCTGCGTTATGTTCTGGAAGCGGCATCGCAACGTGGAAAAGCGGTCTGGGTATTGGATCGACCCAATCCCATCGGCCGGCCGGTAGAGGGCCTGACACTCCGGCCCGGGTGGCACAGCTTCGTCGGCGCCGGGCCGCTGCCGATGCGTCATGGGCTTACGCTCGGCGAGCTGGGCTCGTGGTTCGTGAAATCGCTGAAGCTCGATGTCGAGTATCGCGTCATCGAGATGCAGGGTTGGCAGCCCGATGGCGGACCCGGATTTGGCTGGCCTCTCGGCGAGCGCGCGTGGATCAATCCCAGTCCCAACGCGGCCAACCTGTGGATGGCGCGCGCTTATGCGGGGACGGTGATGATCGAGGGC
This sequence comes from Xanthobacteraceae bacterium, assembly GCA_036557665.1. Lineage (GTDB taxonomy): Bacteria > Pseudomonadota > Alphaproteobacteria > Rhizobiales > Xanthobacteraceae > VAZQ01. The sequence continues at coordinate 72,528 of DATBHG010000115.1, read as the reverse complement.
ACGACGCTCTCGGAAGGGCGCGGCACTACCCGGCCGCTGGAGCTGTTCGGCGCTCCCGACATCGACTCGCGAGCGGTCCTGAAAGAAATGCACTCCCTGGCGCCGCAGTGGCTGGATGGTTGTCGCCTGCGCGATTGTGCGTTCGAGCCCACCTTTCACAAACATGTCGGCCAGCTTTGCAACGGTGTGCAGATTCACACGGAGGATCCGAGCTACGATCATCAATCCTTCAAGCCTTGGCGCATCCAGGCGCTCGCGTTCAAAGCGATCCGCCGTTTGTACCCGGATTATCCGCTTTGGCGGGATTTCGCCTACGAATACGAGCACGGCAGGCTCGCCATCGATGTCATCAACGGCGGTCCGTTATTACGAGAATGGGTTGACGATACGCCTGCGACGCCACAGGACCTGAATGCACTGGTCGTGCCGGATGAGCAGGCCTGGCTGAATGATCGCCGGGGATGCCTGATCTACTGAAGCCAGTCGACGGCTGGGGTGCGAAAGTACGTGAGGCGGTCCTGCGCCCACAGCCGGCCGTGCCGGGCAAGGCGGTCGCGGTGATCGGTCCAGGTGGCGGCCCGCGGATCGCACCAAGCCTTGTGGGCGAGCCCCGCCAGCCGAGGCAACAGCAGAAAGCACAGATCGTCGAAGTCGGTGATCGTCTCGGCCCAGACCGCCGCCTCTACTCCCGCAACATGCGCCGCTCGACCGCGCCCAAGCGCTTCGGCGGGTTCCCAGTCGAACGACTCGGCGACGGTCTTGGGTGAGTAGAGCCGCAGCCCGACCCGGCCCTGCCTCTCCGCCTGTTCAGGATCGGCCGGCGGCTCGGCGTAGGGGACGTCGAGGTAGCAGTGGCTCAGCGGCGACACGATGACGGGCGCTGATGCCGCCACTGCCGTCTCGATGTCGCGTCGAAACATGGCGGCGCCGGCCTCCGTCTGCGCTCGAGCCTCGGGGGGCAATGATGCCGGAAGGGCGGTGTCGGAGAACCAGCACTGGATGACATCGTCCGGGCCGAGACCTGCACGCGCTGTCTCCTGCCATCCGAGCGGACGCTTGCCTGTTGAGCGCACGAGGGATCGGACGCGCTGCACGTACGACGAATAGAGCTCATGGGGCATCCCGCGCGGCTCGTCCCCGCCGATGTGGATGTACGGGCCTGGGAAGATGGCCGCGACGCCGGCCAGCACCTGCTCGACCGCTTCAAAGGTCGCGGGCAGCTCCGGGTCGAGCCATGCGGTATGGTGCATTTGACCGGGCGCGACCTCGAGCTCGACGAGGTTTCGCCCGGTGCGCAGCTCCGGGCGGATCCGCACGAATGCGGATGCATGCCCGGGCGTATCTACCTCCGGAACGATGGTGACGAAGCGGTCCTCGGCATAGGCTGTGAGCCCGCGAAGGTCCTCGGCGCTGTAGAAAGCGACGCCGGACTTTGGGCTCTCGCCCGACCGGCCCACGGGGAGGCGCCAGCTTTGGTCGTCGGTCAGGTGCAAGTGCAGCACGTTGAGCTTGTAGAGCGCGAGAAGGTCGATCACGCGCCGCACCTCATCCAGCGTGAAGAACGTGCGGGCGAGGTCGAGCGAAAGACCACGCCAGGCATATCTCGGCGCGTCGAGGATTCGCACACCCGGCACCGAGACCGCGCCTGCACCCGCGGACGGTGTCGTGGCCAGGAGCTGGATGAGCGTGCTCAAGCCGCGCGCAACGCCGGCCGGCTCCGCCGCGCGCACGACGACCCGCCGCCAATCGATCACCAGCGAGTATCGCTCGTCGGCAGGGCGCCCGCCCAGCGGCGAAACACCCCTCGGTTCGGGGAGAGCTCCGAGCTCGTCCCCGGTCATCAGCTCGACTCTGATGGAGGGTCCATTCGATTCCGGGTTGCCGGTCATGGGCACGACGCGCAGCTCCGTGCGTCGTGCGACCTCCAAGCAGAAACGCTCGACGATCGGCGCAACTTCGATATTCATGCAAGCGATCGTCGTGCCTGACGGGAGCGCGAGCTCGCTTCCATTGTGGTCGAGCCGCCTTGGTGCCGGTATGACCGCGTTACGCATCCGCTCGCCTCTCGACCGAGGAGAGTTGCATCGTTGCGCCGCGAATACCGGCTGCCGTCGCGGCAAGGCAAGCGACGACGGAAACTCCAGCGGCAGTCATTCGATCTTCACATGCGCCGTATTGATGACCTCGCTCCATTTGGCCGAAGCCTTGCGTAAATACTCGGCAAAGGCGTCGAGCGGGCCAGGTACCGGCTGCACCGCAAAGCGCTCGAGATACTTCTTCTGGAATTCGGGATCGGCGACGATGTTTTGCACGCCGGCGTTGACCTTCTCGATGATGCCGGCAGGCGTGCCCGCCGCGGCAAACAGCCCGAACGATACGCTCGCCTCGTAGCCCGGAACGGTCTCGGCGATGGTCGGTACCTCGGGGAACTGTGGTAGCCGCTTCTCGCTGCCGAAAGCGAGCATCTTGAGCTTGCCGGCCTTCACCGAGCTCAGGGCCACGGAGGGTCCCATGATCACCGCGTCGATATGTCCGGCAATCACATCAGTCAGCGCGGGTGCCGCGCCGCGATAGTGCACCGCCGTCATCTTGATACCGGCGAGATTCTCCAACTCCACCCCGGCGATGTGCAGCGCGGTGCCGACCCCGGCCGTGCCGAAAGTCACGACCCCGGGCTTTTTCCTGGCGAGCGCGATCAGGCCGCTGACCGAATTCACCGGCACCGATGGATTTACAAGCAGCGCCGTCGGAATTGTGCCGTAGCCGGCGACCGGGACGAAGTCCTTCTCCGCATCGTAGGCCAGTTTGCCTTCAGCATATAAATAGGGTTGGGTCGTGTAGAACCCGGTCTCCGAGGCGAGCAGCGTGTAGCCGTCGTGCTCGGCCCGCATCACGGACTGCGCCGCGATCGCGTATCCGGCGCCGCCCCGGTTCTCGACGATGACGCTCTGATTCCACATCTCCGACAACCGCTGTGCAACGGCGCGGGTAAGCACGTCGGTCAACGCGCCTGCCGCCGAGGTCACCACGATCGTCACGTTGCGGTCCGGGTAGGTCTGTCCCAGGGCGGCGGTGCCCACGAGCAGGCAGGAGAGCAGAATCAAGCGGCTGAGCAGGCCGTTCATCGCTCCCTCCGATTTGCGGGCTCTCGCCGTTCTCGTCGCGGGCCGCAGCCAGCCTAGCACGGCAAAGGATGACCACCGCCAGCGCCGATGTGCCCCCGCCGGGCCGAGCTCGGTCGAGGGCCAAAACCGGATCGACCTAATGCGTGTTATGCCTGCTTTCGTCAGCTGCAGACATTCCGCCGCAGCTTTGGCCGCGCGGCACGAGCCGTCCTTACTGCCGACAATAGGCGACATCAGTTCTGCCGTCGGCCGGAGCGCTGTTGGGTCATGAGCTCTTCAACGTGAGTGCCGAGTTGGCCCGCGGTCGCGGTGACATGTTATAGATGCGCACACAGGGGAGTCCGACATGCGCTATCAAGACATCATTACCATCGAACCTGGCAAACGTGGCGGCCATCCTTGCATTCGCGGCATGCGCATCACCGTAGCTGACGTACTCGGTTGGCTAGCCGCTGGTATGTCGCATGCCGAGATTGTCTCGGACTATCCTGAATTGACCGAAGAGGATATCCGCGCCTGCCTCGCCTATGCGGCAGACCGTGAGCGTCGGCTTGTGACCGCCGTGAAATGAAGCTATTGTTCGATCAGAACCTCAGTTTCAAACTTTGCCGGCAATTGGCCGATCTGTTCCCCGGTTCAAGTCAGGTTCGCCTGATTGGGCTTGACCAGGTCGATGAGCGTACATTGTGGGAGTTTGCTCGGACAGATCGGTTCACGCTCGTCTCCTTTGATGCCGACTTCGGAGATATGGCCACGCTATTGGGAAGTCCGCCGAAGGTAATTTGGCTGCGTTGTGGCAATCAGCCGACACGCGTTATCGAAAAGCTGTTGCGCGATCATACGGAGGCGATCACAGCGTTCGAGCTAAGCTCAGCGGCATGCTTGGAGCTTTACTGAACGCATTGCATACGAGATTGTGCTGCATCATAGAAAACTTGGCCGCCGGTGTCTCAGTTGTTCAGCTGCGGACATGCCAGATATGGTTTTCGGTCGGACGCGCGCAGCACCGAGGGTTTGCCGCCCGAACGACGCGCGGCAGGGTTAGCGCTCTGTTAACTGCCAAGGCATGATCCTGCCAGCACCAACCTGATTCGCGAGCTCGCCGCTCCGAGCCCACGCATTCAACAGCCGCGCGTTCCGCGCGCGCGGACACGGGGAAGGTTTGTCCGATGTCGCTTCAGACTTCCGTCGAGACCTGGCCACAGCTGATGCGCCGGCTTGCCACCATCGTGACCGCGATTGCTGCTGCCGCTGCCGTTCTGCTGGCGGGGATCAGCGCCGTGCTGCTCGGGATGAGTTGAGACAGCAGCGTTCAGCCGCTCCACGCCTTCATGAGGGGGCCATCGGCGCCGTATACCGGATCCTCGGCTGGCACCGGCACTTTCGGAATGCTCTCAAGGGCGCGCTCGCGCTCTTGCCGCGAGCCACGACATTCGTCGTATTTGCCGCCGGGCGGATAGGCGCCGACTACCAGCAGATCCTTGCTGGCGAAAAGGCTTTGATGCCCGGTCCCGGCCGGAAGAACGGCGACGTCCCCGGCTTTGAGCTCGACAACTTCACCGCTGTTACCTCCGAAGCGCACGCGCGCGTGCCCCCGTGCAATGCCGAGCGCTTCATGGGTACCGGAGTGATAGTGGACGTAATCATAGATGCCGTTGCGCCAGGAGTCGCCCCACCCGTTGCGGGCGAACAGCTCCTCGAAGACGGCCGCAGGATCGCCTCGCTCCGGAAAGCCGACCGCTCCCGGATAATGCACAAAGGGCAGCTCGGGGTTGTTCGGGATGACGCCGTCATCCCGAAACAACATCGTATGCGGCGCACGCGGGGCAAGACGCGCGGCGACCGATGCATGAGATGGTCGTCCCGCCCCGGTCACGGTCTCGAAGGTCTTCTTCAGAGCCTCCAATAAAGACATCGCTGCGCCCTCGGCGATTGTTCGGGGGCAACCCTCCTGATAGCCCGAAGTTCCACCGCTACACCGCCGCGACCGCTTCGATCTCCAGCAGAAAATTGGGGTTGGCGAGCCCACGCAGGATGCACAGCGTGCTGCCCGGCGGATTGCCGGCGAAATAGGTCGCCAGGATCTTGCGGGCCTTGGGCACGTCGTGGGGATTGCAGATGTAGATGGTGATCTTGGTGACATCGGAGATCTTTGCGCCGCCTGCCGCGAGCGCTCGCGTGAGATTCTCCATGACCATCTTGGCCTGCGCATCGAAGTCGTCGGGAGGCAGGACCTTGCCGTCGGCATCCGCCGCGACCTGGCCGGCGCAGAACACGAGCTTTTGCGCGCCCTCGGCCGTGACTACGTGGGAGTAGTTGGCGAGCGGCTTCGAGAGACCGTCGGGATTGATGCGGGTGATCTTCGCCATGTCTCGGACTCCTCAAACCTTTACCTTCTCGTCTTGGACCACGCGCTGCACCGCGGGTCGCTCAAGCATGCGGTCTTTGAACGAGGAGTAGCTCTTGAGCTCCTGCATCGGCAGCTCCCGGCGCACACCCCACGTGTAGAAGACGAAAGCATAGGGATCGAGCACGCTGTACTTCTCCGCGAGCCACTGCCGTCCCGCGAGCATTCCGTCAATCTGCTTGAGGTAGCCGTGGAAGGTCTTGCGGCCGGTTTCCTGCAAGGTGGGATGGGCCGAGGGATCACTCGCGTAGCGTTCGGGCCGCCCGATATGTGCGTGCGCGGGATGCACACTGGAGGCAAAGAAGCCGATGAGCGAAAGGGCTTTCGCCTCGGCGACGGGATCGGTGGGCCAGAGCCCCAGGCGCTTGCCGAGATATGGCAGGATGGCGGTGTTCTCGGAGAGGTATTCGCCGTTGTCGAGGCGCAGTGCCGGCACGCGTCCCTGCGGGTTGATCTTGAGATAGCCCTCGGTGCGCTGCTCGCCGCCGGCGAGATCGACCTTCTTCGGCTCGTATTTCTCCCCGCTCTCCTCCAGGACGATGTGCGCGGCCATCGAGCACGCGCCCGGAGCAAAATACAGTGTCAGCATGCAATCGTTCCCTGCGAATAGCCGGCTTATTGAGGTGATCTCCCGGCGCCAGCGGTCGTTCCGGTCCGGCAACGCGCAATGCGCGCTGCGCTTGGCCCCAGCGGGCTGCCACCTTGGTAAGGCCGCCGGCAGCGCAACGCCAGAGCTTTCAGCTGCATTCCGACCGTCCGCATTGGGGCGAGCCGGGGCGGCGCTGTCGCGCTGCGGGGCCGGCGAGCACAGGTCGTCCGGCAACGCTCAGTAAAACAGAGGCGGCCCCCAACGCGGCGAGTTGGTCCGTTGGACCGCGACGGGAGCCGCCAGCCCGTTCAGCAACGGGGAGAGATCCGGCAAATAATAATGCGGAAACCTTACCGAGGAATTGATCGGAATGCGACGTTCAGCCGTCGGGCGGCGATCAGCGCGGCGGTGATCAACCGCCGGCAATGCAGAATTCAGGCCGTAGCGAGGAGCGAGAAGGGCTGGCCGGGGGGCCGCAACGCAAGCTGCGCCGAGTCGGCTTCGCGCTCCTCGAGCGCCTCGACGCGCGCGCCGGTCGGACCCTTGCGGCAGGCCTCGACAATGTCGACGACGGCCTCGGGCTCTCCCGCGAACAGCGCTTCCACGCTGCCGTCGCTGCGGTTGCGAACCCAGCCTTCGAGCTTAAGGTCGCGACCGAGGATGTCGAGGACGCGCTGCAGCACGAAATAACGGAAGCCTACGCCCTGCACGCGGCCTCGAATGGTCACGTGCCGGACGACCTTCATGCGGCCTCTCCCGGCTCCGGCGCGAACGCACCGCGCAAGCGCGCGGGCGCCCAACGCGCAAGCGCGCGCAGGTAGGTCTCCGGCAGGTTCCACTCACGCGCGGCCGCGACGACGAGGTCCATGTAGCCGGGACGCGCTGTGCCGTTCTCGCCCCGGGCGATATAGACGAGGGCAGCGACATCGCGTGCCCCATGCCTGGAATGAGCTGCGCTGCCATCGGGATAAGCGTTCGGGGCCCATTGCCTGCGCACCGTCAGGGTGCGCATACGATAAAGGCCGCCCTGGATGTTCTCATAGACGTTGAGCGCGGCAAGGTCGCGGGGGCTCAAGCGCCAGAGAACCCCGTGCACCCGGCTTCCGCGCTCTCGCACGATCGAGGCGTAACCGTCCGAGGCGATGACGAAGCGCCAGCCCTCAAGTATCGCCGTACCGAGCGCAACCGCTTGGGGGCAGCGCACCGCCATATGGGGACGGCTCATATTCGAGCCATAGGCGAAGTGGAGCTTCATCGGCTCAGTTCACTCTGATGCTGTCCAGCCGACCGATGCGACCGATCAGCGAATTGGCGCCGATGGAGATCACGAACAGGATGATGAGCAGCGCGTACATTTGCGGCATGTTGAATACGCTGTAGGCCTGAATCACCAGGAACCCTATCCCACGGTTGGACAACTTGGTTTCCGCGAGCAAGGTGCCGATCAGCGCCACCCCGAGCCCAAGCCGCACGCCGTTGATCACGGGGTGCCGCATTGCCGGCAGATAGATTTTGCTCACCATTTGCCAGGTGCTGGCGCGGAAGCTCCTGCCTACCCGAATGAGGACCTTGTCGATCTCGCGCATTCCTCCGGCCGTGTTGAGTGCCACCGGGAAGAAGCAGGAGATCGCGCCCATGGCGATCTTCGATCCGGGGCCGACACCGAACCACATGATCATGATCGGAAAAAAGATGATCTTCGGGCACGGGCCGAGATAGTAGAGATACGCCTCATAGGCACGGGACAGGAACTTGCTTCCGCCCAATGCGATCCCGACTGCAAGCCCGCTCACGCCTCCGATCAGCATCGCGATGCCGATCTCGTATGCGGTTACGCCGAGATGAAAATAGAACGCCGGATCCCGCAGGATCGCAACGAGCGCCTTGCCGATCGCGAGCAGCGAAGGCACGACATCGCGGTAGAGAAGGCCGGACGCGGCGAGCGCTTCCCAGCCCACCAGGGCCGCGGCGATGATCAGGATGCGAAGCGTCGTCACCGGACCGAGGGGGGAGCGGAAAGGCCTTGATGCCGGAACGGTCAATCGGCCGGTCTGAGCCATCGCTCGAGCCTTTCCATGATGATGAACACGCAGATGCTGACCAGGATCACGAAGCAGATCGCGGCATAGGTTCCGGGAAGGTCGTAGCGCTCGGCGAGCTCGTTTATCAGCTGTCCAAGGCCGCCGAAGTTGATAAGGAACTCGACTCCGACGATGTTGATCAGGGAAAAGATCAATCCCAGCCGCAGGCCGACGAAAATGGTCGGCAATGCCGCGGGGAACAGGATCTTCCAGAACTGCTGCGAGCCGGTAAGGCTGAAGCTCCTGCCCACGTTGATCAGCACGCGGCGCGTGCCAGCGAGGCCTTCGAGCGTCTTGAGGACGACGGGTGCGAGCCCGGCAGTGAAGCCCATCATCACGATCGTGAGCGCACTGCGACCAAAGATGACAAGATAGAGCGGGTACATCAGGACCAGCGGAGCGGCAGCGACAGCCGCCACCCAGGTCTCCGTGGCGAGCCGCAGCAAACGATAGCGATGCAGGACGACGCCCCCGGCCACCCCGAGGATGGTGACCAGGATGCTGGCGGAGAAGGCCTCGCCGGCGGTGAGCAGAAACCGCTGGAGCACATGCTCCTCCACAACCACCCGCGGGAAGGCTGCGAGGATGTCGGATGGCATCGGGACGATGAAGCGGTTGATCAATCCGACCCGGATGAGAAGCTCGACGAGCGCGAGCAGCGCAAGGATCGAAACCGGTCCGAGCGCGGCGGGCAGGTACCTCGTTCTGGCCAGCGCAATCGCGGTCATCCAGCCTCGGCCCCGCGCAGCGCCTCGCTCTCCTGCTCCTGCAACCCGCGGCTTGCCTCCTCGCGCAGATCATTCCAGATCTGGGCGACGTAGCGCCCGAATGCCTCGCTGGAAACGATCTCCGAGCTGCGCGGCCGCGGCAAGGAGATATCGACGATGCGCTTCACCTTTCCGGGGCGATAGGTCATCACCACGATGCGGTCGGAGAGTTGCACCGCTTCCGTGATGTTGTGGGTGATCAACAGCGTCGTCTGCTCGAGCTGCTGCTGGATCTGCAGGACCTTGTCTCCAAGCAGGAGGCGCGTCTGCTCGTCCAGCGCCGCGAACGGCTCGTCCATCAAGAGGATCTTGGGTTGCGCGGCGAGCGTGCGCGCCATCGATACGCGCTGGCGCATGCCGCCTGAAAGCTCCGCGGGATAACGCCGCTCAAAGCCGTCGAGCCCGACCAGCTTCACGAAATGCCGGGCGCGGTCGTAGCGCTCCGACTTCGCCATTCCCGCGATCTCGAGCGGGAACGCCACGTTGTCCAGCACATTGCGCCAGGGAAAAGTCGATTCCTCCTGAAAGATCATGCCGACTGCGGGGTGCGGCCCGTGCACCCGCTCGCCTGCGACCTGAACCTTACCTTCATAGCCGTCAAGCAGCCCGCCGATCACGTTGAACAGGGTGGACTTGCCGCATCCCGACGGGCCGATCACTCCGAGAAACTCGCCCGGCGCCACTCCGAGCGAGACATGGTCTACCGCGGTGAGCACCCCGTCAGGGGTCTCGAACCGCTTGACGATGTTCTCCACAGCAAGAATGTCGGGAGCCGCCGCGGATCTCCGATCAAGGGCGTCAGTGTGTTGCAACGGCCCGGTTGCGGCGGCCATGGCGTCGTCTCGTCCCTCGCGGCCCCCTTTTTACCCGGCTGGGCCGCTGGCATTTCCCTATAGCACAGAAGCTCAGCTCTGTTCCGGCCGAAACGGGCGCGAGGCGCGCCGGCACCAGTTCTCCCAGGCGCGGTTGATGCCGTAGGAGCCGGTGCGCGCGGTCACCTTGTCGACCTCCCCGGCGGAGAGGAACTTGACGTCGCCCATGCCCAGGGCCTGCTTCTGCAGCCGCGCATTTACCTCCAGATAGACCGAAACATAGACCGCATGACGAATGCTCCGGCCGGCAACCGTGGCGCCGTGGCCGCGCATGAGCGCGGTGCTGCCCGCGCCCATCAGCTTTGCAAGGTCGCGGCCCATCTCCATGCTGTCCACCAGCAAGGACGTATCGCCGAAATGATCGTGCGAATCCCACACCGGCACTTCGCGGCCGATTGACGCGCCCATATGGAAGATCGGCCTGATCGGCCTGCCCGTCACGCCGAACGGAATGACGCTCTCGCTGTGGTGATGCACGACCGACATGACGTCGGGACGAGCCTCATAAAGGGCTCCGTGGATGAAGCGCTCCAGATAAGGCGCGCGACCGCGCGCATCGACGGCCGCCCCGTCCAACGTGAACTCCATGATGTCGTCAGCCTCGATGCAGTCGGGCGCGCGCGAGCGCGAGAGCAGATACCGCTGCGGATCGGCGGGGTGACGCACGCTGATGTGGCCAAAGGAGTCGACCACGCTCTCGCGGGCGAGAATGCGATTCGCGGTGACCAGCTCCTCGATCACGTCGTCCAGCTGAGCCATGCGTTCCCCTGTCACAGAACAAAGCTCGCGGAGCCGAGCGCACCAAGCCCATGCGCGCCGATGAGCGCGCGCCGCTCCTCGGTCCGAGAGCTGATCCCTTCCTGGAGCCTATAGGCCACGGCAAAACCCGGTCAATTCGTGCCATGGGCTCCCATTGCGGGCCCAGGCAACATGCAGCTGGACTATTGCACTTCTTGACCAGACAGCTAATGCAGAAACGTCTCGCCCCAGCAAGCTCAGGTCATGCCGGAAAACTTGCTACCCATCTGCGCCGCCGCGGATATTCCCCCCGGCACGGTCAAATCCTTCGAGCTGGGTGATGGGCTTGTCGCCGTGTACAACATTGACGGAACCTTCTACGCGACGGAAGGAAACTGTACCCACGCCTTTGCCAGCCTCGCCGACGGCATTCTCGAAGGCGACGTGATCGAGTGCAGCATGCACTTCGGGGCGTTCCATGTTCCCAGCGGAAAGGCGGTGCAGGCGCCCTGCTTTACCGACCTGAAAACCTACCGCACCGAGGTCAAGGACGGACAAGTGCTCATTGATTTGAGCAATCCCGCGGCTTCGGCATAGCCTTACGCCGTTGCGGAGGCGTCCGTCTCACGTGGCGGACCCATCAGAACAGGCTGGAACAGCACTGCCGCCGCCATGGTCGTCACCAGCGCCAGCGCCATCAGCTTGCCCATGCTCGATGTGCCGGGATGACTCGACAGCCAAAGGCTGCCGAACGCGGTCGCTGTCGTCAGAGCGCTGAACATGACCGCACGGGTGAGGCTCGACTGCAGCAAATCGGTTTGGCCCGCGCGCCACGCCATGATGTAGTAGATCTTGAACGCTACGCCGACCCCGAGCAGCAGCGGCAAGGCTATGATGTTGGCAAAATTGAGCTTCATGCCAAACAGGACCATGAGCTCCATTGTCACCACTCCGGCCATCAACAGCGGGATGAGGGTGAGGAGAACATCGCCGAAGCGGCGCAGCACGATCCAGAGCAAGACCGCAATCGAGGCGAGCGACCAGAACCCCGCCTCGAAGAATGCGCGGATGACCGTGTGGCCCGATTCGAGGATCGAGACCGGACCGCCGATCGCATTCGGCTCCGCTGCGAGCACAGCGCGCGCAAAAGTGCGCAGCGTCTCGTTGTCGTTGGGATCTCCCTTCGGCAGGATTTCGACCTTGAACCGGCCGTCCTGGGTTACCCATTCACGGGCAATGTCGGAGGGAAGAGTTTCCAGCGTGACCGGCTGGGCTTGCAAATAATTGCGCAGCTCATCGAGGACGGTATTGAACGGCGAGATCATGACGCCCTGCGCGCGCTCCCGCAGCGCCGCATCCCCCTGCGCCAGCTTCGTCAAGTCCTCGGCCAGCCGCCTGGCCGCAATCGCGCCTTTGCCGGTCTGAGAGCCTGCCGCCGTATTCAACCCATTTGCCACCGCCTTGAGTGCCGCGACATCGTCGGCATCCGTCGCCGGCTTCTTGCTGGGATCCGGGTGCAGAACGGGATCGAGCACGCTCGCCAGCTGGTGGATGGCTGCAAGCTTGGGCTGCTGGTCGTCGGGGATGAAGCTCTCGACCGTCTTGACGGTTGCGACTGCCGGCAACGCAGCCAATCTGGTCGCGTCGGCTTCGGCCGCCTCACGGCTTGGCGCCAGCACGAAGATGGAGCTGGCGCCGATAGCGGGATCGCTGCGCAGCTCGAGAAATGTCGCCACTGATTCGGCATTCGGGCTGCGCAGGTTGAGCGGATTGAAGTCGAACCGCACCCAGTAGAGCAGGGGCAAGCCGGCGGTAACTGCGAGCACGGTCCCGACGATGATCGGGATCCTGCGCCGCTCCATGAACCGGTCGATCGGGGCAAGCGCCTTGAAGCCCATCTCGGCCGGTTCCCCTGGAGGCCGCAGCAGCATCAGCAACGAAGGAATAAGCGTGATGCTGGTGAGAAAAGCGACAATCATCCCGAGGCCGGCGAGCAGACCCAGCTCGGACAGGCCCTTGTAGTCGGTGGGCAGAAACGAAAGAAAGCCCGCCGCCGTCGCCGCGGCGGCCAAGGTCAGCGGCGCGCCCACGTGCTTTGCCGTGTTGACGAGCGCCTGGCGCAAATCATCCACGTCGTGGCGCTCCGCACGGTAGCGCACGCTGAACTGAATGCCAAAATCGACACCAAGCCCGATGAACAGAACCGCAAACGCGACAGAGATGAGATTGAGGGCACCCACCAGTGCCAGGCCGATCGCGGCGGTAATGGACAGACCGACGAGGAGACTGGCGAAAACCGCGAAGATGAGGCGCGGGGATCGGAGCGCCAGCCACAATATGGTCAGCACCACGATGATCGTCGCCGTGGTATTGACGAAGGCTCCTTCCTGGAGCGTGGCGTATTCCTCGTCGGAAATGGGAACAGGCCCTGTGAGCCGCAGCCTCGCGTCATAGCGCGATGCAAGCTCCACATCGGAAGCTGCCTGCCGGATTGCATCGGTAGCTGCCTTGCCCGGCAGAAGCGCCGCGTAGTCGAGTGTGGGCCGGATCAGAATGAACCGGCGCCGCTCGCTGGGCGTCGGCGGGGCGCCATTGAGCAGGGCGTGCCAGGAGAAAGTAGCAGGCCGGCCGGCAATCACGCCGTCCAGGCTGTCCGATACCATGTCGAGAGTTACGGAGAGGCCGTCCAGCGTGATCCGTTTGGTGCGCACGCCGAGCAAGCCATAGTTGAGGGCCGTGCTCAGACCACGGAGATTGGGCTCTTGCACCAAGGATTGAAGAATAGGCTTCGCTGCGGCGAGCTTCTTGGTGGTTTCCTCGACTTCATTGGTGGGCAGAAAGAGGAGACCATTCCTCTCGAAGAACGGCCCTCCCCCCGCCTCGCTGACGTACGGCAAAAGGTCCTTCTGCTGCGAAAGCCGGGTCACCAGAGCAGCGGTGGCTTGCGAGGCCAGCTCCGCCGTCGGTGCATCGATGACCGCGAGAATCGTTTCTTCCTTTGCAGGGAAATAGCTCTCGAACACCGCCTCGCGCTTGCGCCACGGCAAGTCGCGCGAGATCAGGTGGTTCACGTCCGCGTCGAGGCTGAAATGCTCGGCTGCGTAGACTCCCGCCACCACACCCAAAACGACCGCCATCCCAATGACTTGCCAGGCGTAACGGATGCAGAGCGCCACGCTGGAGATGATCGCCTTCTGCAACATGCGGGGGTCCTGCGGCTTGCAGCCATTGGATCGGTCGCACCAGCCAACCGGCAGCCGCATATAGGCAACTCAAGCCATTGACAACGATGGAACCGGGAAAACCTGCGCTGGCACAAATCAAGGGATGAAAACAAATCGGTCGAGGAAAACGGCGCCCGTCTCCTCGACCCGGCCGGAAACCAACCGGCGAAGGAACGCGTTTCACCTCGGGGGTAACGTCGTTTGGCATCCTCGACACGAGGCGGGATACAGGCGATATAGTGCGTGACGCGTCGAGAGCCTTCCCCGGTCGGCAAGATGCGACCGTACTGAGACCGAAGCTGGAGACAATGCACATACCCCTTCGCAAGGAAGCTCGGGTGGGCGCGTATATCCTCAAGCAGAAGCTGCGGGGACGAAAGCGCTATCCGCTGGTGCTCATGCTGGAGCCGCTGTTCCGCTGCAACCTGACGTGCTTCGGCTGCGGCAAGATCGACTACCCCGACCCGATACTCAATCGCCGTCTCTCCGTGAAGGAATGCCTGGACGCGGTGGATGAATGCGGCGCCCCGATGGTCGCGATTCCGGGTGGTGAGCCTCTGATCCACCGGGAAATCGGCGAGATCGTCAAAGGGATCGTAGCCAAGAGGAAGTTCGTCTCGCTCTGCACGAATGCACTGCTTCTGGAGAAGAAGCTGCACCTATTCGAGCCATCGCCATACCTGTTCTTTTCCGTCCATCTGGATGGACTGCGCGAGCACCACGACAAATCGGTCTGCCAGACAGGGGTATTCGACCGCGCCGTGTCTGCGATCAAGGCGGCCAAAGCCCGGGGATTTACGGTCAATGTCAATGCGACGATCTTCGACGGTCATTCCGCCGAGGACATTGCCGCCTTTCTCGATTATGCCGAGCGGCTCGGCGTCGGGGTATCGATCTCGCCCGGCTATGCATATGAGCGCGCGCCCGATCAGGAGCACTTTCTGAGCCGCCGCAAGACCAAAGAGCTGTTCCGGAAGGTCTTCCGTCTGGGCAAGGGCAAAAAGTGGAGGTTCATGCATTCGAGCCTGTATCTGGACTTCTTGGCTGGCAACCAGACCTATCACTGCACGCCATGGGGCATGCCGACACGCAACATTTTCGGCTGGCAGAAACCCTGTTATCTGCTGGGCGAGGGCTATGCGAAGAGCTTCCGTGAGTTGATGGAGACCACGGATTGGGACTCTTACGGAACCGGCAGGTACGAGAAATGCGCAAACTGCATGGCGCATTGCGGCTACGAGCCGACCGCCGCGCAGGCGACTATTTCAAGCCCATGGGAAGCGACCAAGGTCGCACTGCGCGGTCCGCGCACGCACGGACCCATGGCGCCGGAAATTCCGCTGGCTCAACAGCGTCCTGCCGAATTCACCTTCTCCCGCCACGTCGAGCACGAGCTCGCGCGCATCCAGCAGAACGATGAGGGGGGCCGGCAGTCATTGCAAGCGGCGGAATAGCAGCCGGCGCGGGGACCGCCTGCATGAGTCGGGAGAGTCCGGGAGGAAGGCCCCACATCATCTGCAAGCGCTTGGATGGGCCTATCGGCCTCCTACAGCGCAGACATCATCTACATCCGGATACGCGCCGCTGAGGTCGTTGAAATCACACACCGTGTCGGTCGAGATGGAAACCCCTCGGCGCGCTCCTGCTGGAGAGAGCGTGGTCGTCGTCGGGCTGGAATTGATCGGATTTATCACCGGGGCTGCGGGCAAGACCGGCGCGTTCGATGTGGAACCAGCAATGCCGCTGGACTGAGCTTGCTGGCAGAGCGCGGGGACCGCGAATTGTCCGAGCAGAACCATCACGAGGAGAAACCGGCTCATAGCTTTCACTGTCTCTCCTCCTTCGTTTGGGGATCACCGATATGATCCAGTATTGCGGACAACGGGCTAGCCGGCAATGCTGCGGCAACTGCTGATTTCGGCCTTGTCGGCGGCATTGGTCCCGATCTGAGCAGGTCATGACCCTTCGCATCGGATACCTGCTGCCGACACGCGAGCGCATCATGGCAGGCCAGCCGCGAGCAGCGCCGCTCATCGAGCTGGCTGAGCGCGCGCAAGGGTTGGGATTCGATTCCATCTGGGCAGGGGATTCGCTTCTGGCCCGTCCTCGCCACGAGCCGTTGGCGCTGCTCGCCGCGGTGGCCGCTCGCATCCGCAGCGTCGAGGTCGGCACCGCGGTCTTGTTGCCGGCCCTGCGCAACCCCGTGCTGCTGGCGCATCAGGTGGCGACGCTCGATCAGATTGCGGAAGGCCGCCTCATACTGGGTGTTGGAATTGCCGCGGATGTCCCGAACATTCGCGCGGAGTTCGCGGCTGCCGGCGTTCCATTCGAGAAACGGGTCGGTCGCTTGCTGGAGGGTCTGCGGCTTGCACGGGCCCTGTGGAGCGGCCAGCCCGTCAATTGGAATGGGCGATGGAAAGTCTCGAGCGGCGTGCTCGGTCCGACGCCTTCCCGTGCGGGCGGACCTCCGATCTGGATCGGCGGCTCGTTGCCTGCGAGCCTCGAACGCTCGGGGCGCTACTTCGATGGCTGGCTGCCGATCGCGCCGGAGCCCCAAACGTGGGGCAAGCAATGGAAGGAGGTCCGGGAGATCGCCCGCGCCGCGGGGCGCGACGCCGACGCCCTCACCGGTGCGATGTATTTGACCTTGGCTCTCGACGACAATATCGGCCGGGCCGACGAACGGCTCAACTCCTATCTGGAGCGATATTACGCACAGCCCGCGGCTCAGACTCGCAGCCGCCAGGCATGCTACGCCGGCCCGAGCGAAGGCGTCGCACAATTGCTGCGCGGCTACGCCAAAGCCGGCGCTACCCATCTGGTGCTGCGGTTCGCCGGAGACCACGAAAGACATCTCGATATGCTGGCGGCGCTCCGGAGCACAATCAGTTGAGGGGGCAAGGTTTTCCGCTTGACCAGGCGCTTGACGCGGCGTGGAATGGGATGAGGTGCTCTAGCCGTGAATCCGACCCATCGAGAATTGGCCAGCATGGCTCTTCTGTGGCCTGCTCTGGCTGCCGAGTCTGCCAGTGAGTTTGCCTCCGTGCTTGCCCGCGAGCTCGTGGGCCTCGCGGTCGGACCTGAGGCGGAGACAAGAGCGGAGGAGCCGGAATGGACCACACGCAATCGAGCGGCACTGGAGCTCACTGCGGTCCGGTTGCGCGACTTCTCGAGCTCGTCTGAAGGCGCAACGACTCTCATTTGCGCGCCGTTTGCGCTGCACGGCGCCGCCATCGTCGATCTCGCCACTCGACATAGTCTTGTCGAAGCGCTGCGAGGGGCCGGCATCCACCGCCTCTTCGTCACCGACTGGCGATCCGCGACAGCGGAAATGCGTTTTCATACAATCGACGATTACCTAGCCGCCCTGAATGTTTTGATCGACGAGCTCGGTGGCGCGGTTGATCTCATCGGGCTGTGTCAGGGCGGGTGGATGTCGCTGGCCTATGCCGCTCGCTTTCCGGGCAAAGTGCGCAAGCTGGTGCTGGCCGGAGCTCCGATCGATATCGCGGCAGGACGATCCAAGCTATCCGTTCTCGCGAACAGCACTCCGGCATCCGTTTTTGACGAGCTCGTAGAGCTCGGTGAGGGTCGAGTTCTTGGCCATCATGCGCTGCAGTTCTGGGCGCCCCAGGACCTCGATCGCGACGAGATCAGTCGCATACTGCAGCCGGTCCAGGCGGAATCCTCGGCGGTATTTCAGCGGCTAGAGTCCCGTTTCCGCAAATGGTATGGTTGGACTGTCGACTTGCCGGGCATCTATTATCTGCAAATAGTGCAGCAGCTGTTCAAGGAGAACCGGCTGGCCACCGGCACCTTCGCCGCACTCGGCCGGCGTGTAGACGTGTCGAACGTGCGCTGCCCCTTGTTTCTGCTGGCTGCTCGCGACGACGACGTCGTCGCCCCCGAGCAGATATTTGCAACCAAAAAATTGCTCCATGCAGATTGCAGCGTGACGAGTGCAGTTGCGCCCTGCGGGCATCTGGGGCTGTTCATGGGACGCAGGGTACTTTCCACTGTTTGGACCGACATCGCACGTTGGCTGGCGCAATCGGCCTAGCCGAGCACGATGGGCGATCGAATCGATCTCGATGGTCGCGTCGCCGTGGTCACCGGCGGCGCGCAGGGGATCGGGCGCAGCATCGCCGAGCGGCTGCTCGCATCCGGGGCGGCAGTCGCCGTGTGGGATCGCGACCTGGAGATGGCCAGCCGATCTTGTCAGGAGTTGTCGCTTCGCGGAAAGGTCATTCCGGCAGAATGCGACACCCGCAGCCTTTCTGCAGTCGAGCGCGCGCGGGACGCTACGCTCAACGAGCTCGGGCGTGTCGATTTGCTCGTCAACAATGCTGGAATTGCCGGACCCAACATGCCGACATGGGAATATCCGACCAGCGCCTGGAACGAGGTCGTCGAAACGAACCTTTATGGCACTTTCCACTGCTGCCGGGCCGTCGTTCCTTTCATGATCGAGCAGGATTACGGCAGGATCGTCAACATCGCCTCCATTGCGGGCAAGGAGGGAAATCCAAACGCCGGCGCATACTCGGCCTCGAAAGCCGGCGTCATCGCGCTCACCAAGAGCCTCGGTAAGGAGCTCGCCCGCTACAACATAACTGTGAACTGTATTACCCCTGCTGCCGCGCGCACCGGTCTGTTTTCGCAAATGACGCAGCAGCATATCGATTTCATGCTCTCCAAGATTCCAAAAGGTCGCTTTGTCTACGTCGAGGAGATTGCGGCAATGGTCGCGTTCTGCTGCTCGGCCGAATGCTCGTTTACAACGGGCGCGGTGTTCGACATCTCAGGAGGTCGAGCCACCTACTGAGAGTGATCTTCGCAACCGTTCACCAAGCTCTTGCCGCGCAAGATCAACGGCTCTCCGATGCATCTATGCAAATAAAAAATTGCGTTGTAAAACTGGCGCTGGCTGGAGTGTCAGCTCCGCGAACATGGAGAGAGAGAAATGGCGAAAAAGGCGAAGAAGCGGGCAGTGCGGCGTCCGTGGACCAAAAATGACGAGCGCGAGCTTAAAAGCCATTCGAAAAACAAATCTCCGATAAGAGCCGTCGTGAAGAGCATGAAGCGCACCGCGGGGGCGCTGCGGCAAAAAGCATTCAGCCTTGGACTCTCTCTCGGCCACCGCAGGTCCGCCAAGAAGCGCCGCGCCTGAGCTGTTGATTTGGGCTCCTGATCATATTCGGCCAACCCGGGTGTCGATACCTGTTAACGAGCCCCCTTGATTTCGAGCGGCCGCGCAATCGCAGGTCCCTGCCAAGTCTCCTGCGATGCGGCCGAGCCCCGGCAAAGCTTCAATAGATGAGGTGAGAGCCGTTCTGCATGGTGCCTGCATTCAAGGGTCGCCGAGAGGACGGGCGGCTCGTCACCGGTCGCGGTCGCTACACGGACGACTGGGATTTACCGGGACAGCTTTACGCGGCGTTCAAGCGCTCCGATCGGGCGCATGCTCTCATCCGCTCGCTGGACATCAGGGTCGCGGAGCGCGTGCCGGGAGTGGTAGCGGTTATTGCCGGCAGGGATACTGCTGACACAGGCTTCCGGACGCTTCCTCCCATCGCTCCCTTGGTAGGCCGCGACGGAAAGAAGCTTCTGGTGCCGGACCGGCCATTGCTCCCGCGCGACCGCGTCCGGTTTGTCGGCGAGGAGGTGGCCATGGTGGTCGCGCAAACTCGCGAAGCTGCTAAGGATGCCGCCGATCTTGTCGAAGTCGAATACGACGACCTGCCGGCCATCATCGGATTTGAGAAGGGGCTTGCGGCCGAGGCATGCGTCCACTCGAACATTCCGAACAATATTTGCTTCGACTTCGAGTATGGCGATGCTGCGAGGACCACCGAGCTGATCGGCCTCGCCGATCACGCCGTGCGGCTGACCATGGAAAGTCCCCGGGTTGCCCCCACTCCCATGGAGCCTCGGGGCGCTCTGGCGTGGTACGATGCGGGGCGGGATGCCTACGAGATACGCTGCGCGCATCAGGGCGCTTTCGCAATGCGAGATGCGCTTGCGGCGATGATGGATGCAGCGCCCGAGAAGCTTCGCGTGAACATGGTCGATGTCGGCGGCGCTTTCGGCGCGCGGACCGCGCCGTTCTCCGAGTATCCGCTCATGCTGTACATGGCGAAAAAGCTCGGGCGGCCGATCAAATGGCTCTCCACCCGTTCGGAGGACTTCCTCACCGACAACCATGGTCGCGCGATTCGGCTGGAAGGAGAGCTGGCGTTCAGCTCGCGCGGTCGCTTGATTGCGCTCCGCACGGATTGGCTGTGCGACTGCGGCGCGTACCTCTCGCAGGCCGGAGCATTCACCAACTGCTTTAACGGATTGACGATCGGGGCCGGTGCCTATCAAGTCGAGGCGCTCTATGGCCGTCACCGCCTGGTTATCACCAACACGTCTCCTACCAATGCGTATCGTGGAGCGGGCCGGCCGGAGGCGATCTATGTCGTCGAGCGGCTGGTCGATGCAGCCGCCCACGCTCTCGGTCTCGATCCCCTCGAGCTGCGCCGGAGAAACGTGATCCGGCCGGATCAGATGCCCTACCGCACCCTCACCGGAACGGTATTCGACAGCTGCGATTTTCCCGGGCTTGTGGCGAAAATCCAAGCGAGCTCGAGCTGGCCACGGTTTCCGCGGCGTCGGAAGGAGGCGACGCGACGGGGTGCATTGCGCGGAATCGGATGCGCGCTCTTCCTGGAGCCGTCCGGTGGCGGCTTGGTCCCAAAGGATCAGGTCGCGATCCGATTTGGTCCGAATAATGAGGTCGCTCTCTATAGCGTCGCGGGCCCGAGCGGGCAGGGCCATGAGACGGTATTTGCCGAGCTCATAGCGCAGACGCTGGGGCTTGATCCGAAGCAGATCGTGCTGCGCGCCGGCGATCCCGACGGACCTGCCCTGATCGGAAGTCCGGCCATCGGCTCGCGTACCATTCTCTCGCACGGCAGCGCCTACAGGGTTGCTGCCGAGCAGGTGATCGAAAAAGCCAGATCTCTGGCAGCTGAAGCGCTCGAAGCGTCCGGCGAGGATGTTGAATACGCGGACGGGCGCTATCGCATCAAAGGCACGGACCGGGCCATCACTTTTGCTGAGATCATCCAGCAGTGCGCATCGCAAAGCCCGCACCCGCTCGACACAATCGCTGAAATGCCGATCACGCGCGCTTTCCCCAGCGGCGCCCACGTGGCCGAGGTCGAGATCGATCGTGAGACCGGGTGTGTGTCGGTGGTCGACTATACGGCCGTCGACGACATCGGGAACGTCGTCAATCACACCCTTGCCGACGGCCAGCTTCATGGCGGGATCGTGCAGGGTGCCGGGCAGGTCTTCGGCGAGAGCTGCCTCTACGACATCGAAAACGGTCAGCTCCTTGCGGGAAGCTTCATGGATTACACCATGCCCCGCGCAGATCTCATGCCCGGTATCCGCACGCTGGATCATGCCGTCCCGAGTCCCGGCAACCTCTTGGGCGCCAAGGGCGCGGGAGAGGCGGGAACGACCGGTGCAGGGGCGGCCTGCATGAACGCGGTGCTCGACGCGCTGAGATCAGCGGGCGTGGACCATTTCGACATGCCCGCTACACCGGCTCGGATCTGGTCGGCGCTGCAGGCAGGGGAGTGCCGCAGTGAAAGAACGCCGGCACAAGACGGGTCAGCCGGCACCCGATCAATGCGAAGCGGAGGCCGCACAGGTCAAGGCTGAACGCTGATCCTGCGATCACCAACCAAAATGTCAGTTGGGGCTTGCACGGCGCGGACCGCGCCCGCTCCCGCTCGTGGCATGGCCGGCGCGCAAAGGCTGCGAGCAATACCGGGCGCGCAACTCCAGCTGTGCATGCGAGCGCATATCCGTAGCTGAGCTGCGCCGGATGCGCTTGCGATGACCAATAGAATGTTTGCCGTTCGCCACCGGCGCCTCGATCGAGGCCTGTGCGTTGGCGGCGATGCGCGCCAGGATCGCTGCGCGCGCATCCGGAGCGGCCCATTCCGCCCGTGCCGCTTGCCCCAGCGAGCGAACCGGGTCGTAGTAGTAGCAAGTCTCCTCCGAGACCGCGGGAGAAATGAATGCGGAAACACCATATTCGCCGTCGTGGAACTCGGAGCTATGAACGTCTCGCTTTCCGGATGGGGTATCCACGATGAACAGCGGGGTGTTGAACCCCGCCGTCGCGCCGCGCAGGTGTTTCTCGAGGCGCTGCGCCGTGCTCAGCGGCAAGCGAAAATGCTCCGTCGCCTTCACCATGTCGCACAGATAGACGTAATAGGGATGAATGTTGAGCCGTCCTAATCGCTTGACAAGCGCGTGAAGCGTCCCTGCATCGTCGTTGACGCCGCGCAAGAGTACGGTCTGATTGCGCACGAATACGCCATGCTCGTGCAGCCGGCGCATCGCGCGTTCCACGATCGGAGTAACCTCGTTGGGATGATTGAAATGCGTATGCAGGAAGACGTCCTTGAACATGGAGCGGCCACGCGTGAACAGCTCCAGGACGGCGTTCATCCAGTCGTGATCGCTCAGGAACTTCATCGGCTGGACCGAAAGCGCCTTTGTCGCGAGGCGGATCCGGCGGACATGATCGATTTCAAGCAGAGCGCTCCCGAGCGAGCGCACATGCGCCGGCTTGAGCCGGGCCAGATCGCCCCCGGACACAACGACGTCCTCGATCTGTGAATTGGAGCGAATGTAATCCAGCGCGGGCACCCAATTCTGCGCACTTGTGACATGGTCCTTCTGGACGAGCTGCGTATCCTGGCCGACGGCATAGCTGCGGGTGCAGTACTGGCAGTAGACCGGGCACACGGAGGTCACGAGAAAAAGCACCTTGTCGGGATACCGGTGCACGATGCCGGTTACGGGAGAGTGTCGGCGCTCGGCCAGCGAATCGATCTCGAGACACGGATGGTCGTTTTCCTGCTCACACCGCATCGGCAGGAACTGCCGCCGGAGCGGATCATTCTCCGCATCCGACCAGTCGATACGGCAGATCATGTACGGATTGAGACGGATCGACATTCCGGTTTTGCTCAAACCGGCCTCGATCTCGTCCATGAGATCGGGTGAAATTATCCCGTCGAGAACCGTCTTGAGTTGCGATATCCGACTGATTGCGTTGCGATCCTGCCACGCATTATCTTCGAACTGGTCGGGGCCGACATCCTGCCAGGGCTTGAACCTCGCCCACTCCGAGCACATCGCCGTATTTTTCTCCACCTACGCTACGCGACCAAGCCCAGGGGGCCCCCTCACGCATCGACAGATGATCCGGACCGGCGAAACTCACTGCGATACGCACACATGACCTTTAGTTTGATCAGCTTAACATTGTTGAACCTGCCAGGTGATGCGAATAAGCAACATTAGGAAGAAATAATGTTCGTCTCATGAACGTCTGTTCAGCGGGAGGGAGCAGTGATGCTGCGTAGCCCGGCGATTGCGTTGTCCGGCCGGACAGCTTAGGACCGCTCGCGGAAGGACAGGACAACTCAGCATTGCGAATGCTAGACACGAGCGGAGCCATCAGAATTGACAGCAGCCAGGCTGCCGGTGCCTCGCTCGGAGCAGCCGGGCTCGGCTGCCTGCATGAGTTGTTCGAGCGGCAAGTGGATGCCCGCGGCGCTGCAGTCGCTGTCATCTGCGGGGACGAGGCACTGTCCTATTACGAGCTTGAGCGGCGGGCTAATTGGCTTGCCCATCGCCTGCGAGAAATGCGGGCAGGTCCGAGCTCGCTCGTGGGGATTGCTCTCGGACGCTCGATGCTTCCCATTGTTGCCGTCCTGGGATGTCTCAAAGCGGGTGCCGCCTACGTCCCGATCGATCCGAGTCATCCAGATGACCGGATCCGGTATATCGTTACAGAAGCAGAGATTACGGCGCTCATCACGGAACAGGAGCAGGTCCCGCGACTATCGCAACTGTTTGCCGGACCTACAGTCGCCCTGGACGTGATGCAAATGGCGGGCACCCGGTCCTCGCGGCTCTCACGCCGAGAAACCGGGCTCTCAACAAGCGATCTTTGCTACGTCATCTATACTTCGGGCACGACCGGTCGCCCAAAAGGCGTGATGACGGAGCATCGCAATACCGTTCATTTCGTGCATGCATTCAACCGCGTGTGCAGGACAACCCCGGCGGACCGGATTTTCCAAGGCTTCTCCCTCGGCTTCGACGGCTCAGTCGAGGAAATGTGGATGGCCTTTTCCAACGGGGCGACCCTGGTGGTTCCGACCAGAGATGCGCCACGATTTGGCAACGAGCTCGCGCGCTATCTCGCACGTCAGGGCGTGACCTGCTTTTCCACCGTGCCGACCATGCTGACCACGATGACGGAGGCCGTGCCTACGCTTCGTCAGCTCGTGGTCAGCGGCGAAGTGTGCCAGCCGCAGCTGGTCGAGCGCTGGGCCTTGCCGGGGCGGCTGATGCTCAACGTGTACGGCCCGACCGAGACGACCGTCAACACGACGGCTGCGGTGTGCAAACCCGGTCAACCCGTCACCATCGGCCGGCCATTGGAAGGCTATGAAGTCCTCGTGCTGGACGGAGAGCTGCAGCCGCTGCCGCGCGGCGCGGTCGGGGAGCTCTGCATCGGCGGAGGGGGTGTAGCGCGCGGCTATCTCAAGCAGCCCGATCTGACCGCATCGAGCTTTATCATCTCGCCGCACAACGGCCGGCGCCTCTATCGCACCGGCGACCTCGGCTGCATCAATGCGGCGGGTGAGATCGAATATTTCGGACGTCTCGACAGCCAGGTCAAGATTCGCGGGCATCGGGTCGAGCTGGCGGAGATCGAGGCGGTGCTGCTCGAGCAGCCACGGGTGATCGGCAGCGTTGCAAACCTGCATGAAGCCGCCGACGGCACCCGGAGCCTTGCCGCGTACGTAGTGGTTGATCCACCCAGCGCGCCCCTGGATCGTGGCGCAATCCTTGCCGCGTTGCGCGCCCGGCTTCCCGCCTACATGATCCCTGCATTCCTCGACGTGCTCCTCGAATTGCCGTTGCTTGTGAGCGGCAAGGCCGATCGCAAGCGCCTTCCCGCACCGGTATCGCCATTGATCGATTCAGACCGCGCAGTGACGGCGCCCGCCACTGCGCTCGAGAGAACAATCGCCGCGGTGTGGGCCAGCATCTTCCGCGTGCCTCAGGTTGGGATCGAGCAGAATTTCTTTCTGGATCTCGGAGGGCATTCGCTGCTCGCTGCGCAGATGGCTGCATTGCTGCGCAGCGGCAACAAGCTGGATGTGGCAGTACGCGATGTGTATGCGTTTCCGACCGTGCGCGAGCTCGCGCGGCACCTGGCAACAAGCATGCCAGCGGGGGAGGCCTCGAACCGCACAGCTTTGCCGGCTGCTGATGAGAAAAGGAACATACCCAGCCTCTCGGCAGCCCTGCTGCAGGGCGTATGCGTGTTTGGCCTCGCAGGGCTTGCGATCCTCCCGTTGATCGTCGTGGTGCCGCTCGCGGATCCGCTATTGCAGGGTCACAGATCTCTGGTTGCAAGCGCATTCATCGCCAGCGGCCTGGTGATCGCACTCTGGCCGGTGCTGCTCGCACTGAGCATCGCCGCCAAATGGCTGATCATCGGGCGCTATCGCCCCGGGGCGTATCCGCTTTGGGGAAGCTATTATCTGCGCTGGTGGCTGGTCGCTCGGCTGCAAGCCTTCTCGGGCGCGGGTATCCTCGCGGGCACGCCCCTGATGGGCATCTATTACCGGCTTATGGGAGCAAAAGTAGGACGCGACTGTGTGCTGGACACCGCCCTCTGCTCCAGCTTCGATCTGGTGACGATAGGGGATGGCACCAGCATCGGGGCAGAGACCCAGCTTTTGGGATATCGTGTCGAGAACGGGGCTCTTCTTGTCGGCCGCGTGGATATCGGGAGCCGCTGTTTCATCGGGCTGCACTCGGCGCTCGGGCTCAATGCGCGCATGGGCGACGGAGCAAGGCTCGACGACCAGTCGATGCTGCCGGACGGTGAAGTGATGGCTCCGGGCGAGCAGCGCCGCGGCTCGCCAGCGCAATCCGCCAAGGTTGCCGTGCCGGAAGGTAAGCCGGGGCGCAACGACAAGGCCCGCCCCGCGTTATTTACACTTGCCGCAATCGTACTGGGGTACGCCTGTGTTCTGTTCCTCGCTGCCCCGACCCTTATCCTGGGCTGGCTCTGGGTATCCGCGTATCAGCACGGCGCTCTTGCAGTCGCACTGCTCATCAGCTTCGTTTCCATACCTCTCTGGGTCGTGTTCTACTGCCTCTGGATCGCACTGCTTAAGGCACTCGTGCTGGCACGCGCGCAGCCGGGCGTGTACGGCCTCTATTCGATCTATTACTTGCGACACTGGATCGTGTATTCACTCATGCGGGCCGTACGCAGTCTGCTGCTGCCGCTGTTCACGACTATCTACTTGCCTCCGTTCATGCGCCTGCTTGGGGCGCGGATCGGCGCACATTCCGAGATGTCGACCATCTGGTGCTTTACGCCGGACTTGCTTGCGGCCGGTCAGGGAAGCTTCTTTGCGGATGGCTGCTTTCTCGGCGGCCGCCGTTGTCACGGTGGACTCTTTGAGCTTCGTCCCAATCGGGTGGGCAGCAGGAGCTTCGTAGGGAATAGCGCCCTGCTGCCGCCGGGTGCCGGACTTGGCGACAATTGCCTTCTCGGAGTGCTGTCCTCCCCGCCGGCGACAACAGAGACAACCCCGGACGGTACGGACTGGCTCGGATCGCCGGCATTCCGGCTACCCAACCGCCAGAAGGTTGCGGGCTTCGGGGAGTCGCGGACGTTCAAACCCGCACCGGGGCTGTACGCACAGCGCGCTCTCATTGACGCCTGTCGGATCCTTGTTCCGATCATCAGCCTGGTGCTCATTGTCGGGCTCGGCGGAACCGCGCTGCTGCTGAGCTATGATGCCTATGGTCCGGGAATGATGCTCGCGATCGCACCGTTTGTGAGCATGGGGTTGGCTGCGCTCGCAGTCGCGATCGTCGTGACGCTCAAGTGGGGGATCATGGGAAAGTTCAAGCCCGTCATCGTACCGCTGTGGTGCCCCTATGTGTGGCTCAACGAAATGGTCAATGGCGCTTATGAGACCATGATGGCTCCGGTAATCAGCCTGTGTTTCGGAACGCCGTTCGCGGCTTGGCTGTTACGGCTGCTTGGGTGCCGTATCGGGCCTAATGGCTTTATCGCCACCAGCCTGTTCTCCGAATTCGACCTCGTCGAGATAGGCGATCACGTATCGCTCAACAGTGGGGCCGTGATCCAGAACCATCTTTTCGAGGATCGCATCATGAAGTCTTCCAACCTGCGCATCGATGATCGCTGCTCGATCGGCAACATGACCGTGGTGCTCTATGACACGCACATGCAGCGTGGCGCTGTCCTGGGTCCGCTGTCGCTTCTCATGAAAGGAGAGATCGTGCCGCCAGCCAGCCGTTGGCACGGTGTTCCCACCGTGAAGAGCTTGACCTTACCGATCTGAGTCGATTCGGCCTTTCATTTTACACGCCGGCAACAAGATTTCTCCTTATTTCCCAATACACTAAACCTTAATTATCGGGGATCACCCTGGGCTATCAGGAGTGACGGCAGCGCGCCTCTGGGGATCGGCTGCGCTGGCGAGTGGGACCGCCGCCGATGCGTGCGGGTGTTGGGGGTTATTTGCAGACATGATCGCGGGTGGAGCGATTGTGCTGAGCCGTGGCCGGCTGCTTGCGGCCAGATTGCAGCAGCGGGCCGCGCCCTCTTTTCGGCGGCCCGAACCGCTCCGCGGTGAGTTGCGGCGCGTCCCCGCGAGGCAGCGCGCTGGTCATGCGCACGGACGAGAGCTCAGCTCGATCCTGCCGGCTGCGACTTTCGCGCTCAAGCTCGTGGCCAGCGGTCTGGCAGGAGCGGCCCTTACATTGCTGCTCTGGAATGATGACCCAAGAACCGCTGTTCCTTACCCGCCCGACACCGACCTGGTTGCCGCTCTCTATCCCGTGGTCCGGGAGGAAAGCGTCGTCTACAGCCGAAACCGCGCTGCCGGCAACGTCGCCCAGTGGCATGCAGCCGAATCCGAGCTCGACCGGGAGATCCCGTCCAACTTTCCGCTTCGAATCCGGACGGTAAAATTTACCGTGCCTGGATATCTCTCGAGCTCGTGGTCCGGGTCTAATGCATTGTCTGGAAAGCGCCTGCGGTATCTTATCGGGACCGAAGGAGCGGGCCTCGGAAGCGATGAGGAAGTAGTCGAAGTTTCCTACAACACCACCCGACCGGCCAAGCACGGTATCAGCATCGCTTATTGCAATCTGTTCGACGAGAAGAATACCGGGCGTTACGGTCCTTATCTGCACACGTCCGACACTGCGCAGCAGTATAACGAGGGCCAGATCGATCCGCGCGGGCCAGGTTGGGAAAAAAACCTGCGCGAGCAGTACGAGCGCCGCAGGCGTCAGGGCTTTGAATACATCGAGCTCGATAACCCCGACGCCTATTCAATAAAGGACGTGATCGGCGCAATCGACCTGGCGGCCGGCTACGGCTTGAAGGTCATCGCCAAGAACCCGGCATTGATGGCAGCCGGCTCCGCGGCGGCGAACGCCTATGTGGCTCACCCGAACGTGTATGGCATCATCGTCGAGAAGGGTGCGGGCAATCCCGGCGGCATGGACGCGCTGCGCCGAAGGGCAGGCAAGCCCAACCTGCCGGTCTGGTTCGTCGCGTTCGGTTCCGGGCGCTCCTGGGCGGGCAGCGTCGCGGATGCGGCAAAGCACTACCGCAATATGGGCGTGACCTATTCGAGCGCCGGCGAGTACGGCAACGCGATCGACATTCTCCCGCCGGCCTGAGGCACACTCGTCCTCACCATGCCGGGCGCGCCGGTGCGTGGGTCGAGAGCGATCTCGGCAATCAATTTCTTCACAATGGCGCGGCCGAACGAGTTGAAACTCTCCGCGACCATCACAAAGGCGCCGGGGCCGCCCACGACATTGTCCTGATAGTATTTCTGCAGGCCGCCGGGGGGGTTGGTGTGCTCTGCATTCCAAGGCACCGGACGGTCGCTCAGGATGACGATGCCGTTGATCACCGCTCCCTTGGCCAGCACCTCGTCTCGGGCGATTTTCACGTCCCGACCTGCATTGTTCGTTCCGTCCCCGGAGACATCGATCGTGCGACGGGCCGCCTCGAAGGGAGCATGCTCGATCTGCGCGGCAGCGAACTCGATCCCTCCGCTGATCGAAGTGCGGTCCGCAAACGACCGCGGCATTTCCAGCAACTGGTCACCGAACCTGCGCGCGGCGTCGACGCCATCGATCATGGACCAGTCGATCAGCACTCTCTGGGCACCGAATCCCGACCATTCCACAAAGCACAGCCCGATGCGCTGATGCGGTCCGGACCTTAGCGCATCGAGCACGTGCTGGTCGGAGATCGCCGCCGCATAGCCCTCGCGCTGCAGCAGGAATTTCGGATGATCGACGCTGCGCGAGACATCAGCAGCAAGGACCAGAAGGAGATCCACCTGCTCTGCAGCCCGCGCAGCCGCGAGCATGACGCAAGCCGCTACAGCGCCCAACAGGACTCGAACGAGTGCTGTCATGCCCACTCCCCGGCACATCGGACCAAGATGCTCGGCGGGCTCGCCGGACGCATCCCATCATAGCGGTTCCCCAGCGGGCGGGGCAAAGACGCGTGGCGCCGGCCGGATTCGCGCAGTACGACTGCGCAGCGCCGTGTCCGTCCTACTTGTCAGACCGGGTTTCGGGTGGCGGGGATGAGGTTTCGGCCGCAAACGTTATCTCGATCAGGGTTCCCTGTTGCGGCGTGCTGGTCAGATGGAACTGCGCGCCATTTGCTTCCGCAATCGCTTTCGTCAGCGGCAACCCCAGACCAGTCCCCCTGCGCGGAGTTGTGGCCAGTTGCCGGAACGGCTCGAGCGCGATCCCGATCTCTTCCTCACTCATGCCCATCCCGGTGTCGCGGACACGCAAAACCACCCGCTCGCCATGGTGAGCCGTGGAGATGATCACCTGCCCTCCTGGACCAGTGAACTTGAGGGAGTTGGAAAGCAGGTTAAGCAGGATCTGGCGCACGGAGCGCGCATCGGCGCGCACCGGCGGCAGCCGGTCCGGCAGAGCCGTGCGAATTATGATGCGCTCGCGGCTCGCCTCCGGCTGCATCAGGACGGTGCACTGCTGCACGACGTCGTTCAATGCGACGCCGGTGAGCCTCAACGCCAGCTTGCCAGCCTCGATCTTCGACAGATCGAGCAGATCATCGATCAGCGATAGCACGTGGCTGCCGGAAGCGTGGATATCTTTGACGTACTCGCGATAGCGGTCGTTACCGATCGCACCAAACTGTTCTGTCATCATCATTTCAGAGAAACCGATGATGCAATTGAGCGGGGTGCGAATCTCGTGACTCACCCTCGCAAGAAACTGCGACTTCGCCGAGGATGCATTTTCCGCAACTCGCTTGCCCTCCATGAGCTCCTGTTGGCGATCCTTCCAGCGATCTTGTGTGCCGGCGACCACGAGTGCGTGCGCGGGTTCGCCTTCCCAATGAACGCTGATCAACTCGCCTCGAAGCACAGCTTTACCGGCCTGGTCCAGCTGCAGCATGACAGAATGGCTGGCCCCTGCCGCTGCGGCGCCGATCCGCTCAATAAGGATGTGGTCCAAGCCGCCGGCCTCGATCAGATCATCCAGATCGGCATGGCCCGACCAATGTAAGAACGCAGGGTTGGCATAGAGCAGGTGGCTGAGGCGGTAGACCAGGATGCCCACCGGCACCTGGTCGAGCAACGGCTGCACGTCGGGACTCGCCTCGGCGCGTTGTGCTTGCGCGAGAGATGGGACCACATCCAGCTCCGCGCGGCGGACATTGCGTGGCTCGTGCTCAATGCCGAGCGCAGCCAGTCCTTGTGTGAGCTTGCGTGAAAGCTCGCGAAAGGCCAAGTGCTCGACCGGGCTCAACCCAGGCGTTGCGACCTCGGTTGCGATCGAAGGAAATGGAACGACGTTCTTGCCGGCCGGCTCGGCCATAGGCGAAGAGGGTATCTCTGCTGCAATTCGAGGCTCGCAGCTGGTCGAGCCCTCGGCTCGAGCGGTCGCCTGACGCCCCAGTCGGTCGATGTCGCGGCATACCCCAAAGCCGCGATACCCGAGGAAGTTTCGATCGCGATCGAATACCGGGAGGCCGGACAGCTCGATTGCGATAGAGTCATTGCCGTTGTCGACCGGCCACGAGATGCCAATACCACTCCAGGTGTCCCGGGTTGCGATCGCGCGCGCAACTTCTCCTGCAGGATCGAGTGCAAGCTCGCTCGCGAGCTCGAGCCAGGGGCGCCCGCTCACTGTCGCTCTGCCGGCTCCGAGCACCGCGGTGAATTCCTCCGACTCGATGCTGAACCGGCCCTGTGCATCCAAGTGCCACACAAATCGCAACGGGTGGCGCCGCCAGTTCGGATGCCGCGTGTTGGGGGAATAGCATTGATGCGTCCGCGTCGCACTGGGCAGAGCTTGAGAGGCTGCCCGCAATGTGGTCTGAGCGGCCGCTTCGTCTGCCGAGCCTATGTCGGCCAGCTCCGAGCAATCCTCCTGCTCCAGCGGAGCGAAGTTTACGACGAGGACGATGGAGTCAGCATCGCCGATGCGAAGAATTGAAATCCGGCGTTGGCCGGCATTCCCCAGCGCATGCCCCAGCCTCAAGGCGGCCTCCGCCAACGTTTGTGCACCAAGCGCAGTGATGGACGTGGCACCGTTGAGGTGATCATGCGCAACTTGAGTCGCACAAAGCAGTTGCCCGGCGGCGGAATAAGCAGCGACCGGCTCATCGCATCCGGCAAGCAGCCGATGGGCGCGTTCGCTCAAGCTCAACTCCGGGGCAGCGGCCTCGCGTGCAACCACGAGAATTCCGTCAATTCCCTCGCAGACCCTGATATGCGAGCAAAGGCAAGGCAGGCCCTGGTCCGGCTCTGCACCCAAGCCGCGCAGCCGCTCCAGACGCGGAGGCGCCCGATCATCCAAGGTCGGAGCGAGCTTGATGATCGCCGTTGCGAGCGGATCGGCGGCGTCAAATTGTCGTGCACGTATAGCGGCCGAGCTTGAGGCTCCCAGGAGAGCTGCGCCGGTCGGATTGGACCAGACGATCCGTCTTGCGTCCTTGCTCCACAGCCAAGCCGGATGCGTGCTGGTCGCAAGCGGCGCCAGCCGCGCGTCCCTCAAGCTCCAGAGTTCAAAGGCTGGGCTGTCCATTGCCCGGTGACAATCTCTCACCGCCTGATCGAGGCACAAGAGCCGGCCTGCGAGTTGGAGGCGTCATCTCTAATTGCGGCAGGCTCTCCCGTCCACGTTCCAGGCATGCTTGCCCCCTGAAACCCGCGATAAAAGTTAATCGGCAAAGCCGATCGTCGCGGATGCACGACATTGCCGGCTGCTCTGCGTTTCGCTCAGTCAGCAAGGGCGCGCATGAGGCCGTAAAGAGCAGGCTGACCTTCGAATCCTATGCCGGGGCGCTCCGAGAGCGGCAGATATCCATTCTCCACTTTCGCATCGTCGGCAAATCCGCCAAACGGGCCAAAGACCCCAGGATAGGACTCCGCTCCGCCGAGTCCAAATCCCCCGGCGACGGCAAGAGACATTTGATTGCCCCCATGGGGGAACAAGGCCTGACGCGACCATCCGTGGCGCTCGACCATTTCGATCGTGCGCGCATACTCGACAATCCCGTAGGCGTGCGGCGGATCGACTTGAATGACGTCGTTGCGATCGGGACGCAAACCGCCATAGCGAAGCAGGTTTTTGATCTCCGGGATCGAGAACAGATTCTCTCCGGTCGCGAGCGGAGGCTCGTAGGCGGCGGCAATCTCTGCAAGCAGGGCAAAGTCGAGCGGGTCACAGGGCTCCTCGAACCAGCGCAAATTGTACGGCGAGAGGGCCTCGGCATAGGCGAGAGCCTCTGCACGTTCAAATCTGCCGTTGGCATCTACTGCAAGCTGCCCATCCTCAGGCAGGATGGCCCGGACCGCCTCGATTCGGCGAAGGTCCTCGGAGAGCTTCAGGCCGCCCACCTTGATCTTGACCATCGTATAACCAGCATCCAGATGGCGGCGAACCTCGTCCTGCAGATCGGCTAGAGTCTGGCCGGGGAAGTACCAACCTCCTCCGACGTAACAAAAAACATGGTCGTTTATCTTGCCCGTGCCGTACCGCTCGGCGAGAAGGCGATGCAGCGGCTTGCCGGCAATCTTGGCTACCGCATCCCAGACAGCAACTTCGATCGTGCCGATTGCGATGGAACGCTCACTGTGCCCCCCGGATTTCTCCCCCCGCAGCATGACGGCGAGCACCTTCGACGGATCGAAATTCTCCTCGGTGCCGTCGAGCAGGGATGGGGACTCAGCCGCGAGAATACGGGGGATGAAACGGGCGCGATCGCGGCTCCGCAGGCATAACGACCGGTGGAATTGAACGCGAAACCGCTGACTGGTTTTCCGTCTCGCAGCACGTCGGTGATGACTGCTACTATAGATGTGGTCATTTCCGAGAAGTCGAAGCTCGAATTACGCAGATTCGATCTCAGAGGAATCGCACACTCGCGAATTTCGACAATTCTCATTGCGGCATTCTATTCCGGATGGAAGGTGCTAGAGTGGGTCTGACCCCGGTTCCCATTGGGCATTCGCGGACAGAGCCGTGGAGAATCTCGCGGACGACTCGATCCGTGGCGGTACCCTCATTCGACGTCAGAACAGGAGAGTAACCATGGCTGCCCCCGAAGGTTTTCAAATTCCGCACGAGATGCGGACGTTCGCGGAAAAGAGCATAGACCAGGCAAAGCAGGCTTTCGACGGGTTCATCTCTGCCGCCCAGCAAGCAGTCACCGCATTTGAAGGTCAGGCCGAAACTGCGCGGAAGGGGGCCAGGAACGTTGCCGAAAAGGCAATGAGCTTTGCCGAGCAGAACGTCGCCAAGTCGTTCGAGCTGGCGCAGCAGCTGGTCAGGGCCAAGGACGTGCAGGAGATCTTGAAACTGCAGGGAGACTTCATTCGCGCCCAGATGCACGTCCTCACAGAGCAGGCACGAGAGCTCGGCGAAAGCGCTGGTCAGGCGGCAAAGGACGTCACAGCCCCGCCAAAGTCCTCCTGACGCTGGAACCGGTCCATATTGTGTGCGCTGCAAAATTTGGTTGCGACGCAGCAAAGTCAGACTATATCCCGGGTAGCACCAAGGGCGTTCCAATGAACGTCCGCCGCCTGCACCGATTGGCTCGGGCCCCGGATGCGGGACGGCTTTCGGAATCAACGCTCTCAGGAGTGACGGATATGTCAGAGGCCACAGAACTTCCGACTTCGACATCACGATCCAAATACAAGTCGCTGCCCGCTTCGGCGTCGACGCCGAGCACCGACCTGCCGAGGTTCGAGATGCCAAGGGTCGAGATCCCCCCGGTGCTGCGTGAGCTTGCGGAAAAAGGCGTCTCGCAGGCGAAGGAGACTTACGAAAAGCTCAGATCGGCAGCGGAGGAAGCCACCGACGTGCTCGAGGAAACCTGTGCCAGCGCCAGCAAAGGGGTTTCCGACTATAGTCTCAAGCTCATTGAAGCGGCCCGCGAGAACACCAATGCGGCGTTTGATTTCGCGACCGAGATCATGATGGTCAAGTCGCTTTCCGACGTCATCGAGCTTTCCAGCCGGCACACGCGCGAGCGGTACGAAGCTGTGACGGCGCAAACCAAGGAGCTCGCGGCTATCGCCCAGAAGGCCGCGCTCAAGACGTCGGAGCCGCTGAAAGAGAGCCTGGGGAGATTCAAGGCCGCTTAAGAAACTCAGCGAGAGCAACCTCCCCGGGCGGGACCATTGCTCGCGGCCGCTCACGTTTGGCTCGCATAGCCCGCCGTCCAGAGCGGGCTATGCGGATAGGGTTGTCAAAGCCTCGGCATGCTCCTATAGCCGGCAAAACGTGCAGCTGTAGCTCAGTTGGTTAGAGCGCTTGGCTGTGGACCAAGAGGTCGGTGGTTCGAGTCCACCCAGCTGTACCACCCTGACATAACTAATTGATTCTACTTACATTTTGTTACCCATCACCGGGCAGCCCCGCGCAATCATGCGGCTGTCTGGACTTCGCGCGCCACAAGCCGGCCTATATCGCGCATGGCAACGGCGAGATCGTACTGCGCCTGCAGGTTGATCCAGAATTGCGGAGCGTTGCCGAAGTAACGGCCAAGGCGAAGTGCGGTCTCGGCGGTGATGGAGCGTTTGCCGTTGAGGATATCGACGATGCGTCCTGATGGTACACGCAGCGCCCGTGCCAGCGCATTGGCCGAAAGCCGCCGCGCCTGCAGCTCGCGTCTCAGAATACGGCCGGGATGGACCGGAACCATTGCTGCTCCTCAGTGATAGTCGACAACCTCGACGTCATAGGCGTTGCCGTCCTTGAAGCGAAAGCAAATACGCCACGGGCCATTGATCGCGATTGCCCATTGGCCTCTCCGGCCGCCCTTGAGCGGATGCAGCCCCACGCTCTTGAGCGGACTGATGTGGCCCAGTCGCTCGGCCGCGTTCAATATCGCCAGCAGCTCCAGCGCCGCATCGGTATCGAGACCCCGAAATCTGGACTTGCCGGATTCAAATAATCGGCGCGTCGCCGAGTTGGCCCACGAGCGGATCACCTAAGTCCGAATACTACGCCTCCCATGGTACGTCAAGCGGATCACCCGAACGGCG
Organism: Xanthobacteraceae bacterium; assembly: GCA_036557665.1. Lineage (GTDB taxonomy): Bacteria > Pseudomonadota > Alphaproteobacteria > Rhizobiales > Xanthobacteraceae > VAZQ01. The sequence goes on along the minus strand of DATBHG010000115.1, from coordinate 37,012 downwards.
CAACGACGGTCAGGCGCCCGCCGGGGTCTTCGCATATCAGCTGATGGCGGCTTCTGCCGGATTGATGCTCCGCAGCGATCCGACGCCGATGTGCCAATTGCTCGCGTGAACAGGTCTCTAGGCGATACCAGCCCCAATTGTATCTACGATAGCCCGCGCGCAATTCGTCGTCCGCGCCTGAAATTGGGTAACCGAGCGCCTGAAGCTGATCTCCCAAGAAGAAGGAATAGTAGGGAAACATGGTCCTGCGGGTATGCGGCGAGAGATCGGATTCATTCGGCGCACCGCGCCAGATGTAATAGCCGGAATAGATCGGCTGCACCTCAGGTGCGAGGTAGGCTCGGACACTGGACCGGAACCCATCACATCCGAGAAGGAGAGCGGCACGCTGACTGCGGCCGCTGGCGAAATAGACGTGAACGCCACTGCCGTCTTGCTCCAAGCGCTCAAACACATATCCGAAATGATAACGCTGACGATCAATCGCCTTTAATAGGGCCTGCCGCAGCCGATCCCAGGATGTGACGGTCTGAAGCTGTGGCTTTTCAGCGATTACATCGCCTCTGCGATCAAACGCGACGCGCTTATGAACGATGATCACCAAGGTCAACGGTGCCTGCGCTGCATTTGTCCAGAGCTTCGAGCAATTCCAGATGAGTAGCAAAGATGCCAACGCCACGGCCGATGAGCTGATGAGCTCGATTGATGAACGTTCATAAATATCTACTTGCCAACCAATTCGCCGAAGGAATGACTCCAACGAACAGACCTGCAATCGAACCGCCGATGACGAGATGACGATGGCTCGCTGCCCGTGGGACTTTTCAGTCATTTCCGTACACCGCGGCTCCCCCCAAGGAGTCCGCGTCAGCATATCGGATTGCCGAGAATCAAGTCAGGGCCTCGCCGCAGCGCGGGATTTCGCCCCGGTCCGTGACCGCAATACGCCACAAGCGGCCGTGAGCAATCGCAGGAAAACAGTCTTCCTACTCGATGACCTTGTCGGCGGTCATTTGCATGATCAGCGGTACCGTGAGGCCGAGCGCCTTCGCCGTTTTGAGATTGATGACGAGTTCGAACTTCGTGGGCTGCTGCACCGGAAGCTCGGCGGGCTTCTCACCCTTGAGGATGCGATCGATGTATCCTGCCGCTTGGCGGAACTGTTCCGCCAAATCGGCTCCGTAAGCGATGAGCCCGCCTGATTCCGCAAAAACGGGACGGGGATAGATTGCCGGGACGCCGGAGCTGGCGGCTAGCGCAATGATCAATTCACCATTTGCATCGTTGAATACGTCCGGCATCACAATGAGACCCCCACCGGGGCTGCGCGCTTGCGCGGCGATAACGCCCGCGATCTCGTCCCTCGCGTGAATCGGAGCCATACTCGCCTCGACGGCAAAGGATGATACGGCGGCTTGAACGGAAGAAATGTAGAATTTCGGGGCTGTTTCCGGGTTGAACAGGAGCGCCAAGTGCGCGGTGCGCGGCGCAATCTCCTTCAACAACTCCACCCATTTGCCGCCCGTTGTTGGTTCGACATATGTGAAGCCGGTGATGTTCCTGCCCGGACGCGCGAGGCTTGCAGCGAAGCCGCTGCCGATCGGATCGGCAACATAGACGAACACGATCGGAATTGTCTGAGTCATGCGGGCGAGGGCGTGGGTCACCGGCGTGGTTTGATTGAAGATCGCGTCGGGTCGCAGATCGACCAGTTCTTTTGCTAACGTCCTGATCCTGTCTGGATCAGCGGCGGCCCACCGGACTTCGATTCGAAGATTGTTGCCTTCCGACCACCCCAGTTGCGTGAGCGCATTCCGAAACGTCGCAAGCCAAGATTGCGCAGCCGGATCGCTCTCCGCGAAGCCCATCAGCACGCCGATCAGCCGCATCCGATCTAGTTGCTGCGCACGCGCCGCCAACGGCCACGCGACCGCTCCGCGAACAATGTGATGAACTCGCGCCGTCTCATCGGCTTCGGCTCCTCCCTCTGGGGACCGCACGCTACCATACTGTTGCATGAGAGTGCTGTAGTGCAACACAGCAAGACTGACCATCGGATGACCGAGATGGGTCAAAAGCTGCATTACCGCCGTGCAACAGCGATAATCGGCACCCCCACCTCACTCAGCGGACCGCAGTGGGTGCCCATCGTATCAGCCAGGTCGCTCGCCGGACTGGGGCAAGGCGCGCCTCCGCAGCGAGGTGACTTGTCGAAGATAACTGGAGCCGATGATCAAGCCGCTACAGCAGGGGACCTTCGCCGCGGGCCGGAAGGTGCGGGAGCGTCGAAAATAACCGTTAGGCTTCAAGGGCCGAAATCGCCCGCACCTTGGGCGTAAGTCATTGATTTATCTCGCTGGTGCTACCTCACCCAGCTGTACCACCCTGCCCGTTCACGCTTGGCGCGTTGCAACGAACCGTGCAGCCGTTTTGAGACCGTCAGCGCTCCGCCCGAACGCTTCCAGTGCATCCTGCGCTTCCGCAATCAGTGTATCGAGCCGTCGCCTTGCCGCACTGGGTCCGAGCACCCCGACCAGGGTCGCCTTATGCGCGGCCGCATCCTTGCCGGTGGCCTTACCTACCGTTGTCGGGTCGCCCTCGAGGTCGAGAAGATCGTCGGCTATCTGGAAGGCCTCACCCACTGCCGCACCGTACTGGTCGAGCGCAGCACGCTGGGATCGGTCTGCTTTGCCCAAGATAGCACCCGCGGTGCAGGCGAACCGCAGCAGTGCACCGGTCTTCATCGCCTGGAGGGTCCGTACTCCCTGCTCGTCCAGGCGCTTCGCTGCCGCGTCAAAGCGGCCTTCGGCAGCCAAGTCCAGCATCTGCCCCCCGACCATTCCGCCCACCCCGCCGGCTCGCGCCAGACCGTTCACCAATTGCAAGCGGACGTGCGTGTCGGCATGCGCCTCTGGGCGAGAGAGCAGGTCAAAGGCAAAGGTCAGCAGCCCATCTCCGGCCAGAACGGCGGTCGCCTCGTCGAAGGCTTTGTGTGCTGTTGGACGCCCGCGCCTCAGCGCGTCATCGTCCATGCACGGCAGATCATCGTGTATCAGGGAATAGCAATGCACACATTCCAGGGCTGCTCCCACCATCAAGGCATTTTCCAGCGGCACCTCGAACAGGGCCGCGGCCTCGACGACAAAAAAGGGGCGCAGGCGTTTGCCCCCGCCAAGGGTCGCATATCGCATTGCATCCAGCAGCCGTGCCGGCCTCGCTCGCTCGCCCTCCAGTGGGCTTGCTTGCAGCAGCCGATCGAGGAGAGATTCGACTTCACCGGCAACTTGAGCGAGCCGGTGCTGAAATACTTCCTCGACACTCAAATGAGAGCCCGGTGCATCCATGCGCGCCCTTTCCACCGCCAGTCGGCACTCCTGACAGGTAATCCCGTCAGGCTAGCGCGCCCCACATTTGGCGCTCAGGTCCTGTCGAGCCGGTTGCAAAGCGCTACTTCGCACCTGTTCCTGACCCAGTCCGTTGAATATGGTAATTCAGTTTACCAATACCGCATTGAGTCTGGTTTCATGCATTCAGTCAATCCGCGGCACCGCAGGCTGGGTCGGCCGTGACACCAGAGATCTTTGCTGCTGGTGCGGCACTCCTGGTCTGGGTGTACCTGCTCTTGGCGCGCGGAGCGTTCTGGCTATGCAGTGAACGCGACGATTGGAGCTCCAGCCCGGTTGCGAAGTGGCCTGCCGTGACTGCGATCGTGCCCGCCCGCAATGAGGCAGGAGTGATAGCCGGGAGCATCGGATCGCTCGGGCGGCAAGACTACAGGGGTTCCTGGTCGATCATTTTGGTTGACGATGAGAGCAGTGACGAGACCGTTGCAAACGCGCAGCGGGCCGTGCCGGAGGGCTGCATGCTTCGCGTCGTCAGCAGCAGAACGGTTGCAACCAGTTGGACCGGGAAGCTCTGGGCGTTGAAGCAGGGGATCGATGTGGCGCTCGCAATCGAGCCTCGACCGGAATACCTGCTCCTCACCGACGCAGATATTTTTCATCCTGCGGACTCGGTCAGCCGATTGGTGCGGCACGCAGAAGGGCTGTGTCTTGTCCTGACCTCGCTCATGGTCAAGCTGCATTGCAAAAGCTTTGCGGAGCGCGCCAACGTCCCCGCTTTCGTCTTCTTCTTTCAGATGCTTTATCCTTTCAGATGGATCAATCGGCCGTCAAGCAGCGCCGCCGCGGCAGCGGGCGGATGCATGCTGGTGCGCAGCGATGCGCTTGCCAAAGCCGGCGGCATTCAGGCCATCGGCGGCGCATTGATCGACGACTGCGCGCTGGCAAGGGTGCTCAAACGGCAAGGCCCGATCTGGCTCGCGTTGACGAGCCGCGTATTGAGCATGCGCGAATATCCGAAGCTCGCGGATGTTCGTGCCATGATTGCGCGTTCGGCTTACGCGCAGTTGCGTTATTCCCCCCTTCTGCTCGCGGCTACGCTCGCTGGCATGCTGCTCACATTCGTCGTCCCGGTGCTGATGGCGCTCTTCGGGAGCGGATTGTCGCGCGCGCTGGGCCTTGTGACATGGGGCATCATGGCAGCTGCTTTCCAGCCGATATTGCGTTTTTACCAGCTGTCCCCCTTGTGGGGTTTTGCGCTTCCGGCGATCGCTCTGGAATATCTCGTCTTCACCCTCGATTCCGCATACGCCTACGCACGGGGACGAGGGGGAGCCTGGAAGGGACGGATGCAGGCCAAAGTGTCAGAGTCGTGACGATCACAACCCTTGAAGCGCGCTCCGGCAAGGGGCATCGAGACGAGAACTTTCCGGTAGCGTCCTGGCTGATTCATCCACGCCATCGCAAGCCCATTCTGGCCTTTTACGAGTTCGTGCGCACTGCGGATGACATCGCCGATCATCCGTCGCTTGCGCCGGCGGACAAGCTCGCGCTGCTCGACCGCCTTGAAGCGACGCTTCTGGGCAGGAGCAACGAGGAGGCGGTCGGTATCGCGCTACGATCGCAGCTCGCAGAGCGCCAATTGCCACCTCGGCATGCGCTCGACCTGCTCAGGGCGTTCCGAATGGACGTGACCAAGCTGCGTTATAGAGACTGGGATGATCTGATCGGATACTGCACTTATTCGGCCATGCCGGTCGGACGTTTCGTTCTCGACGTGCATGGGGAGGCGCGTACACTCTGGCCGGCAAACGATGCACTTTGCGCCGCGCTGCAAATCATCAATCATTTGCAGGATTGCGGCAAGGATCATCGGAACCTCGATCGCGTCTATATTCCGCTCGATGTCTTTGCACAATGTCGTGCACAGGTGGAATCTCTCTCGGCGCCGACTGCTTCGGCTGCGCTGCTTGCTTGCATTCGCAGCGTTGCAGAGCGCACAGCCGGTCTCCTGAGAGAGAGCGAGGGATTTTCCGCGGCGATCAAGGACAGGCGTCTCGCATTGGAGGTCGCGGTCATTCAAGGCTTGGCGGAGCGTCTGGCCTATCTGCTACAGCGGCGCGATCCGTTGAGCCAGCGAGTCCATCTCGGCATGACCGGAGTTGCCGGGTTCGGTGCTCTTGGGCTCATATCCGGCGCGACCCGCCGGATCGGTCGTCTTCTTCCGGCCACTCACAAGCCACGGGATGCCCGACATTGACCTCGCCAGCGAGCACACAAACGGCTGCCGCCGAGCGGGCGTCGGGGAGCTCTTTTTACACGGCGATGCGGCTTCTGCCGGGCGCACAAAGGCGCGCCATGTTCGAGATCTACTCGTTCTGCAGGCAAGTCGATGACATTGCGGATTCTACCGCGTCGCAAGCGCACCGGCGCGCGGAATTGAAGCAGTGGCGAGACGATATCGACGCACTTTATGCCGGAAGGGCGGGCCCCCGCACCCAGAATCTCTGCGGCCCGGTGCGCGCTTTCGGTCTCCGGCGAGAGGATTTTCACTCCATCATCGATGGGATGGAGATGGACGTCATTGCCGATATCCGATCTCCCGACGAGGCAACGCTCGACGCCTACTGCGACCGGGTGGCGAGCGCGGTAGGTCGGCTTTCCGTCCGCGTTTTCGGCATGAACGAACGCGATGGACCAGCGCTCGCCCACCATCTCGGGCGGGCTTTGCAATTGACCAACATTTTGCGCGATCTGGATGAGGACGCGCACGCGGGCCGGCTCTATCTTCCGGCCGAAGCTCTGAGCGCCGCCGGCATCTCGACGACCGATCCATCCTCGGTCTTGGCAAGCCCGGCAATCGGCAGGGCTTGCGGCATAGTGGTTGATCGAGCGCGCAGCCATTTCGCGCAGGCCGAGCTGATCATGGCGCGCAACCCGCGCCGCACCGTGCGCGCGCCGCGCATCATGGCTGAGGCGTATCGCGCGATCCTCGACTGTTTGGTCGGTCGCGGCTGGGATGCGCCGCGCCGGCCCATTCAGTTGGCGCGAGCGCGCCTGTTGTGGATCATCATGCGTCACGCCCTTGCCTGATGCCCGGCACTGTCCATGTGATCGGCGCCGGGCTGGCAGGGCTCGCCGCCGCTATCCGCCTTGCCTCCCGCGCTGCAGGCGTGTCGCTGCACGAGGCCGCTGGTCAGGCGGGAGGACGTTGCCGCTCGTATCATGATCCCGCTCTCGACATGGTGATTGACAACGGCAATCACCTCGTTCTCTCCGGGAATTCGGCGGCACTCGCCTACCTCGACGCAATCCATGCAACCGAAACGCTCGCCGGTCCCGAGCATGCGGAGTTTGCGTTCGTGGATTTCGCGACCGGAGAGCGGTGGGTATTGCGGATCGGAGACGGACCGCTGCCATGGTGGGTGTTTGACGGCGGGCGGCGGGTGCCGGGCACAAAAACTGTCGATTATCTGGCCCTCATCCGAATGCTGTGGGCGACCGAAGGCAAGACGATCTGCGAAACGATCGGGTGCACGGGTCCGCTCTATGAGCGTTTCGCGCGTCCGCTCTGGCTGGCGGCGCTCAACACTGTGCCGCAGGAGGCCAGCGCGCAGCTTGCGGCCGCCGTGACCCGGGCCACTCTGGGGCGTGGCGGGAAGGCGTGCAGGCCTCTGATTGCATGTGACGGGTTGGGAAATGCGTTCGTGGAGCCCGCATTGCGGTTCTTGCGTGACCACGGCGTGCCGATCGCGTTTGGGCATCGGCTGCGCGCTCTCAGTTTCAGCGGCGAGAAAGTCTCAGCTCTCGAATTCGGAGAGGAGAGGATAATGATTGGTCGGGACGACTGCGTCATTCTCGCAGTGCCGCCTGTGCCAGCCGCCGAGCTCGTTCCAGCACTTGCGACTCCAACCGAGTTCCGCGCCATCGTCAACGCGCATTTCAGGATCGATCCTCCCGCGTCACTCGCGCCCATTACGGGGATCGTGAACGGAACCATCGAGTGGGTCTTCGGATTCAAAAACAGAATATCAGTGACCATCAGCGCGGCGGACCGATTGCTCGATACGCCACGGGAAGCGCTGGCCAGGAAAGTCTGGCAGGAGGTCGCGGTCGTTGCGGGCCTCCCCGGCCCCATGCCCCCCTGGCAAATCGTGCGTGAGCGCCGCGCGACGTTTGCGGCGACTCCGGCGCAGAATGCGAAAAGGCCACCCAGCAGAACCGGGTGGCGCAATCTTTTCATTGCAGGGGATTGGACCGATACGGGATTGCCGGCGACTATCGAAGGAGCCGTGCAGTCCGGCAATCGCGCAGCCGATCTCGCTGCTTGCTTGTGAGCGGAAATGAAAGCGCGAAAAACTACGCGGTCGCCTGTGTTGCATTGAGACTCACTCGACCGAGCGGTTTTGTCCAGCGGGTGAAAAATTTCCGCTGCGAGCCGGGTGGGCAAGCCGCAGGCAGCTTCAAGCAAGCTGAAAGGGCATGCGGGCGCCTTTGCCCCCCCTTCAATTCTGGGTCATCATCACCCTCATGGTGTCCGAAACGTCCTCGCCCTTGCAGCAATTTTCCGCACCGGGTCTCGACCGCAGCATCCATGCGGCAGCCTCGGCGCTGCTTGCGTTGCAGCAGCCCGATGGGAATTGGGTGTTCGAGCTTGAGGCGGACGCAACGATTCCGGCGGAATACGTCCTGCTGCGGCACTATCTCGGTGAGCCGAGCCATCGGGAGCTCGAAGCCAAGATAGCGGCTTACCTGCGCCGCATCCAAGGCGATCACGGCGGTTGGCCTCTATTCCGCGACGGCGCGTTCGATATGAGCGCCAGCGTCAAGGCATACTTCGCCCTGAAAATGACCGGCGAGCCTCGCGACGCACCTGCAATGGTACGTGCGCGTGAGGCCATCCGGGCGCGCGGCGGCGCTTCCCGGTGCAACGTGTTCACCCGCGTCATGCTGGCGCTGTTCGGATTTATCTCCTGGCGCGCAGTCCCGATCATGCCGGTCGAGATCATGCTGCTGCCGAGGTGGTTCCCGTTTCATCTCGACAAAATTTCGTATTGGAGCCGCACGGTCATTGTCCCGTTGCTGGTTATGCAAGCGCTCAAACCCAAAGCACGTAATTTCAACCGGGTGACGATCGACGAGCTCTTCGTTGAGCCGCCCACCGCGGTGGGTGGGGTGCCGAAGGCGCCCCAGCAGAGCGCACTTTGGTTCTGGTTCTTTCGGCTCATCGATCTTGTGCTGCACGCGATAGAGCCGGCGCTTCCCCTGCGATGGCGCCAGCGCGCCATAGACCGCGCGGTCGCATGGGTAATCGAGCGCCTCAATGGGGAGGACGGGCTCGGAGGGATTTTCCCTGCAATGGCCAACAGCGTCATGATGTTCGACGCCCTTGGGCTCCCCGACACGCATCCGCAACGGGCATTGGCCCGCCAGTCCATCGAGCGGCTTCTGGTGGTGCATCCTGATGAAGCCTACTGTCAGCCTTGCGTATCACCTATCTGGGATACTGCGCTGACCTGCCATGCCCTGCTCGAGGTTGGGGAGCAACGGGTCCGCGAGCCGGTCCGGCAAGCGCTGCGGTGGCTCGCATCCAAGCAGGTTCTCGACCTGCAAGGAGATTGGGCGGCGGTTCGGCCTGATCTCCGGCCGGGCGGCTGGGCCTTTCAATACGCCAATCCGTACTACCCCGATGTCGACGACACCGCCGTTGTGGTCATGGCGATGGACCGGGCAGAGGCAGGCGAATTCCGCTTGTCGATTGAGCGGGCGCGAGAATGGATCGTGGGAATGCAAAGCCTCAATGGCGGCTGGGGAGCCTTCGATGCGGACAACGCCTATTATTATCTCAACAACATCCCGTTCGCCGACCACGGCGCTCTCCTGGATCCGCCTACCGAGGACGTGACTGCGCGCTGCGTCTCGATGCTGGCCCAGATCGGCGCAGCTGGAAGAAAGACGCCCACCCTAGCTCGCGGTCTCGATTTCCTGCGCAGAGCGCAAAGGGCAGATGGAAGCTGGTATGGACGCTGGGGGATGAACTACATCTACGGCACTTGGTCGGTGTTGTGCGCCCTCAATGCCGCTGGGATCGATCCCGCAGCACCTGAATTCGTCAAGGCAGTCGCCTGGCTCCTTTCCATTCAGAACGCCGATGGGGGTTGGGGCGAGGACGCCGCAAGCTACAAGCTCGATTATCGCGGCTATGAGCGAGCCCCGAGTACCGCTTCTCAGACCGCCTGGGGGCTGCTCGGCCTCATGGCGGCGGGCCAACTCGATCATCCGGCGGTGCAGCGCGGTGTCGATTACCTCATTGAGCTGCAGGACAAGGACGGTTTCTGGCATGAGCCGCGCTACACCGCGACGGGATTTCCGCGAGTCTTCTATCTGCGCTATCACGGTTATTCCGAGTTTTTCCCCCTTTGGGCGCTGGCCCGCTTCCGTAACCTGAAGGCGGCGGGTTCCGAGCACGTAGGCTTCGGGATGTAGCGTCAAATCGACGCTCCGAGGCGTTTCCCCGCCCCTGGCCTTGAGCTGCAAGGCATTGCTGGCGCAACTGCCAACGGCTGCGACCCGCCCACCAACCGCGTGGAGAGCGGGTCAGGGCAGCATAAAAAATGCTTGAATTTCCCCCGTTTCCGCCCCATTTTGGCGCCGTGAAGCCGGCGCGGTCGTGCCGATCGCGTCGGCCTAATACGTTGAAATTCCTGCAATTTGTTGTCCGGCGAGGCCGAGTGGCTCCACGTCCAGGGCGACAGGGTAGCACTCTGGCGGAGACCGCCGCTCCCTGCATCAGCTTCGGTGCATTCGGCAGGCGGGTTCGGCGCAGCTTGAGAGGACTAGAGAGCAGATGGCTCACGACATGGATGGGCTGTTCGACGAACAGCGCCCACAAGCACCCGTTCTGCGCCGCGACGAGCTGATCGAGTTCGGCGAGCTGGACGGGCATATGTCCTCCCCCGCTGAAGAGCGCGATCCTGCCGAGGAGCAAGACGAGAGCCTCGAATCCGGCGCAAGTCCGAAGCTCGCACCCGGCCGCAGCGAGAGTGCGAAGGACAGTATTGCCGCCACGCTCGGCGCTCGCGAGGCGAACTTTTCTCGCGACCTTATCGACACCTATTTCCGCCAGATGGGCAACGCGGAGCTGCTCTCGCGCGAGCAGGAGCTTGCCCTGGCCAAGAGGATAGAGGCCGCGCAGCTTGGCGTTCAACAGGCGCTTTGTGCCGTTCCCATGCTCGTTGCGCAGATCGAGGGTTGGAGGCGCGAGCTGGCTGCAGGAAACCTGCGTCTGGGATCTCTGGTCGATGTGTCCATGCACCAGGGAGATGCCGAAACCGACGGAATGATCGTGTCCGCTGGCATTCCCACTGCGCCGGAAGAGGACGATCCCGATGCGGCTGCCCAGAGGGAAGCGCGCTTGCAACGCGAGTTCGCTGCCGCTTTGAAAGGGATCTCTGCTGTCGCCTCCGAAGTCGCTGTGCTCAGCCGCAAGCAGGTCAATGGCGCACAGCGCGCGAAGGAGCTTTCCAAGCGCGATCGGGCGCGGATGCAGGAGCTGCTGCTGAGCCTAAAGAGCAAGATGAGCAACATCTGGCTGCATCCCGATCGGATCGCAGACCTCATCGGGTCCCTCGAACGTGAGCAGCAGATCGTTCGCGAGATTGATCAGGACATGCTGAAGCTCGCGGCACGTTGTGGTGTGCCACGACGTGATTTGCTCGACCATTATCTCGGTCATGAGCTGGATGCTCACTGGGTCGAGCACGCGTATTCGCGTCCACCCCGGACATGGCGCGCTTTTGCGAAGCAATGCGCCGATGAGGTGAAGGCGCTCCATGGCGAGCTGCTTGCCGTCGCCCAACGGGTCGGCTTGCCGATTGCGGGTCTGCGTGCTGCGGCTGCGGAAGCAGGCCGCGCCCGTCGTGCGCTGATGCGCGCGCGTGAGGAGATGGTCAAGGCGCATCTACGGTTGGTCGTGGCCATTGCCAAGAAGTATCGGCGCAACAGCTCTCTCGAGCTCCTGGATCTGATCCAGGAAGGCAACATGGGCCTCATGCATGCGGTCGAGAAGTTCAACTACCGCCGCGGCGTGAAAGTCTCCACTTATGCCGTGTGGTGGATCCGCCAGTCGATTGCCCGCGCCATTGCCGACCAGGGCCGCACCATCCGCATCCCGGTCCACATGACCGAAACCGCGACCAAGGTTCTGCGCGAGCGGCGCAAGTTCTCCCAGCAGCAAGGGAGGGAGGCAGGACCCGCCGAGATCGCAGCGCGAACCGGCATGCCGATTTCGCGCGTGGAGCAGGTGCTCTCGCTCGTGCAGGAGCCTACTTCGCTCGACCTGCCGATCGGCGAGGATGGCGATGCGACGCTGGGCGACTTGATCGAATCGAAGAACACGGTGGACCCGCAGGCAGCGGCGGAAGCGACCGCCCTCGCGCGGTCGGTCACCGAGGCGCTTGCGGAGCTGACGCCGCGCGAGCAGCGGATTTTGCGCATGCGCTTCGGAATTGGCGATTCGCGCGATCATACCCTGGAAGAAGTCGGGCAGGTCTTCGGAGTGACTCGCGAGCGCATTCGTCAGATCGAGGCGAAAGCGCTCGAGAAGCTGCGAGGCAACTCGCTCGCGCACAAGCTCGCCACCTTCGCCGAATAGGGCCGTTCGCGACCTCCGGCATGATCGAGCATGGGCCCATCGGCCCCCGCGACCTGTTTTTGGTAGTCGATGTCCAGAACGATTTCTGCACCGGCGGCAAGCTTGCTGTGCCGGGCGGCGAGGAGGTTGTGCCGGCGATCAACCGGCTGGCCAGGAATTTCGAGCATGTCGTCCTGACGCAGGACTGGCACCCGCCAGGCCACAGCTCTTTTGCTTCCACCCACGCCGGCCGCAGCCCATACGACAGCATCGAGGTTCCCTATGGGCCTCAAATCTTATGGCCCGACCATTGCGTGCAGGGTACGCCAGGAGCCCAGATCCGAAAGGAATTGGACATCCCGCACGCCGAGTTGATCCTGCGCAAGGGCTATCATCGCCACATTGATTCCTATTCGGCGTTCTACGAGAACGATCGCCGCACCCAGACCGGTCTGGCCGGATACCTGCGCGAGCGGGGGTTCGAGCGAGTGTTCATTGCCGGCCTGGCGTTCGACTTCTGCGTGCGCTTCTCGGCCGAGGACGCAAAGCGCGAAGGCTTCGGCTCCTTGGTCGTGGACGACGCGTGTCGCGGTATTGATGTCGACGGGTCTGTTCTTGCTACCCGCCAAGCTTTGGCTGCCCTCGGCATTCCCTGCATCAAAGCGGGATCGTGAGCTGCGACGCCGATGGTCGTTACCGCCGTGCGCGTCCCTTACAGGGTGGGCGCAAGCGTGCCCGACGTTCGTTCGACCTTATTCTGATCTGGCGCACCTTGTCCGGCGCCGAGCACGCTGGCGTCACGGTGCGCGCTGCACGGTTGATTTGCGCCCGCGCCTTTGCCCGCACTAGAGTGCAATAGGCTCCGAGCGGAAAGGAACCGACAACATGTCCGTGGCAGCAAGCGCAATGGCCGGCCGGCAAATCGGGCGCTCATTGCCGCGGATCGAGGCGCGCGAGAAGGTCACCGGCCGCGCCGAGTACACCCACACCATGCAGTTGCCCGGCATGCTGGTCGGGAAGATTTTTCGCAGCACCGTCCCGCATGGCCGCATCAAGTCGATCGACACCGCAACGGCAGAAAAATTTCCGGGGGTTCACAGCGTCGTAACCGGCGAGGATATCCGCAAGGTCATTCCCGATCCCTACTACGGACCGGCGTTCCACGATCAGCCGATTCTTGCGCTCGACAAGGTGCGTTTTGTCGGCGAGCCCGTGGCAGTCGTGCTCGCCTGCGATCCTCACATTGCCGAAGCGGCGGCGCACGAGATCCGCGCCGAATATGACGAGTTGCCCGCGGTCTACGACGAGGTGGAGGCGATGACCTCCGCGGTCACCGTCCATGACGCGCTGCGTCCGGCCGGAAGCTTTGCCGACCTCAAGCATCTCCAGGGGCGAAAAGGCACCAATCTTGCCCTCGATGCCAGCCTGCGGCGCGGCGACGTGGAGCAGGCCTTCGCCTCCGCCGCTCACGTCCTCGAGCACGCGTTCCGCACCCAGAAATGCCTTCACCTCGCCCTCGAGCCTTTCGCGTCGATTGCGGATGCGCGCGAGTCGGATGTCACCATCCATACCAGCTGCCAGGGCCCGTCGTTCATCCGTACCGAGATCGCGCGGCTGCTGGGGTGGCCGGAGAACCGCGTGCGCATCAAGGTGCCGTTCGTCGGCGGCGGCTATGGTTCAAAAATCTACGTCAAGCTCGAGGCATTGGTCACGGCCCTGTCGTTGCTCACACGCCGGCCGGTGAAGATTGCCCTGACCATGGAAGAGCAATTCTATCAGATCACCAAGCATCCAAGCACCCTGCGGATCAAGACGGGCCTGGACGGCCACGGCCATATTACCGCGCGCAAATGCCAAGTGTTCTGGAACGGGGGCGCCTACGCGGACATCGGACCACGGGTTACCCAGAAATCGGGATTTGTGGCAGCCGGACCTTATGACGTCGAGAACGTCTGGATCGATTCCTACGCGCTCTATACTCATACGACGCCTTCCGGCGCCCTGCGGGGTTTCGGCCTGCCGCAGCTCGCTTGGGCGTATGAAAGCCACACCGACATGGTGGCGCGCATGCTCAAGCTCGATCCGGTGGCGTTCCGGCGCAGGAACCTCCTGCGCGAAGGCCGTCCGCACGCGAGCGGCACGGTCGTGAAGGATGCCCCGATCGAAGCGGTGCTCGATCAGGTATGTGAACGCATGCGCTGGCAGGAATCGTTCGATCGCGGAAACGGGGCTGTCCGCCGAGGGCGCGGTCTCGCCATCGCGCTCAAGGCCGCGATCGCCCCCACCACCTCGGTTGCCATGCTCAATGTCGCGGCAGATGGAAGCGTCACTCTCTATTGCGGCACGATAGATATGGGACAAGGTTCCGATACGGGAATGGCGCAGATGGTCGGCGAGCTCCTCAACATTCCCGCCGAGTCGGTAAAGGTCGTCCAACGCGATACCGACGTCACGCCTTATGACATGGGCACGCTGGGCTCGCGCTCGCTTTTCCACATGGGCCATGCGGTGCGGCTCGCAGCCGAGGAGGTCCGCGCCAAGCTCCGGGCCATGGCACGCGAGGTGGGGGAGCCGGAAGGCAGCAATATCTCCATCGCCGACCTGTTCAAGAAAAAGTATGGAATGCAGGCCGGCAACATCGTCGGGAGCGGCACCTACAAGCCGGACTACACGCCCGCCGCCCCAGGCACCGGGCAGAGCGCAAACATCACGCCGTTCTGGATGGTGGGGGGTGCGGGCGCGGAGGTCGAGGTCGATACCGAGACCGGCCACGTGCGCGTAGCGAAAGTCGTCAATGTGATCGACTGCGGGAAGCAGATCAACCCGCGTATCGTGGAGACGCAAATTTCCGGCGCCTCGATCATGCAGCTCGGTTTTACGATGTTCGAGAGCATGCAGCTCGACGGCGGTCAGGTCACAAACGCATCGCTCGCCGACTACAAGATCCCGGGCATATGGGATGTGCCCCCCATCATGGTGAATGAGGCAATCGACGCCTATCAGCACAACGGTCCGTTCGGCGCAAAAGGCGCGGGCGAATCGGCGACCCTGTGTCTTTCGCCGGCGATTGCAAACGCCATCGATGATGCCGTTGGGGTGCGCCTGACCGAGCTGCCGCTCACCCCCGAGGCGGTTTTCCGCGCCTTGCGTACAAAGATCGGCAACCCGCTGGCGCAGGGCTGAACCGCTTCTCCCCCGATTGCAAAAACAGCATCTCAAATTTCCGTTCATGCAAGGAGGAAGAATGTCAGGTCGGCTGCTTGCGGCGATACTCACGCTCCTTTCTCAGATCACCGTCGCCTTCAGCCAACAGTGGCCCGCCAGGCCTATTCACGCCATCGTCCCGCAGAGTCCGGGAAGCTCGCTGGATATCGTTCCGCGAGCGGTATTCGAGCAGCTCTCGGCGAAGCTTGGTCAACCGATCATCGTCGAGAACCGCGTAGGCGCCGGCAACACCATCGCCATGGCAGCGGTCGCGCGTGCAGACCCCGACGGCTATACGATCCTGGTGAACTCCTCGACCCACACGCTGGTCCCGGTGACGTACGCGAACCTGCCATTCGACACCCTGCGGGACCTCGTACCTGTCATTCCCCTCGGCAATGCGCCGCTGGTGCTCATGGTATCCGCGTCGAAGGGCTACAAGAGCGTCGCGGACTTTGTCGCAGCCGCGAAAGCCAAAAACGGCAGGATGAATTACGTCTCGGGCGGAGCCGGAAGCAGCACCCATTTCTCCGCTGAGGCCTTTCGGCTGGCCGCCGGGTTTCAGGCGGTGCACATTCCGCAGAAGGGCGCGCCCGAAGCGCTGACCGAGGTCCTGGCGGATCGCGCGGACTTTTATTTGTCACCACTGTCCCCCGCGCTTCCGTTCCTCAGCGAAGGCAGGTTGCAGGCCTTGGCGGTCAGCGGCTCGCAGCGAAGCGGTCTCCTCCCGCAGGCGCCTACGATGCGAGAAGCAGGCTATCCGGAGGCAGAGTTCAATTTCTGGATGGCCCTGTTTGCGCCATCGAGGACGCCTCCTGAGATCGTGGGCAGGCTGCGGGAGGAGACGGCAAGAGCTCTTCAGAATCCGTCCATGCAGGAGAGGCTGGCGAGATTGGGCGTCGACCCCTTGCCGCTCGATCCGGCCGCGTTCAACAAGCTGCTGCAGAATGAAGTGAGCCTTAACGCGCGAGTGGCCAACGCCATCGGCATGAAAGTCAAATAAGCGCGCTGTAACCTCCCTTGCTGATCGGAGCGCATGTGGCGCGGAACACGCCCGCAATAGCCATCGCCGGTGCCGGCATTGCAGGGCTGACGGCTGCTGCTACACTGCGAAAGCTCGGGCTCAACCCGCAGATCTACGAGCAAGCTCCCGCCTTTGCCCGTGTGGGTGCCGGCATCCAGCTCAACCCGAATGCCATGAAGGTGCTGCGAGGGCTGGACCTCGAGTCGCGCATTCGATCGGCCGGGTTCGCCCCCCGGGTCGGGTACAATCGCGCCTCGGACAGCGGCGACGTCATGTACCTGCATCCCATGGGCGATACGATCGAACAGCGTTTCGGGGCTCCGGACATCTCGTTGCACCGCGCCGAGCTGCACGCGGCGCTCGCCTCGATAAATCCGTCCGAGAGCATCCACTTCAATAAGAAGGTCGTGGGCCTCGATCGCAGACCCGGCGCTCTCGTCCTCACGTTCGCGGACGGCAGCGCGATCGGGACGGACGCGGTGATCGGCGCAGACGGCGTGCATTCCACCGTGCTCGATATCCTGCTCGGCACAGGCGTGCCGCGTTTTACCGGCCAGGTCGCATACCGTGCCGTCTTTCGCAGCGAGCTGCTCGGGCGCGAAATCGACGACCGCGTGAAATGGTGGGGCCCGGACCGCCATATCGTGAGCTACAAGGTGGACCCGCGCCGGGACGAGCTCTATTTCATCGCCAGCACGCCCGAGCCGGAGTTCAAGATCGAATCCTGGTCGGCCCAGGGCGATCTCGCGCAGCTGCGATCCGCATTCGCGGGCTTTCATCCCGACGCGCGCATCATCCTCGATGCGTGCCCGGAGGTGCGCAAATGGGCATTGGTGGAACGCGATCCATTACCCCGATGGAGCGAGGACAGCATCGTCCTGATCGGCGATGCCTGCCACCCGATGCTTCCCTACATGGCGCAGGGCGCAGCCTCGTCGATGGAGGACGCCGTTGTTCTGGCACGCTGCCTCGCGCAGGCGGGACTGGATTCGTTCGGCGATGCGTTCTGCGCCTTCGAGCGCAACAGGAAGGAGCGCACGTCACGCATTCAGGTGGGCGCGCGCAAAAATCTCTGGATGCGCACGACACCGGACACTGCGTGGCTATATGGCTACGATGCCTGGACGGTGCCGCTGACCTGACGTTACCTCAGCACCACCACCGGCGTGCCGATCCTCACCCGCTGATAAAGGTCGAGGACGTCCTGGTTGTGCATGCGGATGCATCCGTATGAGACGAATCCGCCGATCGATTCCGGTCGGTTGGTGCCGTGGATCGCGTATTGATCGACGCTGAGCGTCATCGCCGCCGCTCCCATCGGGTTCTCGGAGCTGCCGGCGGGGATGACATCGGGCAGGCTCGGCTTGTCGCGTCTGAGCTCCGCGGGAGGCGACCATGCCGGCTTGATGAATTTGCCGCTGATATAGGCCACTCCCGTCCATGCCTTGCCGGCCTTGCCGACTCCGACGGGGTAGGTAATCACCTGGCCGTTCTCGAGCACGAAATAGAGCTTACGCGCGCTGGTCTTCACTACGATGGTACCGGGCTCATAGCCGGAAACAGCGGGTGCCCGCGCCTGCGCCGGCGGCTCCGACACCAGAACGACGCCCGTAAAGGCAACAAACGCGATCAGGACTCGAAAAGCCACACGCATCCAAATATCTTCGACGCCATTGATCTTGAACAGAAAGGGATCGAGCGCCCAGCCCGGAGCAGTTGCTTCGGAGCAAGCCGCCTCCGTTTGTCGCTGGCCCCGCGGGCTCGGTTCACTCCTCTCACGAGCCTGTTATGCATGAGCATCTTGCTCAACAACTATGATTAACAGCTTGCTAACGCGCGTTCCGGTGATGCTGATACACGGACGTGCCGTTGCCTCGATCGGACCCCCCTCTCCCCGCATCTCTCCCGCATCTCTCTCCCGCATCTCTCTCCCGCATCTCATGGGGGGAGGGAGCAGACCGAGCTTGCGAGCTGACGACCGCGCACAGTAGCTGTGTCCTGTGGGCGCCGCAGAGAGCAAGATCCCGGCCGGACAGGCACTGCCGCGCGCGCTCGCGGCACGGCTCCCGTTCTATTACGGATGGATCGTTCTTGCCTCCTTGTGCTGTGCCGGGTTCGCACGGCAAGGACCGGCGGTTGCAACCTTTTCGATCTTCATTGAGCCGCTGACCCGGGATTTCGGCTGGTCCCGCACCGCGCTGTCCGGCGCAGTATCGTTGGGCGGCATGCTGGCGGCGGTGGTCTCACCTTTCATCGGTCCGCTGCTCGATCGCCGCGGCTCACGGCTGGTGCTGTGCCTCGCAATCCTGGTCAACGGCATCGCTCTGCTGCTGCTGTCACTCACTCCCTCGCTGCTGATCTTCTACGTCTTGTTCTGCATCGCGCGAATGAACTGGGCAGGACCGTTCGACCTCGGGATCTATGGCGCGTTGAACAACTGGTTCGTTGCGCGACGCACCGTCGCAGCCTCGATCGCTAACCTCGCGCAGATGCTTGGACTGGTCGCGATGCCGCTGATCGCGCAATTCGCCATCTTGCATCACGGCTGGCGTGCCGGATGGGTAGCGCTCGGTCTTACGGTCTTGAGCGTCGGTCTTGTCCCGGTCTGGCTGGTCCTGGTGCGCCGGCCCGAGGATATGGGCCTTAAACCCGATCGCACGGACTCGGCCATCCTCCCATCGGCACCCGCCGCTTCGCTCGCCGAGCCTGCTTTCTCACGCCGGCAGGCATTGCGCACGTCCAGCTTCTGGCTGCTGATGCTCTTTACCGTGACAATCTATCCGGTGCAGGCCGGAGTCAGCCTGCATCAGGCATCGCATCTGGTACGGCGCGGGCTTGACCCGACCACAGCGGCGTTGATCGTCAGCTCGTTCTCACTCGCCTCGACGATGGCCACAATGGCCTGCGCGTTCCTGCCGCGCTCATGGCCGATCCGCTTTCCGCTGGCGCTCGCCGGAACGCTGGCCGCCATCGGCACATTTCTGATGCCGGCTATCAGCTCGCCGGCAGATGGCTACCTTTCCGCCATCCTGTTTGGAGCCGGCATCGGCGGCATGCTCACCTTGTTGCCCGTCGCCTGGGCGGATTATTTCGGACGGGCCAACTACGGCGCAATCCGCGGGCTGGCCCTCTCACTTCAGGTCCTGGCGCAGGCAATCGGTCCCTTGCTCTCCGGCGCCCTTTACGATTGGACCGGCAGCTATACGCTCTCGTTGCGCTGCTTCACCGCATTATCGGCCATCAGCATTCTTGCTGCGCTCGCGGCAAGGCGACCTGTGCAGAAGCGATCAAGCCCACCGAGGCCGCTTTGAGTAAGAGCGACCCACCCGCTCGCCTCCATCATGCGGCGGACACCTGTCGCGCGGCGGCAGGGCGCGGCAGTGCCTCGCCGCTGCGCAATTCAACTTCAGCTATGTCGGATTCTCCAAGCTGAAGCTTTCCGACTGGTCGTCATAGGCAAAAGCCTCGGCGAATCGTCCCCATGCGATGACCGCGCGCAGCGTCTGTTCCGCAGCCTCCTCATCCATGTGGTCCTCGAGCTCATCGAGAAAGCGGCGCTTCGGCGCGGCGTGCGAGGACCGATCCTGCAGCACCCGCCGGATATGGGCGGCAAGCGGCACCTGCGCGAGCAGCAGCTTCTGGAACAGCTTTTTGCGATCATCCATGCCGGCCTCGGCGAATTGCTTGCCCGCATCGGTGAGCTGAACGTCGCCGCCTTCGATGTCGACGAGACGCAGCAGTTGCAGGCTCTCGGCCACCGGGAACAGATCGTCCACCTCCATGTGCAGCGAGCTTGCGATGACAGGAAGGTCCGCCCGGCCGTTGTAGGGGGCGCCCGCAACCACCTCGATGAAGCCGGAAAGCAGGTTGGCGGAGACGCGAGGCAAAACCGCGTCCGTCCCCAGAGTGCGAGCTCTCTCGAATGTGGGGGAGCTGCGAGCGGACCCGCCGGGACGCGCGGTCATCACCACGTAGATGCGCTCGACCAGATCGCGAAACTTCGGATCGAGGCGATTGCGCGGCTGCGGCAGATCCACCTTGATCTCATCGACAATGTGCCCCGGGCTGGTCGAGAACACCAAAATACGGTCGCACATGAGCACGGCTTCCTCGATGTTGTGGGTGACGAGGAGCACGCCTTTGATCGGAAGGCGCCCCTCGCTCCACAGTTCCAGAAAGTCGGTGCGCAAGGTCTCGGCCGTGAGAACATCCAACGCCGAGAACGGCTCGTCCATCAACAGGATGTTCGGATGCACTACCAGAGCGCGCGCGAAGCCGACGCGCTGGCGCATGCCGCCTGAGAGCTCGCGCGGATAGGCGGACTCATATCCATCGAGGCCGATGAGATCGATGGCAGAGAGGGCGCGGCGGCGAATCTCGGTCTCCGGCAGCCCAAGCGCCTCCAACCCGAGCTGGACATTTCCCAGGACCGTCATCCACGGGAACAGGGCAAAGCTTTGAAAGACCATGGCTATGCCCGGAGCGGGAGCAACCACGGGCTTGCCCAGATAACAGACGTCGCCTGCGCTCGGGCGGGCGAGCCCCGCGATCAGGCGGAGAAGCGTCGACTTGCCCGAGCCGGAACGCCCGAGCAGGCCCACGATCTCGCCTTCGGCGAGGTCGAGGTTGAGATCGTCCAGCACCAGCAGCTGACTGCCGTCCGGCTTGGGAAACGCCTGACGGACCGACTTGACCTGCAGCAGCGGCGCGACGTTCGTTGTTGCATCCATGATTCATCCCAGCCGGAACTTGCGCTCGGCTTGCTGGTAGAGCGGTCGCCAGAGCGCCCTGTTGATGACCACCACGAACAAGCTCATCACCGCAATCCCGAGCACGATGCGATGGAAATCGCCATCGTGCGTCGCGATCGCAATGTATGCTCCGAGACCGTAAGCCGCCAAATGCCGATCTCCCCACGATGCCACCTCCGCGACGATGCTCGCATTCCATGAACCTCCGGCGGCGGTGACCGCTCCGGTCACATAATAGGGAAACACCGCGGGGAGAGCGGCGGTGCGCCACCACAACCATCCGCGGACCTGCAAATTGACGCAGCAGTCGCGCAATTCCGACGGGATTGCCGCAGCCCCGGCAATCACATTGAACACGATGTACCATTGCGTGCCGAGGATCATCAGCGGGCTGAGCCAGATGTCCGGATTGAGCCGGTACACGACGATCGCGGAGACCACGATTGGAAACAGAAGATTGGCCGGAAAGGCGGCAAGGAGCTGGGCAATCGGTTGAACGACCCGGGTCGCGCGCGGATGAGTCCCGATCCAAACGCCGATCGGCACCCAGACCATGCTTGCGATGGCAATGAGAACGACGATGCGGAGCAAGGTCGCCAGACCGAGCGCGAAGGCTTCCCCGATATCGGCCGGGGTCAGGCCCTGCATGACGAAACGCGAGACGCGCCATAGCGCGGCGGCCGCTGCGAGGAGCACAATGGCGCTCCACAGCCGATCGCCCGCCCACCGCGAGCGCTCGCGCGATCTCGGAGCGCTCTTGGCCGTGGGCGACGAGGGCCGCCCCAACGAGTGCCGCCAGATCTTCGCCACCGGACGGATAAGCAGGGCAACGATGCCGGAGCGGCGTAGAACGTTGAGCACCCAGGACCTGGGCGGCGGGATCCCGGGCTCGTGCTCGAACCGGAACCGATCTGCCCATGCGACCAGCGGCCGAAACAGCACGAGATCATAAATCAGGATGACTATCAGCATGGTGGCTATCGCCCAGGCGACTGCCCCCAAGCTTTTCTGCGCAATGGCGACGGCGATGTAGGATCCCATGCCGGGCAGCAGCACCGTAGTGTTGCCGACGCTGATCGCCTCGGACGCGACCACGAAGAACCAGCTCCCGGACATCGACATCATCATGTTCCAGATGAGCTGAGGCATGCCGAAGGGCGCCTCTACCCGCCAGAAGCGCATCCAGTGCGAGAGCCTGAACACCGCGGCCGCTTCCAGCAGCTCCACCGGAACGGTTCGCAGGGACTGATAAAAGCTGAAAGCCATGTTCCAGGCCTGGCTGGTAAAGATGGCGAAGATCGCCGCAAGCTCGGCACCGAGCACCCGGCCTGGCGCCAACGACATGAAGAAGACGATCGTGATCGAGAGGAAGCCGAGGATCGGTACCGATTGCAGTATGTCCAGCATCGGGATGAGGATGCGCTCGGCTCTCCTGCTTTTTGCCGCCAAGGTCGCATAGGTAAAGGTGAAGAAGAGCGAGAATGCCAGCGCAACCAGCATGCGCAGCGTGGTGCGCGCGGCATATTCCGGAAGCTTGGCGGGCGCGAGCGAAAGCGGAGTCGCCTGCAGCTCGGAAAGGGGCTCGAGCAGGCTGCGGCTTGCTTCCGCCAGGAAAACCAGCACCCCGAGAACGAGCAGGACCGCAAACGCATCCCAGCGGGTGAAGCTGCGGGTCCACGCCCCAACCGAGATCGGCAGCACCTGCTCCGCTACGGGGCGCTCGCGCTCTCCGCTCATTGTGGTTTTTCTCCCAAGGGACTTTGGCGCCCAGGCAATGTCTCTGGATACTCGAGGACGACACGAGTCCCCAGGGATATACTGGCAGCGGCGAAATGATGATGACAGATCACAGCGACATTCCACTGCTCACGCTGGATTGGGAACGCCTCCGGAAATGGCCGGCGCAGCATCGGACACAGCTTCGATTGTGCCTGCGGGTCACTGTTTCGGCCGTGCTCGCCTTGGCATTGTCCCATCTCCTTCAGCTGCCCCTCGCCCTATGGACGGTATTGACGGCCGTCATCTTGACCCAGATCAGCGTCGGCGGGTCGTTGAAGGCAACGCTGGACTACCTCGCCGGCACGATCGGCGGTGCCATCTATGCCGGAGTGGTGGGCGCGCTCGTCCCACACGAGAACGAGGCCGCACTGTTTGCGGCGCTTGCGATCGCGGTTGCGCCGGCGGCGCTTGTCTCGGCAACCAACCCCCGCTTTCGCGCCGCCCCATTCACTGCCGTCATGGTGTTCTTCGCTCCCACCATCACCCATGCCGGCCCGATCGCTTCCGCGTTCGAGCGCGTGCTTCAGGTCGCGGTGGGCGCCGTGGTGGGCCTGATCGTATCATTCCTCGTGTTGCCAGGCCGCGCTCAGGATCTGATGCTCGAGGCCGCAAGCCGCCTGCTCGCGATTGCCGCAACGGCAGTTCCTGCGCTCTTTGCGGGCTTCTCGGCAAGCCTGGACGAGGCAGCGATACCGCATATTCAGGACAGGCTCGGCGAGGCGCTTGCACGGCTCAATACGATTGCCCCCGAGATGAAACATGAGCAGATGGCGCCGTTCGCCGAGGCGCCCGATTCTGGACCCCTGCTGCGTACGCTCATTCGGCTGCGGCATGATCTGGTGATGATCGGGCGAGCGGCCATCGTGCCGCTCCCGGAGAAGCTCAAGCCGGCGTTGGCAGCCCCGATTGAAGCCGTCGGCCAAGAAGCTGCGGCGTTCCTGCGCGCCTGCAGCAGTGCCTTGAGCGCTCGCAAGCTGCCTCCGTCCCTCGAACGATTCGAATCGGCGATCGAGAGCTACAACGCCCAGCTCGCCACCCTGCGCCGGGAAGGGCTCACCCGTGAGCTGGGCACCGAGGCCGTCGAGCGGCTGTTTGCGCTCGGCTTTACCCTCGAGCAACTGCAGCAGCACCTGCGGGATCTCGCGCGCTGCGCGAGCGAATTTGCCCGCGCGCCCAACGCGTGATTCCTGGATTTTTCAGGTTCGTGCCACATGCCTGCTCGCACATCAAAACAGGGGGTTAAATCGGTGGCAGCGGCCCGCAGAAAGCCGCTGCTGGTGGTGGATGGCGATTCGTTTGCGCACCGATCCTATCACGCGCTGCCGAAGACCATTCTGCGGCGCGGCGGCAAACCGGCGGGCGCCATCGTCGGGTTCGCGAACTTTCTGCTGCGGCTCTATGAGAATGAGCAACCCCGCGCCGTCGTCGTCGGCTGGGATACGCTCGAGGCGCCCACCTATCGTCACCGGGCCTTCCCGCCGTATCAGGGCGGCCGGAAATTCGACGACGCGCTGATCGATCAGCTGGAGCTCCTGCCCGCTCTTGTGAGCGCCTGCGGATTCATGAGCGCGAAGGCTCCCGGGTACGAGGCGGATGATTTTCTTGCCGCGGCGGTAGCGGCGGAAAAACGCCGGGGCGGGACCGCCGTTGTGGCGAGCGGGGATCGCGACACCTTTCAGCTCGCGTCGCAATCCACCACCATTCTCCAGCCGCTGCGCGCCGGGGAGATGGCGCGCATCGGACCAGCGGAAGTGCGCGCGCGCTACGGCGTCGAGCCGGCGCAAGTGCCGGATTTCATCGCCCTGCGCGGCGACCCCTCGGACAAGCTGCCGGGAGCGAAAGGGATCGGCCCGAAGGGAGCGGCTGCGCTGCTCACCCGATTCGGCACGCTGGAGGGCGCGCTCCGCGCCGGGCGGTTCGCCGGGCAGGCCGATGAGCTGCGGCTTTATCGGCGGATTGCCACAATGGACGCGACGGCACCCCTTCCACCGGTTCGGGATCAGACCCCGACATGGTCCGAGGCGGCCGCCTTCGCGCGTCACTGGGAGCTCAACCGGCTGGCAGACCGCCTTGATGGTCTCGCCCGCGGCGGGCCAGCAGCAGCAAACGCAGCAGGTTCCTAGTTTTCATGTCTCAGCCAAGGGGTGCACTCCAGCAAAGGGTCCCTGTAAATCCCTGTAAAAGGGGCGGGCGCGATAGGGTGACTTCTAAAAAGCTACGTAGAATCAATGAGATGAAACAAAAATAGCCGCGCCAGAACAGGGAAATAACAGGGCCCGAACAGGAAAATAACAGGGGACGGACCAGTGGAATCCACGGTGGAGCGCACAAAGGTCCAAACCGTCCCGAGCTCTCGCACTGCCAGCAAATCGTCATCCCGAGCGCCACACTCGGGTTCGCATCAACAAAAAAGCCCGGCATAGGTGCGCCAGGCTCTGAGCACAAATCTGAAAGATAAGCTTTTGTAGTCGATTTCTGTTTCAATGTCCAGCAAAATCTTGAGGCAAAATCTCGGGTACAATTTTTGTGGGGGAATTTCTCGAAGCTCTCGGAAGCCTCGACGTCGCCGATCCACGGCTTGAGCATCTTTGGATCGCCGAGGCCAGAGATTGTCTGGCGAACCTACTGCCGCGGTGCGGTCGCACCGAAAGAGCTGAACGAAATCGCCGCTGAGCACCGGGAGTGATGGTTTGGCGAATGCAGCCATTCATCGGTACGAATCGCCCGTGCCCAGGGTATTCTGTGTCCGCGCGTGCAAGATAGTCTGGGCAGCCCCCGCCAGCAGAAAGCGAAAACCGCATGGACTTGAAGCTCGCAGGACGGGTCGCGGTGATTACCGGGCCGGCCAAGGGGATGGGCGCGGCCATCACCAAGGCATTTGCGGCCGAGGGCGCGCGACTGGCGCTCCTCGGGCGCGACATCCGCGCCATCGAATCCGTGGCCGACGAGGTGCGCGGCACCGGGGCGCAGCCACTCGTCGTGCATTGCGACCTGACCGATGCAGCGCAATGCGAGCAGGGCGCGGCCGAGGTGAAGGAGCGGCTCGGGCGCATCGACATCCTCGTCAACGTGGCGGGCGGCTCGGGGCCGATCGGCAAGAGCGGCGTCGAGACCACGCCGCAGGAATTCGAGGATATCGTCAGGCTCAATATGAACGGCTGTTTCCATGCGATGCGCGCGGTGCTGCCCGGCATGATTGCCGCGCGCTACGGCAAGATCGTCAATGTCGGCGGCACGTTCGGGATGCGCGGGCGCGCCGGCCGGATGGCCTATTCCGCGTCGAAATGGGGGCTGCGCGGCATCACCAAGAGCTTCGCGCTCGAGGTCGGGGGCTACAACATCAACGTCAACTGCGTCGCCCCGGGCATGGTCGACGGCCCGCGCTTTCGCGACAAGGTCTGCGCCGACATGGCAAGGCGCCTGGGCATCACGATCGCGGAGGCGGCGGAGCGTCACGCGGCGGAATACGCGCTCAAACGCGTGACCACGGATGCGGACGTGGCCAACGCGTGCCTGTTTCTGGCCAGCGACGTCTCGCGTCAGATCACCGGCATCGACCTGCCGGTCGACGGCGGCTGGGCAATGCTGTGACGGGGCAAGCGCAGCCTCGGACCTCTGTGCTGCGGGCGCCGTTGCCGGGCGCCGCACACTCCGATCGCGCGGCGTAGGGGCGGGTTTCAAACCCGCCCTTACTGCGTCGGACACTACCGCCTCTTGTCCCTGAAGAAGGACCAGATCGCCTCGGCCGCTTCGAAATCGTGGTTCGCAGGTCCGAGGAGCCGGTCGACGACCTGCCGCGGCGCTTCGTTCCGGCGCGGGATGCGGTGCCCCGCGCCGTCGATGCGATAGAGCAGCACCGGAGCGCGCGAGGAGCAATCGGTCCAGCTGATGACGGCGACATCGGAGCCGTCGGCGGGATCGGCATCCGGCAAGCGATCCGTCTTGCTCTCCGCGCTGCATCCGTTGACCTTGCGCAGGAAGGCAATCGTGTCGCCGGTCGAAAGCACGCCTCCGCGCTCGCCGCGAAGGCCGACGCTGCCGCCGCCATAGGGCACGAGCGGGTCGGCGGTTGCGTTCATCACCAGCACCGGGAGCGGGCGCGCCGGCCGGCAGCGCGGTGCAAGATCGGCCGGCATGCTGGCAATGATCGGCGCCGCCGCGGCGAAGAGCTCGGCCGCCTCGCACACGAGGCGCAACGTCATCATCCCGCCGTTGGACGGCCCGGTGACATAGATGCGGTGGGCATCGGCCACCCCGGTGCGCACGAGCTCTGCGACGAGCGCCCGAATGAATGCGACGTCATCGCCGGAATTGCTGCTCCAATGCGCCGACCGGCGCCCGTCGTTCCAATGCCCCGCAATCGCGCTCGGGTACACGGCCAGGAGCCCTTCGCGTTCGACGAGCGGCTCGAACCCGGTGGTCCGCATCGCGTTCTGAGCATTGAGCGTCCCGCCATGCAGCACCACGACAGCGGGATGCGGGCCAGCGGACCCTGGCGTGGAAACGAGAAACTCTCGCTGCCGGCCGTCAGCGGAAATCTTGCCGCTCTCGACCTCGGATGCGAGCAACTGCGCTCCGCACTGAAGAAGGAAAATTGCCGGGAGGAGGATCCGCCCTGTGCCCGTTGCGGCGGATGCGATCATACTGCGCTCTTCGCACTCAGCGCGACGAGAGCGTTCCCGGCTTTGCGGCTGCAGGCCGCACGGAGCTATTGTGCTGCTCGCTGGCGAGTTGCGCATCGACATCGAGGAGCGCCCGCGCCGGGTCGACCAGGCCCCAGCCATATTGATCGTTGCGCCCGCCGCTGGCGACCGGCTTCGCGCTCGCAGTCAGGATCTCGTGCACCTTGTCGGGATCGAGGGAGTGATCGCGCTCGAGCATCAACGCAGCGACTCCGCTCACATGTGCGGCGGCAACCGAGGTGCCGGTCGTGATCTGATAACCGGAATCAGGAGCGGGCTCCAAAACGTTGACCCCGGGCGCGGCAACCGCGATGTACGGCCCTTGGTTGGCGCCGGCGAACAGATGATCGTTCTGATCGACGGCGGTCACCGCGATCACGTTCGGATCCGCGGCGGGATAGAGCGGCGGCGATTTCGGGCCCAGATTGCCGGCAGCGGCAATGAGCACCACGCCTTTCTCGTGCGCCTTCTTCATCGCCAGCGCCAGCATGGGATCAAACGGTCCGGCGAAGCTCATGTTGATGACGCGCGCGCCCTTGGCTATCGCCCATTCCAGTCCGGCGAGAATGTGCTGGGTGGTCGCCTTGGCCGATTCGCCGGCGTCCGGGCTGAACGCATGCACCGCGAGAATCTTCGCTCCGGGAGCGATGCCCATGAGCGCACGGTGCGCCACGATGGCGCCGGCCATTCCTGTCCCGTGCACGTGGGGCTTGTCGGGGCGGCCAACCGCGTCGAATCGTTCCACGAACGCGCCGGCAAGATCGGGATGCCTGCTGTCGATCTCGGAATCGATGACTGCCACCAGCACGTTGCTCCCGGTCGCAACGCGGTGCACTTCGCCCAACCGCAATTTGTTGACGACGTACTGGTCCGGCTCGCCGCCCTGCGTGCGGGCCGCCAGGGTCGGGTCCTGCTGCAGCTGGAAGACATAATTCGGCTGCGCGACGCCGAGCTTCTCCGCTTCCAGGGCGTGCACCGCATCGGCAACGGAACGGCCGTCCGTGAGCCGTAAGCGATATACGGTGCCTCCGGTGAGCGCGACGTTGTGGGCGCCGATCATGCTCAGGTTGAGCCTGCGCGCCACGTCCTCCACCGCCTGACGCGAGATGTCGGGCGCGACGTGGAACACCATCTCGTTCGATATGAAACGCCTCTCGCCGGGGGGCGGCACGCCGGTAAACCCGCGCTCGCCCGGCAGCGGATGCTGCGGCAGACGGCTGCGCACCGCCATAATCTCACGGCGATGCGCCGCCCACCGTGCTTCCTGGTTGCGTGGGAAGGAGTTGGCTGCCGCGGCGTGCGGGAACGCGGCCGCAGCGCCGGCCGGACCACGACGTCCCCACGGTGCAGCCGGCCGGTTTGTCGAGCTTGCGGCGCGGAATTGAGGAGCGGGAGCAATCCGGTTGATCGGCCGGACCTTCGCCGCAATTCGGGCGGCACCCCGGCGCCCCTGAGCCGGCGGATCCCGCGCCAAGGCGTCCCCCGCGACGGTAAGGGCAATGGCGGAGACTGCAAGGAGCGGCAGGAGTGCCGCCCTTTTTTGTCGTGTGCGCACCATGCTCTCCGTCCGCCCTGCGCGAGCCGAATGGCTCATCCGCGCCAAAGCCTGCTCAGCCATTGTGGCGGGCTGGTGAAGGCCTGCGAAAATCAGCTCGGTCCGATTACAACTATTGGACGTGCCGCCGGCGAGAGAGCTGCGCGGCCGACGTCGTCAGGACGACCCCGGCCGCGAAGCCACGCTGTATCAGAATTTGGGTCGCCAGCGCCCGCAGGGCGTCAGCCGGGGCGAGTCGGGGCCCCAAAAAACGCAGAGCGTTTTTTGGGGCGCCCCACATGCCTCGCCCCAACGCATAGCGACCAAGCTCAGGTGTATCCAGGCACCGAGCGGCCCACCATCGCCTGGACGCGTTCGCTTCGCTCGCACACTTCGAGCTGGTCACGGTAGAAATTGAGCACGAACAGTCGAATCGCCGACGACAGATTCCCGTGATGACGGCCGGTATCGATCGAGGCGAGCAGCGCCGACAAGGTCACGTGCTGATGCGCGGCGATCTCCTTGAGAGACCTCCAGAACGCATCTTCCAGACTCACGCTGGTCTTATGACCAGCGAGAACCACGGACCTCTTCAAGATCAGAGACTTCATCATACCCCCCGCATGTTGTTGCAAACGCCTTGTTGCAAACACGCGACATGGGAACAGCAAAAACGCGTCAGACTGTGGCGGTTCTGAAAAATGTATCGAGCGTGGCAAAAACAACACAGAAAGCGGAGTCGAGGAGCATCGTGATACCAAAAGCTCGATCATGGGCTTGCTTTGATACGCAACAAGCGCCACCCTGATACCGTCTCGCCCGTCGAGTCTCACGATCGAGTAGGGGTCACCATGTCCGCTGAAGGTATTCTCGTCATTCTCATTGTCGGCCTGATCGCCGGCTGGCTGGCAGGCCAGGTCGTACGCGGAACCGGCTACGGTCTCGTGGCCGACATCTGCATCGGTATTGTCGGCGCCCTCATCGGGAATTGGTTGTTCCCTTCACTCGGACTGCGGCTCGGTGGAGGGATCATAGGCGCCATAATCTCCGCCGCGATCGGGGCCATCATTCTCCTTGTGATCCTGCGCCTGGTCAAACGCGGCGGCCGCTGGTAGCGCTTTCAGCTCGAGGCTTCGCCCGGGCGGCCACGTGTTGATGCGACACAGCGCGCGCAGCCCCGCGCCGCTATTTGCTGTCCGGTTTCTTCTCGCCGGCCGGCTTCTGCGCCGCCTGCAGCTGTTGCACGCTGAGCTGCAAGCCCGCCACCGCGCTCTTGAGCGCGATGATCTCATTGCGCAAGGCACTCAGCTGCTGCCCAGCCTCGAGCGCGTTCTTGGTGAGAAGCCGCTGCAGAAGGTTGACGTTGCTTTGCAGGCAGCTCGTTCTCTTGTCCAAGCCGGAGGTCTTGGTGCAGTCCTCTATCCCCGCAATATCCTGCGCCCGCGCCACACCGACGCACATGGCAAGGGCAAGCCCCCACAGCGCGACCTTGAACATCTTGCTCGTCCCTCGCATCCATAAGCCGGCTGTCGCTTCCGGCCGGTAGCCGCTATAAATGTCGTGCGCGATGCCGTAAACCTTTCGCAGGGCCGCCGTTCACCTTCGCTGTAGGGCGGCTTTTAAAAGCGCGCTACCATGTGGCGGTCGCAATCGATCATTCAGTGAGGAGCAAAAATGGCGGCAAGGCTTCGACATTTCGCGGTCGTGGTACGGGACCTGGACAAATCCGCGAAGTTCTATGAGGACGTCTTCGGCCTCAAGCGGGTCGGACAGGAAAAGCTCGATTTCGCCGCCGCGGTCTACTTGAGCGACGGCGTGATCAATCTGGCTCTGCTCAACTATTTCGGCACGCGCGGCTCAGGGCTCGAGGATGCGAAGAGTTTCGTCGGCGCGCATCATTTCGGCTTCCAGGTGGATGATCTCGCCGGCGCGCAGAAGCGTATCGAGGCGGCGGGCGGCACCTTCTTCTTCGACCTCGGCAACGATGCGGAGAAGCAGAATTTCGAGCGCAAGTTCAAGGATCCGGACGGCATCATCTTCGACATCTCGAAGAAGGGCTGGCTCGGCGCGACCGGTTGAGCGGCACTTTGCAACCTGCAATGCGATAAGGTCATCGAGCCGGGCCCGGCGTGATCGCATCGCCGCGACAGAGCGCCGATACGCGGCGCGTGGATTGATGCCCCTCACGCCTCGGGTCGCGCCGCAGGCAATGCTGCCTCCTGCAGGCGCTTGACCTCGGCTTCCAGCGCCGCAATGCGCGCGTCGCGCTGCGCGAGCGCGGCTGCGACATCGGCGGCCTCGAAGCGCTGCGGAATGTGCTGCGAGCAGTTTGCGTCCCAGGCAGCGACCGTGAAGAGGATCGCCTGCTCGGCACGCGCCTTGTAGCCCGCGGGCATCAGCTTGGCCGTCAGATCCGTATCGCCTTCGACCACCCGTGCCTCGCCCCAAAGCTTGATCCGGCGCCGCTGCGTATAATCGATAAGAAAGAGATGGGCCTTGTGATTGTCCGCCAGGTTCCCCTGGGTGATGAATTGCCGGTTGCCCGAGAAATCGACAAAGCCGATGGTCCTCTCATCGAGCACGCGCAGGAAGCCGGCGGGCCCGCCGCGGTGCTGGATGTAAGGCTGACCCTCTGCGCTCGCGGTAGCAATAAAGATGCTCGCCTGCGCTTCGATGAAACGGGCAAGGTCGGGGGTAATTCGCGTGGGCCAGGACCCGCGCTCCTCCATGCGCCGATAGGCCTGGCGCGAGCCTTTGCGTGCCTGCACTGCCTTGATCGACCGGGAAAAGGCAATGTCGCTCGAATATGCATGCGTCTCCATGGGCCTTCCCTGATAGCGATCGCCGCGCCTGGAGTTATACCCTTCCACTGCCTTGCAGCATCCTCTAAGATTTGAAGTAATCCTTCCATAAGACGGAAGGTTCGATTTCGCATGGCCGGGGTTTCGCTGACGCTCATCCCGGCCATGAGCACAATCGGAAGTAGCATGGATAGACTTGAAGCCATGTCGGCGCTGGTAGCGGCGATCGAGGCCGGCAGCCTTTCCGCAGCCTCGCGCAAGCTCGGCATGCCGCTCGCGACGGTCAGTCGAAAAGTCTCCGAGCTGGAGCGGCATCTGCATACTCGGCTGCTCAATCGAACGAGCCGGCGGCTCATCCTCACCGACGCCGGCCGCTCCTACGTCGCTGCCTGCAAGCGCATCCTCGAGGAGATGAGCGAAGCCGAGCGCGCCGCGGCGGGCGAGTACAGCGCTCCCAAGGGCGACCTGATCGTTACCGCGCCGATCGTATTCGGCCGCCTGCACGTCCTGCCGGTCGTCCTGGAATTCCTCAGGGCGCATCCGGAAATCGACGTCCGCCTTCGCCTGGCCGATCACGTGATCAATCTCCAGGAGGAGCATGTGGATCTCGCCGTTCGCATCGGCGAGCTGCCCGACAGCAGCCTCGTTGCGAGCCGCGTGGGCTCAATCGACCGCGTCGTCTGCGGCAGTCCCGCTTATTTTGCCGAACGCGGCACGCCGAAGAAGCCGGATGAGCTCAGCGGGCACGACTGCATCACTTTCAGCGGGACCACGTCTCCTGACGCCTGGATCTTTCCCCGTGGGAAAGACAGAATCTCGGTCGCAGTGCATTCGCGGCTCACCGTCAACACGGCGGAAGCGGCGATCGATGCCGCTGTTGCCGGACTGGGAGTCACGCGGGTGCTGTCCTATCAGGCAGGTAACGCAATTCGCACCGGGGCGCTGGTCATTGCGCTGGGCGAGTTCCAGCCGCCGCCGATGCCCGTCAGTCTCGTCCACGCAGGCCAGGGTCTGTTGCCGCTGAAGGTGCGCGCCATGCTCGATTTCGCCGCACCCCGCCTCAGGGCGCGGCTGGCGTAGGCCGCTTCATGCGCGCGTCATTCGCCGATATCGCCGGGGTGCGCACCCGTTTCTTTCACCATGGCGAGGGCGAGTACGGCGCGCTGTTGATCCACGGCGTCGGCGTCGGCGCGGATTCCTGGGTGTGGAACATCGAGGCGCTGGGACAAGGACGCTTGGCCGTCGCTCCCGACCTCCTTGGCTATGGCCTCACCGGGGAAGGCAGCTACCGCGAAGGGCCGCCGCACGAATCGATCCTGGAGCATCTCGCTGCGCTCGCCGACCATCTCGGGCTGCGCCGGCTCTGTCTCGTCGGAAGCTCGTTCGGCGCGAACATCGCCTGCCATCTCGCCTTGCGTCTCGGCGCGAGGGTGGAGCGCCTGGTTCTCGTCGGGTGCGGGCCGGCGCTCAACTCGCCGGCGTTCCTGCATGCCATGTACCAGCAATCGCTCGCGAACGGGATTGCCGCGATGGCCGATCCCACGCTGGAGCGCTGTGAGCGGCGCATGCGCAATCTCGTATTCGATCCGGCCAGCATTCCGCCCGCGCTGCCGCTCATTCAGCTGACGCTGTATGGGCTACCCGAGACGCGCGACCGCTACGAGCGGCGCATCCGCGGCATCATGAGCATGGAGGCGCTGGTCGCATACGACGTGACCCGGCGTCTGCAGGAGATCGCGGCCCCGACGCTGGCGATCTGGGGCCGCCAGGACATCCGCGGCGACCTCGGGGAGGCAGAGCGCAATGCGGCCCGGTTGCCGAAGGCAAGCATGATGGTGTGGGAGGAATGCGGCCACCTCCCCTACCTGGAGAAGCCGTCCCGGTTCAACACCGCGGTCGAGGCGTTCATCCGCGGGGGCCGATGACCATTGCACGTTCCGCATGAGCCAAGCGAGACGCGGCGCGCAGCCCGGAGATCACTCGCCGGCCCGGGCTGCGGACGAGCAGGCGAGCTTCAGCTCGGGCCCAGGGCTTCGTGCTTCCACAGCGACCAGGAGCGATCGACGAAGCGGTCGTTGATCTCCATCCCCTTCATTGCTTCCTCATCGGCGAGGTAGGTCACCTCGCCGAGCCGCATGGCATCCATCTGCATGGTGGCATTGAGCGCGGCGTAGATCGCGCGAAACACCGCGTGCTTGATCGACTGCCCGGCCATTGTGGCGCCGTGCCCGCGCATGAGAACGACCTGCTTGTCGGCGAGCGACCTGGCGAGCGCCGCTCCGAGCTGCGGGGTCGAGCACAGCATGTCCGTCATCCCTGCAACCTCCCGGATCTCGAAGCGCGCCACCCCACGCCCGAGAAAGCCGCTCATGTGATAGAGCGGACGCAACGGCGTCTGACATACGCAGAACGTCACCAGCGCCGGAGTGTGGCAGTGCACGACCGAGTGCACATCCGGGCGCGCCTTGTAGATCTCGCCGTGGATGAAGCGCTCGTTGTAAGGGCGCCGCTCGCGCAGGGTCAGCGCGTTGCTGTCGAGATCGTATGTCGCGAGATCCTCTCGTCGCACCAGACCGGGAGCGCGCTCCGCGGCGAGCACGTACATCTGCGGATCCTTGTCGTGGCGAACGCTGACATGTCCGAGACCATCGACGATGCTCTTGTGATAGAGCACGCGGTTCGCAACAACGAGATCATCGAGCAGCGACGCATCGGGCTGCGGGACGGGGTTGGGCATTTATCATGTCTCCCTTTGTTGTTTGAAATATGTGGCCGACCTCGCTGGCTTCCGTCATTGCCGGGCTCGACCCGGCAAATCCATGTCGCCAACTCGAGAGCTGCTCTTGAAAGCGGATTGATGCGCGGATCGGGTCCGCGCATGACGGAGTGCCGCTACAGCAGATACGGTGCTTCGTCGCGGCCAGCCTTGGCAATCGCGGTGGGCGCCCAGTCCCGATTGACGAAGAACTGCAGGCGCAGACCGTCGGGATCCCGGATCATCACGCTGTGGCGGGCCGGATGGTCTACCTCCCGCTCGACCGCAATTCCGGAACCGGACAAAGCCTTGATCGAGCGCTGCAGATCCGCCTCGTCCCAGACTTCGAAGCCGACGTGGTGCAGCCCGGGGTGAAGCTCCGCCGATTTGCGATAGAGCGTAACGTCGCCCGCGCTCGCGGTGCCGCGCAGGACCGCGGAAGCGCTGCTCCTGTGCCCGCTCAGCGGATCGAGGCCGACGATGTCGACGTAATAGCCGAACATACCCTCGAAATCCTCCGCGACCAGCGCCACGTGCGTGACCTTCTTGGGATGGAACAGCGCGCGCTCCACCACGACGAGCTCCGGATCATCGGGGTAATTCTTCTCCGTCTTGGGAACGGAGGTCACGCCCGGAACCCATTTGGGTTTTTCCTTGATGATCACCCCGTGGCGCAGGGCGCGCCAATCGCTCTCCACGTCGGCGTAGATCTCGACCATGTTGCCGTCGGGATCATGCTTGTAAACCGAGCGGGCGACGTCATGGTCCATGACGAACGCGAACTCGACGCCGGCAGCCCCGGCGCGATTGTAGCCATCGACCAGGTCGGCTTCGGTCTCGAGCTCGAAGGCGAGATGCCACATCCCGGGTTTCTGCCCCTTGCCGGCATACTTGCTGTGGATGTCGGTGAGACCGAGGTCGTGATAGGTGTTGCCGTTGCTGAGAAAGCTCGCCCTGTTGTCGGGCTGGCGATAAACCTCCTCGAAGCCCACCACGGTTTGATAGAACTCCGACGCACGCTCATAATCGCTGACGAACAGATTGGCGTGCCCCAACCGGCGCGGCCGGAAGAATCCCCCTGCTTTGGCTTGCTCTGACAGGCTCATGCATCATACTCCAGCGACATTTCCGAGAGCACCGTAGCGCAGATGCGTGCGCAGCGTCACGCCGAAATCGCCGGCGCGGGATTTGCCGGCCTGACGGCCGGGATCGCGCTCGCTCAACGCGGCTGGAGCGTGCGCATCCACGAGGCGAGCCGCGAGCTGCGCGCGTTCGGAGCGGGAATCTTCATCTGGGAAAACGGATTGCGTGTGCTCGCCGCGCTCGGGGCCTATCGAGACGTGATGGCGGGGGCGCATGAGGCGATCAGCTACGAGACCCGCCACGACGACAGGACGATCGCGGAATACCGCTTCACCCCGGACAAGGGGACGCGCATGCTGACCATGACGCGCCAGCATCTCTACGCGGCGCTCCTGAAGGCCGCCGAGCGCGAGCGAATCGAGATCGTAGTCGGCTCCGAGGCCGCCGCGGCGACCCCCGCGGGCCGCTTGCTCACTGTCGGCGGCGGGGAGTTTCCGGCGGATCTCGTCGTCGGCGCCGACGGGGTGCGCTCCAAGGTGAGAGACTCGCTTGGTCTCCTCCAGGAGCGCAACGTCTACAGCGACGGCATCGTGCGCGTGCTCGCGCCGCGCCTGACGCGCGAGCTCGGGCATGGCGCCTGGGATCATGTCATCGACTTCTGGAGCGTGCAGCCTCGCCCGCTGCGCATCCTTTACGTGCCCTGCAACTCGCAGGACCTGTATCTGGCGATGATGGCGCCCGTCGCCGACAAGGAGGCGACTGCGATCCCGCTGCGTACGGAGATCTGGATCGAGGGCTTTCCGCAGCTCGAGCCGGTGATCAACAAGGTGACGGTCGGCGGCCGCTACGACGCTTACGAGACGACCAAGCTGAGCCGCTGGTCGGCGGGCAACGTGGCCATCGTCGGCGATGCGGCGCACGCGATGACGCCGACGCTCGGCCAAGGCGCCGGCACCGCGATGATGAACGCGCTGGCGCTTGCAGTTGCGCTCGAAAGGGCACCCTCGGTGCCGGACGCGCTCGAGCAATGGGAAAAACGCGAGCGCCCGCTTACGGAGTACACGCAGGACTGCTCGGCGCAAATCGCCAACGAGCGCCGGCTGTCGCGCTGGGATCCGCAGACCTTGCGCACCGCCAACCACATCCCGACCGGGACGGAGCATCTGGGGACGCTGGTTGGAGCACTCTAAACCACAGGCGTGGAGTGTGGATGGACGGTGCGGCAAGGTGTACCTCCCCCCGAAAGGGGAAGAGCCTGCCCCGAACTTATAGGGCACGGCGGGAGTTTCGTAGGGGCGACCCACGACCTTACGAACACAAAAGATTATTTCCGCTTCGAGCGGGTAATTGCGGGCTGGTGCAGGCGTTTTTCCGTTGATTTGAGACGCAAAGGATAATACGCCTGTGTCAGATGATTCGTTCCACG
>DATBHG010000114.1:0-9026 GCA_036557665.1 Xanthobacteraceae bacterium | reverse complement strand
TTGAGAATGCGATCCACATACTCCGCCGCGCGGCGGAAGATGTCGGTCGTGTCCGGACCGTAGGACATCAGCGCACCCTCGGCGGCGAACCGCCGCCAGGGTGCGAGCGACGGCAGACGGTTGCGCTCGACCGCGATCTGGATCGCAACGCGGTGGGTGACGGTAAAGCCGCCATCGGGCAGGATCACCAACCCGCTCCCCGGCCGGGCTGCGAGCGCGTCGACCGCAGCATCGATCTCCGACGCCGAACCTACCGCCGCGCGCACCTCAACCGGACGGTGCGGATCGGCCTGCAAGGCGTGCAGATGGTCGTCATAGATCGGATAATTCGGTGCATTGAACAAAAGACCGATGCGAGCGAGCGTCGGTGACATGGTCTTCAACAGCTCCACCCACTTTCCGAGCACGCTGAAGTCGGTGTTCGTGAAGCCCGTGATGTTGCCGCCCGGCCGCGCCAAGCTGGCGACAAAGCCTTGCGCAACAGGCTCGTTGACCAGAGCGAAAACGACGGGGATGCTTGGGGTTGCACGCTGGAACACTGCCGTCGCCACCGAGCCAGAGCTGACGATTACGTCCGGCGCGAGTGCGACCACCTCCGCAACGATCTGACGAGCCCGCTGCGAGCTGCCCTCTGCCCACCGGATATCGAAGGCGATGTTGCGGCCATCGCTCCAGCCGAGCTCTTGCAGACCCCGCAGCATCGCATTCAGCCTGGCTTGATCCTCCGGATTGCTGCCATCGCTCGCCAACAACGCGGCGCGCCGCCGGCTGCTGCGCGCGCGCCGCGAGCGGCCACGCCGCGGCACCGCCGAATAGCGGGATGAAGTCGCGCCGTCGCATGTGCTGTCCTCGAGCCGAGGATAACACCCTACCACATCGTCGAAAGAGCCGGGTTGTGCATCACAGCATTTTTGCCCACCCGATTTCCGGATGAGTCAAAACCCGAATCCCCCCGTTGGGCAGTTATTTCAGCACCGAGCCCGATGGGCGGTTTGTCGGAATGTTGGATTAGGATGCCGAGGCCAGCCGACTGGACATGTGCAACATCAGCAAGGCCAGCGACCGGGCGATTTTCACTGGCCCTCGCTGATTTGAACCGGGCCGCGCGCGGCCACAGCGGCACCGCCCATTGAGCTTCCGCGGTCCGAATGCAAACGCGAATCCTGGGCGGCGCTATTGGATGGTTTTTGGCGCTCTAATTGTCGTGCTCGGGCTGTCGATCATCTGCTTTATGAAAGCAATGGCGGCCTCCGGCGTTGGGTGACCGGAGGGCGTGGCAATGTACTCAGAATCGGTGTCCTCGTGATCGCCGGCACCCGGCCGCCGCCGAATCGGGACCTTGGTCTCGGCCAACCATAGCCCCGACCATTCCTGATACGCGCGGATACGAAAGCCCTTATAGAGTTCCATCTGGTCCATTTCTGTTCCCCGTCAGTTGCCTGGCCGTTTCACCAATCCCGCCCACCGGACGCAACATTGGATACTTTATGCCTGATTTCAGATTTCCGAGGAAGAACTTGAACGTTGCTCCGTCGAATACCGTCCGCGCAGTGGCCCCCGACCTCACCCCATCGCCCAGCCCGGCAGCGCGGGCCACGTCCTCCGCGGGATGGTCGCGGGATGGGAGGATACCAATTTCGATGCGGTCAGTCAGCGGGCATGCCAGCCGTCCTGCAAATTGCTCGGGAGCGTCGGGCAATTCATGTCAGGATCGTCCCGAGTAGGAGACGCAAACTCAACTCTGTAGTGCGCCCCAACGAATGAAGTTACCGGTCGCGGCGGGTCTTTTTATGCGCCAAACCGCGGAGGCG
The DNA here is from genome assembly GCA_036557665.1 of Xanthobacteraceae bacterium. Classification (GTDB taxonomy): domain Bacteria; phylum Pseudomonadota; class Alphaproteobacteria; order Rhizobiales; family Xanthobacteraceae; genus VAZQ01. The sequence goes on along the minus strand of DATBHG010000114.1, from coordinate 7,215 downwards.
TGAGGAAGCATCCTGACGATAGCAGATATTCCCAGCTCAGCTTTGCGCCGACGTTCGCGTGCCCGTTTTGGTTTTGCCCTGCACTAGGGCGGCGATCGTTGTCTTCGGAAGTGCGCTTCCGCGGCATCCGCAGCGCAAAGCTCCGAGCAGAAGAGTGGCCATCGGAGGCTCGCGAGATTCGAAGGGTCATCGCTTTCCGAAACGGCTGGTCGCAGAACGCACACGCCGCAAGCGGCCACGCCGATGCCGCCCCGCGGGCACGAAAACTGTCCCTTCAACGATGCCCCCGGCGCGGTCACTCCGGGCGAGGGCAACTTCGCGCAATCCGGCGAAATCGAGCTGCAGGGGCCGATTCCTGCTCGTCACCGACCGCAGGGTGACAATCACATAAGGTTTCGAGTCGACCTACAATCCGGGAACATTTGCCGTTCAAGCGGCGTTGCTCCAGTTGAGATTCGGAATGGTCGGTTCAGGACGGGGGGCCGACCGTAGGGCTTGCGGATTCATGACGGAGAGGAATTCGATCTGGAAGATAAGCTGACGATCGAGCCCCGCATCGAGAGCGGTTATTGGATTTCTTGAAACGGTCATCGGACAGCCGCTTGGCCCGAGCTCGAGAGAGAGCTTGGCGCTCCCAGGGCTAAGCGGGCGACCGTTTGCCTCAGCTCCAGACCGCCGGCGTCAGGAAGGACTGCTGGCTCGAAGTGATGCGGTCCTGGCATCTGTGGCAAGTCGCAGCCAACAAATATCAAGCATCCAACAAATATCAAGGAGACATCTATGAGCGAGGATATGACAAAGGCGGCGGAAAAAGACCGTGGGCGCAAGGCACGCGAGGCAGTGGGTGTGTTTCAAAGTCCCGATGCGTTAGAAGCGGCAGTCGACGCGCTCGAAGTCTCGGGCTTCGACCGTGCCGCCATCTCGGTGCTGGCGACCGACGCCAAGGCGAAAGCCTACGTCGACCGCTTCTACTGGACATCGGGAGAAGTCGAAACGACACACGCCGCCTTTGTATCCCGCGACGTGCGGACCGAGGGTGAGGCCGCCGCCGTCGGCATCCCGCTCTATATCGGCGGGTTCGCCGGCACGGCCGCAGTCGTGGCGTCCGGCGGCACTTTGGCTCTCGCCATCGCCGCAACGGTCGCCGGTGCTGCCGCCGGCGCCGGGCTTGGTGGGTTGTTGGCAGCCGCGATCGCGCGCCGGCATGCCGAGCATGTGCGCGAACAACTGCACAAGGGCGGCCTCGTGCTTTGGGTAAGCGTGGCCGATACCGATGCTGAAAAGCGCGCCCTGGCCGTTCTGGCAAAGGCCGGAGCCGGTAACGTCCACGTCCACGAGATCGACTGGAGTCTGGGAGGCGTTCCCCAATTGGTTCCTCAGGCCGATCCGTTCCTCCTCGAGAGCGACCCTGTCTAGCCGGGACCGTGAGCGCGCGTCATCGCAAGGCCGAGCATCAGGATTTTGGATGCTCCAGGATGTCGATCTGGCGATCGTGGAGATGGCGAGGCGAGCTTGCCGCTGCTCATCCGGTGGCACTGTGCCACGTTACCTGCATGGCGTTGAGCGCAATCGTGCGTTGTTTCATGGTTGAATGCGCAGCTTGGCGGGCAGTGGTTCCGAGTGACGCGAGGCAGGCCTCCCATTGCCCGACGTCCTTCCATCGGACGCATAATCCGCCAAAATCCCGTGCAGCCAATCTATGTTCCGCAGTGTAACGTCCGTCCGCGCAAGCGGACTGCTGATCCCGCCCTCGTCAAAGGCATCGAGGATGGACATCCGCAGATCGGTGCTTGTGCTGCCGCCTGTGTTCAGGTCGATGAACGCATAGAGCTTGAATTCGAGAGTGTCCGCCCCGAACGCTTCGAGCTCGACCGAGGGCGCAGGCGCACTCATGACATCAGGATTGCTCTGCGCAGCCTTCAGCAGGATCGTTCTGACCTTGCGTGGATCGCAGCCACGAGCCACGCTGACCGGGATTACGATGCGGCGGAGATTGTCGCGAAGCGTCCAGTTCTTGACCTTCTCGGTGATCAGGAAGGAATTTGGAACGAGGACCCGAGCTCGCTCGGAGGTCTCGATCTCGGTCGAGCGCACGCTGATCTTGCGCACATGACCTTCCTCGCTGCCGACCACCACGAGGTCGCCGACCTTGATGCGCCGCTCCGCCAGGAGGATCAGACCTGATACGAAATTGTTGATCACGCTCTGCAGGCCGAAACCGATGCCGACGGAGAACGCCCCAGCCACGATCGCGAGGTTGGAGAGGTTGAAGCCTGCATAGGAAAACGCAGCCAGCGCCGCGATCACGATGCCGGCGTAGCCCAGGCCGGTGCGGATCGAGTCCCGCACTCCGCCCGAGATCCCGGCCGGTTTCAGAACGTGCGCGTCGAGCCAGCCTTCGAATATCCGCGCTGCCGCATAGGCCAATCCGAAAACGAGAACCGAGGCGAGCAGGACGGCAAACGATACCTGCGTATTTCCGATGTGGAACCCGAAGAACAGCTGTCTGTACCATTCGCGGATGTCCGGCCAAGTGTAACCCCACTGCAGCAGTATAAGCGGTACTGACACGATGAGAACCGCAAACTTGAGGAATAGACCGACGGGCAATACGAGCTGCTTACGCCGTCGCTGCTCCAGACCGACTCTTTGCTCGAGCCAGCGCCCGGCCGTGGCGCTGTCGTCGCAAAGACCGCGGCTGATGCCGTCCACCCACAGGAGCAGGAGGTAGACCAGCGCCAGGATGGAGCCGGTGACGATCAGTTGTTGCGCGAGGAAGCGGGACAGCGCGAGGTAGCCCGCAAGCGCGCTCACAACGATTGCGGCGACCGTGATCCAAGCCGGAATGCGCAACGCTGTGAGCCATCGCAGTGACGGCATTCCGTCCCGACGCTCTCCCTGGAGCGGAGTTAGAAGAATGGCGACGACGATCCCGGCTATGAGCAGGCTTGATGGAAAGGCAACCGCAACGGTCAATGCGAACGGCGCTTGTGCGATGCGAGTGACGGCGTAAATGAACGTCGTCAGGCCGTAAACGATCGCCAGTGTCAGAACCAGGCCGCATGTGCGCGCCGCGGCGCGATCGGAAGCGGGGATCAGCCGCCAATTGGCTGCAGCCGGTGCGAATACCGTGGTAACGAGCGCACTGACTGCGAAAATGACGATGGCCGATTGCGCTGCCGAGTAGAAGATCCAGTCGACGCGCTCGGGCAGCGCGTGAGCTTCGGCAACCTTGGCGTAGAGGAACACGATGGGGGCCGCGCCCGGCAGCATCCGAAGCAAGATAACGCCGGCCGCTGATGCTGCCCGTCGCCAAAAGGGCGGCTCGCCCACATGCCGCCAGCTGCGCAACCTCCGCACGCCGTACCATGCGGCAGCGGTCAGCAGCAGCCAAAGCACGACAGCTTCCAGCACGACGAATGCGACCTCATCCCGGTCTTGGACGCCTTCCCACCAATCGATCAGAAGAGCGCGAGTGCGGCTCGTCGCGGAGGGCACGTGGTCCGCCAGTCTCGCCCAAGTCTGAGAGGAGTAGATGCCCGGGACAGGCTGGAACAGGCGCGTAGTAAAATTCTTTCGACGTATGTCCTGAATGTTATTGATCAGCTGATCGACACGTAGATTCGCCGAATGGACTGCGGACTGGCCCGCGGAAAGCAGCCCGAACTGGTAATTGAGCTCGGCTCGATTGAGCGCAACGGTCTCGGCTTCCGGCGGTTGGCCGGCGGCCGGCGCCTGCCCGAGCAGGTCGAGCTGTGCTTTCAGGGCGGCGAGTGGGGACTGCAGACGATTCGAGAAATCCTCGATCCCGGCGCGGACCCGCTGAAGCTCGTCACGAAAGCCGTTCAGCTCCGAATAACGCAGTCGCGGGCCGCGCAGATCGCTTTCCAGTCGATCAAGCTCATGCTGCCAACCGGCGATCGTGGTCTCGATGTTGACGCCCACGTCATGGTTTGCACGCGCCGTGATCTCGGCGACGTTGATCTGCGGAGCGGCCGAACCCGCCGGCACTGCACCCGCCTGAATAGCGGGAGCGGCGGCGCCTTGCGGGGCGGCACCTGGAGGCGAGGTCGCGGGTTGGGAAGTCTGGGCGGCAGCGCTGGTTATGCCCAGCAATAGAACGCCCAGCAAAGCACACGCAAACTCCCGCAAACGATCGATCATCGGCTGCCCCCGACGGTAATATCGGCTTCGATCGTGTTTTTAAGAGCGGATGGCGTGGAGAATAAGGCAAATGTCCCAGCTCGCCCGCCCGCCACGGGGAACGCAGGGTCCAACCGACAGGTGGCCGTAGCCACGGCGACAGCATAACGCAGCGAGAGTCAAGTCACGGTCTCGCAGTGCGAGACTTCCACCCCGCCCATGACGGCTTCGGGTCATTCCGAGGCTTTAACCCTCGAGTCTGGCCCACGGTTACGGTCCGGTCCTCACTCGAGAGCGCTCATGAGCGAGACGCGGCGGGACGCACACTCGCCGGCCCCGCTCGAGTCCTTGCAAGCGTGGTGGCCGGCTTGATTCATTCTATATAGGTCGTGAGCGTGGCGCCCTCATCGGCCACAAACACGGCGATGAGCTCGGCCGGCTCGGTCAAGCTGGCGTTCTCGGAAACGAGATGGATCGCGCCGGGAGGCTCGAAGAAGCTTTCACCCGGCTTGAAGGTCTGGACCGGGCCGCCGGCGAGCTGCGAGCGGATCGTCCCGGCGGTGACGAAGGCCATGACCGACCCGGCATGACGGTGCGAAGGCGTGTACCCACCGGGCGCGTAGGTGACCCGGACGACGGTCAAGCGCTTGCCGGGCACATTCGGCAAAGCCTCGGACGAGATCGGCACCGAGCTTCCGATCGGCCGAGCAGCATCTGCTGGCGGGACGGCCGCCGTGCAGAGCGGCTCAGACAGCCAGGAAAGCTCAACACCGGTCTGCGGGCGCGGAAGCCAGGCCAGAGCGGCCAGTACCACTACAGAAAGCGCAAGGCGGTTGAGCACCATCATGTCGGGATGGCGGAACCTGACATACGTCGCTGCCATCAAACATGCCTCCTTCCGTGAGCGTGTATCTGGAGCGCTCCTATAAAAGCAGCGCTGACGGGCCCGCAACGAAGAGACTTCCGAGTGCCAAAAGCGGTCATCGCCGCAGGCTCCTGCCGGTAACCACCGACGGGTACACGATGCAAGGACCATTCTCTATCACAGGAGTGCGCGAGTGCCGCGCGTGTCTCCTCAATCCAGGCTCGCCCGCAAAATCCCGGCGCGAGGTTCACGAGGCACAAGCGGCGTTGCGGGCCGGTTGCTCGATCGGCACGCATCTACCAGCGCGCGCTCAGGTATTCTTGCACGCATTCAGGCGAGGCTTTGGCATAGCTGCCGCGGCGGCTTACCACCGATCCGGTAAGGCGGCGAAGGGCGAGCGCCATCTCCGCAGCCTTTGCGACGACGGCAATGCCGTTGAGCACCAGGGCGCCGTCGATCAGGAATGGGCGCTCGCGGGCGAACAGGAGCATCGGCAAGCCCCCGGCCGGGATAATCACCTCGGCTCCGGCTGCCACCAACGGCGCAACCTGCTCCACGAAATCGGCACGCACTTTGGCGTAGCTCGCCTCGTCGGTAAAGGCGCGCATGAACCCGGGCAGATCGACATGTATCGCACGCACGCCGGTCACGCGCTGGCCGAGGCCGTAGGCTCTTATCTGCCGCTCGTGCCAGTCAATGAACACCGGGTCGATGGTCACAAGGCCGAGCCGCCGTCCCATGCTCAACGCGGACAGGAATGCCGCCTCGCCTAATCCGATCACAGGAATGTCGACTGCGCCGCGGATTTCCAAGAGACCGGGCTCCTGGAAGTGACCGATGACGAAGGCTTCGTATCCCGCACGCTCCGCCTCCAGCGCGTTGCGGATCGTCTGCGCGGCACAGCGAAATTCCGTCAAGGGGTGGAAAAGATGATCGGGAGGCTCCAGGCCGTGAACCTCGAAGCTGATGCCCGGACTTGCTGCCGCATCCAGGAGACCCTGCAACCGCTCGATATAGGGCTTTTGCTCGATCGGGTGAACGAAGCTCTGATACCACAGCCGGGCAGGACGATAGGGCTCAGTCATCGAGCGTCCTCCTCGCGGCGCCTGTGGGAGAGCGGAGCTTGCATGATAGATCGATCAGCGCGTTTGCTGCTCGCACCGCCATCGACCCGGCCCCCGCTGCTTGAATTCCACGGCTGAGCCGTTTGCTTTCATTCGATGATCTCGTCGGCACGGGCGGACAGCGTCGGCGGCACTTCGATGTGAAGCGCCTTCGCCGCTCTCAGATTGATGACGAGCTCGAACTTGGTGGACTGCACCACCGGCAAATCAGCAGCTTTTTCACCCTTGAGGATGCGCCCGGCATAGGCGCCGGCCTGACGATAGGCCTCGTTCAGACTGGTTCCATAGCTCATCAGGCCGCCGGCTACGGCGAAATCGCGCCATTCAAAAATGGCGGGTAGCGCATGACTACCGGCCAGGGCGATCAGCTGCTCGCGCCGGCTGTTGAAGAAAGGGGAGGCGCAAACCAGGATCGCGCCGGCACGCTGCGAGATGACGGTCGCGAACGCAGCATCGAGCTCGCTGTCCATATTGGCGCGAGCGATAGCCGGCCGAAGTCCGAGATGGGCTGCGGCATCCTGTACGTCATGCAATTGGGATTCCGCGGCCGCGTAGTTTGGATTCACCAAGACCCCGACGATGTCCGCCTTAGGGACCATTTCGTGCAATAGCCCCAGCCGCTTCGCCTCCAGGCCCGCTGTGAACTGGTAGACTCCGGTTACATTGCCGCCCGGCCGGCTGAGACGCGGTACCAGCCCGACCTCGACGGGATCGGCGCCAATGGAAAAGACGATCGGGATCGCGGTCGTCGCCCGCATTGCCGCCAATGCTCCCTGCGGGCTGGAAACTGCAATGACCGATACCTGCCGGTGGATCAGATCGGAGGCGAGAGCTGGGAATTGCTCGAATTGCCCGTCGGCAAAGCGGTATTCTAGCGCTAGATTCTGCCGCTCGATAAACCCCATTTCCTTGAGGCCAGCCTCGAAGGCGGCGACCGCATCGCGCAGCGCCGCGCGGGATCCCGCCATCATGAAACCGACAATCGGCGGTGAGGTTTGCCCACCTGCGCCAAGGGGCCAGCTGAGGGCTCCGCCTCCGAGCAGCGCGATGAGCTCTCGCCGTTTCAGTTGATCGAATCGCATC
>DATBHG010000113.1:0-24446 GCA_036557665.1 Xanthobacteraceae bacterium | reverse complement strand
GACGAGCTACGTCGGCCTGAGGAAGAGATGCCTTCGCTAACACCATATACCGCGCGCGCAACAGCCGCCGCACTGCCGTTTAACCGGCAGAGCGATCGGCGGCGCTCGTGCGTGCGTATGACGTTCGAGCATCGGATATCGAAACAAGGGCGAAGCTCAGCCCTGGCGTAACCGGCGGAGACCCAGGTCCTCCGCCAACTGGCAGGAGGACCAAGTGGTCCGCGATCCGAAGACCCAAGAGAAGACCCAAGACGAGCTGATCGAGAGGACCCGCGACACCACTGCGTCGCCGGAGCAGCGGCGTGCGCGCCCGCGCCCGTTCCTCCTCACCCACACTGCCATCGCCAATCCCGACGTCGCGCGCGAGATCGTCGCGCGCGCGGACGACGACTTCGAGCGCATCTTCGGCTCGGAATGAATTGAAACGCACAGGCCGGTGCTCCCTAAGCATAAGAGCGCCTCTCGACCCGTAGGACCGACCAACGGCTCTGGTTTCGGCGAGAACACGTCAAGGCTGGCATAGCTCAGTTGACAGAGCGCCGCTCTCGTAAAGCGGAGGCCGGAGGCTCGATCCCTCCTGCCAGCACCATCATTTTCAAAAGTCCGCTCCCTCTCCATTTGGGTTTAAGCCTTCGCGTCCTGGATCGCAAGCGTTTTGCGCTGTCATGCTTCGGGTGAGGCAGCTCGACTGTCTATCGAGCGAGACGGGTTCGAGTCCCGTACAGCGCGCCATTCCCGGAGTGTAGCGCAGCCTGGAAGCGCTCTTCGTTCGGAATCAGACGGCACAGGACAGAAATGAGAAGCATCTTCCATCTGTCGTCTGTCGTCTGTCGTCCGTCCTCAGAATGCGGCGTCAGCACTGGCGTGCGGCTCGGTCTTATAAACCGGGGCAGCGGACTGCTGTAGACGGCCGGGATCGAAACCCGGGGCGCCGACCAACAAACAATCTACCGGTAGCTCAATGGACGAGCGCGACCCTCCGAAGGTCGAGGATGTAGGTTCGACTCCTATCCGGTAGGCCAACAGGGATGGGTCCAAGGTAGACGTCTGATCGTCGGGTCGATCTACGGTTCCAGCGCCGCGAATAATTCTTGAAGTATGTTTGCGGCTTGTTCGCCGATGCCGGATTCCTTGCTTTCGCGCGGGCCGGCAACGTTGAGAGTGCGGATATCATATTGGCGCACCCACATGGCGAATTCTTGCGGCTCGAGCTTGAGACGAAGATCGACAATGTACCTCGGCTTGTTGTGCTTGATGCAAAAATTGATCGTGTTGCGTGTGCCGCCTTCGGAACCGCCTCTCATGATAATCAGCGTCCCGTCCGAGTGCTGCACATTAAGGGCGGTGCGGATCACGTAGCGGGGAGAGGAGCTTTCCGTCAGATTGTATACATCGGGAATCCTTCCGCTCTCTGATCGTCTTCCTTTTGGGCAGAAGCCGCCGTGAGCAATGCCGCGCGCGATGGCGAAGTCGAGCGCCCCACGATCTACGCCGGTCTGGCCGCCGGACACGATCCTGGAAATCATCGGTGCGATCTGCTCGTTGCTGACAATTGGCTGAATGCAATTTGGAAGATATTTGAAGCCTCCTCAAGCTGGGGCACGCAGTAACGTCCGCCAACCGAAATATGCGCGCGTAGTTCAAATGGATGAACGTCCGGCTACGAACCGGAAGGCATGCAGGTTCGAATCCTGTCGCGCGCTCCAACTCCTCCCGTGGGCATCAGCTTCGAGCCGCGCCGGTACGTTCTTAATCGATCGCCACCATGACATCCGACGCCTTGATGACGGCGTAGGCTTGCTGGCCTTTTTGCAGCTTCAATTCATCGACGGCTTCGTTCGTGATCGATGCTGTCACGACCGTCCCGGCTACATCGATGCGGACGTGCGCTGTCGTCTGTCCTTTTTTGACTTCCACAATCGTTCCCTTGAGGAGATTTCGCGCGCTGAGCTTCATCCTTCACTCCATTGTTGCATTCCGAAAGAACCCAGGATTGATTCCGTTGAGATTGCAGGCGGCCTGCCGCACCGGAAAGCCGGCGTCCTTCTTGCGCGGCTGCGGTAGCTCGAGCTGGCGCGCTTTCCTACCGGACGAGCTTTGCCATCGCTCGGAATTCTCGGCCCGCCGCCGTCCGCGCATGGGCCTCGATGCTGCGGTAGAGGTCGATAACTCGTTCGCCGACGGCGGTGAGGGCGGCACCGCCGCCGCTGCGGCCCCCGGTCTCGGCGGTGACTGCGCGCTTACGCATTGCATGGTTGATTTCCTCGACCAGCAGCCACGCCCGGCGGTACGACATGCCGAGCGACCGCGCTCCCGCCGATATCGACCCAGTAGACCGGATTGCCTCCAGGAGGGCGATCTTGCCCGGCCCAATGCGGTCTCCGCTTGCCAGATCGATACGGATGGAAAGGCGTGGACCGGCCATGGCGCTGCGCTCCCGCGAAAACGACCCGGGAAGTCACGCCGAAGGGCAAGGAATCGTCAAGCGAGATGCTCACAATCCACCGCCGGCTGGACGAACGGGACGTGCAGGCCGTGCAAGAGAGCCCGCCGCCCGTTATATTCGATCGAATATCCCGCTGATGTAAAGGGGGGAAGCCGCAATGTCCGCGCCGGGCGGTGGATCGACCTATCATGCGACCGACGGGGAGGCTTACGAGGACTTTCTTGGGCGCTGGACGCGACGGCTTTCCGGGCCCTTGCTGGATTTTGCAGGATTTCGAACCGACGGTCGCCTTCTGGATGTTGGCTGCGGCACGGGGAGCATGGCCCGTGCCATGGCGGCGCGATGGCCCTCGCGTGATGTCATCGGCATCGACATTGCGAGCTCCTATATTGCCTTCGCGCAATCGCAGGGCGCGCCAGCAAATCTCCACTTCGAGGTGGCGGACGCTGTCAGGCTGCCGTACGCGGAACGATCGTTTGGTGGCGCCGCAGCCCAACTCGCTCTCAATTTTGTTCCCGATCCTCTCGCCGCGCTGCACGAGATGCAGCGCGTGATCGTACCGGGCGGATCGATCGTCGCAGCCGTGTGGGATTTCCGCGGCGGACTCGTTTACCAGCGCATCTTTTGGGACACTGCCGCTGGTATCCATGCGGGAGCCGCCGTCGCGCGGGATAAGCTGTTCTCCGGAGCGCTTGCGCTCCCCGACGGTCTTCCCCGGCTGTTCGAAAGCGCCGGCCTCAACCGGCTAGAGCGCGCTTCGATCACCATTCGCATGGACTACGCGAGCTTCGACGACTACTGGAAACCACTCTGCGGGGGTCAGGGGCCGGTCGGGACCTACCTCCTCGGTCTCGATCCTGCCCTTCGGGCTCAAATCGAAGAAGCTGTGGCGCGCGCCTATCGATCGGGCGCACCGGATGGTCCGCGTTCACTTTCTGCCACGGCGTGGGCGGTGCGCGGCGAGGTCACGTGAGCCATTTGGCCGAGCGGCGACCGGGCAGACGATCCTACGAGCGACACGGCCTTGATCTGTGCGTAGACATTCTGTCCCGGGGCAAAGCCCATGACGCGCTGCGCCCGGCGCGTGATGCGCGCCAGGAGCTTCGGCCCCCCATCGCGATGACCGATGGTGACAAGCACATTAACCTGCGCCTCGTCCAGCGGCTGAATATCCATCACCCGCACTGGCACGATGTTCAGAATCGTCGTCTGCGACGGACGATCGACCGCGAGGCTGACATCCGTGGCGGCGATCCGAACTCTGTCCGTGCTGCCCTCTTTGCCCACGCGCCTCGGCACAAGCAGTCTCTCCCCCCCGACGTCGAGCGTGGTGAGACTGTCCTCGGCGTCATAGGGACCTACACGCGCCTCCAACACCGTCGATGCCTGCCGACTCCTCGCAACAGGCAGCCGCGTGTCGGCAAGCAGGTCGTTCAGCGGTCCCGCAGCGATCACGCGCCCCTCGTCCAGCAGCACCATGTGGTCGGCAAGCCGCTCGATCTCGGAGATGTCGTGGCTCACATAAAGGACCGGGATCGACAGCGTCGCCCGCAGCGCCTCGAAATAGGGCAGGATTTCCTCCTTGGTCATCCGGTCGAGCGCCGACAGCGGCTCGTCCATCAGGAAGAGCCGCGGCTGTGTGAGGAGCGCGCGTCCAAGCGCAACGCGCTGGCGCTCGCCGCCCGACAGGTCTCCGGTCGCGCGGTCGAGCAGATGCCCGATCCCAAGCAGCGCGACGACGTCATCAAACCGAAAGTTCTCCGCTGCCCCCTTCCTCCGCGCGCGGCGCTGGCCGTAACGCAGATTTCCACGCACTGACAGGTGCGCGAACAAGCTTGCCTCCTGGAAGACGTAGCCGACGGCGCGCTCGTGCGGCTCGAGCGATTTTCCGGCTGCATCGTCCTGCCATACCTCGCCGCCGACCTCGAGGCGGCCCGGCAGACGGTTGAGACCAGCAACGCAGCGCAGGATGGTCGTCTTGCCGCATCCCGAAGGCCCGAACAGGGCGGTGATCCCCCTCATCGGAGCCTCGAAGGCCACGTCGAGGTCGAAGCTGCCCAGCACCCCAGCGTACCGGGCGCCGATCATGTGTTTCGCTTGAGTCATGTCCCCGGCCGCGCGATGCGTTTTTCAAGGACCATCATCGAAAGAATGACCACGAACGAGAAGACCAACATCCCGGCGGCGAGAATGTGAGCCTGCGCCCACTGCAACGACTCGACGTAGTCGTAAATCGCGACCGAAAGCACTTTGGTCCGGTCAGGAATGTTCCCGCCGATCATCAACACCATACCGAACTCCCCGACGGTGTGAGCGAAGCCGAGGACCGCGCCGGTCATGAAACCCGGCCGCGCCAAAGGTACGGCCACGGTCCAAAAAGTATCCCACGGCGTGGCGCGCAACGTTGCCGCAACCTCGAGCGGCCTGCTCCCAAACGCCTCGAAGGCGTTTCGGATCGGCTGCACCACAAACGGCATCGAGTAGATCACCGATCCGATTACGAGCGCCTCGAACGTGAATGCCAGGGTGCGCAGCCCGAGGAGGCCTCCGATCAAGCCGCCCGGTCCGCTCGGTCCCAAAGCGATCAGCAGGTAGAATCCGAGGACGGTAGGAGGCAGAACGAGAGGCAAGGCGACAACTGCGGCAACGGCCTCCTTCCACCGCGCTTTCGAGCGGGCCAGCCACCATGCGATCGGCGTACCGACTGCCAGAAGAACGAGGGTTGTGATCGAGGCGAGCGCGAGCGTCAGCCGGATCGGTGACCACAGATCCGTAATATCGAGCATGGATCGGCGATCCGGTGCCTACTCGGTGGCGTATCCGAATCGCTCGATGACTGCATCGGCCTCAGGCCCCTTCAGGAAGGCGAGAAACGCCTTCGCCGCCTCGCTGCCGGCTCCACCGCGCAGGAGCACGGCGTCCTGCCGGATCGGGTTGTAGAGATTTGCGGCGACGATCCATCGCGACCCGCCCGATCTCTTGATGACTTGCGACAGGGCCACGAAGCCAAGCTCGGCATTGCCGGTATCTATGAACTCAAAGGTCTGCGCGATGTTGTTGCCTTGCACGATCTTGCCGGCCAACGCGTCGTAGACGCCGAGCGCCTTCATGGTCTCCACTGCGGCTGCGCCATAGGGCGCGGTCGTTGGATTGGCGATGGCGATCTTGCTGAACCTTCCGTCGCGCAGGGTCTGCTCACCGGTCACGAGCCCTGGGCTCGCGCTGAAAAGAACGAGCTTGCCGACCGCATAGGTGAACAGGCTGTCGGCGACCGCCGATCCTTCCTCCGCAAGCTTCTTGGGCGTGCTCTGATCAGCCGAGAGGAAAACCTGAAACGGAGCCGCCTGCGTGATCTGTGTGTAGAGCTGGCCGGTGGCACCGAAGCTCAGAACCGCTTTGTGGCCGGTCTTACCCTCGAAGATTTGCGCGATCTCTTTGGCCGGCGCGGTGAAATTCGCTGCTACGGCCACATTGGTGTCAGCGGCCTGCGCCTGTGCGGGTATCGCAAGGGCCATTGCCGTGAGCAATGGGACCGCGGTTGCGGGGACAATCTTTGCAATAAAGCGGTGAGCGGGCAAGGTCAGAGACACGGAGTCCTCCTGTCGATATGTCCAGTCATATATAGCGCCATTCATGTTGCGGGCAAAAGCGCCCGCAACAGCAATTGTCACGGCCAATCGGACCATTCCCGACGAACGGCATCCCCCCTTCGTCCAACGGCAGGATGTCGCACTTTAGAATGCGAGGATCGTGGCTCGAGTCCATGAGGGGGAGCCGATCATGGTGCGAAGACCGCCTGTGCAGCGCGGCGCCAGGGCAGCCGTCTCTCATACGCGCGTGTCGGTTGCTCGATTCGACCCAGGGGCACCATGCTGATGCAGCTCAATGGCGGGGTGCTCGCTGTGAAGGGAGGGATTCAGGCTCGACTCGGCGTGGCCGTCGCACGCGGCTGAAATCAGGCATCGCTCAGGAGCCGCTCGTATTCCTCGCTGATGGCATTTCTCCTTCATTGCCGAGCCAAGTGGAAGGGTACCGCCGCAAGGCGGTACAGGCTCGCGACAATGCTTGTGCTGGACGCCCTCTTCGACCATATCCGGCAGATGTCATCAAACACTGAGACAACATGAGCGGACGGTGGCGATATCTGGTGCAGATCCTCGGTCAACCTTGAAAGGACAGACTCATGAGCCTCCCCTCGCAGAAATCTACCGTGGAGGCTCAACCGCTCATAGCGGTGCGCAATGTCAGGGCGAGTAGTCGCTGGTATGCAGAGCTGCTTGGAGCAGACTCGCTGCCAGAGCACAGCCACCGCGACGTGTACGATCGGATCTCGTGCTCTGGTAAGTTGCTGCTCCAACTCCACGCCTGGGACGTGGAGAACTACCCCAACCTCGTCGACGCAAAGGCGGCACCGCCTGGACACGGTGTCCTGCTGTGGTTCCAGGTGGACGATTTCGACTCGGTCGTGGAGCGGGCTCGTGCGCTGCGTGCCGAGATCGTCGAAGAGCCTCACACCAACCCCAGGCCCCAACACAGGGAAATTTGGCTCCGCGATTCCGACGGTTATGTCGTGGTGGTTGCCGGTCCGGACGGCGAACGCGGCTCGTGACGCGCCAACTGCAATTTGGCACTCACCAGTCCTCACATGCGCGGATTCGGAACCCCTTATAGGGTTCGAATCGTTCCATTTCTGTTTCCCGTTAGTTGCCTAGCGTTTCTACCAATCCCTCGACCCGACCAAGGCGGCGGGAAGCGGCGACTTGTCATGGAACTATTCGGGTTGGGAACGTTCAGCATGAAGCTCGCGTTATCATCGGCGTAACCCAAGGAGAAAATTGATGTCCGATCAACGCAATCAACAAAGCAAGCAGGGCGGCCAAGGCGGCCGGCATGGCGGCGGAGGGCAGCCGGGTCAGAAGCAGCAACAGCAACCAAATCAAAAACAAAAACCCGGTCACGCCGGCCAGCAACAGGCCGAGCTGGATAAAAAGTGGCGCGAAGTGGCGGAAACGGGCCAGGAGCCCGGCACCGGCGAACCGGGGACCTAAAAAAAGTTTTCCGACGTGGAAGAATCCTTCTTCAGCCCCGGAAACGGGTCTTCCTTTTTGATTCAACGCCCCTGATCCTCCTCGGCCTCCCTTTTCACCGCAGGCGCCGTCGGATTTTTTTGACCTTAACCCAATGCGCCGTCCGGCCCGAGCGCACGGAGAGCCAGCCGCTTCGACACGATGCGCTCGCATGCGTGCTTATAAACGACTGCGCCGTCGGCCTCGTAATGCTCGCTCAGGGCGATATTCGACGGTGTGCCAACTTTGCGAGTCCCGCCTCGCCTTGAACGCGGGCAGGGTCTGACATACACACCTCAGGGTCTGACCCATACACACGCGCCCGCGGGTGGCAGGTACCTGCGTTTGGTTTCAAGTACCTTCTTTCTTGAGAGGGCCGCGCCGGAGCGTCAATTCCAGAGGCTGACCGTCGCAATGACCCGTATGCGGTATTCAAGGCGCTGCTGCGGAAAGGGCGACCTCCGGATGACTGGAAAACGCTGTTGAAGGAAGCTGTCGCCAACCCCCGCGCGGCGTCGTAAGTCTCCTTTGGCTTTAGAGCGCGCGCCCGGATTGGGCATGTTGAACCAGAAAAAAGATGATCGCCGGTTCGGGTTCGGCGAAAACTGGCTGGATTTTGCCCGGGATCTGAGCGATGAGCAGATCGCCGAGGCGGAAGCGTCCGTCCGCAATCTGCTCAAGCGCGACAATCTGGACGGCGCAAGCTTCGTGGACGTGGGCTCAGGCAGCGGGTTGTTCTCGCTTGCCGCGCGACGCCTCGGCGCGCGCGTTCATTCCCTCGACTACGACATCGGATCCGTGCTCTGTACCCGCCGCCTGCGGGATCGCCATTTCCCCGGCGACCGCAACTGGACCGTCGAGCAGGGCTCGGTGCTCGACCGCAGCTACATCGCCGCGCTCGGAACGTTCGACATCGTCTATTCCTGGGGTGTGCTGCATCACACCGGGGCCATGCGCGAGGCGCTTGCCGCGGCATCGGGGCTGGCGGCGCCGGGCGGACTGTTCGCGTTTGCCCTCTATCACCGCACCCGGATGTGCAGCCTGTGGCGGCTCGAGAAGCGCTGGTACGCCGGCGCTCCTGCGGATGCACAACGGCGCGCGCGGACGATCTACATCGCGCTGCTGCGGCTGCGGTTTCTGCTGACCGGCGGCGACTTTCAATCCTGCGTGAAGACCTATCAGCGCCAGCGCGGCATGGATTTCGACCACAACGTGCACGACTGGATGGGCGGCTATCCCTATGAGTCCATCTCCGCACCGGAGGTCGATGCCTTGATGCAACCTCTCGGGTTCACGCGCATCTGGGGCATGGCCACGCCATTGACGACCGGCTTGTTCGGCTCCGGCTGCGACGAATATCTGTATCGCCGCGCAGCCTAGAGCTGGCCGGGCCACATGTTCTCCTACGAGCACCTCGATGCGCTGCGGCTCGCAGAGATCGAGCGGATCGTCCCGTTCTTTCCAGCAGGGGCGCGCGTGCTCGAGGTCGGCGCCGGCACCGGCAAGCAGGCGCTCGAGCTGCGGCGGCGGGGATTTAAGGTCACCGCGATAGAAATTCCGGACTCCACCTACGCCGCCCACCGGCTGTTCCCGATCATCGACTACGATGGCCGCACGATCCCGCTGCCGGACGCCAGCATGGACGTGGTGTTCTCCTCCAATGTGCTCGAGCACGTGCCGGATCTGGTGCGCATGCATCGCGAGATCCGCCGCGTGCTGCGGCCGGGAGGGAAATGCGTGCATGTCCTCCCCACCCATGCCTGGCGATTCTGGACGACGCTTGCCGGCTATCCCGACGCGCTCGTCTATCTCTTTGCCGGGCTCCCTGACCTGGTTCCGCAGGATTTGCCGCGGGGGCAGGAGCTGCGCCGTCTCGGCGCGGCCTGGCATCGCACGGCGCGAGCGGTCGGAGGGCGATGCCTGCCGCGCCGCCATGGCGAGCGGGGCAATGTCATCTCCGAGCTGTGGCTGTTTCATCCGCGCTGGTGGCGCCGGAATTTTTGCGGGAACGGGTTCACCGTCGCTCGCGACGAGCCGATGGGACTGTTCTACACCGGCAACATGCTGCTCGGCCCGCATCTCGCGCTGTCACGGCGCGCCCGCCTTGCGCACATGCTCGGGAGCTCCTGCCACATCTTCGAGCTGGCGCCGGCATGACGAGCCGGCTCCAGGTCGACTAAGCCGCCTCCGGCTTGTTTACACTCTCGATTCGATCGAGAGTCTTGCCGAGATCGCGCTTGGCGACCTGAACGTCATAGTCGTTCTGCAGATTGAGCCAAAGCTGCGCCGTTGTGCCGAGCGCCTTGGCGAGCCGAAGTGCAGTATCGGCGGTAATCGCGGTCTGCTCGCTGGCGATCCGCTCGATTCGTGTGCGAGGCAAGCCACAAGCCTTGGCAAGAGCGCCCGCCGACATTTTCAGCGGAACCAGGAACTCCTCCCGGAGAACCTCACCGGGGTGCATGGGCTTGAGCTTCTTCGCCATTAGTTGCGTCCTCTTCTCTAATGGTAGTCCACGATCTCAACGTTCGCAGGGCCTTCGGGCGTCCAAACAAAGCACAGTCGGAATTGGTCGTTGATCCTGATCGAGTATTGCCCCTTGCGCTTGCCCGCCAGCGGCTCAAGACGGTTGCCTGGAGGCGACCTCAAATCGCCGAGATCGCCCGATGCGTTGAGATAGCGCAATTTCCGGCGCGCCACCTTGATTAGATCAGCCGGAAAGCCTTTAGGACTTTCGCCGTTGAAGACGGCCTCAGTCATCTTATCCCGGAAGCTCCTGATCACAAGCGCATGTATCACTGAATGATACAGCGGTCAAAAACTCTTCGTGTCAACCAATGATACACAGCCTGCTGGTCTGCATTGGTTCAACAACTTGAGGGTTTTGCGGGCGAATCAGCGCGCAATTTCCTCAGTGGCCCGGCCGGCGACGAGCAGAGAAAGAGCCTGCGCCGTTCGCTCGACCATCGCGTCGACCCCGTAGCTCGTCACGATCGCATGACGCATGGCATCGCGGAAGGAGGCGTCCTGCGCAAGGCGCTGCCGCAGGCGCTCCCATGCCGCGCACAGCAGGTCCGGCTGACGCGGCGGCACCACCTCGCCGAGCTCGCCCACGATGAGGCGCGCGTCGCCGACGTCGGTGGCCGCGACGGGAATGCCGCAAGCCATGGCCTCTCCGATCACGTTGGGGAAGCCCTCGCCGAAGGCCGACGCCAGGGTGGCGATGTCGAAGGCGTTGTACACGGCGCGCAGGTTGTCCATCTCGCCGGCCCAGATCAGAGAGCGATCGACTCCGAGCGATCGGGCCACCGCCTTGATCTTGTCACGGTAAGCAGCCGGCCCGCCGCCGATGCAGACGAAGCGCGCATCCGGATGCGCGCGAGCGAAGCCGGCGGCGGCGGCGAGAAAGGTGGCGTGATCCTTCATGGGATCGAAACGGGCGACGCAGCCGATGACCAAAGCTTCCTCGGAGAGGCCCCATGCATGCCGCTGCGCGCGACCGGCGGCCGGGTCGGGCCGCATCGCCTGCGTATCGATGCCGTTGGGGACCACGGCAATCCGAGCGCCAGGCATGCCGCGCCTGATCGCGTCGGCGCGCACGGCACGGCCATTGGCGATGATCAGGTCCGCCCGCCGCGAGAGCCAGACTTCCAGCCGGTAGGTCAGCGCCGAGAGGCTGTCATAACGATCGACCTCCATCCCGGCCGCACGCACCCCGAAGACGAGCTTCGTCGATTGCCCGAACGGAAGCAGCAGCGCGGCCAAGGCCGACTGGGTAGGCTGGAAAGCGTACAGAACATCGGGCCGTTCTGTTGCGAGCACCCGGCGCAGCCGCAGGAGCGGCCCGAGCGCATCCCAGCGTCCCGATTTGCTCAGCGACACTACGCGCACGCTCGTATCGTGCCGGAACACGTCGATCTCGCTGCCGGTGTAGAATACGACCACAGCAACGTCATGACCGCGCGCTGCCAGTCCGCGCGCGAGCATGGCAAGCTGCCGCTGGCTGCCGCCTACGACCATGGAGCGGATGAAGAACAAGACCTTCATGCGATTACCACGCGGGGTCCTTGCACATGGGCACCGCTGTGCAGCACGCGTTGCAGGACCTCCACCTGAAAGGGGGAGGTCGGCGATCCCCCGACTTGTCGGGGGGAGCCGGGTGGGGGTCAACTGGCGGTGGCGATGCTCTCCAAATTCGGGGGCGGAGTGCCGGGCTCCGCCGGGGTGCGCGCTCGACAAGATTCTCATGAGGGAAGATCATGGTGAAAGCTCCGCGCAGGCAAGTGCTGCAGCTCGCGGCCGGCGCTGCGGCCTGTGCGGTGAGCTCGCCAAGCTCGGGGGCGCCAACCGACATGACACGTCCGGAGCCGGAGACATCCGTCCCCCCGTTGGCCGCAAGGCTGGCCGCCTACGCGCAAGAGCTGCGGTACGAGGATCTGGGCGCAGAGACAATCGAAAGAGTCAAAGCGCATGTGATCGACACCCTCGGATGTGCAATTGCCGCATATGATGAACGACCGGTGCGAATTTGCCGTGATCTGGTCCTGGCGGCCGCGACCGGAGCGGCAACGGTCATCGGTACCGGCCGGAGCACCACGCCCGATCTGGCGGCCTTCGCCAATGGGGCCGCAGCTCGATATTACGATCTCAACGACGTTTATACCGGCCGTTTCTCCGGCCACCCCAGCGACAATATCGCTGCCTGCCTGGCGGTCGCCGAGTCCGAGCGCGCGAGCGGGAGTGAGCTGATCGCCGCGATCGCTCTAGCTTACGAGGTCAACTGCCGCCTGATCGATGCCTTCGATATCACGACGCGCGGCTGGGACCCGCCGGTTTTCAATCTGCCGGCGGTGGCGCTCGCCGCCGGCAGGTTGATGAAGCTTCGGGCGGACAGGCTTACCCAGGCGGTCAATCTGGCGATCAACGACCACATTCCCATGGGCCAGACCCGGTCGCAGACTCTGTCCGACTGGAAAGGGCTTGCCGCCGCCGAGGCTGCTCGCAATGCAGTGTTCGCCGCGATGCTGGCGCGGGCCGGGATCAGTGGTCCGTCGCCCATTTTCGAGGGACGCAGGGGCTTCTTTGCGCTCGTTGCCGGGCCCGCCGACGTGGACGTGACCGCGTTCGGCGGGCGCGGCATCCCGTTTCGCATCCACCGGTGCGGGCTGAAAGCCTATCCCGCTGTGGTCTACGCCCAGACCGCCATCATAGCCGGCGTCGCGCTCGCCAGGGAGGCCGGCGATCTCGATCGCATCGCGACGATCGAGATCGCAACCACCCGCCGAGGCTTTCAACAAACCGGCAGCGAGCCGGAAAAGTGGGCGCCGGATACAAGGGATACCGCAGACCACAGCCTGCCCTACATCACCGCCCGCGCCATGCTCGACGGCGCTCTCAGCAATGACAGCTACGCGCCGGAAAAGCTGCGCGATCCGCGCATCCTTGCCCTCATGCGCAAGATCACCGTCAAGGAGGACCCCGCCTTTGGAGCACTGCGCGGAAATGCTCCTGCGACACGCATTACGGCGACGCTCGATGACGGCCGCCGCATCGACAGGCAGGTCGAAAACCTGCCCGGTTTTCCCGGCCAGCCCGTGAGCCGGGCGGACGTCGAGCGAAAATTCCACAGCAATGTCGGCAAGCGATGGCCGCGGGAGCGGGTGCAGTCCATCCTGCAGTCGTTATGGACGCTGGAGCGAACAGATGATGTCGCTGCCGCGCTCGCCAAGCTGTCGATCACGACATCGCCATAACGGTGGCCCGGGAGCCTCTGACCGTCCCATGTGCGATCCCATGTGTAGGGGCGGGTTTAAAACCCGCCCCTACAAGGCAAACCTGTCACGTAGTGGGAAGGCTTACGAAGCAGGAAGCCTCGCTCGCCCTACGAAGGGTGTGTTGGAGCTCAGCGCGGGTTCCAATTGCCCCTGAAGAGGCGCTGGGTCAGCTCGCGCTCCATCTCATCAGTGAGACGTCCGCCGGAGCGGCTGAGGAAGCGTGCGATATCGCGATCGGCCTGCTTCTGTCGCGACTCGAACAGAAGATCAAGGACACGCCGCAGCACGCCCGGCCTTTTCGCGATGCCGCTCCTGGCGGAGGCGTTCTCGACGAAACATGTGACGAGGCCCCTGTTGTTTGCCGCGTAGCTCATCTGCCTGTCTCCATCGGTCTCTTATTGCGGAATCAGATCTTCCGCATCCGTCCGGGTTGATGTAACGGTGATAGCCGAATTGAATTTTACTCATTCGTGGAATTCCACGAGATTCAATTTGCTAGCAGGAGGAGGGGATTACAAAGGAAGTCTTCTCAGGCGATGCTTGAGCTTTTCTCATGCCGCTGCTGATGCCGCCGCTCAATGCGCTGCGTGCATTCGAAGCCGCCGCCCGCCATTTGAGTCTCACCAAGGCAGCGCAGGAGCTGCACGTGACTGCGGGCGCCCTGAGTCACCAGATACGCAGGCTCGAAGAGCTGCTGGGTCTCAAGCTGTTCCAACGCGGCGTGCGCTCAATCGCGCTTACGCCGGCGGGCAGGCAGCTCTATCCCGGACTGCACACCGGGTTCAGCCACATCCGCGACGCGGTCGCGGCGCTCGGCCGCGAGAGCGAGCAACGTGTGCTCGTCGTGAGCACGCCGCCGGGATTTACCTCCAAGTGGCTCGCGGCGCGGCTCTATCGGTTCGCGAGCGCCTGCCCGGACATCGATGTCCGGGTTTCCTCGTCCATCGCCAATGCAAACTTTACCAGCGATGGAGTCCACGCGGCGATCCGCAACATGCCAGTCGATGCTGCGGCAGACCCGACACTTCTGATCGAGAAGCTGATCGAGCTTACGCTCCTGCCGGTCTGGAGCCCGAGGCTGCTCGAGGTGCACGGGCGTTTGCAGGGGCCGGAAGCGCTCAAGGGCGTGCCGCTCATCCACGACGACACGCTCGCCGGTCGTGCCAAGGTGTCCACCTGGGCGGAGTGGTTCAAGGCAGCCGGTGTCGAGGGGGTCGATGCCAGTCGGGGGCTGCGGTTCAACAGCGCCGATCACGCTCTCGATGCCGCAAGCGAGGGGGCGGGCGTGCTGCTTGCCCACGATATGCTGGCCTACGACGACCTGCGTACAGGACGGCTTCTCATAGCAGTCCAGCTCGCGCTGCGCTCAGAGCGTGCCTATCACTTCGTGTGCCCCAAGAGCCGCAGCGAGCACCCGCACGTCCAGGCGTTCCGGACCTGGATCAAACAAGAAGTGGCTGCGCTCGACTGGAGCCGCGTGCACCCGGCGATGCGTATGGCACCGCCAGGGAATGCAGCCACGGCCGCATCGCTTCGGCGCCGGCCAACCAGGAGATAGCGAGCGATCATGGATCATCGATTGAACCGTCGCACGCTTGTGGGTATGAGCATGATAACGGCCGCGGGACTCCCGACGTCCCCGATGCGCGTATTTGCGCAGGCTTCCGGTCCCGGAACAGCCATGCATGCACTCAGCGCCTACATGAGCGATGCTGCGAGCCGCGCGCTTCCCGCCGATGTCGTCGAGCATGCCAAGCAACATGCGCTCGACACGCTGGCATCCATGATCTCGGGGGCGCAGTTGCTGCCCGGGCAGGCGGCGCAGCGCTATGTCGCTGCCCATGCCGGCAAAGGACAGGCGACCGTGGTGGGCACAAGGCTCACCGTCGCGGCGGGCGACGCCGCGCTCGCCAACGGGGTCATGGCCCATGCAGATGAGACCGATGATTCGCACAACGCGTCGCGCTCCCATCCGGGGTGCGCCGTCGTGCCCGCGGCGCTCGCAGCCGGCGAGGAGCACGGCATCGACGGCGCGCGCTTCTTGCGGGCGGTGACGCTCGGCTATGACATCGGAACGCGTGTCGTCATGGCCATGGGCGGCGCCGATTTCAGCTACCAAAGCAGCCTGAGCACCCACAGCATTGCCGGAACTTTCGGTGCTGCCGCCGCCGCAGCTTGCGCCGCGGGTCTCGACAGCCGGCAGATGCGCTGGGTGCTCGACTACACGGCGCAGCAGTCCTCGGGCATCATCGCCTGGCGGCGCGATACCGACCATGTCGAGAAGGCGTTCGTCTTCGGCGGGATGCCGGCGCGCAACGGGGTCGCCTCGGCGCTGCTGGTGGGATCCGGCTGGAACGGCCTCGACGACATCTTCTCAGGGCCCGACAACTTTTTTGTCGCTTATGCCCCAAAGGCCCGGCCCGAGCGGCTGACGGAGAAGCTGGGCGAGCGCTACGAGATCGCGCAGACAGACATAAAGAAATGGACGGTAGGCTCGCCGATCCAGGCGCCGCTCGATGCATTGCAGGCGATGCGGGGCAAGCAGCACTTCGAGGCCGCCGACGTGCAGAGCGTCACAGTGCGGCTTGCCCCCTCGGTCGGCCGCGTCGTGGACAATCGCGAGATGCCCGATATCTGCCTTCAGCACATGCTCGCGGTGATGCTCGTGGACAAGACCGTCACCTTCCAGGCGGCGCACGACAAGCCGCGCATGCAGGATCCGGCCCTGCTGCGGGAGCGCGCCAAGGTGAGGCTCGTGCCCGACGAGGAGCTCTCCAAGCTCCTGCCGCTGCGCGTCACCGTTGTGGAGGTTGAGCTCGAGAGCGGGAGCCGCCTCTCGGAACGGGTCACCGCGGTGCGGGGTACGCCGCGCAATCCCATGACGCGGGTGGAAGTGAGCGACAAGGCTCGCGATCTCATCGCGCCGGTGCTCGGGAGCGAGCCAGCCGGACGGCTGATCGAGACAATCCTCTCGATCGAGCAACTGGCCGACATCCGCAGCTTGCGGCCGCTGCTGCAGCCGAGTTGAGACAATGCCAAATTCTTTGTAGGGCGGGTTAGCGTAGCGTAACCCGCCGTCCATCCATGCGGCCTGGCGGCGGATTACCCCTCGCTGCGCTTGGCTAATCTAATCCGCCCTACAGAACGGTTAGTCGTCGGATCACGGATGGCCGAATAGTCCCGGCCGAAGGACGTCGGCGAAAATCTCGCCGTAGACCCGGTTGCCGTCGACGTTGAGATGGCCCCAGCCGAGCGTGGGGCCAAATCCATGGAGCCTCGCCACGCCGGCGGAGCCTACCTTCTCGACGATGCGCCGATCGAGATCGACAAAGTGCAGGCCGGCCTCCTCGATCCTCGCCCGCATTGCTGCGATCAGGACCGAACGCTCGCTTGCAAGCTGCGGGCATCGCGCCTCGATGTCCCAGGCCGCAACAAAGATCGGAATGTCACGGGATTGGCGGTAGGCGGCCAAGTCGCGGATGAAGGCATCGACAAGCGCATTCGCCCCGGCGGGCGTACGGTCGCGCCATAGCGCGAGCTGCCGGTCGAGGAGATCCGGCGCACAGCTCCAGCCGGGCTGCGTTCCCTGCACAGCCGCGGCTGCCGGCTCGAGCCACTCGGCCAGGAGCCCGCTATTCTTGCGTGCGTTGAGGATGCGCGCCACCTGACTGTGGTCGAGAAGCCAATAGTAGATCCGACCTGCCAGCGAGGTGCGAAATCGATAGCCGCCGCTGTTGCGAAAGCCATAGGACAGCCGAAACTCGCCATCGGGATCCCGGCGATAGCCGGTGAACTCGGAATCGTCCGTCGTGATGGGCGAGAGGAAATTGTCGACGTACAGCATCACCAGCGCCGCATCGGCGCCGAGGCGGCGCCCTTCCGATTCCAGACGCGCGACCTCCACGGCCGGGCGCGCGCCCGCGAGACCGAGGTTGACGACCTCCGTGCCGTGGCGCTCGCCTGAGAGGATTCTCTCAGCTACCGCTGCTGCCGTCTCGGATGCGTCAACCTGCAGCGCTTCGATGAAGGAATCGCCGACGATCACCGCACGCCGTGTGCCATGGTGATCGACACTGCGATTGCGATCGCGCAGGCCGAGGCTCGAAGTGGTGATCAGCGACCGGTGCTCGGTCAGCCATAACCCGGAAACGTCGGCGCGATGCCGATAGCCGGTGTCAGCGTCCGGGCCGTAAAGTGCAACAGGCGGAACCGGCAGCACCCATCGCAGCGGCGTCGCACCGATCACCACGAAAAGAAGCTCGGCCGCAGCGGTTGCGGCGAGGATCCCCGCCAACAATTTTGCCGTCTGCGAGCCGATATTGCGCCACATCATCAGAACCGGAAATAAATGAAAGGGTTGTCCTGCACCTTCGGCAGCAACAGCAGCCATATGGCGGATCCGGCGAAAAACATCCGCAGGAACATGCCGTCAAGCCGGCAAATGAGCGCGGCTGCCCGCAGGGTCGTCACCTGCGCTTCCAGCCAGTGCAGGGCAAGCAGCGCAATGCAGCCGGTGACGATCAGGAGCTCGCTCGTTGCGCCGGAGGGCAGCTGCCAGCCGGCCGCGGCCTGCGCGGGAACGGCAGTGTATCCGCCGTGCAAGCCGAACATGGTGCCCAGATAATCGAATGCATATCCCAGACTCGGCGAGCGAAAGAAGACCGCAGTCGCCACGCAGAAAACCAAGGTGGCTGCCCACGCGATCCAGGACGGCAGCGGCCGAAAGTGCCTCGACCACATGGTGGCAAGCATGATCGCGATGCCCTGCAGTGCGCCCCAGAGAACGAAGGTGAAGCTCGCTCCGTGCCACAGTCCGCACAGCGTCATGGTCAACGTCATGGCGAAAAAGTGTTGAGCGACGCGGTAGCGTCGCGAGGCGATCCTCGCATCCGCGAGGGGGACGAACACGTAGTCCCGCAAGTAGCGGGTGAGTGTCATGTGCCAGCGCTGCCAGAACTGGGCAATGCCCGGCGCGAGCAAGGGGGTCGCGAAATTCAAGGGAAGGCGTATCCCGAACAAATACGCGGAACCGATGGCAATGTCGGAATATCCGGAAAAGTCGAAATAGATCTGGAACGTGAACAGCCAGGCGCCTAGCCATGCCGCGGCGGAGCCGGCGGGACCATCGCGAAAGATCGCATCGACGATCGGACCGATCGAATCGGCAAGCAAAACCTTCTTCACCAGGCCGAGCAGGCACAGACCAAGTCCCAACCCGATGAAGCGCGATCGTACGAAGAGCTTGCCATCGAACAGCCGGTGCACCTGCGGCCCGAGTTGCCGCCAGCGCGTTATCGGGCCGGCAACGAGCTGGCTGAAGAATAATTTGAATAGCGCAAAGCGCGCGAGCGAATGAAACGGCTGCGCGCGCCCGCGGGAGATGTCGATCAGGAATGCGGAGAGCTGAAAGATGTAGAAAGAGATTCCAAGCGGGATCACGAGGTCATGGGTGAACACATCGAAACCTACGGCCGCTGCCAGAAAGACCCGGTACTTGAAATAGGCAAGACAGCCGAAGTCGAGGAGAAGGGCAGGGTAGAGCCATCGCCTGTCGCGCTCGATCAGGAACTGGAAACCGTAGTTCGACAGCACGACGACAGCTGCAAGTACGCTGTCGCGCACGCCGGCAGCTGCATAGAAAAGGATACTCGCGGCCAGCAGTATCCAGCCCCGCCACGGCAATACCAGGAATGCGAGCCAGACGAAGCCGAGAAAGAATGCGAAATAAAGACTATCGTATCTCACAATGGCGCAGATCGAAAAGGAGATCAGGCATCAGCCGGAGATCGTGCCCACGCGCTTGGGGCTGAAAAAGGCCCTGCGTGGGCACGGCGCGCGAGCTTGCACACCGACGCGAGTGATTGGAGCGGCGCGCGTTTGCCCACCCGATAAGCCTTTGCGCAAGCGCAGCCGCCTCGACCCTCCGCCGATCCGGGGATACAACGCAGCACCTTTTGAACGAGCCGGTCAGGTCGATGTGCGGCATTGCGGGGATGATCGATTGGCGAGCGGCGACCAGCGCCGATCAATTGCGCGCGATCGGCGAGGGCATGAACGAAACACTGCGTCACCGCGGCCCCGATGCCGGAGACGTGTGGGTGGAGGCCGAGGCCGGGGCAGTGCTCGCGCAGCGTCGTCTGGCCATCATTGATCTCAGTCCCGGCGGTGCCCAGCCCATGCATTCGGCCGACAAGCGCTACGTCATAACCTTCAACGGCGAAATCTACAATTATGGCGACATCCGCCGGGAGCTCGCGGCCGCAGGGCGTGCTCTGCGGGGCGATTCCGATACCGAAGTGCTGCTCGAGGCATGCGGGCTTTGGGGCGTAGAGGTGGCCATCGAGCGGGCCGTCGGCATGTTCGCCTTCGCACTTTGGGATCGCAGGATGAAGACGCTCGTACTCGCGCGCGATCGGCTCGGCATCAAGCCGCTCTACTATGCCGCGACCCCGGAACGCGTCCTGTTTGCTTCGCAGCTCAAAGCCTTTCGTGCGGTGCCGCGATGGCGGCCGACCATCGATGACGATGCAATCGTCGGCTATTTGCGTCATGCCTACATCGCGCAGCCGCGGACCATCTATCGGGAAGCTGCAAAACTTCCCCCGGGACATGTTTTGACACTGCGGCAGGGAGTACGGGCAGCCTCGAAATGCTATTGGGATCTGCGTGGGGTCGCGCTTGCGGGTCTGCGGCGCAACGATCCTGCGCCCGACCTGCGTGAAGCTGCCGACCGGCTCGACACGTTGCTGCGCGACTCCGTCAAGCTGCGAATGATCTCCGACGTTCCGCTCGGGGCTTTCCTGTCCGGCGGCATCGATTCGTCGACGGTCGTAGCGCTCATGCAGGCACAAAGCTCGCGCCCCGTGAAAACGTTCTCCATCGGGTTTCACGAGAGCGGCTACAACGAGGCCGAGTCCGCGAAAAAAGTAGCCGCCCATCTGGGCACCGATCACACCGAGTTTTACGTCGAGCCTCGCCACGCCCTCGACGTCATTCCGCAGATCCCGGAGTGGTTCGACGAGCCGTTTGCGGATTCCTCGCAAATCCCGACCTATCTCGTTTCCGAGTTGACCCGCAAACACGTAACCGTGGCGCTCTCGGGCGATGGCGGCGATGAGCTGTTCGCAGGCTACAACCGCTACCGTTGGGGAGAGCGGCTGGCGCAGGTCATGCGCCATGTGCCGGGTCCGCTGCGCGCCGTATCGGCGGCAGCATTGCGAGCGTTGCCGCCTGAGACCTGGAACCGGGTGTTTGCCGTAATCCCCGGCGCATGGCGGCCGGCTCTGGCCGGCGACAAGCTGCATAAGATTGCAACCCTTTTCGACGATCCCTCGCCGGAGGCCATCTACCGCCGCCTGGTGAGCCAGTGGGAACGCCCCGAGGCGGTCGCCGCTGCGGGCCGCGAGCCGCATGGGCCGTTGTGGGATGCCGCCGTCGCCAAGGATTTTCCGCAACTTGTTCCGCGCATGCAGCTCCTGGACATGCTCGGCTACTTGCCTGATGACATCTTGACCAAGGTGGACCGCGCTACCATGGCAGTGGGGCTCGAAGGCAGGGTGCCGCTGCTCGATCACCGTGTCGTCGCCTACGCCTGGAGCGTGCCGCAGGAATTCAAGATCCGCGGCGGCCAAAGCAAATGGCTGCTGCGCAGGGTGCTTGATCGTTACGTGCCCAGGCATCTGATCGACCGGCCGAAGATGGGTTTCGGTGTGCCCATCCATGCCTGGCTCCGCGGGCCGTTGCGGGATTGGGCGGAGCAGCTTTTGGCCCCAGCACGTCTCAGGGCCTATGGGCTCGTGCGCGCCGAGCCGGTGCGCCGCGTCTGGCAGCAGCATCTCGAAGGAAGTTGTAACTGGCAATATCCGTTGTGGACCGTGCTGATGCTGCAGGCCTGGCGCGAGCGGTGGGCGTGAAGCCGCGGCCGCGCACGCTCATTTGCGTGACGACAGGTCTTGGCGTCGGCGGTGCCGAGGCCATGCTGACGCGGCTCGTCACCCATCCGCCTGGCATCGCGGACGAGGTCATTGTCGTGAGCCTGCGTCCGGAGGACGACCATGTGGAGCGGTTGCGCGCGGCAGGAGTGGCAGTCGTGCAACTCGACTTCCGGCGAGCGAGCGGGATCGCTTCGGGTCTCACGCAGCTGGCAAAACTCATCGCCGATCGGCGCCCTGACGTTGTGCAGGGCTGGATGTATCACGGCGATCTCGCTGCGCTCGCTGCGCTTATCTTGTCCGGCCGCCGTCGCCGGACGCGCCTCGTGTGGGGCGTGCGGTGCTCGGACATGGAGCTTCGCCGATACGGCCGTGGATTGCGCGCGGTAGTCAAGACCTGCACGCTCCTGTCGGGCTGGCCGGACGCGGTGACCGCCAACTCCGCAGCGGGTCTGAAATTTCATTTGGAGCTCGGATATCGTCCCCGCCGCGCAGAGGTCATCCCCAACGGCATCGATGTGGAGGAGTTCAGGCCCGATCTGGCCGGCCGTAAAGCGGTGCGCAGCGAGCTTGGCATCGACGATGCGGCCACTGTGATTGCGCATGTCGCCCGCGTGGACCCGATGAAGGACCACGGCACCTTTCTCGCCGCGATGGCTCAGCTGCCGGATGTCCATGCATTGCTCATCGGCGCAGGCACCGAGAATTTGGCGACATCCTGCAATGTTTTCCGACTCGGGCGGCGGCGCGATGTTGCGCGTCTGTTGCCGGCAGCCGATTTCATCGCCTCGAGCTCACGCTTTGGGGAAGGTTTTTCGAACGCCCTCGCGGAAGGCATGGCCTGTGGCTTGCCCGGGATTGCGACCGAGGTCGGCGATGCCAGGCTCATTGTGGGCGAGACCGGGATGGTCGTGCCCTGTGAAGACGCGCCAGCCATGGCGGCAGCAATAAAGACGCTCGCAGAGGAGCCGATGACGGCGCGCGCGGCTCGCGCCGCCAAGGCGCGCATGCGTATCGTGGAAAATTTTGCGCTATCCGCCGCGGTGGAGCGCTTTGCGGCACTTTACGCTTCCCTGTGAACGGCATGACGCGGGCCGGCAGGGCGACAAAGGCGCGCGCGCACAGCAGTCTGCGCAGACTGACAGCGCGCCTTTGCCCACCCTACCTGGCAGTCTATTCGAGCGGCCCACCGATGCTTCAAAACCCGCATCCGATATGGCAAGAGAACGCGAGAGGGAAACCTGGGCGGATGAACCACGCGGAAGGCTTTTTTGCAGCGGCCGGTCAGATTTGCCGCGACATCTCCTTTGCCTCGATCG
This sequence comes from Xanthobacteraceae bacterium, assembly GCA_036557665.1. Taxonomy (GTDB): domain Bacteria; phylum Pseudomonadota; class Alphaproteobacteria; order Rhizobiales; family Xanthobacteraceae; genus VAZQ01. The sequence continues at coordinate 1,913 of DATBHG010000113.1, read as the reverse complement.
AAACGCTCGCGTCCGAGCTCGAGGCGCTGCGGGAGCGCGGGGGACGTCTGTTCCTGCTCGGTGTCGGCGGCAGTGCCGCCAATTGCAGTCATGCAGTCAATGACTTTCGCAAACTCTGCGGCATCGAGACCTATAGTCCGGTGGACAACGTCTCGGAGCTCACGGCGCGCACCAACGACGAAGGCTGGGATACTGTTTTTGCGGCGTGGCTCGAAACCAGTCATCTCAACGCCAAGGACGCAATTCTGGTGTATTCGGTGGGCGGCGGCGATGCGGAGCGGAACATCAGCGTCAACCTCGTGAAAGCGATCGATCTGGCCAAGACGCGGTCCGCGAAGGTATTCGGTATCGTCGGCCGGGACAGCGGATATACGGCCCTGCACGGCGATACGGTGGTGGTGATTCCGCAGGTCAATCCAGGCTGGGTGACGCCATTGTCGGAAGCCTTTCAGGCTGTGGTCTGGCACTGCCTTGTCAGCCATCCAGCCTTGCAGCGCAGGCAGACGAAATGGTAAGCCGTGCCCGCGGGTTGAGGCCGGCCGTCTTTCTCGATCGTGACGGCGTCATTGTCATTCCGGAATTCCGCGATCGGCGCAGCTTCGCACCGCGCCGCCTTGCGGATTTCAAGCTCTACCCGGATGCGGGGCCGAGTCTGAGCAGACTCAAGCGGGAGGGGTTTCTCTTGGCAGTCGTGACCAACCAGCCGGACGTGGGGCGTGGGCTGGTGCTGCGGTCGGAAGTGGAGGCAATGCACCAGATCCTGCGGCGGGAATTGCCAATCGATACCCTCAAGGCCTGCTTCCATCAGCAAGACGAGCATTGCGACTGCCGCAAGCCCAAGCCGGGCATGATTCTGGCGGCCGCCGACGAGCTCGGGATCGACCTCGCTAGGAGTTTCATGGTCGGCGATCGCGGAACCGATGTCGCAGCCGGGCGGGCGGCGGGCTGCGCCACCGTATTCATCGACCTCGGCTATGATGAGCCTGCGCCGGATGCTCCCGACCATGTCGTGCATTCCGTGGCCGAGGCTGCTGAGATCATCATCCAAACCGCTGCAACAGCACAGGGGACAGCATGAGCCGCATCAGCGATCTCAAGGTCAAGATTTTCGCCGACGGTGCCGACTACGAGGGGATGCTCAAGATGTCGCGCAACCCGGTGATCAAGGGTTTCACCACCAACCCGACCCTCATGCGCAAGGCAGGTGTGGGCGACTACGAGGCGTTCGCGCGCAAGGTGCTCGGCACGATCACGGATCGCCCGGTATCGTTTGAGGTATTTGCCGACGACTTCGCAAGCATGGCCGAGCAGGCGCGCACGATCGCCGCCTGGGGACCCAACGTGAACGTCAAAATCCCGGTAACCAACACGAAGGGACAGTCGTCGAAAGAGCTCATCCGTGCGCTGTCATCCGAGGGCGTGATGCTCAATGTGACCGCGATCTTCACCCTCGATCAGGTCCGCGAGGTCGCGAATGCGCTCGAGCCCACAACGCCGGCGATCGTATCCGTGTTCGCCGGGCGAATCGCCGACGCCGGACTCGATCCTGTTCCACATATGGCGGCGGCCAAGAAGCTGCTGGCGTCGCGCCCGAAGGCGGAGCTCCTATGGGCGAGCACGCGCGAGCTGTTGAATATCTTCCATGCGGAAAAGAGCGGCTCCGACATCGTCACCGTGCCCAACGAGCTCCTGGCCAAGCTCGAACTTATCGGCAAGGACCTTCTCGAGTACTCGCGGGAAACGGTGCAGCTGTTCTATCGCGACGCCACCGCGGCGGCCTATCAGATCAGGACCAAGCGCCAAGCCGCTGAGTAACCCGCGCAGAACGAGATTGAATCGCAACCCACCGCTTGTATGCAGCCGAACCGGTGGCTTGCGCCGTGCAAGTCGGCTGCGCGCAGCCGACTTGGACG
>DATBHG010000112.1:0-5299 GCA_036557665.1 Xanthobacteraceae bacterium | reverse complement strand
CTGCGGGCGCGTTTCGAAGATCCAGGCGTAGGCGGCCACGGCTATGAGCGCACCGGCGATCAAGGCAAAGCCGAACACGCTGCGCCAACCCAAGGTATCGATCAGCACACCGCCGAAAAGCGGAGCGATCATGGGGCCGAGGGTATAGAACATCGTCAGATACGCGATGGCACGCACCAGGTATTCGGCGCGATAAGCATCGCGCGCGATGGTGCGCACCAGCGTGGTGCTGCACCCCGCGCCAACCGCCTGCACGATGCGACCCAGCGCAAGCGCGGCCGCGGTGGGCGCAACGGCGGAAATTGCGCTCCCGACAAGAAACAGCAACAGCCCGGAGAGGAGCAGGGGACGGCGGCCGTAACGATCGGAGAGGCTCCCGTAGGCGAGCGTGGCAAGGGCCATCGCAAACAGCGCGACGCTGAAATTGAACTGTGCCGCCGCTTCGGAGAGCGAAAGCGCTGCCTTCACCGCCGGAATCACGGGAAAGAACAGGTGCACGGCGAGCGGAGCAATGAACGCGACGAGGCCGAGCGCCACGGCGAAAGCGCGGCCCGGCAGCTGCGGGCGGGATTTTTGCATTCAAGGGCGCGGTTGGCAGTATGGGTCCCGGGCTCGCGTCCGTGGGGGCGGGTTTAAAACCCGCGCCTCCATACGGTGCGCCCTATGGCGGAAAATCAGGCTTCGGCTGCCAGTTTCTCGAAGCTCCGCTCCTTGAGATGCTGGTCGAGGCCCCAGCGCTCGACCTGGTCCATGACCTCGTCGAACTCGCGGCGCGGAATAGGCTCGTAAACGAAGCGCTCGCCGCGGCCGAACTTGCCGTAGTCCCAGGCGCGGTCCTTGAATTCCGGCGGCACGGCGAGCTCCCAGAGCGGCAGATATTTCTCCAGGTCGGCATCGATGGCTTTTTCCGCGCGATCGAGCGCGCGCAGATAAGCCCCGACCGTTTCGGGCGCCGCCGATTCGGGAACCCACCATAACGTGTGGAAGCGATCCTCGATGATCTTGCGCAGTCCAAGCTCCTCGGCCATGGCGATCTGCGGCGGCAACAGGCTCGCGGCCTCCACTTCACCTTCCAGCAACGCTTTCAGCCGCGCCCCGAACCCGCCGGTGTTCACGACCTTGATGCTCGCGAGCGGGAGGTATTTCTCCAGCCTGTAGGGCACGTTGAAGTGGCTGCCGGCACGCATGCCCACCGCGACCGGCACGTCTTTGAGATCCTGCGGCGTGCGGATGAGAGAATCGGGCCGCACGAAGATCGCCCACGGCGAATCTCCATAGGCTTGCGGCACGAAACGTCCCATTCCGGCACTGGCGTTACAGATGCTGCCCCATGCGCAGGCGCCCTGGATGATATCGCGGCCTTCGGCATATGGCTTGTCCTGGGGCCGCTCGAAATAGGCGAGATCCTTCCAGCTCGACTGGGTGCCTCTGAAAGTGTTCCAGTCGAAGAAAACCTCCAATCCCTCAGCGGCGAAGAAACCCTCCTGCTGCGCCACGAAATCATTGAGGCCCATTCCCTTCGGCGCAACCGTAACCTGTGTGGGGTTGTTCATCTCGAAGCTCTCCTCCTGTGGTGGCGCAAAATCGGCCCTCGAACCCGGCCGCCGCATCGGCTGTCCGCCTGCTAGACCGCAGGCGCAATTCAGCCGTTGAACTCCATAATATATAGGCCGCCATTGTAATCGGTACTGTAGATCAGGCCGGCGACATCGACGAACACGTCGGCGGACTGGATCACCTGCGCCCGGCCGGGCCGGCGGTCCATCATGCGCGCCGGCGCGGGAGGCACCAGCGCTCCGACCTCGCTCGGCCGGTATTGATCGCGGATATCGAACACGCGCACCCCCGCATTCTGATAGGTGGCAAAGATCAGATCGGAGCTCACGAAGCTTCCGGGCCGGTTCTCATGAATATTGTGCGGCCCGAAGTGCCCGCCCTTGCGCACATAGTCAGCTTCGGCCGGGGTAGGGAAGGTAGAGATGCTCACCGGGTTGTGCTTGACGCGGTTATCGAACACCCAGATGAGCTTGAGCCCGTCCTCCTGATGGTCGAGAACCGCCTCGTCGAGCACGATGAGCAGATCGCGATCGGGCAGGGGAAGGCAGTTGTGAGTGCCCCCGCCGAACGGAGGCGACCAGTTGCGCTGCACGATCAGCCTGGGTCGTGCGCGGTCGGCCACGTCGAGCACCAGCATGCCCGCGTCGCGCCAGGCGGCATAGGCGATGTCGCCATGCACGATGGCATGGTGCAAGCCATAGCGGCTGGTGGATGGCCAGGACGGCGCCTCGCCCGCCGCCTGGTGCATGCCGGGGATCCAGTAGCGGCCGGCCTCGCGCGGGTGCGCAGGATCGCGCATGTCCACCGTCATGAAGATGTAATCGGTAAAGCCGTCGAGCAGGGCGGAGAGATAGGCCCACTGTCCTCCGCCGTACCAGATGCGGTGGATGCCGCCGCCCTCGACCGGCATGAAGCCGATGCGCCGCGGTGTCCCCGGGTTGGAGATGTCATAGACCGCCAGCCCTGCGGTCCAATCGCGCGCGGCGCGCCGGTCGGCGGTCCCAACCAGTTGTCCGAGCTGGCCCTTGTAATAGGCCTTTTCGTCGGCGAATTCCGCCGCCGCGAACATGTCCTTCGCATTGATCACAAGGAGAAGGTCGTCGTGGGTCTGCAGATGGATATTCCATGTCCCCGGCGGCGCGGGCAGGTAGCTCACTGCGTGCGGCCGCTTGGCATCGCGTACATCGATGACGCTGAATCCTTTCGAGAACATGTGGCCGACATAGGCAAAGCCATGGTGCACCATGATCTGCACGCCGTCCGGCCTGCCGCCCTGGTCGCAATGAGCGACGAGGCGCATGTTGCGCGCATAGTCCGGTCTGGGCAGGTCGGCGCTTATGGCGAGCCTACGTGGCCGCGAGAAAGTTCGGCACGGCGATCCAGTCCATCATGGCGCGGTGGTCCTGCAACAGGCGCCACATGGCGCGCTCCTCATCCGTCTGCAGGTTCACGCCGAGATGAGCTCCCAGCTTGCGCCCGTGCAGCATGATGCGTTCTCCGACCGGCTGGCGGATGCGGTTGTAGGCGGCGAGCCCCGCATCGATGTCATCGTAATTCCCGAGCGCCTGCGCAATCGCTTGCGCATCGCCGCCGGCCTTGGCCATGCCGAACCCCATGTGCGGCCGGGCCGAGGATGCGGCATCCCCAACGAGCGCGACGCGCCCGAACACCAGTTGCGGCGTGGAGAAATCGTAGATGGGGGTGAAGAACGGGCGCATGTTGCGCAGGCAATCCAGGAACTGCGGCGGCATGATCTCCTCGGCCTCCGCGCGCATGCGCTCGATCAGGTCCTTGCGAATGAGCGGCGGCGGAACCGAGTATGCGTGCTGCTCCCCCCGCGCGTCGACGCACATCCGGCGCAGCGCTTCGGCGTCGCCGACGCGATACCAGATGAAGTTGTAGCGCCGATGCCCCGGCCGCAGGTCATTGTCGAGTCCCGCGATGGGATATCCGATGACCTGCTGCTGCTCGGGCAGAAAGAACGTGAAGCAAGGGAAGATGCTTCGGCGCGTATGGGCATCGAGGTGCAGCTCATCCGGCGCGCCGCGCCAGATATAGTAGCCGGAATAGACCGGCTGCGCGGTCGGGGCGAGCTGCGCGCGGACGCTCGAGCGAATGCCGTCGGCACCGATGAGCAGGTCGCCGCGCTCGCGGCCCTTCGTGCTGAAATAGGCAACCACGCCTGAACCGTCCTGCTCGAGCCGCTCGAAACTGTGGCCGAGGTGATAATGTTGCGGATCAATGGTTTGCCGCATCAGGCTCTGAACCCGGTCCCAGGAGGTAAGGATTTGCGGGAGCCGCTTTTCGGCGATGACATTGCCGCGACGATCAAGCGTGATGCGTTTCTCGACCTCGACCCCGAGGTTGCGCAGACCCGCCCCGCTTTGCTCCAGCGCTTCCAGCAGCTCCGGATGGGTAGTGATGCCTGCTCCCCGCCCCACAAGCTCGACGGTCGAGCGCTCGTAAACGTCGGTATCCCACCCGGCCTGCCGCAGGAAGGCCGCCGTGAAAAGGCCCGACATCGAGCCGCCGATGATCAGGGCGCGCCGCTTGCGGCGGCTTCCTTGCTTTGAAGCATTCATCAAAGGGCAGCGACGGGGTTTGCGTGCGATTCCACGATTCCGCGGCTGGGGCATTCGATAGCATGCGGGAAATTCACTGGAATTCGCAACGGCACACGGGAGATTCAACCGCGCTGATCGGATGCAACAAGGTTCTGGATGGCCTGCGACGCCAAATGACGGGCAAGGACTGCTCCGCGCCGTTCCGGGGCTCCCTGAGCTTGCAGGAAGCTACAGGATTCCAAAGCCTTGAGCACCCGCATTTGGGTTCGCATCCGGCACATACGGTGTCATGGATAGCGAGCCGCGGGGTCGATCCAAGTGATGTTTGAGCAACACCGCTCTGAAAACCGCATTTCGCACTGTTCAAAAGGCCTCTTAGTCGTTGCCAGCGGGAACAACTGAGCTAATGTGGACGTGCGACGGAGGGGGGCATCCCTATGTCGCTCCTTCCGGTCAATCCGGTGCCCAGGGGACAACGGTGGCAGCGGTAGAGACCGGTGGGGAGAGGGGAGCGTAAGGGGACCTTCCAGGGTGAGCAGCGCCCGACGGAGACCGATCCCTCCCAGGATAACAATGGAGGTTGAGATGAAGATGGTGAAAAGTCTTCTCCTCGGTACCGCCGCGGGGCTCGTCGCGGTCGCCGGGGCGCAAGCCGCCGACATGCCGGTCAAGGCAGCGCCGGTGCTGTTCGTCAAGATCTGCTCGCTCTACGGCGACGGCTACTATTACATCCCGGGCACCGCCACCTGCATCAAGATCGGCGGCTATCTGCGGTTGCAGACCGAGGCGCACAGTGGCTCGAGCGGTATCGCCTGGGGCTCCGGGAACGTCACCGGCATGGCCCGCTTCAACCGGGTCGACACCAACGACATCAACTACACCCTGCGCGGGCTCATCACCCTCGACGTGCGCGACCAGACCGAGTACGGCACGCTGCGCAGCTATATCCGCGCCGGCTGGGACGCCCGCGCGCCCGACCGCACCGAGGCTGGCACCAGCCCGTGCAACAACTCGACCGCCAACAACTGCCTGGCCTACTGGGACCGCGCCTTCATCCAATGGGCCGGCTTCACCGTCGGCAAGGCGCAGTCCTTCTTCGACCTGTTCACCCAAGGCGGCGCCTACTCCTACCTCAACACCCGCACCTCGGGCGACACCGGTGCCGGCGGCGAGCTGGT
>DATBHG010000111.1:0-111767 GCA_036557665.1 Xanthobacteraceae bacterium | reverse complement strand
ATTGGCGCGGCTGGCTGAGCATTGATGCCGAGGTCAGGCTGCGCGCTGTGCGGCCCGGTGTCCCCTGATGATGCGCCATCCGTCGAGAGGAAAGCTGCAGCAGTCCCGAGCACCATGTCCCGTCGGTGAAGAGCGAATCCGGTGTTCGCGTCTTTGTCGGAGCTCTTCACGGGGATTTCCCTTTAAATTGTTGCAGTTTGTCCACGCGACGGGAGGATGGCCCATGGATAACGCGGTTGCGCACGAGCACCCCTTCCAGGGGACAGGCTTTTCGGAACGGCTCCGCTTCCGACGTATCGTATGGCAATTTTGTTTTCCAATTCATAATCTCATCAAATGTTGCCCCGGTGGAACACCAAGGTCGATTGCATCAAGTTTCGATGAAAGGAGAAGCTATGCGTACTAAGCCCTGCCTGACCTCAGCCGATGTCCACAAGATGATGGCGGCCTGTAAGGCGGAAGCAGAAAGGAATAATTGGAAGGTCTCGATCGCTATTGTCGATGACGCCGGAGCCCTGCTGCATCTTGAGCGAATGGACGGGGCGGGTCCGACCACGGCCGAGGTGGCGCACGGCAAAGCGCGGATGGCTGCGCTTACCAAACAGCCGACCAAGGTCTGGGAAGATCGTGTAAAGGAACGACCGGTCTTTTTGAATTTCCCCGCTGGGCTGGCGATCCAGGGCGGTGTTCCGATCATTTATCAGAATGAATGTGTCGGGGCGATCGGCGCGTCTGGCGTGCAGTCGCAGGATGACGAGAAAATTTCTCGGGCCGGAGTGAGCGCGCTTGAATAGAGGAGCTCTCGCGGCACGGCCTCACGCGGCAGATCGTTCGCAACCCGCCAACCTGGTCGACCGTGCCCCCTCCGGAAGCATTACGCCGGACGAGTACGACAAAAAAGCGCGCGCGCTAAGGAGAGGCAGGCCGAGATCGCGGCCCGCATCGAGCAGCATCGGCAGGGTGACGGCTAGTACCGCACGACGCTGGAAGCCTGATTTCGTTGGCTTCTTGGGCTGCCGAGCTATTCGAGCGTTCGAAAACCGAGCAGAAGCGCCAACTTCTCGCGTTCGTGTTTCCGAACCTGCGGCTCAGAGGAAAAAAGCTGGAGTTTTCATTGCGTTCGCCCTTCGACCTGGTGGTCAATCGGGCAAGCTATCAAGCTGGCTGGGGGACTAGGATTCGAACCTAGATTAACGGAGTCAGAGTCCGCTGTTCTGCCGTTGAACTATCCCCCAAGGGGCAAGGACCTTGAGCGCGGGCTCAACTCCCGGTCTCGTCCGCTGCATTCCGTACGGCGGCAAGGCTCGCACGACGCCGGTACCCGACGCCAATTCGAGGCTCGATATAGCAATGAATTCGCCATGCTGCCACCAGGGCTCCGGCACCAGTGCTCCGGCATGGGCTCCGGCATGACGCTCGATTGAGGCAGAGCCGGTTTTAAGCTCGCCCAGTGCATCTTCAGGCGAACGATGAAGCCGTCATCGTCTTGACCGCGACGGAAAACTGATCGCGTGTGAATGCGCATTCCGGTGCAATTCACGTCTATTTCTGTGGTCTATGGCAAATATGTCACACGCGCGCGCGACGGATGCGGTATTTTCGCGTTGGCATTTGCGTCGCTTCGCCGGCGGGGGATCAGATGAAATCATTCATTGCAGTCGGGATGGGACTTGCGGCGTTGCTCGCAGCAGGCACGGCGAATGCCGCCGATGGTGCTGCCGCCAGGGCGCGGCCGCCGGAGGAGATCTCGCCGGCGCCATACAACTGGAACGGCCCGTTCTTTGGAGTCTCCATCGGAGTCGCGACGGGCACGAGCCAGCAGACCGCCTCGACCGGCGATATCACGCCAAGCTTCGATCTCAGCGGCGGCGTGTTCGGTTTTGCCCTCGGTTATAACTGGCAGGCGAGCAAGCTTCTTTTCGGCATCGATACTGACATCTCGCTCTCCACCAAGCATGGGACCTCTGCCTATTTCGGCGCCCCTCCCGGTTTCATGGCCGAGACTTCGGAGCGGTGGCTCGCAACTTACCGCGCTCGCCTGGGTTACGTGCTCAGCAGCTGGATGATCTATGTCACCGGCGGCGGGGCGAATGCCGACGTCAAGCTCATCGCCACCGAGCCTCCGGCCGGCATCGCCTCGGAAAGCAAGCTGCGCATGGGCTGGACCGCGGGCGTCGGTGTCGAGGCTGCGCGCATTCATTCCTTCACGGTCAAGGCCGAGTACCTCTACGTGGACTTGGCCAATACCGGCTATTTCAACCCGCCGCCTCCGGGCTTCATCAACCGCGCGGGCGGCGTGTCGGTGCACGACCACATCCTGCGAATCGGCCTAAACCACAAGTTCCCTGGGTTTGATGTCGGATATTAGGGGCGGTTTCAAAGCCGTCCTTACAATGCCGGCGTACGGCAGGCGCAAGACAACTGCGTCATCGGGACGCTATAACCCCGGCGGTCATGGCACAGACGCTGCAGCGCGCGCTTCCGGTCTCCATCGACGCCACGGTCGAGCTGCTGGCGGGGGCAAATTATCTCACCGACCGCGCGCTCGGCACCGTGCTCTATCTCGCACTGCGCATGGGGCGCCCGCTGTTCCTGGAAGGGGAGGCGGGGGTCGGCAAGACCGAGATCGCCAAGGTGCTCTCGACCACGCTTGGGCGCCGCCTGATCCGCCTGCAATGCTATGAAGGTCTCGACGTCGCCGCCGCCGTCTACGAGTGGAACTACGCCGCCCAGATGATCGCGATCCGCGTCGCCGAGGCGGAAGGCGCACATGATCGCGAGCGGCTCGAGCATGATGTCTTCTCCGAGCGGTTCCTGATCAAGCGGCCGCTGCTCCAGGCGCTGGAGGCCGATCCTGCCGGCGGGCCCGTGCTCCTGATCGATGAGCTCGACCGCGCCGACGAGGCGTTCGAGGCGTTCCTCCTGGAAGTGCTCGCCGACTTCCAGGTCACCATTCCGGAGCTCGGTACGGTGAAGGCGCCGCAGCCGCCGATCGTCGTCATCACCTCGAACCGTACCCGCGAGATCCACGACGCGCTCAAGCGCCGATGTCTCTATCATTGGGTGGGATATCCGTCGGCCGAGCGCGAGCTCAGGATCGTTCGCACCAAGGTGCCCGGCATCGGCAAGATGCTCTCCGAGCAGGTCGTGCATTTCGTGCAGGCGTTGCGCAAGGAGGATCTGTTCAAAGCGCCGGGCGTGGCTGAAACCCTCGACTGGGCCTCCGCGCTTGCCGAGCTCGATGCCCTCGCGCTCGATCCGGGCACCGTGTCCGACACCCTCGGCGTCCTGCTCAAGTATCAGGACGACATCGCCCGGCTCGAAGGCAGCAAAGCCAAGGAGCTGATCGAGCAGGTGCGGGCGCAGCTGCGGGCCGCGGAATAATGGCGGACGAAGGCGGCCAGCTCGCGGACAACATCGTTCACTTCGCCCGCGCGTTGCGCAGTGCCGGCATTCCGGTCGGTCCCGGTGCGGTGCTGGACGCCCTCTCAGCCGTGGAGACTGCCGGCATCGGCACGCGCGAGGACCTCTATTGGGTGCTGCATGCCGTGCTCGTAAAACGCCACGAGCACTCGATCCTGTTCGATCAGGCCTTTCGCATTTTTTTTCGCCGCCGCGGCAGCATCGACAAGCTGCTCGCGGCGATGCTGCCGCCCGCGCCGTCTCCGCCGAACGAGAAGCCGTTACCCGGCACCCAGCGGGTGCAGGAAGCCCTGCTCGCGAGCCGCGGCGAGCCCGAGCGCAAGCCGCCGGAGCTCGAGACCGACATGCGGCTCACGGTCTCCGACCGCGAGGTGCTGCAGAAGAAGGACTTCGCCCAGATGACCGCAGCCGAGGTCGCCGCGGCCAAGGAGGCGATCAAGCGGCTCGTGCTGGCGCTCGACCAGGTCAAGACGCGCCGGCTGGCGCCCCATCGCCACGGTCATGTCGTCGATATCCGCCGCACCTTGCGCGCAAGCCTCAAAGCGGGCGGAGCGGTCATCGATCTGAAATATCTGGGTCCGCGCCTGAAGGCGCCGCCGCTCGTGGCGCTGCTCGATATCTCCGGCTCGATGAGCCAGTACACGCGCTTGTTCCTGCATTTCCTCCACGCGGTGACCGATGCCCGCAAGCGTGTCCACACGTTTCTGTTCGGCACCCGTCTGACCAATGTGACCCGGGCGCTCAAGGCGAAGGATCCGGACGAGGGGCTCGCCGCGGTCGCGGCGAGCGTCCCGGACTGGTCCGGGGGAACGCGTATCGCCACGTCGCTGCACACCTTCAACAAGCTGTGGGCGCGCCGCGTGCTCACGCAGGGGGCGATCTTGCTGTTGATCACCGACGGGCTCGAGCGCGACCCGGACGACCGGCTCGGGTTCGAGATCGACCGGCTGCATCGCTCTTGCCGCCGGCTCATCTGGCTCAACCCGCTGCTGCGCTTCTCCGGCTTCGAGGCCAAGGCCAAGGGGATCCGGGCGATGGTGCCGCATGTGGATCAGCTGCGCCCGATCCACAACCTTGACAGCATGGCGGAGCTCGTGCGCGCCCTGTCGGTGGATGGCGGCCCTTCGGGCAACCCCAAAGTCTGGCTGGAGACCGCGGCGTGAGGGGAATTGCTGCCGCACACTCCACACGCCATGTATGGAACAACGGCGGTCGCCCACGATCTGCGGCCACGCAGTACAGTGCAGGCGCATGAATGGAGTGAGCTGATGGAAAGCCTGGCGCGCGACGAGGATATCCTGAAGGCGGCGGCGGACTGGCGCAAAGGCGGGCGCGGGGTTGCGCTTGCCACCGTGGTGGCGACCTGGGGCTCGGCGCCGCGGCCGGTTGGCTCCAATCTGGTGATCGACGACCAAGGCAATTTCCTCGGCTCGGTATCGGGCGGCTGCGTTGAGGGGGCGGTGGTCACGGAAGCGCTCGATGTCATCGAGAGCGGCCAACCGAAGACCCTCGAATTCGGCGTGGCGGATGAGAGCGCATGGAAGGTCGGGCTTTCCTGCGGCGGGACCATTCGCGTCTATGTGGAAAGGGTGGACTGAACCGTGAAGCTTGCGATTCTGCAAAGCCTCAATGAGGAGCGCGCGGCGCGGCGGGCCGCCGCCGTCGTCACCGACCTGGGAAGCGGAGATCAGCGCCTGGTCAAGGCCGCGGACGTTGCGCGCGACCCGCTGAGGGACGCGCTGGAAAAACGCATGCGCAGCGGCAAGAGCGGCAGCGAGGAGACGAGCCAGGGCCGGTTCTTTTTCACGGTGCACGTGCCGCCGCCGCGGCTGGTGATCACCGGTGCCGTGCACATCAGCCAGGCGCTGGCGCCGATCGCAAAGCTTCTGGGTTATGACGTGACGATAATCGATCCGCGCACCGCGTTCGCCTCGATCGAGCGCTTTCCCGAGGTGAAGGTGATTGCGGAATGGCCCGATGTCGCGCTGCCGCCGCTCGGGATCGATCGATACACGGCTTTCGCCGCGCTCACGCACGATCCCAAGATCGATGACCCGGCGCTCACGCACGCGCTTGCGCGCGACTGCTTCTATATCGGCGCGCTGGGCTCGAAGAAGACGCATGCGCGCAGGCTCGATCGCCTGAAAACCCAGGGCGTCTCCCAAGCCGACCTCGCACGCATCCATGCGCCGATCGGACTCGAGATCGGCGCGGTCTCCCCGCCCGAGATCGCGGTGGCCATCATGGGCGAGATCACCACGCGGCTGCGCCAGCCGCCGCAGATGTCGCAGACGCCGCAATGAAATTTGGTCCGGTGCCGCTGCGCGAGGCCGAGGGCGGCGTCGCGGTGCATTCGATCCGCAAGCCCGGTCTCGTGCTCAAGAAGGGCACGGTCATCGGCAAGCCGGAAATCGCGGCGCTTGCCGAGGCGGGGATCACCGAGATCGTTGTTGCCCGCATGGAGCCGGGCGAGGTTTCGGAGGATGCGGCCGCCGCGGAAATCGCGGCGGCGGTGCGGGGGGAGGGGGTGCGGCTCGATCGCGCCTTCACCGGGCGGGCCAACCTGTTCGCCGAGCGAGCGGGCATCCTCGTCGTCGACAAGAAGGCGGTCGATCGCCTCAACCAGGTCGATGAGTCCATCACGTTCGCCACGCTGCCCGCCTACAAGCCGGTGGTTGCGGGCGAGATGATCGCGACCGTCAAGATCATCCCGTTTGCCGTTCCGGCGGCGCAACGCGATGCGGCGCTGGTGCCGGCGCGAGCCCGCGCACCGCTTATCCGGGTTGCGCCCTATCGCATCCGCAAGGTCGGGGTGGTCTCGACCTTGCTGCCGGGTCTCGCGCCCAAGGTCATCGAGAAGACGCTCCGGGTTACCGAGGAGCGCCTCGCTCCCGCCGGCGCGCGCATCATTGCCGAGCGCCGCGTGCCCCACGAGCAGGCCGCGCTTGCGAGCGCGATCGAGGAGGTGCTTGCTGCGGGGGCGGAGCTCGTCATTGTGTTCGGCGCCTCGGCGATTGCGGACCGCCGCGACGTCATTCCCGCGGCGGTCGCGGCGGTCGGCGGACGCATCGAGCATTTCGGCATGCCGGTCGATCCCGGCAACCTCCTCCTCATCGGGTCGGCGCGCGAGCGGCCGGTGCTCGGCGCGCCGGGTTGCGCGCGCTCGCCGAAGGAGAACGGTTTCGACTGGGTGCTGATGCGGCTCCTTGCAGGTCTCCCGGTGTCGCGCGAGGCGATCATGGGCATGGGCGTAGGCGGCTTGCTCATGGAGATCGTCACGCGGCCGCAGCCGCGGGCGGAGGATACGCCGCCGCATCCCAAACGCATCGCAGCAGTCGTGCTGGCGGCAGGCCGGTCAACACGAATGGGCGGCCCGAACAAGCTGCTCGCGGAGATCGCGCAGCGGCCGCTGGTGCGCATCGTGGCCGAGGAGGCGCTGGCCTCGCGCTCCGATCCGGTCGTCGTCGTAGCCGGTCATCAAGGTGGAGAGATCGAAAAGGCATTGGCCGGCCTGACGGTGCGCATTGTCCACAATCCGGACTACGGTGAGGGCCTCGGAACGTCGCTGCGCGCCGGCATCGCCGCTGTGCCGGCTGATGCGGATGGCGTGATCGTCTGTCTCGGCGACATGCCGCGTGTGGATGCCGGATTGATGAACCGGCTCATCGCCGCGTTCGATCCGGATCGCGGCGCGCTGGTCGTGGTGCCCACATTCGAAGGCAAGCGCGGCAATCCGGTGCTGTGGTCGCGCCGTTTCTTTCCCGACCTGATGGCGATCGAAGGCGATGTGGGCGCGCGCCATCTGATCGGACGCTACGGCGAGGCGGTGGCGGAAGTGCCGGTCGAGTGCAAGGCCGCGCTCACCGACGTGGACACGCCGGAGGCGCTGTCCGGCATAAAAGCGGAGATGGAAGGCGCCGCCGGCGGGTAGTCTCGATGCTGGGTTGCGCCCGGGACACAAGAGCGCGTTCACCGAATGGAAACCGCTGTGGCCTAGCTTGCTTGCTGTTGCTGGGGAGGGGGTCCATGGCGGCTTTTCGCTTAGCTGTTGCATCGATGCTTGCAGCTGCGATGATATCGGCTGACAGCGCGAGCAGCGCGCAGGCGGCCGGCGCGATTGCGGTCGGGACGTGCGGTGCGTACGGCCTCGCCTACGACTACGAGCGCGCAGCGGCGGCGAGCCGCGCGGCGCTCGGCAAGTGCGAGGGCGGCTGCAAGGTGGTGCCGGTGACCCGCGCGTGCGGCGCCATCGCCATCGATGTCCGCAATGCCTGCGGCCCGCACGGCTATGCCGTCGCCCGGCGATTGGGCGAGGCGGAGAACATGGCGCTCAAGCAGTGCTACCAGTTCGGCGGCAAGGACTGCGTCATCCGCGCCTGGGCCTGCGACGCCAAGGGATGATGGCTGATACCTCCCTCTGAAGAGAGGGGAGGCCGGCGAGTGCAGGGAGCCGGATGGGGGAAGCCCCCGACGAATCCTTTAAGCTCATCATCAGTACCGAGGGAGGGTCTTAACCCCTCACCCCAGGACGTTTGTTTTTCGAGCGAAACAAATGTTGTCGGCCAGCGTCTTCGCGCTTAAATATGACTGACCAGTCAGTCAGAAACGTCAGGATTTCGGGATGGCCGGCGCGAGTGTGGCGAGGCGGCGAGGCAAGGCGGGCAGCGGCTCGGGGCGCACCCCCACGCGCCGGCCGCCGCGGGTGCAGGACCCTCAGGAGCGGCGCGCGGCTATTCTGGATGCGGCGCTGGCAGAGTTCGCCGCGCGCGGCTTCGCCGACACCAGGCTCGACGACGTGGCGGCGCGCGCCGGCATCGCCAAGGGCACGATCTATCTCTATTTCCGCGACAAGGAGACCCTGTTTCAGGAGCTGGTGCGCGCCAAGCTCAGCCCCCTGGTCGGCTCGATCGCAGCTGCCGCGGCGCGCGAGCTCTCCACGCGCGCGCTCGCCGAGCTCATCGTCGACACTTTCCTCAAGGAGATCTTCGGCACGCCGCGCCAGGACGTGATCCGCCTGATCATCACCGAGGGCTCGCGCTTTCCCGAGCTTGCCGAGCTCTACTACCGCGAGGTGATCTCGCGCGTGCTGCCGATCGTGCGCGCACGGCTGCGCCAGGCGGCGAAGGAGGGCGAGGCAACGCGCGCCGCGCTTGCGCGTTTCCCGCAGCTTCTCGTCGCGCCCGCACTCATCGCCATCGTCTGGTCGAGCCTGTTCGGCCGTTTCGAGCCGCTCGACGTGCACGCGCTCATGCGCGCGCATCTCGCGATCCTGTTCGGAAGCGAGTCGTGAGAATGCCGTCCGCACGAGTCCCGTCGGTTGGTGGAGCGAGGCATGCCTCGCTCGTACGGTCGAGCATTGCTCTCGCGCGTGCGTGCGTCCTCGGCTGCGCGTTGGCGCTTGCGGGTTGCGACAAGGACAAGCCGCCAACATACCAGGGCTGGGTGGAGGCGGAGCTCATTTTCGTTGCTCCCGATGAGGTCGGGCGCATCGAGACGCTCACCGTGCGCGAGGGCGATGCGATCGAGACGGGAAAGCTGATCTTCGCAGTCGATGCGGACCTGCAGCTCGCCGACGTGGCGATGGCGCAAGCTACGCTGAAGAATACGCAGATCGCCTATGATCGCGCAGCGGCACTGCTGAAGACTGCAAGCGGCACGCAAAAAAACATGGACGACGCGGAAGCCGCGCTGCGCACCGCGCAGGCGCGGCTCAACTCGGCACAGACGCGGCTCAACCGCCGCAAGGTCTACAGCCCGGTCACTGGTACCATCCAGCAGCTCTATTACCGCGTCGGCGAGCTGGTCCCCGCCGGCAGGCCGGTCGTCGCCATTCTGCCGCCGGGTAACCTGAAAATACGCTTCTTCGTCAATGAGGCGACGTTGCCCAGGCTAAAGCTGGGCGATCCCGTCACCGTGCTCTGCGACGGCTGCGATCCCGACATCACCGCCAGGATCAGCTTCATCGCGCGCACGTCCGAGTTCACCCCGCCGGTGATCTACAGTTTGGATGAGCGCTCGAAGCTGGTCTTTCTCATCGAGGCGCGCACCACCGACCGGCCTGAGCGGCTGCGAGTAGGCCAACCGGTGAGCGTCGTGCTGGGAGACCGGCAGTGACGGCGGCGCCGGAGATTGCAATCGAGGTCGAAGGCCTGACCAAATCCTTCGACGGCCGCCAGGTCGTGCGCAACCTCTCCATGCAGGTGAGACGCGGAGAGATCTACGGCTTCCTCGGCCCCAACGGCTCGGGCAAGACCACGACCATCCGCATGCTGTGCGGGCTGCTTACTCCCGACCAGGGGCGCGGCACCTGTCTCGGCTACGACATCCGCAGCCAAGCCGACGAGATCAAGCGCCACGTCGGCTACATGACCCAGCATTTCAGCCTCTATCAGGATCTTTCGGTGGCGGAGAACCTGGAGTTCGTTGCGCGACTCTACGGTCTTGCCAATCCGCGTGCAGCGGCGCGCGCCATGATCGAGCGGCTCGGGCTTGCCGGGCGCGAGCGCCAGCTCGCGGGCGAGCTCTCCGGCGGCTGGAAGCAGCGGCTCGCGCTCGGTGCCTGCACCCTGCCCAACCCGCAGCTTCTGCTGCTCGACGAGCCCACGGCAGGCGTCGATCCCAAGGCGCGGCGCGAATTCTGGAACGAGATCCATGCGCTGGCGGCGCAAGGGCTCACGGTGCTGGTTTCGACCCATTACATGGACGAGGCGGAGCGCTGCCACGAGATCGCGTACATCGCCTATGGCATTCTCCTCGCGCACGGCACGGTCGCCGACGTGATCGCCTCCTCGCATCTTGCCACCTACACCGTCACTACGACCAACGGCGAGACCCTGACGCAGCTTGCCGAGGAGCTTGGACACGCGCACGGCGTCGACATGATCGCGCCGTTCGGCACCAGCCTGCACGTCTCGGGGCGTGATGCTGCGGCGCTCGATGCGGCGCTCGAGCCTTATCGCGATCGTCCGGGGCTGACGTTTAGCCGCTCGGAGTCCTCGCTCGAGGACGTCTTCATCGATCTGATGGACCGCGCCAAGGACAATTATCAATGAGGGTGCGAGTGGCGTATGGGTGGCCATTCCGTAAGGGCGGGTTTGAAACCCGCCCCTGCAGGCAGCCCGCTCAATGAGCGTGCCGGTCGCAGCGAGCGGTGCGACGGCGCCCGCGCCGCAGGCGGTGCGGCGGGGCTATTTCTGGCGCCGCACCTGGGCGATGTTGGTGAAGGAGTTCATCCAGCTGCGCCGCGATCGCGTATCGTTTGCGATGATCATCGTGATTCCGCTCATGCAGCTGATGCTGTTCGGCTATGCCATCAACACCAACCCGCGCCATCTGCCGACCGCGGTGCTGGTGCAGGAAAAGACCGATATCGGGCGCACCATCATCAAGGCGATCGAGAACACCAAATATTTCGACGTCACCCACGTGATCGACAACGAGGCCGAGCTCGACCGCCTGCTCAAATCGGGAGCGGTGCTGTTCGCGATCGAGATCCCGGTCAATTTCGAGCGTGCGCTGCGGCGCGGCGATCAGCCTGCGCTTCTCGTGGCCGCCGACGCCACCGATCCGGTGGCGGCGGGCTCGGCCATGGCCGCGCTCGGCACCTTGGTTCAGACGGCGCTGCGCTACGAGCACGCCATTCCCGACGGCGGCACCCCGCCGTTCGATATCCGCGTCCATGCCCGCTACAACCCCGCGGCCAACAGCTCGCTCAACATCGTGCCGGGCCTGGTCGGCACCATCCTCACCATGACCATGCTGATCTTCACCGCGCTCTCGGTCACGCGCGAGATCGAGCGCGGCACCATGGAGAGCCTGCTCTCGATGCCGATCCGGCCGGTCGAGATCATGCTGGGCAAGATCATCCCCTACATCATCGTGGGCTTCGTTCAGGCGAGCCTGATCATCGGCCTCGGGATCGGCCTGTTCGGCGTTCCGCTGCTCGGAAGCCTGCTCCTGCTCGCGGCCCTGAGCACGCTGTTCATCACCGCCAACCTGTCGATCGGCTACACCTTCTCCACCATTGCCGAGAATCAGCTCCAGGCGGTGCAGATGGCGATGATGTTCTTTCTGCCAAACATCCTGCTCTCCGGCTTCATGTTCCCGTTTGCCGGCATGCCTCGCTGGGCGCAATGGATCGGGGAGGCGCTGCCGCTTACCCATTACCTGCGCATCGTGCGGGCGATCCTGCTCAAGGGCGCGACGCTCTCGGAGCTCGCCTTCGACACCTGGGCGCTCGCCGGCCTGATGCTCGTCGCCATGATCATTGCCGTCACCCGCTTCCGCCGCACGCTGGATTGATCAATGCCCTGGCGCGATCGACGCGGAGCGCTGCTCTCGCTGTAGAGGTAGGAGCGGGTTTTAGACTCGCCCCTGCAGTCAAGTAGACGCAGGGGGCGGGTTTCAAACCTGCCTAGGCCATGTCCTCCAGGGCAGGCTGGACCTGCACCGATTGTCACAAGGGTATCGCCCACAAGCTCCCCAACGGCTAAGAGCATGGCTTCTGCCGATGCGCCTCAGCCCGGGCTGCGGAGGCGCTGCACACACGCGACGCGCGAGCGATGCGTCATGACGCTTTGGATCGTCTTTGCATGCATGACCGGAACGGCGCTTTGCGCGGTTCTGTGGCCGCTTCGGCGGCGAGACGTCGCGGCGGCTGCGCAGGCCGGCAACGACAGCGCGGTATACCGTGATCAGCTGTATGAGATCGAGCGCGACCTGGCGGCCGGCAGCCTTGGCGAGGGCGAAGCGCAGGCGGCGCGGATCGAGGTATCGCGCCGGTTGCTCGCGGCGGAAGAGGCCGGCGCGCGAGCTCCCGACGCGGCAACGAGCCGCCAGCGGGGTGCAGACGATCCAAGGCGCAGCCGCCGGCTTTCCGCTGCAGTAGCCGCAATCGTGCTGACTTTCGGCGCCGCCGGTCTTTATCTTGTACTCGGCTCGCCCGGCCTGCCCGGACAGCCTTTGGCGGAGCGGCTGGCGAAGGCGCACGGCGCGGCGGATTCGATCGAGGCGCTGTTCAAGCGGGTCGAGGAGCACCTCGCGCAGCATCCGGAAGACGGTCGCGGCTGGGAGCTGATTGCTCCGGTATACATGCGGCTCGGCCGATACGCCGACGCCGTAAAGGCCCGTGCCAACGCATTACGCCTGCTCGGACCCACGGCGCAGCGCCAGGCGGATCTCGGAGAGGCTATGGTGGCCGCCGGGAACGGCGTTGTCACCGTACAGGCGAAAGAGGCATTCGACGCGGCGACCGGACTTGATCCCAGCAATGTGAGTGCACGCTTCTACGAGGGACTTGCTGCTGAACAGGATGGCGGCCGCGAGGAGGCGGCGAGGATCTGGCGCGCGCTGCTTGCTGACGCCCCGGAAGGGGCCCAATGGACCGGTTTCGTCCGCGAGGCGCTCGCGCGCCTGGAGTCTTCCGGCGCTGAGCAGGCGCCGGCAGCGAGTGCGCCGGCGCCAAGCTCCCCATCCGCGTCCGCCGCACCTCAGAGTCAGGACCAGATGATCCGCGGCATGGTCGAACGGCTCGCTGCCCGCCTGCAGCAGGACGGATCCGATCCTGACGGATGGGTGCGGCTCGTTCGTTCCTACATGGTCCTGGGTGAACGCGACAAAGCGCGGGCAGCGCTCGCGGATGCCCGCCGCGCCCTGCAGAGCGACCCGGACAAGCTGCGCCGTTTCGAGGAAGGTGCGAAGAGCCTCGGCATCGACGGATAGACCCGCTTAGCACGACGCAGAATTCGCCGTCGGCAAGCCCAAATGGCCGCCGTTTTCGCACTTGCGATCTGTTTCAGCTTGGCGGCGATCCTGCTGGGCTCAGCGAGCCAGGAGAGTTCGCTCGATCGCAGAGATGAGCGGCGCGAGCCTACGCAGGAAGCTCCCAACCTGAGCCGAACAGCGTGTCTCGATATGCAGACAAACAGGATTTACTCCTTGCTATTTGACGGAAGCAGACCCAAGGTGGCGGGTCGCGGCGTAGGCTTCGGTTTGAACCAATCCTTTGTTCTGACTTCAAGGGTGCCCCCATGGGCAAAGCTTCGATCAGCTCTGTCCTTGGAGTGAGTCTTGTTCTTTCAGGAATGACAACGGTGCAGGCAGGCGAGCTTCAGGTCATAGCGGGCGGCGGCATAGCGGTTCCCTTCAAGGAGATAGCCTCGCAGTTCGAGGCGTCCTCAGGTCACCGGATCCACGTTCGTTTCGGAACCGCTCCGGAGCTCATCAAGATGGCCACATCGGGAGTGCCGTTCGATCTTGGCGTCGTGCCGCGGGACGTCATGCAGGATGCCGCCGCTCGGGCGCAGTTCGCGTCAGGACCGATGCCCGATGTTGCGCGGGTGGGGATCGCAGTCGCGGTGCGCGCGGGCGCTCCCAAGCCCGACATCAGTACGCCGGAGGCGCTCAAGCAGACCCTGCTCAAGGCCCGTTCCATCGCCTCCATACCGGCGAGCGCAACCGGCGCTCAGCTCTCTCAAATATACGAGCAGCTCGGGATTGCGGAGGCGATGAGGGCGAAGACCAAGGCGCAGCCAACGCCCGGTCGGATCATCGAGGCGGTCGCGAGCGGCGAGGCCGATCTCGCCGTGTTCACCGCGAACGTGCTGACGGATTCGCGAGCGGACATTGTCGGCGCGCTCCCGCGCGAGATTCAAAGAGAGGTCGTCTATGTCGCGGGCGTTGCCGCAAGCAGCACAGATGCCGCAGCCGCGCAGGCCTTCATCGCCTACTCGAGGTCTGGCGCAGGCGCTGCGGTCTTCAAGGCAAAAGGCTTGACCCCGGGCTGAGAAGCAGGGCGGACGTTTCAGACCAACCAGGAGCCGGTTTCAGCCGGCTTGCCTTGCGTAACCCGCCGCGGTTTGGCCGCTGGCTTTGTCACCCATACTGTCTACACTATCAACAATATGGTTGAATATCATCCGAATAGTTGATAAAGCGTGCAGCGTGAGCTCGCATCTGCATGCGGTCGGGAACGACCTGCCCGAATCCGGCGCCGAAGGTCGCCTCGATGCGGTGTTCGCCGCACTGGCCGATCCGGTGCGCCGCGCCATCCTGGTCGCTCTTGACGGCCGCGAGCTCCTGGTGTCGGAGATTGCCGCCCCGTTTGCCATCTCGCTCCAGGCCGTATCGAAGCACATCCAGGTATTGGTGCGTGCCGGGTTGGTGCGGCAGGAGCGCAGCGGCCGTATCAGCCGGTGCCGGCTCGATGCCGGTCCCATCTTCCAGGCCGCCGTCTGGCTCAACCGCTACAGCAAATACTGGCAGCAGCAGTTCGATCTGCTCGCGATCATGATGGACGACATCGCCAAACGGCAGGCGGCCGGACATCCGACGGTCCGGCGCCGCGGCCGCAACCGGAGAGGCCGATCATGAGCATGGGGAAGGAGCCCTGACATGGACGATCATCAGGTGGTTTCACGGCAGGCATGGACCGAGGCGCGCAAGTCGCTGCTCGCCAAGGAGAAGGAATTTACCCGCTTGCGCGACCGGTTGAGCCAGGCGAGGCGCGAGCTTCCCTGGACGCGCGTAGATAAGGCCTATGTGTTCGAGGGAGCGGGGGGAAAGGCAACGCTCCCGCAACTGTTCGAGGGGCGCAGCCAGCTGATCGTCTATCATTTCATGTTCGATCCGAGCTGGGAGGCGGGCTGCAAGAGCTGCTCCTTCTGGGCGGACAATTTCAACGGCATCATCGTGCATCTCAACCACCGCGATGCCAGCATGGTCGCAATCTCGCGAGCCCCCTACGCGAAGCTCGCATCCTATCGGGCGCGCATGGGCTGGAGCTTCAAATGGTTTTCCTCTTCCGGCAATGACTTCAACCGCGATTATCACGTCTCGCATACGGCGGAGGAGCTGGCACAAGGAGACGCCTATTACAATTACGGGCGCCAGAAGCCCTATGCCTCCGAGGCGCCGGGCATCAGCGTGTTCTTCAAGGATGCTGATGGTGCCGTGTTCCACACCTATTCCTGTTACGCGCGCGGGCTCGACATGCTCAACGGTGCCTATCACTACCTCGATCTGCTGCCGAAAGGCCGCGACGAGGCGAGGTTGCGGTTTCATTCCGATTGGCTGCGCCGCCACGACGAATATGAAAATTGAGAATGGGTCGAGGTTCGCCGATGAACTACCGGGACTCCTCCGAGAAGCTCGCCGGGTACCGCCGGCAAATTCAACAATTGCGCGAAGAGATGCGTGCCGTGCAGCGCGCGATCGAGCCGGAACCGGTGCAAGACTACACGTTCCCGCGCGTGGGTGGCACCGTGAAGCTCTCCGAGCTGTTCGGCGGCCGGGACACACTGTTCGTAGTTCACAACATGGGCGCGTCCTGTCCCTATTGCACGCTGTGGGCGGACGGCTTCAATGGCGTCTATGAGCATCTGCGCAACCGGGCGAGCTACGTGGTCGCTTCGCCCGATGCGCCGGACAAGCAGCAGTCGTTCGCGCAGAGCCGCGGCTGGCGATTTCCCATGATCTCGACGCAGGGCACGACATTCTCGCAGGACATGGGCTATTGGCGCGACAACGGCCCGATGCCCGGGCTCTCGGTGTTCAGGTCGTCGAATGAGCGCATCCTCCGGGTTGCCGACACGTCGTTCTCGCCGGGTGACGATTTCTGCGTCGTCTGGCACTTCCTGGACATGATTCCCGAAGGCGCGGCCGGCTGGCAGCCGAAATACAAATACGCAGGGTGAGGGCTGCAGAGCCTATCACTATGGGTGTCGTGACACGCAGGGGATTCGCGGCATTCACGCACGCGTTAAGCTTAACGCGCTTTATCAGGCTCTCGGTCGCACGTGTACGCCGGCGATCCCCTAAACTGGGATGTCGAATCGGCGTCGGCACAACCTGGCGCGAGGATCATCACTTGATGCTCCGCGGAGCGGCGGGATGGCGCCAACAGCTTGGCCAGTAGGGCTTAAGCGACCGCATGCGGTTCCTGGGGGCTCTGCCATGATTCAGCCAAAGCTTTCGCAATACTTGCGAATTGGGGTGAAAGGGTAGGGGGCTCGATGTTTCCGGCACGCCAACTTGCTGCGCCCGCATCAGCATTGCTGCTGATGGCAGGTGGGCTTTTCGCTTTTCTTGTCTCGGCAACGCAGGCACGCGCCGCAGGCACATGTGAGGACGGGGCCGAGCTCGCGGTCCTGCCCTCGCCGATCGCGCCATGGAAAGGCGCGCCGTTGCGCGTAATCCTGGCCGCGGAGAAGCCGCTGCAGGGCGAGCTCTCGCTGATTGCGCCCGATGGAAGCGTCGCCGCCAAATCGCGCGACCGCCACGGTGGGCCGCCCTATTTCTGGTTTGCCGAGGTCGCCTCGCCGGCTGCGGGGACGTGGCACGCACGGCTTGCGCGGGATAACGCGCCCGCCGAATGCAGCACGATCAGCCGCGAAATCGCCGTACGTGCCGACCAGCCGCCGCGGCCGAGCAAGACCGAGGGAAGCCTCTGGCCCTTGCGAAATAGCTGGAACCGCTCGACGGAGAACCTGTATTCTGCGTGGATCGAGAAGATGTTCGACGATCCGCTCGACGCAGCGCCGTCGTGGAAAGCACTGCATGAAGTATTGCGCGACCGATCGCGCAATTTCCTCTTCAATTATCTCGGTCTGAACGAAGATCAGATGGGGCTCATCATTCGCCCCGACTGCGCCGATCTTCCTTATTTTCTGCGCGCGTATTTCGCGTTCAAGATGGGGCTGCCGTTCGGGTACTCGAAATGCTCGCGGGGCGGCGGCGGCCAGGGGCCGACATGCCACGCTTGGTGGAACATCCAGAGGGAAGAGCCTGCTCCCGTTCCAGTCGAGCCCCGTCCCCTGATGGGAATGATTACCCCGCCCGCCCCACGCCCAGTCAGCATGGCGCCGCCGAGGCGTCCTCCGGGGCTCGCGGCCTCGTTCGGACACTATGTGAGCACGACCGTCGCCGACGGTGTGCATTCCGGCTCGGCGCGAACGGCGTTGAACGACGAGAACACCGATTACTATCCCGTGCCGCTGAGCCAGGACACGCTGCGTCCCGGGACGATCTACGCCGACCCATACGGACACGTTCTGGTGATCGCGCGGCGCGTAGCGCAAACGGAGGACGCGGCGGGGGTCATTCTTGCCGTCGACGGCCAGCCGGACGGGACGGTCGCGCGCAAGCGCTTTTGGCGGGGCAACTTCTTATTCGCCCAGGATCCCGCGCTGGGTGGACCGGGCTTCAAGCGCTTCCGGCCGATCATGCGTGACAAGAACGGCACCTTGCGCAGGCTGAGCAATGCCGAGATCGCGAAAGATCCGCAATACGGCGATTTCTCGCTCGATCAGGCCAAGCTCGGGATCGAAGATTTCTACGACCGCATGGATGACGTGATGTCGCCTTCGCCGCTCGATCCCTTGCGCGCGATGAAGGAGGCGATCACGTCGTTGGAAGAGCAGGTCAAGACGCGCGTCGTCTCGGTCGAGAACGGGCGCAAGTGGCAGGGCAGCGGGCGCGGCGATGCGGAAATGCCCGAGGGCGCAACCATCTTCGAGACCGGAGGCGCCTGGGAGGATTTTGCCACCCCGGCGCGCGATCTGCGTCTGCTGATCGCCATGGATGTGGTACGCGGCTTCCCCGAGCGCGTAGCGCGGCGGCCTGAGCGATACGCCATGCCGAGCGGCAAGAGCGTCGCCGACGTGAAGGCAGAATTGGAAAGCGTGCTTGCCTCGGAGCTTGCGGCGCGCAAGTTCTCCTATACGCGCACCGATGGCTCGCAATGGACGCTTGCGCTCAAGGACGTGCTCGACCGCGCAGCGGCTCTTGAAATGGCCTACAATCTCAACGACTGCGTCGAGCTGCGCTGGGGCGCGCCGGAGAAGGGCGAGGAGGCGGCAACCTGCAGGCGGCATGCGCCGTCGACGCAGCGCGCGAAGATGACGCAGTACCGCCCCTGGTTCCACGAGCGCCGCCGTCCGCCGCGGGCCTGAGTCGAGCTGATCCCGCTCGTTTGCTGTCAAGCTTTTGCGCAGACGGCGTAAGCTCGTCTGCGCCACCCGCGCATTCAATGCATCTGCGTGTCCCGGATGTGGGGCTGAACGTGTGAAGCGATGCCCGCATGTCCGGGGCCGCCGCAAACTTGAACCTTGGTATAGCTGCAAGGGGTTGAAACCCGCTCCCAAAAAGGCGCTGGAGCTTCGCGCGGTCCCGGGTCTGCTACGGGCGTTTCCGCAGCGCGCGTGAAGCTGCGCAACTTGCGACCGTATCGGATGCGTTCGGCTGCGTTGCGCCCGAGGGACACGGACGCAGATGGGAATGGCGGCTCTCAGTATTCCTCGCCGCCGGCGCGCGTGAACACCAGCGCGGCACCGCGGCCGCCGTTGTCCTCAGGTTCGCCGATCATGACAATGTTGCCGTCGGCGGAAAGTGCAACGGGGGGCGCGGTCTTTCCTACGCCGCCGTGGCCGCACAGCTCCTTGCCCTCGCTCCACTCTTCGCCGCTGCGGATGAACAGCGCTACCGCACCGGCATTGCGATCGTGGGAAAAGGCACCGACGACGGCGATGTTGCCATCGGCAGAGAGCGCGACGGACGTGCCTTGTTGTGTCCAAAGCTTGTTCCGGGCGGCGACCTTATGACCCTGCTGAGTCCAGACGCCGCCGTGGCGCGTGAACACCCATGCCGCCCCGGTCGCGCCGGTGCCGAATCGATCCGACGGATTGTCGCCAGGACCCCCCACAATGACGGTGTTGCCGTCCGCCGACAACGCGACGGACGTGCCTTGGCGGGAATGCCCGACGGCGCCGCTGCCGACCAGCTTTTTGCCTTGCTGCATCCATACGCCCTTGCTGCGGGCGAACACCCACGCGGCTCCCGTCTTATTGTTGTCCGACCAGCCGCCCACGATGGCGGTGTTGCCGTCCGCCGACAACGCGACCGATACGCCCTGGCGGGCACTTCCGACCGCACCGCTGCCGGCGAGCTTGTTGCCTTGCTGCGTCCATACGCCACCCCTTCGCGTGAATATCCAGGCCCCTTCGCCTTGCCATCCACCCACGATCGCGGTCTCTCCGTCGGCCGAGAGCGCGACCGACATTCCTTGCCCGGGCGATGGCGGTGGTTCACCGGCTCCGACGCGGCCGGTCCCGATCAGCTTGTTGCCTTCTTGTGTCCAGGAGCCGCCGTTGCGGGTGAAGACCCAGGCGGCTCCTGTAGTTTTGTTGTCGCTGGGCCCGCCCACGATCGCAGTATTGCCGTCGGCAGAGAGCGCGACGGATGCGCCTTGCGACCACAATCCCCCTCCAACTTCGGTCGTGGCTCCGATCAGCTTGATGCCTTCCTGCGGCCAGGCACTGCCGGCGCGCGTAAACACCCACGCTGCGCCGGCAGGGCCAACGCGGGGCGAACGATCGCGATCCGCATTGTTGGGACCGGGACCGCCGACGATCGCAGTGTTGCCGTCCGCTGAGAGCGCCACGGACGTGCCCTGGTACGACATCCCTGGGCCGCCGGTGGCAACGAGCTTCGGGACGTGATCCAAGAACCGCTCGGTTGCAAGCTGCTCTTGCGCGGCTGATCCCGACTCTGCACCCTCCTTCTCGTAACGGTCCCAGAGACCGATCAGGACGAGAAGCGCAAAGCCGCCCCCCGCCATGAGGAGAATCGGAACAAGAATACGGCCCGGTCTTGACGGCATCGGCGGTTCAGGGAAATCAGCGTCGATCGGCGATGCAGCTAGCCGTGTTTTATGTTGATTGTGCGGTAACGGCCGCTCTGGCGGAGAAGGCTGATTTACCTCGGACGGTAATCTGCTATGGGTGCACGCAGGGCCGATATGCGCGGTTGCGGCGCAGGAAGCTCCGTAGACAGGATTCAGGAAGGTACTCGTCAGGTGGCTCGATGCATACGACGCGATTGAAGACTCTTGCGTTCGCGATGATCGCGACCGTAACGTCGGCCTTGGGGCAGCAGGCAGCGGCGCAGGACAAGGTCAAGGTCGGCGTGTTTCCGACCGCGTCGTCGCTGCCTTATTTCGCCGCGATCGAGCGTGGATTTTTCAGGGAGCAGAATATCCAGCCGGAAACGATCCGGTTGATCGGCGGGCCAGCCAACATCGCGGCCATGATCAGCAACCAGATCGAGGCGGCGGTCGTGCTCGTCACCATCGAGGCCATGAACGCCAACCTCAAAAAGCCCGGCGTCGCCATGTATATCGGGGTGCACAGCCAGAACAAGACCTACCAGATGGAGCAATTCGTCGTCCGGAAGGGTTACAACGCGGATTCGATCAAGGATCTGCGGGGAGCGCGGATCATGTCGGCGCCGGGGCCCGCCAATATCGTTGCCGCCAAGGCGGTGCTGGCGAAGGCGGGACTGAAGGAGGGCGACTACTCCATCGATCAGCTCGACATGGGCCAACACGTCAATGTCATGACCTCGGGTACTTTCGATGCCGGCTACACGCTCGAGCCGCAGGCCTCGACGATGCGAAAGCTGGGTGTCGCGCGCACGCTCGAGGCGGGCGTCATTGCCAAATATATCCTCGGCGATGAGAGCGGGGATGCATTCGCGGCGGGCTGCGCAATCACCAGCGACTTCATCAGGAACCGTCCCGATGTCGCCAGGCGTTTTGCGGCTGTATGGAAAAAGGCGATCCACTTCGTCAACGACGATCCACAGGAAGCGCGCAAATATCTCGCGAAGAACACGCTCACTCCCGAGGACGTAGTCGACACCGTGCCGATGGTGCATTACTACGCAGCCGACGAGCTGACCGCAAAGCACAAGGCGGAGTTTCAGCAGTTCATCGATTTCTTCACCGCGGCGGGCACGCTGCCGGAGAAAGTGGAAATAACCAGGTTTCTGCAGGCGTATTAGAGTATGCCTCGATCGCGTGGAATCGCCGACCGTCATGGACGTGGCTTGGCCCGGCGGAGTGCGCGCGTTGACAGCTGTGGCGCCCACCTATAGCGTGGCGGCCAACTAAAATTGAAGAGAACAACAAGCTTCCAGGGAAACGCTCAGGAGGGGTCTTGCCCCCGCTCCTTGATGTCAGGGATCTGCACACGGAGTTCCGGACGGGTGCGGGATTGGTGCGTGCCGTCGACGGTGTATCGTACACCGTCGAGCAGGGCGAGACCGTCGCGATCGTCGGCGAGAGCGGGTCAGGTAAATCAGTCGGCGCTTTGTCCATTCTGCGGCTGATCCCGGATCCCCCCGGGCGGATCGCTGGCGGCGAGGTGCTCTTTCTCGGCCGCGACCTCATGCGGCTGTCCGATGCACAGATGCGTGACGTGCGGGGCAGCGACATCGGCATGGTGTTCCAGGAGCCGATGACGTCGTTGAACCCGGTTCTCACCATCGGACGGCAGATCACCGAGACGGTAGAGCAACACTGCCGAGCCGATCACGCTGCCGCGCGGAAGCGCGCTATCGAGCTGCTCACGCTTGTCGGTATTGCCGATCCGGCCCGTCGCCTCAAACAGTATCCGCACGAGCTCTCGGGCGGCATGCGCCAGCGCGTCATGATTGCGATTGCGATCGCCTGCGATCCCAAGCTCATCATCGCAGACGAGCCGACCACCGCCCTTGACGTCACCATCCAGGCGCAGATCCTCGAGTTGATGAACGGGCTCACGCGGCGGTTGAACGCGGCGTTGATCATCATCACCCACAATCTCGGAGTGGTGGCCCGCTACGCCAAGCGAGTCAATGTGATGTATGCGGGCCGCATCGTCGAGAGCGGGCCGGCGACGGCGATCTACCACAATCCGCGCCATCCCTACACCATGGCGCTGTTGCAGTCGGTGCCGCGGCTCGATCGCCCGCGCCGTGCTCGGCTTGACCCGGTGGACGGCCAGCCTCCCGATCTCACCCGCCTCGATGCGGGGTGCGCTTTTCGGTCGCGGTGCCGCTTCGCCATCGATGCTTGCGCGAGGACGAGGCCGCGGCTCGAATCGGTGGCGCCCGCGGGGCATATGTCCGCCTGCCTGCGTGCCGGCGAGATCAGCGCCGCAGTTGGAGCGGTGGCATGACCATGCCTGCAACGGATGCTCCGACGCTCCTCGAAGTGAGGGGCCTGCGCAAGCTTTTCCCCGTCACCGAGGGCATTCTCGCGCGCCGCAGGGTCGGCGAGGTGAGGGCGGTCGATGGGGTCGACTTCACGCTTCGCCGCGGAGAGACGCTGGGGCTCGTGGGCGAGAGCGGTTGCGGGAAGACGACGACCGGCCGGTGCATCCTGCTGCTCGAGCGGCCGACAGGCGGCGCCATCCTCTATGACGGTGTCGATCTTACCAAGCTCACGCACAAGGAGCTGCTGGCATTACGCCGCCGCATCCAGGTGATCTTTCAAGATCCCTACAGCTCGCTCAATCCGCGTATGAAGGTCGGCGAGATCATCGCTGAGCCGATGAAGGTGCACGCAATCGAGCCCGATGCGGCGCGCCGCACCGCCCGCGTGCGCGAGCTGCTGGCGATCTGCGGGCTAAATCCGAATTTTGCCGACCGCTATCCGCACGAGATGTCGGGGGGCCAGCGCCAGCGGGTGGGAATCGCCCGCGCCCTCGCGCTCAATCCCGAATTCATCATCTGCGACGAGGCGGTGTCCGCGCTCGATGTGTCCATCCAGGCGCAGATCGTCAACCTGCTCGAGGATCTGCGCGCACGGTTCGGGCTCACCTATCTGTTCATTGCTCACGATCTATCGGTGGTGCGGCATCTCTGTCAGCGTGTCGCCGTGATGTATCTGGGGCGCATCGTCGAGCTCGCCGATTGCGACGATCTGTTCGACAATGCGATGCATCCCTATACGCGAGCGCTGCTCGACGCCGTGCCGGTGCCGGATCCCAGCGTCGAGGCCGGCCGCAAATTTCGCGCCGTAAAAGGCGAGGTGCCCAGCCCGATCAATCCGCCGTCGGGCTGCGTCTTTCATCCGCGTTGTCCGATAGCCATCGAGAGCTGCAGCCGCGCGCGTCCGGAGCTTCGGGAGCTTCGCCCCGGTCACTGGGTAGCTTGCAGCGAGGTGCGTTAGCCTGAACGAGAAAGGGAGGAAGAAATGATCAGAGGATCGGCATGGGCAGCAGCGGGCCTCAGCGCCATTTTCTGCCTCGCGACGAGTGTTCCCTCGACCGCGGGCGAAAGCCCGAAGCGCGGCGGCACGCTCACATACATGATCCCGGCGGATGCTCCGCCGAGCTTCGACGGTCACCGCGAGACCACCTATGCGACCGTGCACGCGGTTGCGCCGTTCTATAGCGTGCTGATCCGGGTCAATCCGGACAACCCTTCCTCGACCACCGACTTCGTCTGCGATCTGTGCACCGAGATGCCGAAGCCGACCGACGGCGGCAAGACGTACAGTTTCAAGATCCGCGAAGGCGTGAAATTTCACGACGGATCCCCGCTGACGGCCGCCGACGTTGCGGCGAGCTGGCAGGCCATCGTCCATCCGCCTGAAGGCGTGTCAAGCGCGCGCGAGAGCTACTTCATCATGGTCGACAAGATCGAGGCAACCGATCCGACGACCGTGGTGTTCCGGTTGAAGTTCGCGACCAATGCATTTCTGCCGGCGCTCGCAGATCCTTACGCCTTCATCTACAAAAAAGAGATCCTGGACAAGGATCCGCACTGGTACGAGAAGAACATCATGGGCTCCGGCCCGTTCAAGTTCACAAGTTACGAGATCGGCCAGTCGATCAAGGGGACGCGCAACCCCGATTATTATCGTTCCGGGCAGCCCTATCTCGACGGGTTCATCGGCATCTTTGCCGCCAAGCAGGCGGTGCGGGTTGATGCGATCCGCGCGGACCGTGCCGCGATGGAGTTCCGCGGCCTTCCGCCGTCGGCGCGCGACGAGCTCGTGCGTGAGCTCGGCGACAAGATCACGGTCCAGACGAGCGACTGGAACTGCGGCAACCTGATCACACCGAACCACAGGAAGAAGCCGTTCGACGACGTGCGAGTGCGCCGGGCGCTCGCTCTGGCGATCGACAGCTGGCACGGAGCGCCAGCGCTCGCCAAGATCGCCACTGTGCACACGGTCGGCGGTATCGTGTTCCCGGGCTCGCCGCTGGCGGCGACAAAGCAGGAGCTCGAGCAGCTCGCCGGGTTCTGGCCGGACATCGGCAAATCGCGCGAGGAGGCGCGCCGGCTGCTCAAGGAGGCGGGCGCCGAGGGGCTCAAATTCGAGCTGATGAACCGCAACGTCGACCAACCCTACAAGTATGTCGCCACCTGGGTGATCGACGAGTGGAGCAAGGTCGGGCTCCAGGTCACGCAGCGCGTGCTGCCGACCGGGCCGTTCTTCGACGGATTGCGCCATGGGACGTTCGATGTCACGGTCGACTTCAACTGTCAGGGTGTGGTGAACCCGCTCATGGACATCGGCAAGTTCCTGCCGCATTCGGTGTACGAGGAGAATTACGGCGGGTACGAGGATCAAAAGGAGATCGATCTCTATCAGGCGCTCCTGCACGAGACCGACTCGACCAAGCAGCGGGCGATGATCCGGGAATTCGAAAAATACGTCCTCGACACTCAGACGCACATGATCATGACTCCCTGGTGGTACCGCATCATCCCGGCCCGCTCCTACGTGAAGGGCTGGAAGGTCAGCCCGAGCCACTACGTCAATCAGGACCTCGCCAATGTGTGGCTGGACAAGTAGGCCGCACGAGCGTTCGCTTATGAAGGAGCGGTGATCGAAGGCAAAACATACCTCCCGAACGGGGCCCGAACGGGGAGGTATGGGAGGCGCACCGCATGTATAGATACATCGCCAGCCGGGTTCTGCTTGCGATCCCGACGCTGCTCGGGGCGGCGGCGCTCGTCTTTCTGCTGATGCGTCTCATCCCCGGCGATATCTGCATGGTCCGCCTTAGCTCCGGTGGCGGGAGCGTCGATCCGCGCGTCATTGCGGCTTGTCACGCCGAGCTCGGCCTCGATCGCCCGGTCATTCTTCAGTTTATCGACTTCGTCTGGGGCTTCTCTCGTCTCGACTTCGGCGTATCGATGTGGTCGGGCAAGCCCGTCGCCGAGGAGATTGCAGCGCGGCTGCCGATCTCGCTGGAGATCGCCGTGATGGCGACCGTGTTTGCAATTCTCATCGCGATCCCGCTGGGTACCATCTCGGCGCTCAAGCAAAACAGCTGGATCGATCATGTGGTGCGCACGGTGGCAATTGCGGGAATCGCGACGCCGTCGTTCTGGCTCGGGATCGTCTCCATCCTTGCCGTGCTCGAGATATCGAACCTGTTCTTCGGCGCGCCCTGGATGCCCCCCATCGATTATGTCCCGTTCTGGGAGGATCCGCTGCGCAACCTGTCGATGGCGATCCTGCCGGCGCTGACCGTGGGCTACCGCTACGCCGCTGTGAGCATGCGCATGACCCGCTCGGCGATGCTCGAGGTGATGCGCGAGGACTATATCCGCACCGCCCGCGCGAAAGGCCTGCTCGAGCGGCTCATCGTCAACCGGCACGCGCTCAAGAACGCGCTGCTGCCGGTGGTCACCCTGATCGGCATCGAGTTCGCTTTCCTCATCGGCGGGCTCGTGGTCACCGAGCAGGTGTTCAATCTCAACGGCGTCGGGCGTCTGTTTGTTCTGGCCGTGCAGAACCAGGACTATACGCTGACGCAGGCCCTGGTCATGCTGACGGTTGCGATCTTCGTCTTCGCCAACCTGGCCGTCGATCTGCTCTATGCGTGGCTCGATCCGCGCATCCGCTTCGGCTGAGGGGGGTTGTGCCGTGGTCGACCTCGCACCCTCCTACGTTCCGACCGCCGCCGAGGCGGCAGAGAGCTCGCGTTCGTGGCGCGCCGGCATGGTCCGGTTCTGCCGGCGTCAGCCGCTTGGCACAGTCGGCCTGGCGCTCGTGGTGGTGATGGGCGCGGCTGGACTTTTGGCCGAGTGGATTGCGCCCTACAGCCCGACGGCCAATGATTTCGCCGCCATGACCGAGCCGCCGAGCTGGGCGCACATCATGGGCACCGACCAGTTCGGCCGCGACCTGTTCTCGCGCATCGTATACGGCGCGCGCACTGCGCTCATCGTCGGCTTCTCCTGCGCGATGCTCGGCGGGTTCACCGGGCTCGTGCTCGGCGTCGCCAGCGCCTATTTCGGCGGCCGTCTCGACCTGTTGCTGCAGCGCGTGTTCGACGTGGTGATGGCCTTCCCGCTGATAATTCTGGCACTTGCCGTCATCGCCATATTCGGCAGCGGCGTCCATAACGTCATCGTAGCGATCACCATTCCGCTCATCCCGCGTTGCGCGAGGGTGGTGCGCTCGAGCGCGCTGGCTCTCCGCGAGGTGCCCTATATCGATGCGGCGCGTGCCTGCGGCTTCGGTCACACGCGGATCATCCTTCGTCACATGACGCCGAACGTGATGGCGCCGTTCCTGATCATGCTGACCGCGTTCGTCGGCCAGGCGATCCTGGCCGAGGCGTCGTTGTCCTACCTCGGTCTCGGCGTGCAGGAGCCGACCCCGGCCTGGGGCCTGATGCTGCAGGGGGGTGCGGAGGAATTTGCCACGGAGGCGCCCTGGATCGCCATCTTTCCCGGCCTTGCGATCGCGCTCACCGTGTTCGGATTCAGTCTGTTCGGCGACGCGCTGCGCGACGCCTTGGACCCGAAGCTGCGCGAGCGTTGAACGCAAAGACCCTTCCCAGGCGCGACCTATTGGATCGCGTGCGTGCTGGTTCACGCTAATATCCACACGTTATATCTTTGCACTCTGGGGCAGGCGGCGTATCCTGCCGTGCACCGGCGAGGAGCAGGCCCATGACGCAACCATCCGCTGAAGCCGCGGTGATCCGAGCATATTGGCAGCCCGGCTGCACCAGCTGCCTCCGGATGAAGGAGTTCCTGGCCAAGCACGGCGTGCGTTTCGTCTCGGTCAATGTGCTCGATGATAAGGATGCGTTTGCGGAGCTGGAAGCGCTGGGCGTCCGCTCGGTGCCGGTCGTGCGGCGCGGCAGTGATTGGGCAAACGGCCAGGTGCTGCGCGACGTGGCCCGCGTTGCCGGCATTCCCTGGGGCGGAGCGCCGGTGCTGCCCGCATCCGAGCTTGGCGCGCGGCTCATCGAGATTCAATCAACGGCGCAGCGGCTGTTTGCTCAGATCCCGGACGACAAGCTCGGCTGCATGCTGCCGCGTCGGCCGCGCAGCTACGCGGAGCTCGCGTATCACATCTTCAACATTGCGGATGCCTTCCTGGAGCATGAGGTGCAAGGGGTGCCGCTCAAGGAAGGTGCCTACAGCCGCGTGCCGCCGCCACAGATGAACAGCAAGGCCAAGATACTGGCCTATGGCCGCGATGTCCTGGAGCGGTTTCAGGCGTGGCGCAACGGCCCAGGCCAGACGACGGATTTCTCGCGCAAGGCCCGCGTCTACTACGGCGACGTGACGCTGCACGACTATCTCGAGCGCACCACTTGGCATTCGGCCCAGCATGTGCGCCAGCTCGTGATGGTGCTCGAGCTCCTGGGTATCGCGCCGGACCGGCCGCCGAGCGTATCGACATTCGCGGGGCTGCCCATGCCGGACAAGGTCTGGGACGACGAGCCCTTGACTGCGTAGCAGCGGCGAGACGCTCGGCGAACGCGCCAGGCGGCCCCTGCCTACATGTCAGCAAATGGCGAGAACGGCTGATGGCTGAACGGTGCCGATCTCGACAACGAGCTGAGTGCGCGATCATCCCGCCCAGGTCGAGGGCCCCTTCATCATGTTGTCGTGCACCGCACGAACCCCCGGGACCGCTTCGGCGGCGACGCGGATTGCCTTTCTCTCGGTTTCCGATTGCGCAATCCCCCAAAGATCCACCACTCCACTGTTCACGGTGACGTTCAGCAGCGCAGTATGCGCCCAGGGCTGCCCATTCAGCTCTGTCAGGATCTTCTCGCGGATGGCGGTGTCCGAGATCGGACTTTCCAATGGCTTGCGGTTGCTCGCCAGCGCCTGAACGAGATTGGCTCTGCTGACGATACCGACGATCCGGCCGTTCTCCACGATGGGCACCCGCTTGATGAAATTCCTCTCCAGCAAGGCGGCTATCTCGTGCAGCGGGGTATCGGGATCCGCCGTGATGACTCGCTTCGTCATCACGTCCGATACGCTTCGGGAATGCGCCTTGATATACTCGGATGCAAGCGTGTCGCCGCCGAGCAGCCCCCTGAGCCACCACGAATGCCGCCGCTGTGTCGCCGCTTCGGCGCGATGCAGCAGATCGCCCTCGCTGACGATGCCGAGGAGGTGGCCCTGATCGTCGACAACAGGGACAGCGCTGATGCGCTTGTTGACAAGCGTCTCGGCGACCTCCCGCACTGAGGCGGACGGCTTGACGGTGATCACGGGAGAAACCATCACATCGCGGGCTTGCATCATACCCTCCGGTCATGTTGCACGGGGAAGAAAGGTATTGCCTACATCATTCGTCTTTGACGCAGATCAATCAAGATGCCGGGCAGGAGCGCATTGCGAGTTGGTCGCCCGCGCGGCTCCGACGGCCGGCAGCCCTGATGGTGCGGTCGAAGCGCCCAGCGGCTATACTCGGAGCGTGCGCAACGATCCTGATGCGAAGCGCCGGCTCGAGGCCAACTACTCGATCCTCTTACTCTCGAGGCGCGGGAATTCGCTGCGCTGGTCCAAGGCTGATGCCTGCAAATCGGAACGCATCGTGCGTGCGACAGGCGCGAGGGTGAGCTGAAACAAGGGAGAGCTCGCAATGAGCCTGCTGAAACTGACCTTCGGTTGCGGCCCGAGCGACAGGGTCGCGGCAATATTCGATGGTCGCGTACGCATCGAAAACGTCGAGCTCTCCTCATTTCCGATCGGGCCGGAAGAGGCATTCCATCGCGCCTTCGCGGGGCAGGATTTCGATCTCACCGAGCTCTCGGCGAGCTCGCTCATCCTCACGGCTGCGCGCGGCGAGGCCCAATATTTCGCGCTGCCGATATTCCTCTCCCGCCTGTTCCGCCACTCCGCCTTTTACATCCGCACGGACCGGGGCATCCGCTTGCCGCAGGACCTGCGCGGCAAGCTGATCGGCGTGCCGGAATACCAGATGACGGCGGCACTGTGGGCGCGCGGCATTCTTTGCGACGAGTACGGAGTGAAGGCGGAGGAGATCAGATGGCGCAACGGCGGCCTCAACAAAGCCGGCCGGGCAGAGCGAACCCCAATCAGGTTGCCGGCCCACTTCGAGCTGCAATCGATCCCCACGGATCGAACACTGTCCGACATGCTCGCCGCCGGCGAGCTCGACGGCATTGTCACGGCGCGCATTCCCGACTGCTATGCGGCGGGGACGCCCAATGTGGACCGGCTGTTTCCGGATTTTCGCTCTGCGGAGGAGAGCTATTATCGTAAGACGCAGATGTTCCCCATCATGCATCTTCTCGCCATTCGAAAAAGCCTGATTGCGGACCATCCCTGGCTGGCGATGAGCGTGGTGAAGGCGTTTTATGAGGCCAAGCAGCTCGCCATGGCCGAAATGCATGAAGTCGCGGTCTTGCCGGTGATGCTGCCGTGGCTCTCGGACGATCTCAAACGCGCCCAGGCGGTCATGGGAGCGGACGTCTGGCGCTACGGGGTTGCCGACAATCGCAAAGAGCTTGACGCCATGCTCCGGTATTCCGTCGAGCAGGGCCTGTCGGGCCGGCGGGTGGAAATCGAGGAGCTGTTTGCGCCGGGCACCCTGCAGCGGTTTCAGAGCAAGGACTGATCGATGTGCGGACAAGTCCGCGCATGACGGCGATATGAGATGCAAGCGAGTCGGAGCAAATGAACAAGGAAATGAGCGAAACCCTGGTGCGTACCGGTGCGGGTACCCCGATGGGCAATCTCATGCGCAGGTATTGGGTACCGGTTCTGTTGTCGCGTGAGATCAGCGAGCCCGATGGCCCGCAGCAGCGCGTCAAGGTCTTGGGCGAGGAGCTGCTCGCCTTCCGCGATACCGAGGGACAAGTCGGCCTGATCGACGAGTTCTGCTCGCACCGCGGCGCGTCGCTCTATTTCGGCCGCAACGAGGAGAATGGACTGCGCTGCGCCTACCATGGGCTGAAGTTCAACCGCCATGGCGAATGCGTGGACGTGCCGTCGGCGCCGCAGGCCTGCAAGAGCATGGGCATCAAGGCCTATCCGTGCATCGAGCGGGCGGGCATCGTGTGGGCCTATATGGGCCCCGCGGAGAAGCAGCCCGCCCCGCCGGAGGTGGAATGGTGCACGCTGCCTGCTGCTCACGTATTCGTTTCCAAGCGTCTGCAGGAGTGCAACTATCTGCAGGCCATGGAGGGCGGGATCGATACCAGCCACGTGTCGTATGTGCATCGCTTCGAGGTGGACGACGATCCCATGCACCAGGGCACCAGAGCCAACGACTACATAAAGGCCGACGGCAATGTAATCTTCGAGATCGAGAAGTCGGACTTCGGATTGACGCTTTACGGCCGCCGCAACGGGGAGCCGGATTCCTATTACTGGCGCGTCACCCAGTGGCTGTTTCCGTGGTTCACGCTGATACCGCCCTTCGGCGGGCACGCGCTCGGCGGCCACGTATGGGTGCCGATCGACGATGAGAATTGCTGGGCCTGGAGCATCAATTTCCATCCGCAGAAGGAGCTCTCCGCCGAGG
Source organism: Xanthobacteraceae bacterium (assembly GCA_036557665.1). Taxonomy (GTDB): domain Bacteria; phylum Pseudomonadota; class Alphaproteobacteria; order Rhizobiales; family Xanthobacteraceae; genus VAZQ01. The sequence continues at coordinate 80,758 of DATBHG010000111.1, read as the reverse complement.
AGCGCCGAAGCATGGAGCAGGGAAGAGGTATCCATTGCGAGTACGAGCCCGGCACCTTTCGGCCGAAGGCGAACAAGGACAACGATTACCTGCTGGACCGCAGGGCGCAGAGGGAGAACCGCGCCTACAGCGGCGTGCTCGGGTTTGCCATTCAAGATGCCTCGCTGCAGGAGAGCATGGGGCCCATTCAGGATCATGAAAGGGAGAAGCTCCTCCCGACCGATCGTGCCATCGTAATGGCGCGGCGCATGCTGTATGAAGCCGCCACAGCGCTGCAGGCGGGCGCGGAGCCTCCGGCGCTGGATGCAAACAAGCAGCGGGTACGCGCCGCGGGGGTGCTGTTGGACCGGAAGGTCAAGCCGCAGGAGTGGGCCATGCTGCACCTGGCAGACGGCTTGAACCAACCGGTGTACTCGATCTGAAATCGATGGTCCTCTCCACCGTCGTGCACGGGCTCGGTGCCCGCGCGGGAACGGCCTTGCGACGCGGCCAAAGCGCGTATCGCCGCGACGAGTCCAACTATGCCGGCAACAGAGCTCAACCAGAATCGGTTGGCAGAGAGATTTGCGCTGATTGCCGGCGGCGCCTCGGGCATCGGCGCCGCTACTGGGCGCTGTTTTGCTCCGAAGGGCAGAGGCAGGCGTTACGCTGATGGTGGATGGCGCGTTATAGATCTTGTAAGCGGGGCGTAGGGGCGGGTTTTAAACCCGCCCCTACATTCACTACGACCCCGAATGGGACCGCGGGTGACAACAGTGGAGAATGACACTTGAGGTGGATCGTCGTTCTATTAGCGCTCATCGCTGCCGAGCCGGCGGCGGCGCAGAGCTGGCCGAGCCGGCCGATCCGCGTGCTCGTGCCGTATCCGCCCGGCGGGCCGGCCGACATCATGGGACGGCTTGCTTCCCAGCTGATCCAGGAGCGCCTCGGCGCTACCGTCGTGGTCGAGAACCGCAGCGGCGCTAACGGCACCCTTGCGGGAGAGGCCGTGTGGCACGCGGCGCCGGATGGCTACACCTTGTTGGCGGCGCCCAACGTCCACGTTCTGGCGCGTCATGTGCTGCGCGCGGTGCCGTATGACCCGGTGAAGGACTTCACCCCGGTTGCGCGTTATGGCGAGGCGCCTCTGCTCGTCCTGGCGAATCCGTCTGCCGTCTCCGGCAAAACCATCGCCGAGGCGCTTCCGGTCATCCGGGCAAAGCCCGAAGATTTCCGGTTCGGCCTTTCGGCCCTGGGCGCGACCAACCATCTCGCCGTGCTCGAGTTCAACCGGCTTACCGGGCTCAATCTGCTCATCGTGCCCTATCGCGGGTCGGCCCCGGCGCTTGCCGACCTCCTGGGCGGCCAGGTTCAGCTGATGATCGACCCGATCATTGCCGCGCTGCCGAATGTTCAGGCAGGGCTGCTGCGGGCCCTCGCGGTGACGAGCGCCAAGCGCACTCCCGCTGCTCCGGAGATTCCCACCGCTTCCGAGAGCGGTCTGGCGGGGCTCGAGTTTTCCTCGTGGTACGGGCTGTGGGGACCCAAGGGGCTGTCGCCTGCAATTGTTGCGCGACTCAACGGGGTGCTCACAGAAGCGGTACGCGATCCGGCGGTGGTGCAGCGCCTGCGCGTCCTCGGCTTTGAGCCCGCTGCGGGAACGCCCGAAGAGTTCGCACGCTACGTCGAGGGCGATGTCGCGCGCGGATCCGCCCTGCTGCGCGCGGCCAAGTTCGAGCCGCTGTGATCCCGAGCCGTTTTACCCGTGCTCCGGTGCCCGCTGGCACCTTGAGATGTCCGGGTCCACTACCGCTGATGCAGCGGTGATCAGTCGCGCGCTCGGCGGCCCGATGAAACGCGAGGGCTACAAGCCTGGATTCATTGCAGCGATCATTGCCGCTGCCTCCACCATTGCGGCGCTGGTGCCGCCCAGCATCACCGCAGTCGTGTATGCGGCTGTCGGCAACGTTTCGATCGCCGGATTGTTCATGGCGGGGGTGGTGCCGGGGCTGATGATCGGCTTCGGCTTGATGCTTATCTTTGCCCAGGTGAGCGGGTTTGAGCCGGGCAGGAAAGATACCCATCTTGCCGTTAGAATATCCGGATAGCACAGGGGATGAGATGGCAACCGGCACGGTGGTCGAGCAGTTCAGGCGTGACATCGGCAATGTCGCCTCCTCGATCGACGAGCGGCAGTTGCGAATGAAATCCCGCGACTTCTATTGGTACAGTCCGATACTGACGGCACAGCTGCAAGATCGCAGGGCGGACGTCGCTGTGCAGCCCCGGACCGAGCAGGAAATCGGGACGGTTGCCGCGGCCGCCGCCAGGCACCGGATTCCGCTGACCGTTCGCGGCGGCGGCACGGGGAATTACGGTCAATCGGTGCCGCTCGAAGGCGGCATCGTTCTTGATATGACGCGGTACGACAAGGTCGAAGAGGTCAAACCCGGCAGGATTCGCGTGCAGGCAGGCGCCTTGATCCACACGGCATTGGAGGCGGCGTTGGCAACCGGCCAGCAGCTCATGATGTACCCTTCAACCATGAAGTCCGCCACGATCGGCGGATATCTCGGCGGCGGCTTCGCGGGGATCGGCTCCGTTCGTCACGGCATCATTCGTGATTCCGGCATGATCGAATCGCTGAGGATCATGACTCTCGAGGAGAGCCCTCGCATCCTGCGGCTTTCGGGTGACGATGTGGGATTTGTGTTTCATGCATGGGGAACGACGGGAATAATCCTGGAGGCGCAGCTCAAGCTCGTGCCGGCGGAAAAATGGATCGACTGCATTGCCACTTTTCCGGCGTACGCGGACGTGATCGGGTTTGGAAATGCGGCATTCGACAGCGGCTTCGACATATTCCTGCTGAGTGCCGTCGAGCGCCGCTTTGCCCCCTTTTACAAGCGGCTGGAAGCCTATTTCGACGGCAGCCGCGACGCCATGTTCTCCATGGTCAAAGACGGCGATGTCGATCGCTTCTTTGCCTTGGCTGCCAGGTTCAACGGACAGCGCGCGATGGCGGTCAGCGATACCGAGAGCGCCGCCGCAAATCTGCGGCGCATCCATGAAACCGCTTTCAATCATACGACCTTGATGGCGCTCCAGGTCGAGCGGCATTGGACCTATCTTCAGGTCGTGACGCCGAACCCGTTCGAGCCGAAGCTCGCGGAGGAGCAGATGCGGCGTTTCGGCGACGAGGTCCTGATGCACCACGAATACACCAGGGAGAAGGGACGCTGCCGTATCGGCGGCCTGCCGCTCATCCGATACACGACGGAGCGGCGCTTGAACGAGATCATGCGCTCATTCGAGAGCGACGGCTGCGTCATCAACAATCCGCATATCTTCAAGCTCGAGGATGGGGGACGCTTCGACCCGGAGGGGCGGAAAATGGCGTTTCGCGCCGAGGTCGATCCTTTGGGGCTCATGAATCCCGGAAAATTGCGGTCCATGACATGATGAAGTCCGGACAAAAGCTATCAATCGAGCTGGATCTTCGCCGCTCGGATCACCTTGGCCCATTGCTCGGTTCGATCGGCGACCAGCCTGTCGAGATCGGCGGGTGAGCCGGCAAGCGCCGTGGCGCCCCACTCGGCAATCCGCGCGGCGATCTTGGGATCCGCAAGCCCCGCATTGATCTCCTTGTTGAGCTTGTGGATGATCTCCGCCGGCGTCTTTCTTGGGGCTGCAATGCCGATCCAGGCGCTGGCCTCGAACCCCGGCTGGAAATCGGCGAGCGTCGGGACCTGCGGGAGTGCCGGGGAGCGTGCAGTGGTGGTGACCGCAAGCGCCCGCAGCTTGCCTGCTTTGATGTGCTCGAGCGACGAGGGCACGTTGTCGATTGCCGCGTTGACCTGACCGCTGAGGAGATCGATGACCATGGGCGCCGAGCCGCGGTATGGCACGTGCAGCATTTGAATGCCGGCTTTCAACTTGAACAGCTCGCCGGCAACATGGGAGATGGTGCCTGCCCCAAAAGATGCGAGACTGATCCTGCCGGGATTGGCTTTGGCGTAGGCGATCAGCTCCGGCACGGAGTTGACCGGGACGGAAGGGTTCACCTCCAGGATGAGAGGCGAGCTGTGAACGCCGCCGACCATCGCCAGGTCGCGAATAAAGTTGAACGTGAGCTTGGGGTAGAGGGTCGGATTGATGGTGTTGCTCGAGACGGCGGCAAGCAGCGCGTAGCCGTCGGGTGCTGCATGCGCGACCGCCTCGGTCGCGATATTGGTCGCGGCGCCTGGCCGGTTCTCGACGATAAAGGGCTGACCGAGCCGCTCCGAGAGCCATTGCCCGATCAGCCGGGCGGCAAGGTCGGTGGGTCCGCCGGGAGCAAAGCCGACGACGATGGAGACCGGACGCGCAGGATAGGACTGTGCGCCTGCTGTGCGCGAGGCAGCGCACAGCGCGGCGGCGACGCCGGAAAGCTGCAGGAACCTGCGGCGGGGAAGCTTCATCGAATCCGCCCTGCGAGCGAGCATGGCAAAGCGAGGTGCGGGGCAGGTCATGGCGTGCACCTCCCTGGCTAGGCTTAGGCTACAACATTTTGGAGCATATGTAACAGAGACGGATTGCAATCTCGGGCCGGTAGAGCGGCTTTGGATCTCGCCAAACACTGACGCGTTAAGGGAATTGTCCTCGCTTCGGGGTGTCACGGGTCCTCATCGCTTGAGCAGATCCAGGATCGCTGCGGCGAAGCGATCGGGAGCTTCTTGCGGCGGATTGTGACCTACGTTGTCGAAAACCCGCCGCTCGTAATATCCGGTGAAGTGCTGCCGGTGTCCTTCTGATATTTCGGCCGGGTTCACGTCGTCGACGGCGCCATGAACGACGATGGTCGGAACGCTGATTTTGGGGAGCGCTGCCAGTCGCGCCTCGATCGCGGCGTAACTTGGATCGCCGGGAGCGTTGCCCATGCGGTGGCGATAGGAGTGGATCACGATATCCACGAAATCGACGTTCTCGAACGATGCCGCGGTCCGGCGATAGGTCTCCTCGTCGAACTTCCAGGTGGGCGACCAGAGCCTCCACAGGAGCGCTCCGAGCTCGGCACGATTCTGCGCGAGACCTCTGCGCCCGCGGTCGGTCTGAAAATAATGCTGGTACCAGAGCCGCCGCTCCTGCTCCGGCTCGGCAGGTTTACCGGAGCCGGCGATATCCTGGATCTGATAGCCCGCGCACGTCACCAGCGCGCGCACCCGCTCGGGCCACAGGGCGGACACCACGCAGGCCGCGCGAGCGCCCCAGTCGAAACCCGCCAGCACCGCCTGCCGGATGTCGAGCGCGTCAAGGAGGTCCAGGAGGTCTTGGCCGATGGCAGCTTGCTCGCCTGAACGCGGCGTCTCCGGCGAGAGAAAGCGCGTTGCGCCATAGCCGCGCACGAACGGAACGATTGTGCGGCAGCCCGCCGAGGCGATGATCGGCGCCACCGCATCGAAGGCGCGCGGGTCATAGGGATATCCGTGCAGCAGCACGACAGCCGGCGCGTCGGCCGGGCCCTCGTGCTCATAGGCGATGTCCAGCACGGAGGTGCGCGCGCGGGCTGACTGTGACACGATGCTCTCCAGTTTGTTCGGCCGCCAAGCTTATACACGACCGGATTTTTTTCGTAGGGGCGACGCATGCGTCGCCCTGTAGCTGCACGGATGTCTGCCGGTAGAGGGCGAGGCAGTGCCGCGCCCCTACGCAATGCACGACCGGATGTTTTCGCAGGGGCGACGCATGCGTCGCCCCTGTAGCGACACGGATGTCTGCTGATGGAGGGCGAGGCGTGCCTCGCCCCTGAGCAACCAGAGATGCGCTCGTAAGCTCCGTCGCTCTTGCCAAATTTGTTCAGGATGCACAGGGTAGATGCAGTCGAGGGCGCAATTCGTCATGCAAGAGCGGGGAATGAACAGACTGTCCAATTCGCCCTACACGCCCGACCTGCGCGGGTTCATCCGATTTCTCGAGAAGGAGCATCCGGACCAGCTCGTCCGGATCAGCAAAGAAGTCGATCCGAGGTTCGGCGTCTCCGGCATCCTCGAACGGCTGGAGCGGGACGGCCGTTTTCCCCTGGTCATCTTCGAGAACGTGAAGGGCTCGCAGATTCCGCTCGTCGCCAACATGCATGCGAGCTTCGAGCGCTTGCGCCTGGGCCTCGGCATGGAGAAAGGCGGTGTGAAGGAGTTCGTCGCGGAATGCGCCGCGCGGCAGGCCAATCCGATCGATCCGGTGCACGTCGATACCGGGCCGGTGCACGAGGTCGTGACGATCGGCGAGGCGGTCGATGTCGGTGAATTGCCGATTTGCACCTATCACGCCAAGGACGCCGGGAGATACATCACGGCCGGGCTTGCGGTCATGCGCGACCCGCAGACCGGCATCGACAATGTGGGCATCTACCGCCACATGGTGCACGACAGGAACCTGCTCGGGGTGCAGCTTTCCGAGACATCGGACGGCAACATCATCTGGAAGAAATACGAAAAGCTCGGCCGTCCCTGTCCCGTGGCGATTGTGATCGGTCACCATCCCGCCTTCTTCATCGGCTCGCTGTGCTTCTCGACCCTGGATACCGACGAGATCCGGATCGCGGGCGGCATGCTGCAGCGGCCGGTGCCGCTGGTGAGGTGCAAGACGATCCCCCTCGATGTTCCCGCGGATGCAGAGATCGTGCTGGAATGCCAAATCCGCCCGCTCGAACGGCGAGCGGAAGCGCCGTTTGGCGAGTTTCCCGGCACCTATGGCCCGCAACGGATGAATCCGGTGCTCGAGATCAAGGCGATCACGCGGCGGCGCGATCCGCTCTATCAGAACGCCTTCGTCGGCCACTCCGATAATCTGTTGTTGTCGGGGCTGATGCGAACGAGCTTCATCGAGAACGCGGTCAGGATCGCCTGTCCGGCGGTGCGCGCGGTGGCGGTGCCGCGCTCCGGACGCTACCGCTTCAGCTGCTATGTCGCGATCGAGAAAATGCATGAAGGCGAGGGAAAGCTGGCCGCAATGGCGGCATTCGTGGCCGATCCATTCCTCAAATTCGTCGTGGTGGTCGATCATGACGTGGACATCGAGCAGGACAGCGAGGTGCTTCATGCCGTTGCCACGCGGGTGCGCGCGGACCATGATGTGTTCATGGTGCCGCACGCCAAAGGCTCGCCGCTCGATCCCGCATCCTACGATCCTGCCGGAGGCTCGCACCTCGTGACCAAGATGGGGATCGATGCCACGCGGAAGAGCAATTATCCGGAGGAGATCTCGGTGCCCGGCGCCGAATCGATCGACATGTCCGAGTACATCCCTGGTTATGCGCGCCCGGCGCGTGGCAATCGGTCCGGCGTTCCGGAAGGATAATGACATACCGGTGTAAAGCGGGTCGGATGCGCGGCGCTTCGCTCGGCCCGGTGCTGCTCGTCGCGGCATTTGTGTTGGGAGCGTGCAGCAGCAGCGATTCTACGCAGAAATTGAGCAACTATCAGGAGATGGCAACACCTGTCACGCTCACCCCGAAGCAGCTCGCAAGCGTTCGCGCCGGGATTGCCAAGGGTTTTGCGGACCGCGACCTGCACGCCGTCAATCTTGGACGCACGGTTGCCGGGCGGACCTCGACCAGCGTGGTCGTGTGCGGCTACATCAACGGCAAGAACGCCGCGGGCGAGGCCGTGGGCGACACGCCCTTTCACGGCCTGTTCATGGGGCTGGACAATGCTTCCGGTTTTGTCATAACCCAGCTGGGCGGCACCGAGAGCGACAATGCGGCAACCTTCGAGGACTGCCGGCGCTCCGGCCTGGACATCAGCCATGGCTGAGCCGTGCGAGCCGGTCACCATGGGGCACATCAGGTCGCATGGTTGCCGCGACCTGCTCGTCTATTGCGTTTCAGGGCGGTGCCATCACGGCAGCAGCTTCAACGCGGACTGGCTGCCTGACGGAACGCCGGTGCGCTCGCTGTGCACCAGGATGGTCTGTACCAGATGCGGCCTGATCGGCGCCGATGTGCGCCCGGACTGGCGCCCGCACGTCAACAAACCGCGCGTGTGACGCTAGCTCCTTAGTCTGGCAGCTCCATTGATGGCTAGGAGGCTGCCGCCATTGCGTGGTGCACGCAGTATTTGTATGAAGACGCCGTATTTTATTCGAGAGGCACGCATGGGTCGGATCGCGGTCATGGCGGCGGTTTTGGCGCTTCTGGCCCTGGGCGGATGTGGGGATGCCCCAGGTGCGCCGTGGTGCGCGCACTACAGCACCGGCAATAACGACTGCAGCTTCTATTCATTTCGACAATGCAACGCTGCGATATCAGGCGTTGGTGGAATATGCGCGCCTAACCAGCGTCCGAGCCGCAGCCCACGAGGCTGAAGCCGGCTTTCCGAGGGTCGCAATGATACTCGTTCTTTGAGGAGGCGCGCGCTTTTGAACGCGCGCCGTCTCGAGCTGCGGCGATGCTTCGAGACGGCCACGCGCACCAGGCTGCGCCTCGCCTCAGCATGGGGCCGGTTGGCTGGCCTGTCCTTTATCCCGTCTGCGCTGCGGCGTCAGCGCGCGGAGACGCTGCGCGGCGGGCGCACGGGGCGTGCCGGGCCGCCGAAAAAGAACGACTGCAGATACGAGATGGTGCTCGGCGTGGCTACTGGCGGCCTGCGCTTGCCGGGCGGCGCTGCGGACGCAACCTCCGGCTGCTCGCCCTTGCCTTCCGGCGTCGGCTCGATCACGCCGCGCTCGCTCCTGATCGCAGCCAGCGTGCGGCTGTCGAGGCCGTAGATATCGCGCCTGATCTGGAGCCTGCCGTTGTCGTCGACGAACGCGCTTTGGTAGGTCACATGCACCAATATCGCCGAAGCGGGTAGCGAGATATCCTGCTCTCCCGAGGCATACATCCTGGTGACCCTGTCGACCGTCCAATGGTCCGACGGCCGCGCCAGGTTCAACACCACCTCCGCGTATTTCGCGGGGTCCTGGATGCGCATGCAACCGTGGCTGAACGCGCGCACGTCGTTCGCGAACATGAACTTCTCGTTGGTGTCGTGCTGGTACACCATGAACCGGTTGGACAGGTTGAAACGCAGCCGCCCCAGCACACTGTTTCCCCCCGGCGGCTGGGCGACGTGGATGCTGCCGTCCCGGTTGTAGGAGACGATCAGCCCCATGCGCTGGAGCATCCATGGATCCCGCTGCATCATCGGGATGTATTCGTTGTTGACGATCGATGGCGGGGCGTTCCAGGTCGGGTTCACCGTAATGGATTTCATCGGCTCGCTCAGGAGCGGTGTCTGCTTGTGGGGCGCCGGATCGCCGACCACGACCCTGGTCGTCCATACCTGCGCGCCGTTGTGCATCACCTTGAGCATGAATTCCGGCTCGTTGACCACCACGTGGTCCGCACCGAGCTCGTGCGGGTACCACCGCCAGCGCTCCATGTTGGCAATGATGAGATCGATCTCTCTGCTCTTGACCGGCCCGTTGAGCTCCTTGATCGTCCTCGTATCGAGAGTGCCGGTTGCCGGCAGTCCGCTGGCCTCCTGGAATTTGCGCACCGCTGCCGCCAGCGCGGCATTGTAGGCGAGATCGGCGGGCTCGCCCGACACTCCGAGCCGTTCCCGCAAACCGGGCACGCGCGGGTCCTGCATCGGGTTTTTGGCGTTGAGCTTGAGCGCCGGCCCCTCGGCAATGTCGTGCTGCGGGCCGGCAGCCTTTGCCCGCATGTCCGCGAGCTTGGCCTTGAGCCTGCGATAGGCTTCCTGGGGTGGGCTGTATTCGTCGAGTGCTTTGCCCGCATCCTCGGCCTCCACCATCTTGGCCAGAACGGCGGCAGGGTCGGGCGGAGTTTGCGGCAGCTGGATGTTGAAACTGACCTTGCTGTAAGGGAAGCGCCCGGCCTGCAGGTGACGGGCAAACATCAGCACGGTCTGCGTCAGCTTCAGGTCGGCTTCCGCGAGCGCGTCCGCAGGCAGCTGGGCAAGATTCGGCGTCGGATAATCCTTCGCCTCGAGGCCGTCGGCATCGGCCTGCTTGAGCCGGGCAATGACCGCCTTGGCGCGCGCGTTCTCGATGCCCTTGTCCAGCCACACCGGCGTAAAGCTTCGGGCTTGATAAAACGTCTGGACCGCAGCGCGCTCGGTCTTGCCGGCGAAGAGGCTGTCCGCTTTCGCGCTCAGGAGATCGCGAATCTTTTCCGCCAGCGGCCTGTCCGCGGGATCGAGAGCAGCCACCGGGTCGGGCGCCGCGCTCGGTTGCGTGGCCGCGCTCGGCTGCGTGGCAGTCGCCGGGCTCGCCGGCGTTGCCGGCGCTGTTACGGCGGGAGCAGGGGGCTCATCCCCCTGGTAAGCGGCTGAGCTTGGCGCGCCGGCCGGAACGGCCGGCGATGCACCCGTAGCCACGGCGGCGGATTTGTCCCCGGCTTTGATCCCTTCTTGCGCGAATACCGCGAAGGGGACTGCAAGAACCAAGGCGAGAGCCGTGCCCGCCAGAAGGCGGTCGCGACGAGGGCCGCTCATAAGCTATTCTCCCAAACCATTGATGAACTTTGGTTTCCCCAACTCCCTCCGCCCCCGCGGCATAGCCGGCGCCGTTATGCCTGTCGGGGCGAAAGGCAACGCCCAACATTCAAAACAAATTTGGCTATTTTGGAGCGCTGGCGTGCCCGCACTGCGGTGGTACCAATGCTGAAGAGCTCGTGCTGCGAAAAAAGCACACTGGAAGGGCGATATGGGCACCATCCGCCTCTGCCGTGAGGGTGAGCGCGCTGCGACCCTCGCCATCGTCAATGCTGCCGCCCAGGCCTATCGGGGGGTGATTCCCGCCGACCGGTGGCACGAGCCCTACATGCCGCGGGAGGAGCTCGACCGCGAGATTGCCGCTGGGGTGGAGTTTTGGGGCCATGAGGAGAACGGCCAGCTGCTTGGCGTCATGGGGCTGCAGCGCCTGGGCGACGTCGATCTCATTCGGCACGCCTACGTGCGGCCGGCGAGCCAGGGGCGCGGCGTCGGCGGCGCGCTGCTGCGGCACCTGCGGGGCTTGACCGCGCGACCGATGCTGGTCGGCACCTGGGCCGCCGCGGACTGGGCCATTCGCTTCTACCAACGCCACGGCTTCCGCCTGGTCTCGCCGGCGCGCAAGACGGTGCTGCTCCAGACTTATTGGAGCATTCCCGCCCGGCAGATCGACACCTCCGTCGTGCTGGCCAACCCACCCGATGATGACAGTGGCGTCGGCTCGAAATGAGCCGCTGCTCTCCGCCGTCGTGCGCGGGCTCGACCAGGCTCGACCCGCGCATCCATCCTGTCGCGGCAAGGATGGATTGCCGGATCAGGCCGGCCATAAGCATTTGAGAGGTGGCGGCGCGGCTTTCGTACAATTTGCGGCAATGACTTGAACAATTGAGAACAGATTTCTGCTCTGATCCGCAGAGAGATCGAGCGGAGCCGTAAGCGCGCATGGCCGGGCAGGCCCGTGTTCGCAATACCGCAGAATGAATCCCATGCTCTTCACCGCGGCAGCCCACGCCCAGACAGCCGGTCCGGTGCCGGATCTTTCTGCCTGGCAGCTCCTCGGGGCGGACATTCCCTTTCTGGCGATGAACGTCTTCCTCGTGGTCATTTTCATCATTGTCGTCGCGACCGTGCGCTGGCGGTACGGGCGCTTCTTCAAAATTCAACGCGAGGCGCTCGATCACCGCAAGGTCGCCGATGCTCAGGTGATCGCGCACAACCAGAGCGTCGAGCAGCTGATCGCCCAACAGTACGGCGTTGTAAACGCGCACAATCAGCTGGCGCTGGCGCGGGCGGAGGAAGCGCTGAGGTTATCCACTGAGACTTTGGCACAGATCAGCCGCATGAACGAAAGCATGGCCCGCATAGCCGACCGGCTGGATCGTTTCGCCGGCGCTACCGGCTGAGCCGGCCGCCCGCAAGGGCGGTCGGGTCAGTCCGCGGAGATACCGCTGGCCTTGATCGGGCCGGCCCACTTCTTGATCTCGCTCTCGACGAAGCGCTGCAGATACTCCGGGGAGCGGCGGTCGCTCAGGGTGACGTCGGCGCCGATCTCGCGCATGCGCTGCTGCACGACCGGGGTGTCGAGCGTCGCGACCGCGGCGGCGAGGAGCCTCTGCACGATCGCTTCCGGTGTGCCCTTGGGCAGGAACACGGCAAACCAGTTGGCCGCGTCGAATCCGGTCAGCCCTTGCTCGTGTGCGCTGAGCTGATCCGGCAGCATCGGCGAGCGATCGCGCGTGAGGATGGCGATGGCCTTCACGGTCCCGCTCTCGATCTGGGGGATCGCGATCGGCGTATCGGGGCATTGGTAATCGATGCCTCCCGCGATCAGGTCCTGCATCGCCGGCGCGGCGCCCCGATAGGGCACGTGGGTGACGCTTACGCCGATCGCCGAGTTCAACAGCACGCACGCGAGGTGGCTGGCGGAGCCCGCCCCGCCGGAGCCGAACTGCATGCTCGACTGGTTGGCTTTGGCATAAGCGATGAATTCCGGGAGCTTGTCGGCGGGGAGATTTTTGCGCGCGAGCAGAACGAGCGGGGTCTGCGCGATCAGCACCACCGGCGCGAAGTCGATGGAAGCATTGTAGAGCGGGGCCTTGTAGAACGTCTGGTTGGCGGCGTGGGTGCCGACATTCCCGAGAACGAGCTGGTAGCCGTCCGGTGCCGCTTTCGCCACGCGCGCGCTGCCGGTCATGCCGCCGGAGCCGCCGACGTTTTCGACCACGACCTGCTGGCCCAGGAGCTCGGAGAGCCGCGGCGCCAGGATGCGCCCGACGGTGTCGGCAGGACCGCCCGCCGCGAACGGCACGACCATGGTCACCGGTCGTGCCGGCCAGTCCTGCGCCAGCGCAGGGCCAATGGTTGCGGCAGCGCAGGCGGCGGCCGCGAGCGCTTTGAGCAAGGCGCTATCCAGCAGCATCGCTCCAAGCATAGCCGGAAAGGTCCCGCGCTTCGACAAGCTTCGCCGGGCGGCTCATTGGCGTGTGCGCAGCTCCGCAGCGATGTGTGACCGCGTCACGCGCGAGCATCTCCCGGATGCGCGCTCGGACACCCCGCTCGCCCCGATCGATCGAGACTTTATTTGTCATCCGCCCGATCGGAAAGCAGAACGACGGCAAAGCCGACAAATGCGGTGAACAGCATCGTGCACAGGCTCACGATGGCAGCAGTCTGATAGATGTCCCCCGTCTGCCAAACCCGGCCGGTAGCATCCGTCACTGCCCTGTTCTGCGAGCCGAGGTACGTCACCGGATAATCCAGCGCCATGACGGCAAACATGACGCAGGCCTGATACCAGTATCCGCGCGGCAGTGAAACGACTGCGGGCGATGCGCGGCGTGCGCGATACACCGCGAACAGCTGCAGGAAGATGTAGACGGTCAGGTACCAGCCGAGAAAATTGGTGAGGGGCACGCCGAAATAACCGCCGCCGTCCTCCCAGATCCACATATGCGCAACGGTCGAGGCGGCCGGATCGAAGCAGAGGTCCCAGCTCACCATGATGAAGGTCGCGGCGAGCGGGACCATGAGGACGGCCAGCGCGTCCGTCCGCCGGTCTGCTCGCAGCAGCACATTGGCCATCACCCAGCTGAGATAGCCGCTGCCGAAATAGGCGGGACCGATCAGCAGCGGGACCAGGAGCAGCTTTGGTCCCAGCGCATCGGTGTAGTGATAATGTCCGAACGGAAAACCGGTCAGCACGCCGATGTTTTCCATGAGATTGCCGACCCCGAGGCACAGCGCCAGGAGCACGGCAATGCCGGCAATCCCGTAACGGATCGCGCCGTGAAGGAGCCCGAAACACAGCGAAAGGAGAACCGCCGCCGGCACATTGAAGGGCGATCTGAACAGTCGCGGGAGCGCGTCCGGAACGAGCGTGACCGCTGCATAGGCGGCAATCAGCAGCCAGAGGACGGCAGCCGATACCCTGCGGGTCATCGGAGGGGGTCTGGCGCTCACGTTCCGCTCCGGCTGCATTTCGAATTGCCGAAACTCAGGTCGTAGCCATCCGGTCCGGCAGCATCGCTATTCATAGTCCCGATTGCGGACCGACCCCTCAGCCTTCCTCGGCAACGCTATTTGCAGAAACGTCCATAAATGATCTGGGCAACATCCTCAGGCTGGGGTCTTTCTTCCACCAAATATGTGGCTCCATCGGCGATGAAGTATACAAATGGGCGATTCGCGCCATTTCCCTTGAGACTGCCCTTCGTATTGACGCTTCCACATACAACGTGCGCAGGTTTCCCGTTCACTTTTGCTCCAACTTTTTTCACCATATCGCCGTAGCTGGCTGATTGAGGATCTGTCAATTTCGCATTTACGGCTTCCACTGCTCTGGCAAACTCGGGATCGGGCGATGCTTCCTTCGGCAACTGCTGAGCGATTGCCGCTTGCGCGAGCAGTGCCAGTGAGATCGTTCCGGTCATCGCCACTCTCATAGCTTTCCTCAAATCCTGCGCTCTGACAGGTGCGACCGGGACAGGTCATAAAGCTCCGACCCGTGGCGTCGGCTCAGTTTGCTCTGCCCGTTCGGTCTGGACGGCTTCGACGATCGGCCGCGCTGATGGATTTCAGAAGCCTGTCATCCTTCACGGCGACGTTCACAATGCAAACATGCCAAAGTGGCCTTTCTTGCGGAGCTGAGCGCCGTTGGTCCAGGCCTTCTCTTCACGATCCTAGCACAGGATCGCCTGCCGACTGTGACTCCGTCACACGTCGAACGCGATCTCGGTCTCTGCCCTTCATCTCAGGGGAACAGGCTGAACCCTAAGTTGAGCCTGCCGCCACGACTACCCTGACCGCTGTGGTGAGTACACCAGAAGCCGCTGGCCGCGCCCTTCTAAGCCTGCAAGCGAGCGTAATCGGTCAGCATATTAAAGCTATGGCCCAAGAAAAAAAAACGTCTGCGCCCTTGCTTCGTCCAAAGCCCGCTCGATCAGGTATGTAGTCGGACCGTCGTTTAGCTCTTCAGCCAGAAGCATTGCTTCTTCCAACTGCTTGATGAGCTTGCCGCGTCTTTCAGGTCCGTCTTTCATCTTGAATGCTTCCAGGCTCATTGCGCCGGAATTGCCATCGCCACAATTAAAAGGTAAGTCTTCATTGGCATCTCTTGATGCTGAACATAATGTTCGGAACCATGTAGGTATCCATGAGTGATATAGTCGACGATTTTATAAAGAAAATTCGAGCTCATCCGGCATTGCAAGGTGGACCTTGGCCGCGACAGATTGATGATTTCGAGAAAGTCTTGCAAGCTCTGTTCATCTCCGACAATGAGCGTGCGATCGAAATGTTTGATGAAATTCGTGGCGTGATTGAGCACAAGCATGTGAGCATGGAAAAACGCATGGCCATGATCCAGAAAATTCTGCGAGCAGGGAGCATCCATTTGTCTTGAGAGAGCTCTGTAATCGAAGGAAAGTGAGGGAGCCCGAAGGAGAATGCCACGGCGAAGCATCCCCGAAACCAATTGCGATTGCGGCCCTGAAGCGGCCAGTCCATTGGCGCTTCGATGGCGCTGCGCTCTCTGTGGCACGAGCGCAATCATGAAGATTCAATAGTCGCCGCTGTCTGTGATGGCGAGAACCTTGGAAAGGTAGAGCCTGAGGACGCCCGGGGATAACCGCTGGCCGGAATTCGAGCGAACGACGAAGGAGGCTCCCGATAATCTTTCGAAATACCGCCAGTCGAAGCGAAAGGAGCGCAGCGATGGCTAAAGCTTATAAACGTCTAAGGCGGCAGAGGACGCAGCGACATCTGAAAAACCAGAGGTTCATGGAACCTTCGAAACGACCGCTCCAGGGAAGGCGGAAGAAATCGTTCATTCGCTCTCTGCTCGCGAGCCCTTGACTATCTAATCAAGGGACCAAGCGAGCGTACTGAGGGCCGCCCATTAGGGGCAAGTGTCATGTCCAATACGTTGCGAACAGGACTGCCACGCTCGCAACTAACAGAAATGAGATAATAAGCCCGGCAAATATTCCCCACCCACGAGCATTCGTCATCGCTGAAACTGGAACCCGATCTGCCATGTTGGCTGCTTGTGTACTCACTGTCGGGTCGAGTTGCTTGCCTATTGGAGGAGCTGAAATGACGGCTTTCGGTGCAACGGCCGACGAAGGTACGTTCTCGACCTTGCCTTGAGGAATTGGTGCTTTGCGCTTCTTGGGCCTCGGGGGGCGTCTCTTTTTCATGAAGGTACCTATGCCGTACCTAAAAGGTTCTCAATGATTAGCTATTCCGTCGTAAGTTCTTGAGATCATTGGTGAGCCCGCTGGGACTCGAACCCAGGACCCCGTGATTAAAAGTCACGTGCTCTACCGGCTGAGCTACGGGCTCTTGTTGAGGCGGCCGGGACGCCCCGGCAGCGCGCGAGGGCGCAGCCGCCGGGTGTAGGTGGACCGCCCGGCAGGGTCAAGATTGGGGCAACGTCGCGCCTGTTCAAGTCGGCGCCAGGGATTTATCCTCGCGGTGGACCGATTTTGTTGCGCCGTCCGCGCCAGGAAGGACACCCCCGCCATGCCCATCGTCAACCGCATTGCTGACTTCCACGGCGACATCACCGCGTGGCGGCGCGACCTGCATGCCCATCCGGAGCTCCTCTACGACGTGCACCGTACCGCAGGCGCGGTGGCCGAGAAGCTGCGCAGCTTCGGCTGCGACGAGGTGTCAACCGGTATCGGCCGCACGGGAGTGGTCGGCGTCATTCGCGGGAGCGCGGCGGGGGAGGGCAGTCGCGTCATCGGACTGCGCGCGGACATGGATGCGCTGCCGATCGAGGAGGCCAACGATGTGCCGCACAAGTCGACCGTGCCGGGCAAGATGCATGCCTGCGGCCATGACGGGCATACCGCGATGCTGCTCGGCGCCGCGCGCTACCTCGCGGAGACGCGCAACTTCGCCGGCACCGCCGTCATCATCTTCCAGCCGGCAGAGGAGGGCGGCGCCGGCGGCAAGGCGATGGTGCAGGACGGGCTGATGGAGCGCTTCCACATCGAGGAAGTCTACGGCATGCACAATTATCCCGGGCTTCCCGTCGGACAGTTTGCGTTGCGAACGGGCCCGATGATGGCCTCTGCCGACCGCCTCACCATCGAGATCGAAGGCAGGGGCGGACACGCCGCGCGTCCCCATGCCACGATCGATACCGTCCTGGTCGGTGCGCAGATCATCAACCAGATCCAGTCGATCGTGGCGCGCAATGTCGATCCGCTGGACGCAGCGGTGGTCTCCATCTGCGTGTTCCAGGCGGGAGCCACCGACAACGTGATCCCGCAGACCGCGCATCTGCGCGGCACCGCGCGGGCGCTGCGTCCGCAGGTGCGCGACCTGCTCGAGGCGCGGCTCCAGCAGGTGGTGACGGGAACCGCGGCGCTCTACGGCGCGACCGCCAGGCTCACCTATCGCCGCGATTATCCGGTCACCTCCAATCACGAGCGTCAAACCGCATTTGCGGCCTCGGTAGCGGCGCAGGTCGCCGGTCGCGAGCGCGTCAACGAGCAGATCGCGCCGGTCATGGGCGCGGAGGACTTCTCCTTCATGCTCGAGGCGCGTCCCGGGGCTTTCATCTTTACCGGCAACGGCGACAGCGCCGGGCTGCACCATCCCGCATACGACTTCAACGACGAGGTGATCCCGTTCGGGACATCCTATTGGGTGAAGCTGGTCGAGACCGCGCTCGCGGCGTAGCGGCTTTCCGATCAGGCACTGACGCGTCGAGCACGGATTTACACGAATGCTGCCGACGCGCCGCTTGTCCCGCTTCCCCCTTCGGTCAGTTCGGCTTGGGCAGTTTGGCCTTGTGCTGGAAATTTATCGTTATTCGCGTCCCCTGTCCGGGCGCCGTTTCGACGGCCAAATCGGTGTTGGCGTTCTCGCGCAACGTCTGCACGATGAGCGCGCTGAGCTTGCCCGGTAACGGCCATGTCATGCCTTCGGGCAGGCCGACTCCGTCGTCTGCCACGACGACACCGTAGCGGGTTTCGTCCTCATGAAGGCATTGAAGGGTAATCGTGCCATTGCCCCGCCCGACGAACGCATATTTGAACGCATTGGTCAGCACCTCATTGACGAGAAGGCCGACCGGCATCGCGACATTGATCGAAGCCATTGCGTGGTCGAGTTTCATGTCGAGTCTGATTCCATCAACTCCATGCGCGTGGATGACAGCCGAAGCGATTTGACCAAGATAGTGTCCAAGGTCGACAGCGTGTCCCAATACGCCTACCGACAAGTCGCGGTAGAGGAGCTGGAGGGATTCAATTCGCCCTGCAAGCTTTTCGAGATTCACGCTGGCTCCGTCTTGCTGGCTGCGTGCCTCGAATCGAATGAATGCAGTGATGATCTGCAGATTGTTCTTGACGCGATGTTGCAGCTCCATCAGGAGCAAGTCCTTTTCGCGGAGCCTCCGCGCAACTTCCTCGCGTTGCGCGCGTTCGCGCTCGGTCACGTCAAAGAGCGCGACAATCCGATAAGTTTCCGCGCCACTCTCGTTCCGAATGTGACAAGCGTAAGCCTCGATAAGGGCCGCTTTCGGCACGTCGAGTTGGAACGTCCCGATGAAGTCCTCACCTTTTCGGACTGCTTCTCTGAACGTGAGTTGAGGGTCGTCCTCGTGTTTCAGGCTGTTGAGCGCCGACCAGCCTTGACCCCGCAAGGTTTCCAACGTTTGCCCGAACAGAGCTTCAAACGCGTTGTTGGCGTAGATGATGCGTTGGTCGTTACCGAGCAACTTGGAAATAACGATGGCTATGGGGATATGGTCGAGGAAATGCCTGAATTCCTCGGCTTCGATTGCATGCACCAATTCCAAAGAGTCGAACAGGTCACTGGCTTCCTGTGACCGTGACTCATGTTGCTCCCCCGACTCTTCGTGAATGGCCATGGGCGTCCTTCGCTCGCACTCGTAGTTGAATCCCCCGGCCCCCGCGCCGGCGCGGCTAATGCTGGAAAATCTCAGCTCGGTCAAGTATGAGCTTTTCCAATGCAAAGTTCCATTCGCCCTCTGGATTTGATTCGGGGGATTGATGTTTTTTTGGAAGAGGCTTTTTTGATGATGGCTTGCCGGGTTAGGTCCGGCCAAGCCCGGCCAATGACGAGCTGAGCTCGGCGCCGATGGGGACAAGCCCGGCCGTGGCGAGGGGCCGCGAAGAGACAGCTTCAAGAAATGTATTGACTTTGAAACACGACTCGGGTATAAACGGGCATCCTGGAAAAATGTACCGAGACCCGGCGGTCAGCCACGCGGGTCTTTGTTTTTGCGGCTCTTTCCCGCGCTGCAACCTTGCCGAGAAAATCCGCCCGTCCCGAATATGTGGGTACATCCACAATGAGCCGCAAGGCTCACTCGCGCCGCGGGTCCGAAAGTCTCGATGAAGTGCGGTGGCGCTTCCGCCGGTCGAACAGGAACGCGTCGACGGGAGCGACGACGACTTGCATCATCGCTCCCTGGCAGCGGTAATCGCGATGCTCGCGGCGACGCTTCCTGTTCGGGTCCCTGTTCGGTGCCTGTTCGCTCCCTGTTTTTGGGCCTGGTTTTTTCCGGCAAGATATTGATTTTACTAATTTTTCGACTGTGCGCGTCTCGCGCCCCGCCCCCTTTACAGGGATTTACAGGCAGGTTGCGCGGTGGCGCAGCAAAAAAGACAATCAAATCAATGCTGGCCCCTCAGGCCTCGGGTGTCAGCGCCTTTCCGGCGGTCGACCCCACGGGGGCAGCAGAGCGTGAAAGCACGGGGGCAAGCCTCGTCTGCAGGCGCCGCCAGTAAGCGAACTGGTTGAATCGGCTGCCGTCGAGGAGGCCGAGCGCCACCGCGGCGGCGAACGGCAGACTCTGCACGACGAGCACCAGCGCGAAAATATCGAGCTCGTCGATCTGCTTGTAGTTGGTGACCACGACGGTTGCTGCCCCGGCGATGAGCAGCATGGCGAGCACCGCTTCCCAGAAGGCGGGAAAGTCGGGGCCCTTGCGCGTCGCGCCGCCCTTGGCGGTGCGCATGAAGGGAAGGCCTTCGGTCCATAGCCCGCGCCCGACGGCGCGCGCGACGGTCCACTGCACCGCCATCGCGGCAAGCACGGCGCCGATCATCTGCGCACGCGGCACCGCGACCCGCAGCCGGTAAAGGGCGACGAAATGTGCAATCGTGACGAAGAAGGTCGCAAGAATTGGAATGGTGAGGATCTGATCGGGGATAGCGATCCCCGCGAACGCGACGACGGGCACCCAGGCGATGTTGAGGATCGCGACCAGCACGCCGAGCGCCTCTGCCCCGAGCCAGTTGAGCCAGCCGAACGCAAACTCGCGTTTCTGCTGGGGTGTAAGGCGTCCCATGCCCGGCAACAGCGATCGCCAGTGCTTTTTCAGAATCTGCAAACCGCCATAAGCCCAACGATGGCGCTGCTTCGTGTATGCGTCGAAGGTGTCAGGCAGCAGCCCGTGGCCGTAGCGCCGGTTGGTGTAATGAATCTGCCAGCCCTGCTCGAGCACGGCGAGGCCGAGATCGGAGTCCTCGACGATCGTGTCGCTCGACCACCCTCCGGCGGAGACGAGCGCCGCGCGTCGAATGAGGCACATCGTGCCGTGCACGATGACCGCATTGGCCTCGTTGCGCTGGACCATGCCGATATCGAAGAAGCCCGCGTATTCGCCGTTCATGGCGTAGTGCATCAGGCTGCGCTGGCCGTCCCGATGGTCCTGCGGCGCCTGGATCATCCCGACCTTGGGGTCGCTGAAGGCCGGCACCAGGTCCTTGAGCCAATCGGGCCGCACCACGTAGTCGGCATCGATGACCGCGATGATCTCGGCATCGCTCGCGGTGCGATCGAGCGCCAGCCGCAATGCTCCCGCCTTGAAGCCCGCAACGTTGTCGTCGCGGATGAACTTGAAACGGTCGCCCAGCGCGCGGCAGTGCTCCTCGATCGGCCGCCAGAATGCCGGGTCGGGCGTGTTGTTGATGACGATGAGGCATTCGAGGTCGGCATAGTCGAGCCGCGCTAGCGCATCGAGCGTGGCCTTGAGCATTTCCGGCGGCTCGCGATAGGCCGGAACGTGAATTGAGACCTTGGGTGCAAAGCCGTTCGCAGCAGCAGCCGGGCCGCCGATCAGTCGGCGCGGCTTGTGCCCGAACGCCACCGCGGCAATCTCCTCGATGCGCTTGAGCGCAATCGCCACGAGCGGGGTGAGCAGCGCGACGCCGAGCGCGAGCGCGAATGCCGAGCCGGGTACGAAATAGTGTGTCTCCCAGAACGCAAACACCACCGCCAGCCAGGCGCCGGCGGCGTTGGCGGCAATGGCGAGAGTGAAGGCCTCGCGTCCGGTGATGCGGCTGCGCGCAAGCATCGGCAGCGACAGCAACAGCCCGAGCAGCAGCGCAAGCGCTCCGGTTCGCCAGTGCTCGGGATCGCTCGCCGATCCGAGCCAACTGAACTTGGGCTGGCGCGCGGCATCGAAGATGCCCCAGTACATGCCGACGCTGCCTTCGTTGGTCTTCCACGGCTGGTCGAACGCCTCGATGATGTTGTAGTCGATGCCGTAGGCGTCGGCGCGCGAGATAAAGTCCCGCAGTATCGTTGCCTGCGCCACGCGGCCAGGATAGGCGCGCAGCATGTTGTAGCCGGCGCTCGGCCAGCCGAATTCGGCGATCACGATCCGCTTGCCCGGATGCACGCGGCGGAGCTTGTCGTAGAACTCGACGGTCTGACCCACCACCTTGTCCGTCGGCACGCCCTCCCAATAGGGCAGGATGTGCGCGGCGATGAAATCGACCGCGGAGGCGAGCTCGGGATGCTCGACCCAGACCGACCAGATCTCGCCCGTGGTGACCGGTACCGGGCTTTGCCGCTTCACCCGTTGGATGATCTCGGTGAGCTCGGGGATCGTCTTCTCGGCGCGGTAGATCGTCTCGTTGCCGACGACGATGGCGTTGACATTCCTGTAGCGCCGCGCAAGCGCGATCGCCGACTGGATTTCCCGCTTGTTGCGCGCCTCGTTCTTGTCGATCCAGATGCCGAGCGTCACCTTGAGCCCGAACTCCTCGGCGATCGCCGGTATCAACTCACCGCCGCCGGTGCTGCTGTAGGTACGGATCGCCTGCGTGTAGGGGCTGAGCACCTTGAGGTCGGCGCGGATCTGCGCCTCGGTCGGCCGATCGCCGAAATCGGGATGCTGCGAGCGGGTGTAGGGAGAATAGGAGATGCTGGCGAGCGGATAATCGATGTCGGCGACTGCCTGGTGCCGTTGGAGCAAACTCCACAACGCGGCATGCACGCAGAGAACGACCGCTACCACAGCCGCAACAGTGCGCATGGAAGGCTAACCAGCCCCGAAGAAAACCAGAGGACCGAACCCGTCCCCAACGGTCAACTGAAGTCGCAAGGAAAGTACCTCAGTCGAAGATGCACTTGCAATAGGCACGAGTGATGGCCGTTTCAAGGACAGGAAACAGCGCAACTAATAAAATCGTTCCATACTGCCGATCTAAACTTTCATTCCTGAATATTCGTACAGCTGAGCGCTGTGTTGAGGAGATTGAAGTCTCTTGCCCGCCATGGCCGGGCTTGTCCAAAGCGGCCGCGTGTCGGATGCGGCGCAGCGCGAGGGTCTGAACGCACCACGTCCGCGGCGCGCTTGAGATTGCGCGAGTTGCGATATGTCTGGTGCGCTGCATCCATGCCGCGTTGCGCCAGGGACACACGCGTACACACGCGTTCCTGGGCGATGCGCTAGCGGCTGGTCGTGGCGGTGGGAGCGGCCGCCGCCGCCCCCTGCGTTTCCTGGGTGGGATTGAGCCAGCAGGCGTGCACCCTGCCATTGAGCGTATCGGTCGCTTTCGGATCGATATTTCCCTGGCGCACGACGCAGCGAAAAGTCGTCTGGATGTGGTCGGACGGACAGCCGAACCGGTCGTAGAGGTCGAGATGGCGAAAGGCGGTATCGAGATCATCGCGCCACAACAGGTTCACCACCCGGCGACCGAGCCAAACGCATTCGGGGTTGCCGGCGGGACCGGCGAGCGCCTTCTCGGCTTCGGCGAACTCATCGACCTTCTTCGCGGGCTCCTTTGCCTCGGCCGCAGGCGGCTTCTCCGCTGGCTTCTGCTCCCCGTTCTGGGCGGTTATTGGCGCTGAGCTAAGAACTACCATTGCCGCGGCGACGCTCGCGGCGAGAATACGCACACCAATCGGGGGCATGTCTGCTCTTGCGTTGTGGGTCTTCGAGCTGCTCGTCTCGGCTTCGCCCGGTTCTTGTATCGCGATACCGACCGGATTGGTCGGCATTGCGGCTGCCAATGGCAGGCGATTAAAGCAGGGGTGTGGCCGCGCGCCAAGGGATCGTCCGGATGATTTCGTCGATGGGAATGGCAGGCGCGCTCCTGGCCGCGACGGCGGCGCTGATCGTCGGAGACTGGGTCTGGCTGGGCAGCGCTGTGCAGATGCCGGCCTCGCCGTTGGCCCCGAGCGAGAAAGTGCATTGCGTCTCCTATGCTCCCTTCCGGGGTGAGCAGACGCCGCTCGGCCCGGAAATCGCGGTTGACCCCGGCCAGATCGAGCAGGATTTGGCGCAGCTCAAGGCGATCACCAACTGCGTGCGTACCTATTCGATCGATCACGGTCTCGATCAGATCGCCGGGATGGCGAAGCGACACGGACTCGAGGTGCTCCAGGGGCTGTGGCTGTCGAGCTTCCCGGAGCGCAATCGCCGCCAGATCGAGACCACGGTCGAGCTCGCGCGGCGGTACCCCGACGTGATCAAAGCGATTGTCGTCGGCAACGAGGTTCTCCTGCGCGGCGAGTTGTCCTCGCCCGATCTCGCGAGCACGATCCGCGAGGTCAAACGCCGCGTCACGATGCCGGTCACCTATGCGGATGTATGGGAGCTCTGGCTGCGCCATCCCGAGATCGCCCCCGAGGTTGATTTCATCACCATCCATATCCTGCCGTACTGGGAGGACTTCCCCATCCCTGCCGGGCACGCCGCCGAGCATGTCGATGCCATCAGGCAGCGGGTCGCGGCGTCGTTCCCCGGCAAGGAGATACTGGTCGGCGAGTTCGGCTGGCCGAGCGCCGGTCGCATGCGGGAGGGCGCCCTGCCGTCGCCGGTCAACCAGGCGCGCACCATGCACGAGGTGCTCAGCATGGCAAAACGCAATAACTATCGGGTCAACCTGATCGAGGCTTATGACCAACCCTGGAAGCGCGAGCTCGAAGGGACCGTGGGCGGACATTGGGGCATGTTGGACGCGTACCGCCGCGTGCCCAAGTTCAGCTGGGGCGGAACGGTATCGGATCGTCCGCTTTGGCCTTGGCAGGCGGCCGGCGGGATAGCGCTTGCTGCCGTCACGTTCCTTGCGGCCTATGTGTGCCGCCCGGCAAAAGCCCCCGCCGATCTGCGCCTCTGGCTGCCGATCGCGGCTACTGCGCTGGCGTCAGGAGGCCTCGTCGGCTGGACCATCGTGAACGTGCCGCTGGAAAGCCTGACTCTGGGCGATTGGCTGCGCTCGCTCGGCTGGGCAGGGACCGCAATTCTTGCGCCCGTTCTTGCGGGGGCCACGCTCGCATCGGGACGTACAGTGCCGAGCTTTGCGGAGATCCTGAGCCGTCGGGCGCGTGCTGCGGTGGCATCCAAATCTGCACTAGAGCTCGCGGCCGGAGCTTTGCTCATCGCGACCGCGGTGCTTTCCGTGCAGGCCGCTCTCGGCCTCGTCTTCGATCCCCGTTATCGCGATTTTCCGTTCGCGCCGCTCACGGGCGCGGTCATTCCATTCCTCTTTTTGGCGAAGTGGAGAAGGCGGCCGCGGGCAGGTGTAGCCGAGCTGGTCATGGCAGCGCTTCTCGCGGCCGCCGCGGTCTACATCGTCTTGAACGAAGGCCTTGCGAACTGGCAGGCCTGCTGGTTTGCGGCCGGCCTCGCTGCGCTCGTCCTCATTCTGGTGCGGGCGCCGGCCGTGCCAGGCTGAGCGTCAACAGGGCAGCTGCGAGACCGGAGAGATTGGTGTTGTGCAGGACGAGGCCGAACGCCGTCGGGATGAGCGCGGCGGACAAAAGGAGCACTGAGGGGCGCAGCAGCTGAAGTGCCGCGACGAGAACGGCGGCCCAACCGAGCACGGTGTGTGTGAACAACCAAACCGTCAGTGCTCGGGTCGAGCACATCCAGGTATGAAGCCCGCTTTGGCACGCGAGCCCGAGCTGCGAGTTCTCGATCCCGAAATAGCGCACGTAGAGAGCCTCGCCGAATGCGGCAAATCCGATGATCAGCAGCCAGTTGGTCTGGCGCGCGGTAGGGAGGAACAGCGCAGCGGGCATTTTTGGCTTCTCTCGCAAAAGCAGCGCGGCGGTAAGGCTCTTAATAATTAATACCTCCTCCTTGCAGGGGGAGGTTATAGAGACCGGTCTTTTTCCCGTCCTTGCCATCCATTATGAGAATGGCGGGCCTACATGAGATTCGTTCTTGACTGCTGAGCGGACCTGCCTGGCGATCGTGCTCGCGGCCGGCGAGGGCACGCGCATGCACTCCAGCCGCCCCAAGGTGCTGCATTCCATAGGCGGGCAGTCGTTGCTCGCTCACACCCTTGCTGCCGTCCGCGAGGCGGGCGGAACAAACACGGCCGTCGTGGTCGGCCCGGCTGCGGACGGTGTCATCGCCGAAGCGAAGCGCATTCTGCCGGATGCGGAATTCTTCGTGCAAACGCAACGGCGTGGCACCGCGCACGCTGTACTGGCCGCAAGGGGCGCGATTGCGCGCGGGACGCGCGACGTCCTGGTGCTCTTCGCGGATACACCGCTCGTTACCGCGCACACGTTGCGCCGGATGCGGGCGGCGCTTGCCGGTGGGGCTGCGCTCGTGGTGCTCGGGTTCCGGCCCGCGGAGCCGAGCGGCTACGGGCGTATCGTGATGACGGACGGAGAAGCCGTCGCTATTCGCGAGGAGCTCGATGCCGGCGCCGAGGAGCGCAAGATCGATCTCTGCAATGCCGGCCTGATGGCCTTTGCCGGTGCGACCGCGTTGGCGGTTCTTGATCGCATCGGCAGCGACAACCGCAAGGGCGAGTTCTATTTGACCGATGCCGTGGCGATCGTCCGTGCCATGGGCGGCCGCGCCGTCGTAATCGAGACCGAGGAGGAAGAGGTGCAGGGCGTCAACACCAAGGCTCAGCTTGCTGCAGCGGAGGCCACCTTGCAGCAGCGCTTGCGCAAGGCCGCCCTCGATGCGGGCGTCACCCTGGTCGCGCCCGAGACGGTGTTTCTGTCGGCGGACACCAGCTTCGGCCGCGACGTAGTTGTGGAGCCGTTTGTGGTGCTCGGACCGGGCGTCAGAGTCGAGGACAATGCGGTGATCAGGTCGTTCTCGCATCTTGTGCAGGCGCATGTGGGCAAAGGCGCATCGGTTGGCCCCTATGCCAGGCTGCGCCCTGGCGCGCGGCTCGAAGCGGACGTGCACATCGGCAATTTCGTCGAGGTCAAGGAGGCGGTGATCGAGACCGGCGCCAAGGCCAATCATCTGAGCTATATCGGCGATGCCACGGTCGGTGCCGGAGCCAACGTCGGCGCCGGCACGATCACCTGCAATTACGATGGCGTTGCCAAGCACCGCACCCAGATCGGCAAGGGCGCGTTCATCGGCTCGAATTCGGCGCTCGTCGCACCGGTGAAAGTCGGGGAGGGTGCCTATATCGGCTCAGGATCGGTGATCACCCAGGACGTCCCGCCCGGGGCGCTCGCGGTCGCCCGCGCGCGGCAGGTGATCAAGGAGGGCTGGACGCAGCGCTTGACGGGCTTGAGGTCAATGCTGAAGAAAGCCAAGTAAGTATTTGAAAGACATAATATTCGTTTGACGCAGTGTTGCCTCGCCTGCCGGATCCGCACGGGGCGGGTCGGGGTCCCCAAAAAGCACAGAGCGCTTTTTGTGCCCCCGCATGCCGCGCCCCTACGGTTTTGAAGAAGCGTTAGGCGTACTGTCACAATCTGAAAGGCATTTTGGTTTTTGGTCCCAGATTGACCTCGATATAACCTCGCTCGGATAAGCTTGCGAATAAACACAACTGGGGCATCGCTCGCATGTGCGGAATTGTCGGCATTCTCGGCCGCGAGCCGGTGGCGAGCGCGCTTGTCGACGCGCTCAAGCGGCTCGAGTACCGCGGCTATGACTCCGCCGGGGTCGCCACCCTCGAGGACGGCGCGCTCGTGCGGCGCCGCGCCGAGGGCAAGCTGCGCAATCTGGAGGCGCGGCTCGCCAAAGAGCCGCTCGAGGGAAAGATCGGAATCGGGCACACCCGGTGGGCGACGCATGGGCGCCCGACCGAAAATAACGCGCACCCGCACGCCACCGACCGCCTCGCGGTCGTGCACAACGGTATCATCGAAAACTTTCGCGAGCTGCGCGACGAGCTGGAGCAGAAGGGCGCCCAATTCGGGTCGGAGACCGATACCGAGGTTGTGGCGCATCTCGTCACCCAGGAGATGAGCAAGGGCCGCTCTCCCGCGGATGCGGTAGCAGCTGCTTTGCCACGGCTGCGGGGCGCATTTGCTCTTGCGTTCCTGTTCAAGGGCGAGGAAGACCTTCTGATCGGGGCGCGCAAGGGCTCACCGCTGGCCGTAGGCTACGGCGAAGGTGAAATGTTCCTCGGCTCGGATGCCATCGCGCTTGCTCCTTTTACAGATGCCATCTCGTATCTCGAGGATGGCGATTCCGCCGTCCTCACGCGCAACGGCGCGGAGATCCGGGATGCCAAAGGCAGCAAGGTGGAACGCTCGGTTCTGCGTACCTCGGCATCGGCGCTCCTGATCGACAAGGGCAATTACCGCCACTTCATGGCCAAGGAGATCCACGAGCAGCCCGAGGTAGTCGGCCACACGCTTTCGCATTACCTCGACATGGCTGCCGAACGGGTGCTGCTGCCTGGCGAGCTTCCATTTGATTTCCGCGAGCTCAACCGGGTCTCGATCTCGGCTTGCGGCACGTCATACTACGCGGGACTGGTTGCGAGGTATTGGTTCGAGCGTTTCGCTCGCCTGCCGGTCGAGATCGATGTGGCCTCCGAGTTTCGTTATCGCGAAGCGCCGCTGGAGCGGGGCGGACTGGCGGTCTTCGTGTCCCAATCGGGTGAGACCGCCGACACCCTCGCAACCCTGCGCTATGCCAGGGAGCAGCGCCAGCACGCGCTGGCCATCGTCAACGTCCCCAGCTCGACGATTGCGCGCGAAAGCGACGCCGTCATGCCGACGCTCGCGGGTCCGGAAATCTGCGTCGCTTCCAGCAAGGCGTTCACCTGCCAGCTCGCGGTGCTGGCATGCCTGGCGATCGCCGCCGGTCGGGCGAGGGGCGTGCTCTCGCCGGAGGATGAGCGCGCGCTCGTGCACGCCCTGATCGAGGTGCCGCGGTTGATGACCGAGGCGCTCGCCCTTGAAGCGCAGATCGAGCCGCTCGCGGTCGATCTCGCGAAAAGCCACAACGTCCTTTATCTGGGTCGCGGCACGAGCTTCCCGCTTGCGCTTGAAGGTGCGCTCAAGCTCAAGGAAATCTCCTACATCCATGCCGAAGGCTACGCGGCAGGCGAGCTCAAGCACGGGCCCATAGCCCTCATCGACGAGCAGATGCCGGTGATCGTGATTGCGCCGTTCGACCGCATTTTCGAGAAGACGCTCTCGAATCTGCAGGAGGTCGCGGCGCGGCGCGGCAGGATCATTCTGATCACCGATCCGAAGGGCGCTCATGAGGTCCACCAAGCCGCATTGCGCACGCTGACGCTTCCAGCTATGCCGGCGACAGTGACGCCTCTGGTCTATGCGATACCCGTGCAGCTCATTGCCTATCACACAGCCGTGGTGATGGGCACCGATGTCGATCAGCCGCGCAACCTTGCGAAGTCGGTGACCGTGGAATGAGCAAGCCCGTATGTTTGCATGCGCCGCTGACGTCCTGCTCACTTGCAGCGTGACCATTCGAGCATGCCCGAGCTCGATCGAAATGCAGGCAACCGTCCGCGGCTCGTGATCGCAGATGTATCGGCCGAGCAAGGCAAGCCGTTCCATCACGGCATGGTCGCTCGGCTGCGCAATTATTTTCTCACCGGCCTCATTCTGGTCGGACCGCTCTATATCACCGTCGGCCTCACCTGGTGGTTCATCAACTGGGTGGACGATCTGGTTCGGCCGTTCATTCCCGTCGCCTATCGGCCCGAGACATATCTGCCGGTCAAGATCCCCGGTCTCGGGCTCATCCTGGCACTCGTGGGATTGACGCTGCTCGGGTTCCTGACTGCGAACTTTGTCGGGCGCAAGCTGGTAGAGGCGAGTGAGAACATTCTTCACCGCATGCCCGTCGTGCGGCCGCTCTACAAGAGCCTCAAGCAGATCTTCGAGACTCTCTTCGCCAAAAGCGGAACGAGCTTTCGCCGCGTCGGGCTCGTTGAATTTCCTTCACCGGGGATGTGGTCCCTGGTGTTTCTCTCGAACCCGCCGGGCCTCGACGTCGCAGCTCGACTTCCCGACGGCGATCACGTGGCCGCCTTCATGCCGTGCACACCCAACCCGACGACAGGCTTTTTCTTTTATGTGCCGCGGCGCGACATCATTGAGCTCGACATTACGGTTGAAGCAGCCATGACCCTGGTCATGTCGGCAGGCATGGCCCAGCCGGGCGGCAACGACCAGCAGAGGCTTGCCGCCATGGCTGAAACCGCCCGGCTCGCGCGGGCGCCCGCTTCCGCCCCGACGGTGCCGGCGAAGTAAACGAAGTAGGGTGCGCAAAGGCGCGCGCTTGCGCGCCGTGCGCACGGGTCTTGGCGTGCACCTGAAATGGCTTGATATATACTCACGCTGTCATGCCGCGATACCGTCGCCCACATATCCGGGTCTGTAATTGGCCTTACAGCAGCTTCCATCGGTATGTCGTCGAGGAGATCCTCCCGCAAGACTGGGGCGGCAACGTCGGCGAGATAAGCGGCACATTTGGAGAGTGAGGACAGTACGCGTGCGCACGGCGCGCCAGGGGCCCTCCTTTGCGCACCCTACGATTCATCGCCAACTATCCCGCGCGCAGGAGCCGGATCGCCTCGTCGCGCTCGAAGATATAGAGAAGATGCCGCAATGCCTGCCCGCGCTCCGATGCCAAGGCTGGATCGCGCGCCAGCATGAGGGCGGCATCATCGCGCGCCGGGCCGACAAGCTTGGCGTGGGTTCCGATCCGGGCAATCCGGAAGCCCGGCATTCCCGATTGCCGCGTCCCCAACACGTCTCCCTCGCCCCGCAGCTTGAGATCCTCCTCCGCGATGCGAAAGCCATCCTCGCTTTCGCGCATGATGCGAAGGCGCGCCTTTGCGGTCTCGCCCAGCGGCGCCTTGTAGAGGAGAAGGCATGTGGAGCGCTCGGCACCGCGTCCGATCCGCCCGCGCAGTTGGTGCAGCTGAGCAAGTCCGAAGCGCTCGGCATGCTCGATCACCATCACGGTGGCCTCAGGTACATCGACACCGACCTCAATGACGGTGGTGGCCACCAGGAGCCGGGTTTCGCCGCTCGCAAACCGCGCCATCGCGAGGTCTTTCTCGGCGCCCTTCATGCGGCCGTGGACGAGGTCGGCCATGGCGCGGAAGCGCTGTCGCAAGGCCAGGAAACGCTCCTGCGCCGCCGCGAGGTCGACATTCTCGGATTCTTCCACCAGCGGACAGACCCAATAGACGCGGTGGCCGGCACCCAGTGCCCGGCCGACTGCTTCGACCACTTCGTCGGTCCGATTGAGCGGGACAGTCCGCGTGGCGATCGGCTGGCGTCCGGCCGGCTTCTCGCGCAACTCGGAAACATCCATGTCGCCGAAATAGGTCAGCACCAGCGTGCGCGGGATGGGCGTTGCAGTCATTACCAGGACATCGACGGCCTCGCCTTTGCGGGCAAGCGCGAGCCGCTGGTGCACCCCGAACCGGTGCTGCTCATCCACCACCGCAAGCCCGAGGTCGCGAAACTCCACTTGCTCCTGGAACAAGGCATGTGTCCCGACCAGGATGTGAATGTCGCCGAGCGCGAGCTGCTCGAGAATGACGCTGCGCTCGCGGCCACGTTCGCGCCCGGTCAGAATGGCGACGTTGATCCTGGCGAGCGCGGCGAGCGGCGTGATCGTGTTGAAGTGCTGGCGCGCCAGAACTTCCGTCGGCGCCATCAGTGCGGCTTGGCGGCCGCCTTCGATCACGGCGGCGGCGGCGAGCAGCGCTACCACCGTCTTGCCTGCTCCGACATCGCCCTGGAGCAGCCGCAGCATCCTTTGCGGCTTCGCCAGGTCGGCGACGATGTCGGTTACCGCGCGGCTTTGCGAGAGGGTCAGCGAGTAGGGGAGCGCCTCGATCAGCTTCTTTCTGAGATGGCCGCTGCTTATCGTCGCCCGTCCGGCGGGGCGCCGCACATGTTCCCGCACCAGGGCGAGCGCCAACTGCCCGGCGAGAAACTCGTCGTAGGCCAGGCGCGACCACGCCGAACCCTCAGGCAGCAGATCCGCCGGCTCGGCCGGGCGGTGCAGACTTCGCAGCGCGTCGGCGAATCTCGGGAATCGCTCCCGTGCCACCCAGCTCGGCTCCTGCCACTCGGGCAGCTCCGGTATGCGCACGAGCGCGGCATCTACGGCCTTGCTCACGGCATTGAGGCTCAGTCCTTCGGTCAGGGGGTAGACGGGCTCGACCAGCGGAAGCTTCGCCAGGTCGGTTTCGGCGATAATGCGATCCGGATGCACCATCTGTCGCATTCCATCGTAGAGGCCGATGGTGCCGGAGACGTAGCGCCGCTCGCCCACGGGCAGAAGTTTTTGCAGGTACTCCTTGCGGGCATTGAAAAATGTGAGAATGAGATCGCCGGTCTCGTCGCTCGTATACACCTGATACGGGGCGCGCGGCCGGTGCGGCGGCGGCGGCCGGTGACGATCGGCCGTGACCGCGACAGTCACTACCGTATCGAGTTTCGCATCGCGCAATTTCGGCCGAGCGCGGCGGTCGATGACCCCGGTCGGCAAGTGCAACAGGAGATCGATGACCCGGGGCTTCTCGTCTCGATCGAGCAGGCGTCCGTAGAGCTTTTCCAGCTTCGGTCCTACGCCCGGCAGCGTCGTGACGGCGGCAAACAGCGGGTTGAGCAGGCTTGGCCGCATCGCACTGTCATACCGCACGCATGCGGGGCTTCCAGCTCTGCGGTAGCGTGAAACAAGGCCCCGCTAAAACCATCCTGCTCATCGGAGCTTTGCTCTGCCGATCCTCTCGGCCTGACATTCACGGTAGCCCTCGCTATATCATGCCGGCCCGGCACCGTCCGGGCTTTTGGCGTTGGCGGAGAGAAGGAACATGGCCGATCCGGCCGTCTCAGACCCACCGTTTGATGTCCGCCGGCGCAGGCTTCTGTTTCGCGCCTGGCATCGGGGCATGCGCGAAGTCGATCTCATCATGGGACGCTTTGCCGATCATGAGGTTGCGGAATGGGGAATCGAGGAACTCGAAGAGTTCGAGCGGCTCTTGGAGGTAGCCGACCACGAGCTGCTCGCGTGGATCGTCGGCGGAGGCGATGTGCCGCAGAGCCTCGACACTGCCTTGTTCCGCCGGTTGCGTGACTTCAACCGCCAGGGCTGCGGTGCGCGATGAGCCTGTCGCGGACTCCGATTGATCGCATTACGCCGGGTCGTCCGCTCACACTGGCGGGGGTGGCCGATGGGGCGGAAGGGCTTGTCATCGCCGATCTCGCCCGCGCCTTGGCGGCGCGCCGCGATGCCCCGGCGGTGCCGCTTGCCGTGCTGTGTCGCGACGGCCCGCGTCTGGCGGCTTTGAGCCGCGCCCTTGGATTCTTTGCACCTGACCTGGTCGTCGCTGAATTCCCGGCCTGGGATTGTCTGCCTTACGACCGGGTGTCGCCGCACTCCACGAGCGTCGCCCAGCGGATGACCACGCTTTCGCGGTTGGCGCGCCCGGCCAAGGGCCGCCTGCACCCGGCCGTCCTGCTCACCACCGTCAACGCGGCGGTGCAGCGCGTGCCCAGCCAAAACTTCGTGCTGCTTCAGTCACGCTCGGTGGCGCCGGGCAATGTGCTGGCCATGGAGAGCATTACCGCATGGCTCGAGCTCAACGGCTTTGCGCGTGCATCAACGGTGCGCGAGCCGGGCGATTACGCAGTGCGCGGCGGGATCATCGATCTCTATGCACCCGGGACCGCCGAGCCGGTGCGGCTCGATTACTTCGGCGACACGCTGGAGAGCATCCGCACCTTCGATCCGGAAACACAACGCACGACCGGCCAACTGCACGGGCTGGATCTCGTTCCCGTTGCCGAATTTCAGCTCTCGACCGACACCATCAAACGCTTCAGGCTCGGCTACATCGAGGCATTTGGTGCGCCTGCTCCGGACGATCTGCTCTATCACGCGGTCAGCGAAGGCCGGCGACATCCCGGCATGGAGCACTGGCTCCCGCTGTTTCACGAGCGACTTGAGACGTTGTTTGACTATGTACCGGGCGCGTGCGTCGCGGTGGAGCCGCTCGCAGAGGATGCCGCCAGAGAGCGGTTCGGACAGATCCAGGACTATTACGAGGCACGCCAGCAGGCGCTCGCACAACGCGTCTCGGGACCGCCTTACAAGGCTCTGCCGCCCGAGAGGCTGTATCTGCGGGAGGGTGAATGGCGGGAGCGGCTCGAGCTGTTGCCGCTGGTGCGGCTCACGCCGTTTTCCGTGCCGCACGGCCAGGAGAGGGTGCTCGAGGTCGGAGCCCGGCAGGGCCGCAATTTTGCCGCGGAGCGCACCGAGCCGGGGCGCAACGTATTCGAGGCGGTGGGCAAGCACGTCTCGGCGCTGCACGAAAGCGGCAAACGCGTCACCATCGCGCTCTGGAGCGAAGGTGCGCGCGAACGCATGTCGCACGTGCTCGGCGATCATGGAATTGCTGACCTTTCGCCGGTCGAGTCGTGGCACGACGCGATGCGGCTCCCCGACACGCGCGTCGCGCTCGCGGTGCTGGGCCTCGAAAGCGGGTTCGAGACTGCCGAGGCCGCCGTCATCAGCGAGCAGGACATTCTCGGAGACCGGCTGGTTCGCCCGCGGCGGATCACGCGGCGTGCTGAGAATTTCATAGCCGAGGCGACGAGCCTGGCTGCGGGCGACCTCGTCGTTCACGTCGATCATGGGATCGGTCGCTTCATCCAGCTGCGCGCCATCGAGGCGGCCGGTGCGCCGCATGATTGCCTCGAGCTGCACTATGCGGGCGGCGACAAGCTCTTTCTGCCGGTGGAAAACATCGAGCTCCTCTCCCGCTACGGCTCGGAGGAGACGCATGTCGAGCTGGATCGGCTCGGCGGCGGGGCTTGGCAGGCGCGCAAGGCGCGCATGAAGAACCGCATCCGCGAGATCGCGAACGAGCTGATCAAGGTCGCGGCCGAGCGGCAATTGCGTGAGGCGCCTCGGCTCGTAGCCGAGGAGGGCCCTTATCACGAGTTCTGCGCCGGTTTCCCGTACGAGGAGACCGACGACCAACAGGCCGCCATCGACGTGGCTCTCTCGGAGCTTGCGTCCGGGCGGCCGATGGATCGGCTGATCTGCGGGGACGTCGGGTTCGGCAAGACCGAGGTTGCGCTGCGTGCCGCCTTCGTGACGGTCATGCAGGGCAAGCAGGTCGCTGTCGTAGTGCCGACGACGTTGCTCGCCCGTCAGCACACCAGCACGTTCGCCGAGCGCTTCCGCGGGTTCCCGGTGAAGATCGCGCAGGCCTCCCGCCTCGTCTCCGGCAAGGAGCTCGTGCGCGCTAAGAAAGGCATAACCGACGGTACGATCGACATTGTCGTCGGCACCCATGCGCTTCTGGGCAAGTCGATCAAATTCCGCGATCTCGGGCTTCTCGTCATCGACGAGGAGCAGCATTTCGGCGTGGCTCACAAGGAGCGGCTCAAGCAGATCCGCGCCGAGGTGCACGTGCTCACCCTTACTGCAACCCCGATCCCTCGCACATTGCAGCTTGCGCTCTCCGGAGTGCGTGAGCTGTCCATTATCGCCTCGCCTCCTATCGATCGGCTGGCGGTGCGCACCTTCGTTTCGCCTTTCGATCCGGTGATCGTGCGTGAAGCGCTGTTGCGGGAACGGTATCGCGGCGGGCAGGCGTTCTACGTGTGCCCGCGCATCGAAGATCTTGCCGGAGCCAAGGAATTTCTGGACGCGCATATCCCGGAATTGCGGGTTGCCGTCGCGCATGGGCAGATGGCGTCAACCGTGCTCGACGATATCATGTCCGCCTTCTACGACGGCAAATACGACCTCCTCCTGTCGACCGCGATCATCGAGTCGGGCCTCGACATTCCAAACGCGAATACGCTGATTGTTCATCGCGCCGACCGTTTCGGGCTCTCCCAGCTCTATCAGCTGCGCGGGCGGGTAGGACGTGCGAAGGTACGCGCCTATTCGCTGTTCACGCTGCCCGCCGACCGCAAGATCACACCGCAGGCGGAGCGGAGATTGCAGGTTCTGCAGGCTCTCGACACTCTAGGCGCCGGGTTTCAGCTTGCGTCGCACGATCTCGACATTCGCGGTGCCGGCAATCTCCTGGGCGAGGAGCAGTCCGGCCACATCAAGGAGGTCGGGTTCGAGCTCTATCAGCAGATGCTGGAAGAGGCGGTGGCCAGTCTCAAAGCGGGGGTCACCGCCCCTGTTTCGGACAAATGGTCTCCGCAGATCACCATCGGCGCCCCGGTGATGATTCCCGAGGACTATGTCGCTGACTTGCCGGTGCGGCTTGCGCTCTATCGACGGCTGGCCGAGATCGATGCGGAGCGCGAGATCGAGGCGTTCGGCGCCGAGATGGTAGACCGTTTCGGTCCGATGCCTCGCGAGGTCGACCACCTGCTCGAGGTTGTGCGTATCAAGCTGCTCTGCCGCGAGGCCAATGTCGAGAAGATCGACGCCGGTCCGAAAGGCGCGGTGATCTCGTTCCGGGAGAACACGTTTGCCGATCCCGATCGCCTGGTTGCCTTTATCCGCGACCAGGGACGCGGCGCGCGGGTGCGGCCGGACATGAAGGTAGTGTTCTTCCACGACTGGGAGAAGCCGGAGCAGCGGCTGCGTGGAACGGCAGCGATCCTGCGCGACCTCGCCGCACTCGCGCAGCCAGCGGCCGCGGCCTGATGCGCCTGCGCCCGGCTCGGCTATTCCGCGGCTTGCTGGCCCGCGTATGCGTGGGCGGCGCGGTCGATCGCCTGGGCGAGCAGGTCCGGTGTCTGTGCCCCCTGTATGGCGATCTCTCCACCAAGGATAAAACAGGGAACGCCGTCGATCCCCGTAGCCTTGGCAGCTTCGGCTTCCTTTTCTACCTGCTCGACATCCCGATCGCCGGCAAGGCGTCCGTGCACCTCGGCGCGATCGAGCCCGACCGCGGCGGCGGCCTCGACCAGCAGATTGCGATCGGAAAGATCTGCGCCTTCCGTGAAGTAAAGGTCCATGAGTCGTTGCTTCATGCGGCCGGCATTGCCGCTTTCGGCTGCCCACCGAATGAGGCGGTGACAATCGAGCGTATTTGGCTGGCGCGTGATCTTGTCAGGCGCATAGACCAATCCCTCGGCCGCGGCTGCGTCGGAAACCCGATGTGCAATCGCGCGGTAACGCTCAGGGGAGCCGAATTTGCTGGTGAGATAGGCTTCGCGGCTCATGCCTTCGCGAGGCACCCAGGGATTGAGAAAGTACGGACGGAAATGAACTTCGACCGGAATGTTGGGTCGAAGCGCAATTGCCTCTTCCAGCCGACGCTTGCCGATGAAGCACCACGGACAGACGACGTCGGAGATCATGTCGATCGGCAAGGTCATTTGAGCCACTCCTTTGGAGTGGAATATATGCCGATTTGCCGCCCGTCGATACCGGGAGCCGCGGCGTTTCGAGCGTCGAGCTCAGCTTGCGGGAGGCTGCCTCGAACGCGAGGCAGTACCCTTTGGGTACGCGCCGACACGCGCCACGAGCGTGCTCACGTTGTCCGTGGGCTTGAACGTGGCGAGAGTGATCATGGGCCGAATGCTGCGGCGGTCTCCGTCAGGCGAAACCATGGTCTGGCGAAGAACGCTCGCAATCCGGCGGGCCACCACATGGGCGCTTCGCAGATCGGTCTCGGTGAAGGCTGCCAGGATGGAGCCGTCCTGCTCGCGGCAGGCAAAGTCGATGTTCCGCACCAGCCGGCTGAACAGGCGTGCTGCATCGAGATAAGAGCGCCCGTCGCTCAAGCCCTCGAAGGAGAAGCGGGCGACCGAAAGCGCTCGGCCCGCGTCGGCCGCCTCCTCCACGGCACGGTCGAGGTCCTGCCAGAACGCATCAGTCTCCAGGAGTCCGGTCTGAGGATCGAGGACACCTTCGCTTTCGAGCGATTTCAGCAGGCGCTTGAGATGACTCTCGAAGGCCTGCTGCCGTACGAACGCGAGGACGTGCTCGACCAGGAGCACAGGATCGGCTTCGACACGGATGAGATTAGGAAGTCCTTCTTCGTCGCAGCTATTGTTGTTGAGGACCCCTACCGGAAGATCGTGGAAGCTCTCGGCCAACTCGCTGAGCAGCGCTTCGACCCCGCGCGGCCTTAGACCGTCGCCGATGATCACCCCGTCGATCTCGCGCGCGTTGAGATAACGCGCGGCCGTTTCCACGCTGAAGGCTCCAATGACGTTTACCCTTTCTCCGAGCGCAACGCAGAGCGCGGGATAGGATCCGCCGCGGCCCACACAAAGAACCGTGGCGCCGGCGAGCAGCTTCGCGGGAATGGTGATTTGCTTGTTTGGGTCGGCCGCCCGTGCGCGCCGCAGTACGGTTGCATGCAGGGTCCGGACACGGAGCGCCGAGCGCAGCCGGGCAACCAGCCGCTCCGCGGAATCGTCGAGACCGATCGGCAGGGCGCCTGCCAGGGAAGGGGTGCGGTCGCCGTCTACGAGCGCGATCACCGGCGTGATGGGGCCTTGGCGCTCCGCTACGCACTGGCTGAGCGAACGGACATGCCGTGCCGATGGCTTGCCGTCAGGGTCCGCGATGGCGACGGCGACCGGTTGAATTTCTGCGATCGCAGCCGGAGCATCTGCCCACGGAGTCTCTACAACCGGAAAAGCGCCTGCCGTCCCGAGAATTTCGAGTAAATCGGCCGCCGAAGTTTCGGCGACCACTACCATCGGGCCCAGAAGCGCCATGAATGTGAAGCCGGTCGAAGCACGGAAAAACGCGACATCGTAGGCGACGGCTGTTAACGCCTCGTCAATGGCCGCCTCGGCTCCAGGCTCGCTGACAGCCCGATTGCACGTCGATGGTGTGGATTCTCGTGCTGGGCTACGTTTTCTTCAACGAGCTTCCGAGGGCGCTCGCGCTTGTGGTGCGGCAATCATAGCTGCGGCCGGCGTGCTCGTAACCTCGCGGGAGCGCCAATTCGGGCTGCAGCGTGCTCGCGCAGCTGAGGGACCACTACTACGGGCGTCTAATGATAGTGAATCGTGATGGTCGCGACCTTATCGCCGAAGTGACGGTCGACGAATCCGAGGAAGGCCTTCAACAGGCCTCCTTCTTCCTGCGAGTCGGCTGAACGGATCTTCGCTCTCACCAATTCAGCGGCCTCGCGGGAAAGGCTCACTGAGCCCTTGAAGCGTTTATGGCTCCATATCGCGGCGCCCGCCCGCGCCCGCCCTTTGCGGGCGAAGGTGCCGCGCCCCTTCTTACGGATGTCAGCCTCTCGCTTGATCAAGGCGCCATAGATGGAAGCCTTTCCGAAAGGCGCAATCTCGACGATTTTCATCGGGTATCTCCCCCGAGCTCTCAAAAGGCTTTGAAGGTGATGATAGTACGCGTGTCCTGGATACCTGGGATGGTCTGTACCTTTTCATTCACAAAATGGCCGATGTCGGCCTTGTCCTCGACATAGAACTTTACCAGCAGGTCGAAATCGCCTGCGGTGGAGTAGATTTCGGAGGCAAGCTCGGCATCGGCGAGCTTGCTGGCGACCGCATACGACTGGCCGAGCTGACACTTGATCTGAACAAAAAACGGGACCATCCGCCTCTCCGGCTGCCCGACTCACGCGTGCATGCAATCCAGCAAAATCGCGCCGCGTTGACAAGACGAAGGCGGGCCATTTCGGCTCTTGCCGCACGCGCAGCAGGCCCATAGATTGGCGGGGCAATCTCAATGGGGTGTCCGGCGGAGCGCCGCCGGGCTGAGAGGCATCGAGCCAACCCATCGAACCTGATCCGGATCATGCCGGCGGAGGGAGCTTGAGATGCGAACGCTCGCACCAGACGCCCTGACAGATCAGGACCTGAAACTGGCGATCGACGCAGTTCTGCACGTCCGCAGCAGGCGCCCTCGAATCCACTGCATCACCAATGCAGTCGCGCAAAACTTCACGGCAAACGTGCTGCTCGCGGTTGGCGCCGTCCCGTCGATGACGGTCGCTCCCGACGAGATTGCCGATTTTGTCGCTGGCGCGGATGGATTGCTGGTCAATCTCGGCACGCTCGATCGCGAGCGCCGCGAAGCCGTGGAGATCGCGGTGACGCAGGCCGTCAAGGCCGGGCGACCCTGGGTGCTCGATCCGGTATTTGTGGATCGTTCCCTTCCGCGGGCGCGCTTGGCGAGAGATCTAACGGCGAGGCGTCCCGCCGCCATTCGTCTCAACGCGGCGGAATTTGCCGCCCTGGCGAGCGTCGCCGCGGGCAAGGAGGCGGCCGAAGCCTTCGCTCTCGACCGGCGTTGTGTCGTGGCTCTGAGCGGCGAGATAGACGTCGTCACTGACGGCGTGCGCGCGGCGAAGATCGAGAATGGCGATCCGCTCATGGCGAGAGTGACGGCGATGGGCTGCGCGGGTACAGCGCTGGTCGCCGCCTGTCTTGCGGTAGAGAGCGATCCCTGGCTCGGCACGCTTGGAGCTCTCCTGGCGTTCGCGGTCGGAGGCGAATGCGCCGCACTGCGCGCGGGTGGGCCCGGAAGCCTGGTGGTCGAGATCCTGGACAGCCTGTCAAATCTCGACCGCGACACTTTGCTGCAACGCGCAAGGGTAAGCTGATGCGGGTCGATCTGCGACTTTACGCACTCATCGACCCGGAGCACGCAGGCGGCCGGAACGTCGTGGCGCTGGCGCGGCTTGCAGCCGAAGCAGGAGCAACGATCATCCAGCTTCGGGATAAGCGAAGCTCCACGCGCAGCATGGTCGACGACGCGCGCAGCATCAAAGCCGCGCTGGCGCCCTTGCATGTGCCGTTTCTGATAAACGACCGCGTCGATGTCGCGCTCGCTTGCGGAGCCGACGGTGTGCACCTCGGCCAGGACGACATGAGAATAAAGGACGCCCGACGGCTGCTCGGATCCTCGTCCATCATCGGACTGTCGATCAAGGCGGTCGCCGAGGCTGATGACGCTCCATTGGACCTTCTCGATTATGTCGGTATCGGCGGTGTGTTTGCGACTACGTCAAAGGACAATCCCGCACCTCCCATCGGTATTGCGGGCCTCGCGCGGATAATTGAGGCGGTTCGGCGCCGCGCGCCCAATCTGCCGGCCTGTGCCATCGCCGGCATTACCCTCGAGAATGCGGCGGAAACTATTGCCGCCGGCGGCGACGGGATAGCGGTGATTTCGGCGATCTCGCTCCAGGGCGATCCGCATGCTGCCGCTCAAAGATTGCGTGCGGCTGTGGACGGGGCGCTCGGCAAACGGCAAGGCCTATGACGCCCATCGCGCTCACCATTGCCGGTTCTGATTCAAGCGGTGGCGCCGGCATAGAGGCAGATCTCAAGACCTTTTCTGCCCTCGGGGTCTACGGCGCAACCGTGATCACCGCGCTCACCGCGCAGAACACACGAGGGGTTTGCGCCATTCACGCTGTGCCCGCGGAGTTTGTCGCAGCGCAGATGGACGCGGTCTTCTCCGACCTGCGCGTCAACGCCGTCAAGATCGGGATGCTCGGGGAGCCCGACATCATAGACGCCGTCGCGACGGGCTTGGCGCGTTGGCGTCAGGAGAATGTCGTGCTCGATCCGGTGCTGGCTGCTACCTCCGGCGAACGACTGCTTGCATCCGGCGCGCAGGTCGCGCTGAAACGGGAGCTGTTTCCCTTCGCTCGGCTTGTCACGCCCAACCTGCTGGAGGCTGCTGCGCTGCTCGACGCCTCCGTGGCTCAGACGGAACAAG
This sequence comes from Xanthobacteraceae bacterium, assembly GCA_036557665.1. Taxonomy (GTDB): domain Bacteria; phylum Pseudomonadota; class Alphaproteobacteria; order Rhizobiales; family Xanthobacteraceae; genus VAZQ01. The sequence goes on along the minus strand of DATBHG010000111.1, from coordinate 39,670 downwards.
AGATCCGCGAGCAGGGGCGCGAGCTGCTCGCCCTGGGCGCCCAGGCCGTGCTGATGAAGGGCGGCCATGGCGCTGGTGCGCAGAGCGTCGATCTTCTCATCGAGCCTGACCATTGCACGTGCTTGGTTGCCGATCGCATTGCAACGCGCAACGGCCATGGAACGGGCTGTACCCTGTCGTCGGCAATTGCCGCCGGTTTGGCCAAGGGGCTAGATCTCGCCGAAGCAGTGCGGCGCGCCAAGGAATTCGTGACGGCTGCACTCGCGGCAGCAGATGGGCTCGATATCGGCTCGGGGCGCGGCCCCCTCCACCATTTCCATCGCATCTGGATGCAGCAGCCCGCTCAATGAGCTACGGGAGGAGAACGCAATGATCACACGTCGAATGGCTACCCGCACGGGTGCGTTCGGTATCGCCGGAGCAATCGCAGCCCCTCGCATCGCCCGCGCAGAAGTGCGGCGATGGCGCATGGTCACGTCATGGCCAAGGCGCTTGCCGGGCCCGGGGATGTCCGCGGAGCGTGTCGCGGAGCGGATCTCAGCGCTTTCAGGAGGACGGCTGCAGATTACGGTGCACGCGGCCGGTGAGGTCGTGCCCGCGTTGGAAGTGCTGGATGCGGTCGGATCGGGCGTAGTTGAAATGGGTCACACAGCTGCTTTCTACTGGCAGGGGAAGGAGCCTGCGGCCGCATTTTTCACCACCGTGCCGTTCGGGCTCACGCCGTCTGAACATGTCGCCTGGGTCGATGCCGGCGGCGGACAGGCCTTGTGGGATGAGCTCTATGCACCTTTTGGAGTCAAGCCATTCATGGCGGGCAATACCGGCGTCTGCATGGGCGGCTGGTTCAGGCGCGAGCTCGATAGCGCCGATGACCTCAGAGGCCTGAAGATTCGCTCGCTTGGGTTGGGGGGCGAGGTCTATCGGCGTCTGGGAGCCACTCCCCTGACGACCTCGCCGGGTGAGATTCTCACCAGCATGCAATCGGGACTGATTGACGGGGCTGAGTTCGTCGGCCCCGGCTCGGATATTGCGCTTGGATTATATCGCGTAGCGACGTTCTATTACGCACCCGGATTCAACAAGCCGAACGGCACCGGAGAGTGCATTCTGGCGCAGAAGGCGTGGGAGTCGCTCGATTCCGAAATGAAGGCGATCGTGCAGCATGCTTGCGGGATGGAAGCCGCGTTTGCGCTTGCTGAAATGGAACGTCTCAATACAGAGGCGCTCTCTGCACTTGTCGACCAGCACGGGGTCAAGCTGCGGACGTTCTCGCAAAGCCTGGTGGTTGCCGCCCGCGGCCAGGCGAAGGATGTGCTTGGGCAGGTTGCAGGAAAGGGTGCCGCCGCCCGCAAGATCCACGATTCGTACGTATCGTTTCGCGATCGCACCGGCGCCTGGTCGCGCATCTCCATTCAGGCGGTGTTGGAGGCGCGGGAAGGCTGAGCTCTCGGCGGGGCGGCGCGGGTGGTCCTGCGGATCAGCACCAATCCACGCGGGTGACCGACGGGGTCGGCTGCCCGCGCGCACCAATACAGCCACGCGCTGTTTACGGCTTGAGCTTCACCACCTTTTGGCGCTGCTCGCCCAATCCGTCGATGCCGAGCGTGACGACATCGCCCGCTTTGAGGAATTGCGGTTTTGGCTTCATGCCAAGGCCCACCCCTGGCGGGGTGCCGGTGAGAATCACATCACCCGGCTCCATGATGAAATATTGCGAGCAGCACCAGACGATGTACCGGCAGTCGAAGATCATGGTCTTGGTGTTGCCGCGCTGGCGCTTCTCGCCGTTGACGTCCAGCCACATGGAAAGATTTTGCGGATCCCTGATTTCATCCTTGGTCACCAGCCAGGGCCCGAGCGGACCGAAACTCTCGCACCCCTTGCCTTTGGTCCACTGGCCGGCTCGCTCGAGCTGAAATACCCGTTCGGAGACGTCATTGCCGAGACAATAGCCGGCGACGACGTCCAGCGCCTTGTCCTTCGAGAGATAGCGCGCGCGCTGCCCGATCACGATACAAAGCTCGACCTCCCAGTCGAGCTTGGTCGACCCCTTCGGCATCATCGTATCGTCGTTCGGTCCGCAGATGCACGATGGCGCCTTGTTGAAGATGATCGGCTCTTTGGGAATCGGCATCCCGGCTTCCGCGGCGTGGTCGGAGTAGTTTAGCCCGATGGCGATCAGGTTGCCGACATGCCCGACGCAGGGGCCCAGGCGCGGATTGCCGGAAACCAGGGGCAACTTCTCGACCGACTGCTTGCGGATTTTGGCAAGGCTCTTGGGCGACAGGTGCTCCCCGGCAAGATCCGGGACGACGCCAGACAAATCGCGGATACGGCCTTTCGGATCGAGAATGCCGGGCTTCTCACGGCCGCGCGGGCCGAATCGAACGAGCTTCATCGGAACGGTCTTTCTGGGTTGATACGAGGATGGGTAGCGGATGATCGCGCCGGTCAATAGGCGCCCGGCCGCGGCGGTCACTTTAAGCGTACTTGCCTCTCGGAAGCAAAATCCCTGCAACTTTTCGCTCAGTCCAAGGTCGCATCGAAAACAGCAAGTGTGCCCTTATGGACACTGAGCCTCAGGTAAACTGTTGCCCCTGCGCAACGGGCGCCAACATAGACTCGTTTACTAAGCATTAGTGTTTGCAATCGGACCAGATGAGCGACAGGATGCATTCATGCACCTGACTCGTGCGCCGAGCTGCAAGCGACACGGGTTCAGGGGGCGACACGAGGGCAAGTCTGTTCCTCTGGGCATGCCCGGCACCAAAATTACAGGGGGGTGCGACGGGGCCGGCGTGAGCCGGCCTTGTTCGTCTGCGCGGTTCCGGGTTTAGAGCGCCCCTGGAAAAGCTCCGCCGTCGATCAAGAGGCTCTGCCCGGTGATGTAGCCCCCATGGGCGGAGCACAGAAAGGCACAGGCGGCACCGAATTCGGCGGGTTGGCCGAACCGCCTGGCCGGCACGCTCGCCATGCGCTCCCTCTTTGCCTCCTCGAATGAAATGCCCTTGTTCTTGGCATTTGATGCGATGTTGGACTGCAAGCGCTCGGTCTCGAAGGTGCCCGGAAGCAGGAAGTTGATGGTGACATTCGATGCGGCGACCGAACGCGCCACCCCAGCCAGAAACGCGGTGAGTCCGGCCCGCGCTCCGGAAGAAAGGTCGAGCCCCACGAGGGGCATCTTCACCGAGCCCGAGGTGATATTGACGATCCGGCCAAATTTTCTTGCGGTCATTGAATCGATGACTTTCTGGATGAGCTCGATGGCGACGACCATGTTGGCAACGACGCCATCCATCATCTGCGCCCGGGTCAGCTGGCGAAAGTCGCGAAACGGCGGTCCCGCGTTGTTGTTGACGAGAATGTCCGGATCGGGACAAGCCTGAAGCAACGCCGCCTGACCTTCCGCGGTCGTGACATCGGACTGCACCTCGACGATCCTGCTGCCGGTGGCCTTGCGCAGCTCGGCGGCGGTTGCTTGCAGCGTTTTGCTGTCGCGTCCGTTGACCACGACCTCGCAGTCGGCATGCGCGAGCGCCAAGGCGCAGGCCCGGCCCAGCCCGCGGCTGGACGCGCACACAATGGCCTTGCGACCTGCAATTCCGAGATCCATGAGGCTCTCCTTCGCCCGGCGCGACTGCTCGGCTCAGCTCAGGCGTTCACGGAGCCGGCCACAGGCGCGATCGACGCACATTCTACTGTGCGTCGCGCAACTCCGGATGCGCCGCAAGGCGCGCCGTGTTGAGCTGGTGCACGATGAAACAGACCACGGCTCCGACGGCAAACGGCAAGGCCGACCACATGTAGAGCTGCTGCACCGGCATTCCGACAAAGAGTGCGCCCAGAAGCGGGCCGACGATCGAGCCGATCCTGCCCATTCCCAGCTGCCAACCCGAGCCATTGGCGCGCAACGAGGTGGGATAGATCATCGCGCCGACGACATTGATGCCGGACTGGATACCGAGCACCAGAAAACCTGCGAAGAAAGTCGCAATCAACAGTGATGCTTCCGAGCTCAAACCGGCAAAGCCGATCGAGCCCACCACTGGTACCGCCAGCACGAACATCAACGCGATACCCAGAAACCGATGCCGCTGCAGCCACCAGCAGAGCGCCAGCGCTCCGACGGTCCCGCCGACCTGGAGCACGGCACCGGCAAGCGCGGCCATGGCCGGCGGCAATTTCGCCGCGGTGAGCAGCGTGGGGGTCCAGCTCAGCAGAAAGAAATAGCCCATCAGATTGAGCGCGAACAGCAGCCACAGCAGCGGCGTTATGACGGCGAGACCCTCGCGAAACAAATAGGCGGGGTTGAATCCGGGAAACTGCTTTTCATCCTCGATCACGAAGCGTGCGTCGGCGGGGACCGCGAACCCGGGACGGATCTCCGCAATGAGCCTTTCCATCTTGGGCCGCTGGGTCTCATGCAGGGCCATGTATTTGATGGATTCCGGCAAACCGAACAGCCCGGCGATTGCGATGACGATCGGCACGATCCCGCCGAGCTTGAAAAGGATGGGCCAACCATGGGTCGGCACCAAAGTCGCGGTGACAAAGCCCGGGATTGCGCCCCCGATCGGCACGAACCCGACGGCAATGATTGCAAGCGTCGCACGAAGATGCCGGGGCGCCGACTCCGCGTTGATCGCGACAACATTGGGAATGACGCCGCCGATCCCGATACCCGCCAGCAGGCGCAGCCAGAACATCTCGTGGAGATTGGTCGCGTAGGCGGCCGCAAAGGTGAAAATGCCGAACAGCAGATTCGATCCGACCAATGCCGCCTTGCGGCCGTAACGGTCGCCCACCCACCCGAACAGCGCCGAGCCGAACAGAATTCCCACGAGGCTCGCGCTGAATACCGGGCCGAGCTCCCCGGGCTTGAGGTTCCACGCGCGGATCAGGCTGGGCGCTGCAAACGCGATAGCGCCGATATCGTAGCCGTCGATCAACACGATGAAAAACGACCAGATGAGCAGCTTGATATGGAATGCGCTCAGTCCGCGTTCGTTCAACAGACGTGAGACCTGAACTTCGGATTGGCCGGGCATCGTCTCTCCCATGGGTTTTTTGTGAGATCGGAGAGTGGGCAAAGGCGCGCCTCTCTAATACTCAATGGTCACAATCACTTGCGCGCCATGCCAACGCGTGCCGCGGCTCGCGTGGGCAAATCCGGTTGAGCGTGCGTCTGTGGCGACGCCCGTGGACAGCGATCCGCCCAACCTGCCTTTAATCTAGCTCGCGAGATGCGCAATCGAGGCGATCTCCACCAAAAACTCGGGCTTCACCAGGTCCGCGCGGATGCAATATCGGGCGGGCGGGTTCACCGGGAAATATTCCCGGTAGACCTCGTTCATGGGGCCATAGTTGCTCATGTCGGAAAGGAAGATGTGATTGAAAGTCACGTCGCTGAGCGAGCCTCCCGCCGCTTCCAGCACCGCTTTGATCGATTCCAGGATCTGGCGGGTCTGCGCCTTCGGGTCGCCCTTCCCGACCAGGTTGCCTTTTGCGTCGAGTGCAAGCGTGCCGGAGACATAAAGCACGTTGCCGGCCTTGGCTCCGGGCGAGTATGGGGCCAGTGGCGGTGCGGAACCCTTCGGCACTACGACCTGGTACGGCATGGATAAACCTCCTCTTCGTGCGCGAGCCTCGTTGTTTTTCAGCTCGATTACCAGCCCTCGGTGACAGCAAGCTTTCCGCCTTTCCATACGGCGTAGCCGAACGTATGCGGGCCGCCATGGTAGGACGCGCTCCAGTCGAGGGGCGGCACGAGCCCGGTCTCGAACCGGCCGAGGGATTCCAAAGCGCCGATCAGGCCGGCGCGGGTCAGGTCCCTACCGGCACGATTGGCCGCCTCGACCACGATCATCGCTCCCGCCATGCCCAGATAGGGATAATACCCGGGCTTCGTGCTCGGATAGTATTTGGCCAGGATTTCATTTGCTTTCTTGACCGCAGGCTTGTCCATCGTATCGACGGCCGTCATGAGATTCACATTGACCCCCTCCAACACGTCAGGCCCTGCAAGATCGAGCACGATCGGATCTGCCATGGTGTTGTGACCGACAACATGTGCCTTCCACCCGAGCTTCTGCATCTCCTTCATGAACAGGGCGCCGTGCTTTGGAATGACGCCGAGTATGACGGCATCCGGGTTCGCCTGCCGCAACGCTACGGCTTGCGCGCTCACATCGACATCGCTGGGGACGTAGCTTGCTTCGCCGACCGGCTGAAGCCCGCGGCCTTTCAGGGACTCGACCGCGCCGTCGCGCTGGTCCTTGCCGAACTGATCGTTCTGAAAAAAGATCGCGATGCGCTGCGAGTGGAGCTTTGTCAGCGCGAACTGTGTCATGGACTCGCCGATTTCGGAGCTCAAGGGCAGGATGCCGAAGACGTTCTTGTCCTTCGGCTTGTTCAGGAGCAAATGCCCGCCTGCGGGATTGATGATGGGTACACCACGCTGTGCCAGGAACGGCAGCACCGCGAGATTTGTTACGGTGCCCAGCGTAGAGACCAGTGCGAAGACGCCATCACGATCAACGAGCTTCTTCACGACCGCCGCAGTCTGCTGCGGATTGTAGGAATCGTTTTCCACGATCCAATCGATCTTGCGCCCGTGCACTCCGCCCTGATTGTTGATGTACTTGAAGTAGGCGTCAGTGCCTTCCTTCATTTGGGTGGCACCCGCCGCAAGGCCGCTCTGCAGGGGCAGAAAGGAGCCGAGGGTGAGCCTGTCGTTGGCGACCCCCGGATCGGTCGCCCAGGCCGAGGCAGGCAAGAGCGCTGCGGCAAGACCCCCGAGGAGCCATGACGAGACCCCCCGTAAAATGCGTTCCATCATCGCCCGGTCCTTTCCTTGTCGATCATGCTTCACCCAGATACGCTTCCACCACCTGGGGATCATTCATAAGCTCTTTCGCCGATCCCGTCAGTGTCACCCGCCCTTTCTCCAGCACATAGGCCCGCTGGGCTATGCGCAGCGCTTGGCGGGCATTCTGCTCGACCAGCAGGACCGTAACGCCTTGCCCGTTGATTTGCCGGATCAGATCGAAAATCTGCCTGACCAGCAAGGGTGCCAAACCCAGCGAGGGCTCGTCCAGAAGCAGCAGGCGCGGTCGTGCCATGAGCGCGCGGCCGATCGCAACCATCTGCTGCTCTCCGCCCGAGAGCGTCGCCGCGATCTGGCGGCGCCGCTCGCGCAGTGCAGGAAACAAAGCATAGGTGCGCTCCACATCGGAGCGCCAGTTGCGCCCGCGCGCGCCGCCGTACGCGCCCATGCGCAAGTTCTCCTCGACCGTAAGCTCGGCGAAAAGCTGGCGTCCTTCCGGGACGAGCACCAGGCCCCGCGCAACGATGCTGTCGGTCCGCAATCCCGCGATGCTGGTTCCGGCGTAAGAAATCGATCCGGACATCCCGCACGATACGCTGTTGGTCACGCAGCCAAGCAGCGTCGATTTGCCCGCGCCGTTCGAGCCGAGGAGCGAGACGATCTCGCCCTGCTCGACTGAAATCGCGACATCCTCCAGGGCGGCCACCGGGCCGTAGCTCACCGACAGATCGGAAATCTCAAGCAGCATCCGACCCGTCACCCAGATAGGCTCGTATCACCGCGGGTGCGCGCTTCACCTCGGCGGGCGAGCCTTCCGCGATCTTCTCTCCATGGTCGAGGACAACGATGCGATCGCAAACGCTCATGATCACCCGCATGTCGTGCTCGATAAGAAGCACGCTGATCCCGTCGCGATCGCGCAAGGTGCGTACGGTATCAGCTACGCGGCGGCTTTCCTGCGGGTTCATCCCGGCCGTGGGCTCATCGAGAAGAAGGAGCTGTGGACGTCCGGCAAGCGCGCGTGCAAGCTCGACGGACTTCTGCATCCCGTAGGGCAGCTTGGCCGCAATTGCTTCCGACACGCCGCTCAGCCCGCAATCGGCAAGGACCGTGCTTGCGTCCTCGTTTGCCGATGCTCGTTTTCTTCGAGCCGAGGGCAGGTCGAGGAGCTCGCTCCATAGGCTCGATCGGTAGCGATAAGCCAAACCAAGCGTGACATTTTCCCGGACGGTCGCCTCCTGGAATAATTGCAGGTTCTGGAAGGTCCGGCGCACGCCCATCGCGGCAATCGCGTGCGCGGTGCAGCGGCAGAGATTCTGGGCCGCGAAATGAATTACACCGGCATCAGGGCGATAAAGTCCGGAAATGCAATTGACCAGCGTCGATTTACCGGCGCCATTCGGACCGATAAGCCCGACGATTTCGTGCTCGGCAATCTGGAATGAGATGTCGGCAAGGGCGCGCAGCCCCGAGAATGAGAGCGAGAGCTTGCTAATCTCGAGCAGCGGCACTGGAGCCTCTTTCGCCGTACTGCCCCTCCTTAGGCCGGGCATCAACGTCTTGTATGCCGGAAGCGGGCTTGAGCGCCCGCTGGATCGGCTCCAGCAGACTCATGAGCCCTCCCGGGAGGAACTGCACGCACAAAACGAGCGTGACGCCGTAGATCACCATCTGCGCGTCCTTGAACTCGCGCAGCACCTCCGGGGCAAGCGCAAGGTAGGCTCCGCCGAGGAGCGCGCCTGCCGGCGAATGCAATCCGCCGATCACCGCCATGCTGAGAAATGAGAGCGAGGCGGCAAGCGAGAAAGTTTCCGTGCTCAGATGCCCAAGCAGATGGGCATAGAGTGCGCCTGAGATGCCAGTGCAGAATCCACTCAGCGCGAAGGCGAGGATGATGTGTCTCGGGCGAGCGATGCCGCAGCACTCCGCGGCTACCGTGCTCATTCTCAGCGCTGCGAGCGATCGACCGGTGTAGGAACGGGCGAAGTTGTCCGTCAGCCACGCGATCAGCAGAAAAATTCCGAGCAGCAGATAGTAATAGCTGAAATCGCTTGCGAGCTCGGTGCCGAGCAAGGAAGGCCGCGGGACGAACAGCCCTTGCCTGCCGCCCGTGAGCGTCTCCCACTCGAACAGCACCTGCTGCACCAGAAGCGCAAAGCCGAGCGTCGCAATTGCGAGATAGTGCCCCTGCACGCGCAGCGCCGGCAAGGCGACCAGAGCGCCGAAGAGAGCAGTTGTTATTCCTGCGGCGGCCACGCCCAACAAAAACGGCAGCCCGAGCTTGATGACGCTTAGAGCGCAGGCATACGCGCCGATTGCCCAGAACGCCGCGTGCCCTATGGATATCTGCCCGCCGATGCCGAGCAGGATATTGAAGCTGAGCGCGACCAGGGCGTAGATCATGATGGTCGCGAGGAGATAGTGGCCGTAGTCGCCCAACGCGAACGGAATCGCGAGCAGAAAAAGAACGACAACCGTGCCGCAGACAGTGCGAGCATTCAGGCTCACAGCTTTGGTCCCAGCCGGCGGGTGAACAGGCCTTGCGGCCGTACCATCAGGATTGCGATGATGATGCCGAAAGCGAACGTATCCTTGAACGCGGTCGAGACGTAGGCGGCGAACAGGCTTTCCAGCACGCCGATCAGCAGACAGCCCGCCACCGCTCCGGCAAGGTTGTTGAAGCCCCCGAGGATTGCGCCGGCAAAAGCTTTCAGCAGAACTGCAAACATCATCTCGAAGTCCAGGAATGTCAGCGGCGCGATCAGGAAGCCGGAGACCACGCTGATCGCCGTTGCCAGCGCCCAGGCGCGCAATCCAACATTCCGGATATCGATTCCCATGAGCTGCGCAGCCCGCCGGTTCATGCTGGCCGCGCGCATTGCAATTCCGGTCCGGGTGTATGCGAAGAAGAAGTAGAGGAGAATCATCACCAGAACAGAGACCGCGATGATGCCCAGGCTGTTTTCTGCCACCCGCGCTCCAAGCACATCCAGGGGGTCCGACGGAAAAAGGGATGGGAAACGAACCGGATCGTAACCCCAGATCCATCCGGCTCCATGATGAAAAATCATCCACAGCCCGATCGTGGCAATCAGCGCGTTGACCTGCGCCTCACCCTCGAGCGGCCGCATCGCAATGCGCTCGGTGGCAGCGCCGAGCAGCGCCCCGATGGGCGCAGCGAGCGCAACAACGGCGATCAAGGGCATGCCTGCCTTGGTCAGCAACGCGAAGCAGACGAAGGTACCGAACATGGCCATCTCGCCTTGCGCGAAGTTGACGACGTTCGTGGCCTTGTTGATGAGGACCAGAGAAAGGGCGAGCAACGCATAAATGCTGCCCAGTGCAAGGCCTGAAGCAATGAGTTGCCCGATCATCGCAGCGGGACCGGAATCTATGAATGGCGGCCGATGAAGCTCAGGACGGCTTGGTTGAAGGCCCGAAGATCGGTTTCAGAGGCACAGTGGCCGCCTCTTTCCAAGAGCAGGAGCTCGGCCCCGGGAATAAGGCGCGCCAATTCCTGCGAGAAATATGGGGGAGTGAGGAAATCATCTTTCGCGCAAATCACAAGGGTAGGCGTCCTTATGGACCCAAGCTCCGCGGTGCGGTCGAAATTGACGATGGCATCGATGCGGCTCGCCACGATCTCGGGGCCGGGAAATACCGGCATGCCGGCATTCTCGCGCTCCTCCAGCAGCGCAATGTTCTCGTTGATCCACCAATCGGGGTAAAGGAAGACCGCGGTGGAGCGGACGTATGCAGCCCCGCCTGCGTCGGTCAGGAGCGTGCGCCGCGCTTCGAACACGCGCCGGAAGAACGGGTCGGCCCTGGTCCAGCTGGCGTAGATGACGAGACTGATCAACCGCTCGGGATGAGTCACCGCAATGGTCTGACCGATGGCGCCCCCGGTCGAGTGCCCCACCAGATGCGCGCGTTCGATGCCGAGGTGGTCCATCAGTCGCAACAGGTCATCGGACATCTGGTCGACGGAGTAGCGGATCGAGGATCGGCTGCTCTGGCCGGTGCCGCGATGATCGTGGGTTATGACTTGATGTCGCTCCGAGAAGGCCTCGAGATTCGGATTCCAGTAGGAGCCGACGCCACCCAGACCAGGAGCCAGGAGGACCGGCGTCCCGGCTCCATGCCGCTCGTAAAAGAGCTCAAAATCACCCAGATTGGCTTTCGGCATACCGGACCCTGGTTTGCTGGCCGTGTGCTATTCGCCGAGCACGGCAACCGCACGGATGGGCGACCCGGTTCCCCCGCGCCACTTCAGCGGCAAGCCGATGAAACGGAATTCGCCGCGCCCGATCAGCGCTTCCAGATTGCAAAGGCTTTCCATGTGCGTGATGTCGAGCTCGAGACACGCCTTGTGGACGAGCGAGTTCACCACGCCCATTGGCCCCGGGCGCATGGAATCGATGCCGAAATGCACAATGCCCTGCTTGGCCAGCCATTCCGTCGCTTCCACGTTCACTCCCGGATTGTCGGTGGAGTAAGCGGCCGTTGGGAAGGTGCGTTCGTGGTGCCCAGTGCACAACAGGACCGTTCCTTTTTTCGGGATGGGAACCCCCGCTTTCCGCACGGCCGCTTCCAGGTCGGACGGCATGATTTCGGCCTTGGATGGAATGTGCCGCAGATCGAGGCAGATGCCTTTCACATAGCAATATTCCAGCGGATATTCGTTGATGGGAATCCCGTTCTTTCCGAAGTGCCGCGGAGCATCGATATGCGTTCCGCCATGGTCGGGCATGGAGATGAACATCACGCTGTTGCCCTGAATGTTTCCCGACTCGGCAAACGCCTCTTCGTGGGTTTTCCAAACGCCATGAATGATGGGCGGCTGTCCCGGATAGGTCGGCGTGCGATGGTAGAGCTCCCGGCTCAGATCGATGATCTCCATGTGCGATTGCTCCCTTTTGAACCTATGCATTGAACCTATGCAGCCGCGATCGGCGCAAGCGGCGCTCTGCCCAGGATGAGGTCGGCAGCCTTCTCGGCGATCATGATCACCGGAGCATTGATGTTGCCGCCGACAAGATCGGGCATTACCGAGGCATCGACCACGCGCAGGCCGTCGACACCGCGCACCCGCAATTGCGGATCGACAACGGCGGTCTCGTCGGTATCCACGCCCATCTTGCAGGTGCCGAGCGGATGATAGACGGTCGTTGCCGTGGCGCGGGCGTAGGCATCAAGATCGGCATCGGAAGTCTTGTCCGGGCCTGGCGCGATCTCTGCCGCCGTGCAGGCACGCACGGCAGGCTGGTTGAAGATCTCGCGGGCTATGCGGATGCCGCTACGCACCATGCGCAGGTCATGATCGGTCGCAAGGAAATCTATCCGGATTCGCGGTGGCCGAGACGGATCGCCTGATGCCAACCGCACGATGCCGCGGCTCTCCGGACGAAGCGGAGTAGGCCGACAGCCAAAGCCGTCCGGATAGGCTTGCCTCAACGGTGCGAGATAGGGACCGGCGTCCATCGGGGCCACCCGGAAAAGCAGCTGAATGTCCGGGATGTTGGCGGACGCATCGCTCTTTACGAACGCCATGACATTATTAGGGAGGCTGGCGGCAAGACCGGTACCGAATAAATGCGCGCGCGCCAGCTCGGGCACGATCCGGTCGATCCGCATCGCGCGATGGAGCGGGCCTTGGTCTTTGCGCAAGCAATCAACGCCGGCTGAGATGTGATCCTGCAGGTTTTGACCGACGCCTTTGAGCGCAGCGGTCACGGCAATGCCATGGGTCTTGAGCTCTCCCGGATCGCCGATACCGGACAGCATGAGAAGCTGCGGAGAGTTGATTGCGCCGCCTGAGAGGATCACTTCGCGGTCGGCGCGCACGTCGATGACGGCGCCCTTGCGCCGGTAGCGGACGCCGACGGCGCGGCCCCGCTCAAGCAATATCTGCGTGGCGAGCGCCCGCGTCTCGACGCGCAGATTTGGCCGTGGGAGTGCCGGGCGCAGATAGGCAACCGCCGCGCTGCAGCGGCGGCCGTTGCGGATGGTCGACTGCCCACGGCTGAACCCCTCCTGCTGGCGTCCGTTGTAATCGGGCGTGGCGGGGTAGCCGGTGCCGACACCGGCCTCGAGAAAAGCATCCAGCAGCGGGTCGGGAAACCGCGGGTTGCAGACGCCGAGCGGGCCTGCATCGCCGCGATAGAGATCGCCGCCGCCTGCCCATGTTTCCTGCCGCCGGAAATAGGGCAGCACATGGGCGTACGACCATTCACTGAGGCCGTGATCCGCCCACCTGTCGTAATCGCCGCGGTGACCTCGCACATAAGCCATGGCGTTGATCGATGAGGAGCCCCCGATCACGCGGCCGCGGTAGATCGGAATGCGGCGACCCGCCATGGTCGCGGACGGCTCGGTGGCGTACATCCAATCATGCCTGCAGCGCAGGACATTGCGCCCCCAGGCCAGCGGGATGTGAAGCATGGGATCGCGATCCCAGCCGCCGGCCTCGATCAGCACAACTCGAATGTCGCTGCTTTCGGTGAGCCGGTGCGCCAAGGTGCAACCGGCAGAACCGGCACCCACGATGATGTAGTCGCAAGTCTCGGGGTTCGACGTCATGTGCTGCAACGGCGTATCGGCAACTCGGGTGCCAATTGTATTTGACTATGCGATCACAGGGGAGGCATTGTTTCCGTGCCTATGTGATGTCGCCCCGCTCCCGATTGATAGAGAGACCATGGACTCGTCACCCCGGGAGTTCCAAACATTGCTCCAGAATTGCGGAGGATCAATCGTGGGCCAACTCCGAACGAAGACGGTGGAACCGGACGGCTTTGTTCCCGTGATCGACATCGCGTCCTACTTTTCAGGTCGCACTGAGGCCAAGCATCGCGTCGCCGAGCAAGTCGGTCGCGCATGCCGCGACGTAGGATTTTACGTCATCGTCGGTCATGGCGTCGATCCCAAATTGGTCGAGCAGGTCGATATCGTCTCGCGCGAATTCTTCGATCTTCCGCTCGAGGAAAAGATGCGCCTGCACGTCGGCAAAGAGCCGGGCGCGGCCGGATACGCCGCGATCGGCGACACGGCGCTGGCCTATACCCGGGGACAGGTGGCGCCGCCCGATCTCAACGAGTCCTTCCAGGTCGCAAAGGTCGATGCCGGCGAGGATGCTTATTTTCAAAGCGAGGCCGCACGCGGTCTGGTCCCGAGGAACCGCTGGCCGGAGCGGCCGGCCGCCCTCAAGGACTTGTACGTCGCGTATTATTTGAGGATGGGGCAGCTCGCTGCAGAGTTGATGCGGCTCTCTGCGCTCGCTCTCGACCTCCCGGAGAGCTATTTCGACGACAAGATCGATCGGCACATCAGCCGGCTCAATGTTCGCCTGTATCCCGAGCAAAAGGTCGCGCCGTTGCCAGGCCAGCTACGCGCCGCCGCGCACACTGACTACGGCACCGTTACTATCCTGCGACCGGGCGACACAGTTGGCGGCCTGCAAGTTGCAGACCGCAACGGCAACTGGCACGACGTTCCGTCAATCGCGGGCTCCTTCGTGATCAACCAGGGCGACCTGATGGCGCGCTGGACCAACGACCGCTGGCTTTCGACCTTGCATCGCGTCGCAAATCCGCCGGAAGAAGCCAAGGGCGGCTCGCGGCGACTGTCCATCGTCTTCTTTCATCATCCCAACTATGACGCTACCGTTTCCTGCCTGCCGACGTGCCTCGAGCCCGGGCGCGCTCCCACCTATGAGCCCATTCGGGTGAGCGACTACTACAGCATGAAACGCGCGCAGCAACGCGCAGCGCGAGCCAAGGCGCTTGCGCCGGCAACGGCCTGAGCGAAGATTGTGGGCTCCTCCTCGGCCGTCTGGACCGAAAGTTGAGAGCTGGCACGGCGTCACTGCATTCGTCGTCGTGCCGGCACCGAGTCTAAAGACTGAAATGTGGGGAGAATAATGATGATCAAGAGTGATTGCGGCCTGCCGCGGCTGTGCGTCCTGGCTTTCGCCGCGGGATTGCTGGTGCGGCCGGCGGCGTGCGCGGAGATCACCATCGCACTCGGTGCGGAGCCGACCACCCTCGATCCGCAACTGGCCGATGATGGTGGCGAGCGTGCGATCAACGACAATATCTACGAAACACTGCTTGCCCGCACGTCAAAGGGAGATTTGGTGCCCGGGCTGGCAGAGACAATGCCGGCGCAGAGCGCCCCCGACGCATGGCGGTTCAAGCTGCGTCCGGGGATCAAGTTCTCCGATGGTGAACCGCTGAATGCGGATGCGGTGGCTTACAGCGTCAAACGCATCATCGATCCCAAATACAACTCGCAGCAGATTTCGTATTTTTCCGCGATTACCGATGCGAGGAAGATCGATGATTTGACGGTCGACGTGATCACCAAAGGGCCAGACCCGATCCTGCCGGCGCGCATGTACTGGATGAAGATCGTGCCGCCTCTGGCCAGCGCAAAACCCGATTTCATTGCAAGTCCGGTGGGTACGGGGCCGTACAAGCTGCTGAATTGGACTCGCGGCTCCTCCATCAAATTGATCAAGAACGAGGCCTACTGGGGCAGCGCTCCGAGCATCGATGGCGTCAGCTACCGGTTCATTGGCGAGTCCGCCACGCGCCTTGCGGGGCTCATCTCGGGAGAGCTCGACCTCATCACCAACCTGCTGCCCGAGTTCACCGAGCGGGCGCCCAAGGCAAAGGTCGTCGCCGGACTGGAGCAGCCCGTCATGGTGCTGTCGGCGATCAGCGGCGTGACCCAGGACAAGCGGGTACGTCAGGCCTTGAACTATGCGATCGACAAGGAAGGTCTGGCGGCCGGCCTATTCGGCAACTACGCGTCGGTCAGTCAAGGGCAGCTGCTGGCCCCCTCATATTTCGGCTTCGATCCACAGACCAAGGCCTATCCCTACGATCCGGACAAAGCCAAGGCGTTGATCAAGGAAGCCGGCGCCCAGGGCAAGACGATCACCGTTGTGGGCACGGCTGGCCGCTGGCTCAAGGACCGCGAGATCGTGGAAGCCGTCGCACAGATGTGGTCGGACGCGGGACTCAAAGTAGACGTGAAGATCTTCGAGTTCACCGAGTATCTGAAGCGATTGTTCGACCGCAATTCACGTCCTGACGCAATCTTCGTATCGAATTCGAACGAGCTGATGGATGCGGATCGCCCGCTGTCGGCCTATTACTCCCTGAGCGGTCCCGGCTCGTCGAATGCAGATGCGCAAATGAAGGCCGATATCGATGCCGCCCGAGCCGAGACGGATCCGGGCAAGCGAGCGGCGCTCTACCACAAGGTCGTGGAGCATGCGCGAGGGGAGGCATATCTGGCGTGGCTGATCCTGCTCAACGATATATATGGAACGAGCAATCGGCTCGTCTGGGAGCCGCGCACCGATGCCAAGCTGCTCGTCAAGGAGATGAACGTGAGGCCATGAGAGGCCGGGCGGGCCATACTGTTCGGGTGCGGACTGCGCCCGGCCGGGCAATCGTGCCGCCTTCGCTTGCGACCCGGCCCCTGCGTATCGAGTGGGCGTAGGAGAGCCATCCCTTTCAGGCTGAGGTCCTGCCCGCGATAGGAGTTGAACGGCGCCGTGGGTGTTTTTGTCATCAGACGCCTCTATCACGGAATCTACGTTGTCCTCGGCGTAACCATCGTGGTGTTCGTGGTCACGCGCGTGATCGGGGATCCGGTCTCTGCCATGCTGCCGATGGAGACCTCCGCGGCACAGCGGGCAGCCTTTGCCCATCAGCTCGGGCTGGACCGTCCGCTCTATCTCCAGTTCATCGATTTCCTGGCGGATGTCGCGCATCTGAATCTGGGCGACAGCCTTTGGCAGCATCGTCCGGTTACGCAGATCGTGTTCGAAAAACTGCCGATCACGATCTATCTGGTGGGCGCCGCCATGACGCTGGCGATCGCATTGGCGATCCCGCTCGGCATGATGGCGGCACTCAAGCCAGGCCGGATCACCGACCGCGTCACAGTTGTACTCAGCCTGACCGGGCTGTCGGTTCCGCAATTCTGGCTGGGTCTGCTCCTGATTCTGCTTTTTGCCGTCGAGTTGCGATGGCTGCCCACTTCGGGCAGCGGCGATGTCACTCACCTGATTTTGCCTGCGCTGACGCTCGCGGTACCCGCCATGACCCGGATACTGATGGTGGTGCGATCGTCGATGATCGATGAGCTCAACACCCAACATATCAAGGTCGCAATCGCAAAGGGGTTGCCGTTCCGCCGTGTTGTCGGCGTGCATGCGCTCCGCAACATCGCCGTCCCGGTGATGACCCTTGCCGGCTGGGAGACGGTGCGCGCGCTTGCCGGCTATTCGGTGGTCGTGGAGGCGGTATTCGCGTGGCCAGGGCTCGGGCTTGCGGCCGTGCAGGCGATCGAGCGACAGGACCTGATCTTGCTGCAAGGCATCGTTTTCTATGTCGCCGTCATGGTCGTCTTCATCAATATCGGCCTCGATCTCGCTCAGAAAGTCGTCGATCCGCGGGTGAAGTTCGACTGAGATGTCGAGCACGGACCTTCAACTGTTCGATGCCCCGCAGCTTGGCACCGGTCCCTCGGAGGCCAGACGCCCCGGGGAGCTGACGAGCGCGTTGCGTGCGCTCGGCCGGGAGCTGTGCTCCGATCGCGTGAGCCTGATCGGCTTTCTCATCCTGCTGGCTCTGGTGCTGACCGCGATTTTTGCTCCAGTGCTGGCTCCGTTCGATCCCACAGCCCAGTCGCTGCGAGCCCGGCTGTTGCCGCCGTTCTGGCTTGCGCGGGGGACCTTCGCACATGTTCTAGGTACCGATTATCTCGGCCGCGATGTGCTGAGCCGGCTGATCTACGGATCTCGCGCTTCCCTCGGCATCGGGGTCTCTGTCGTCGCGCTGGCCGGCTCGTTTGGCGTAGTGATGGGACTCATAGCCGGCTATCTGGGCGGGCGCACCGATAACATCATCATGCGCGCCATAGATACCCAGGTCGCCTTTCCGGGGCTCCTGCTCGCGCTCATCATACTCGCGACGATCGGACCCACCCCGGCCACCGTCATCGTCGTTCTCGCGCTCAACGGCTGGATGGTCTACGCGCGCATGACGCGCGGCATCGTCCTGTCGCTGCGGCAGATGCCGTTCGTAGAGGCGGCCGAGATGATCGGTTGCAGGCCGCGCCGAGTGATCTTTCGTCATCTCCTGCCGAATTTGATTTCACCGCTCGTGACCCTGATGATGCTGGAATTCGCCCGCGTGGTGCTGGCGGAAGCTTCGCTGTCGTTCCTGGGGCTCGGGGTTCAACCTCCGGCAAGCTCCTGGGGGCTCGATGTGGCGACCGGCAAGGCGTACATCTTCAATGCCTGGTGGCTCGCTACCTTTCCGGGCTTTGCAATTGCACTCACCGTGCTGGCGATCAATCTCGTTGCCAGTTGGGCGCGAGTGACATCAGATCCCCAGGAACGTGAGAAACGCTTTGCCCGCCAGCTGACAGCGCGCATCCGCACGAGGCCTGCCGGCACCCTGGCGCCATCAGGATGCGCAGGCGGAGAGCAGAATCTCCTCGCCGTCCGCGACCTCGTCGTTCATTTCCACACGCGCGGCGGCACGCTGCAGGCGGTGCGCGGACTTTCTTTCGATGTTCGACCGGGAGAGGTCCTCGGCATCGTGGGCGAGACCGGTTCCGGCAAGAGCGTCACCGCTCAGGCAATCATGGGTCTCATCAACATGCCGGGCGAGATCTGCGGCGGTGATATTCTTTGGAAGGGGCGTTCGCTGCTCCAATCGCAGGGGCAGTCATATGCCCGCAGGATCCGTGGCAAGGAGGTCGCAATCGTCTTCCAGGATCCGATGACCTCGCTTAATCCGCTGCTCACCGTCGGAACGCAGATCGGCGAGGTCTTGCGGCATCATCTCAACATCTCCGCCGCCGCCGCGCGCGAGCGTAGCATTGAGCTCCTGTCGCTTGTGGGCATCACCGCCCCGAAGCGTCGGATGGCGCAATACCCGTACGAGCTCTCCGGAGGCATGTGTCAGCGGGTGATGATCGCGATGGCGCTCGCCTGCGAGCCCGAGCTGCTGATTGCGGACGAGCCCACCACGGCTCTCGACGTGACCATCCAATCGCAGATCCTGGATCTGCTTGCCTCGCTGCAGGCAAGCCTCGGGCTTGCCTGCATGCTGATCACCCATGATCTTGGCGTGATTGCCCGAATGTGCGACCGCGTGGCGGTGATGTATGGCGGGCGTATCGTGGAGGAGGGGAGGGCGGCGGTCCTGTTCGAGCGGCCGCTACACCCTTATACCGGTGGACTGCTGCGTTCGACCCCACGCCTTGCCGGGCAGAAGCAAAGGCTCGAATCCATTGAAGGCACGCCGCCCAATCTTCTAAGGCCTCCGGCCGGCTGCTGCTTCGCTGCGCGTTGCGCCTCGGTAAAGGAGCAGTGTAAGGCAAGCGATCCACCTCGGATCCTCAGAGCCGACGGACGCAGCGCTGCGTGCTGGCTCCTGCGGGAAATCGCTGCTGACTGCGCTTCATCCCAATTCGGACCGCAGCCGCATGCCTGACGTCGCTCCACAGCTTTCTCCCGTGCCTGACGCGAGGCAGCCATTACTGGCAGTCGAAGGAATCAGCGTCTCGTTCGTCTTGCGCGCGAAGTCCCTGTTCGCCCGCAACTCCGTCCGGGTTCACGCCGTCGAGGATGTGAGTTTCACGGTAGGCCATGGTGAGACGCTTGGTATCGTCGGTGAATCCGGGTCCGGCAAGACAACTACGGCACGCGCCGTAATGCTCCAGGTCAAGCTCGACCGAGGCAAGATCCGTTTCGAGGAGCGCGACGTCACCAATCTTGCGGGTGAGGAGCTGCGGCGCATGCGGCGCCACATGCAGTTCGTTTTCCAAGACCCGTATGGAAGCCTGAATTCGCGCATGACCGTCTTGGATGCGGTCGCGGAACCGCTGATCGTGCATGGCTTCGTCAAGCGTCCAGGGGATGCTCGCGACAAGGTCGTTTCGCTGCTGGAGCTGGTAGGTCTCCCCTCTGACGCCGTGGAGCGCTACCCTCACGCCTTCTCCGGCGGACAACGCCAGCGCATCGGTATCGCGCGCGCGCTCGCCATCTCGCCCGAGCTTGTCGTTGCGGACGAGCCGGTTTCCGCGCTTGACGTTTCCGTGCGCGCGCAAGTCGTCAACCTCCTGCAGGATCTGCAGCAGCGGCTTGGCCTCGCCTACGTGTTCATCGCCCATGACCTTGCGATCGTGCGCCACATCTCGCATCGCATCGCTATCATGTATGCCGGCCGCATCGTCGAGATTGGCAGCCGGGACCGCATCTATGAATCGCCCCGCCATCCCTACACGCAAGCGCTGCTATCGGCTGTGCTGGAGCCTGATCCCGCTGCGGCGCGTGCCGGGCCGCGCCAGCTTGCGGCGACCGAGCCCCCGAACGTCATCGATCCGGGGCCGGGTTGCCGCTATCAGGGGCGATGCCCGCTTGTCCGCGATCGTTGCCGACGGGAAACGCCAGCACTGACGCCTCGCGCCTCGGATCACCTGGTCGCCTGCTTTGAGCGCTGAGCCCGCAGCGGTAGCTATCTCGCTATGCGCGTGATCTTCGAGCCTTCGAGGGTGAGATTATACATGAGCCCCTTCTGATCGAAGATGAACCCTACGATCGGGCTGCGCACAGTATTCGTATCGATGGCGCCCCCCGCGCCTATGGTGATGATGGCCACGGACCCATCGACGCCGATTTTCCAGCCGTCCGAGCGCTGAAAGCCCGCGAGCGCAGCCTCGGTCATGAACATGATGATCACCGAGCGCGCCTGCGCGCCGAACTGGAAGCCGATCGAGCCGGAAATGATATTGTAATAGCCGGCGGTTCTGCCGCGAATGAGCAGAGCGCCTTCACCATACTCTCCCCCGATCCCAAACCCTGCCTTCACTACCGTGGGGAAGACCAGCACGGCCAATGCTTTGTTGGCGAGCTCGTGCGATGACCAGACTTCGCGGAAGAAGCTATCGAGGGTAGCGCGCACCTCGAAGTCGATCTCGGGTCCGGACGCGGCATTGGCGCGCGAGGAAGAGAGAGCCGCGAGCAAGCCAAGGAGGAAAGGTCCAACCGTTCGCCTGCCTATTTTTATGGCCATCCCGCCCCCCTGATCGCTGCCCGAGCCGAACGGTATTATCAGAGCTGCTTGCGGCAAATCGAAGACCGTCGAGCCAAACCCCATGCGCGTGTCAACGAGATGCCGCCCGGCTCACCGGACATTGCGGCCCCTGCCGCACCGCGATAAGAGATCGCAGTTGCAATCTCAGCCTTGCTATTTCGGATCGGCCAGCATGAAGAAAGTCTATCCCGACGCTCGCAGCGCTCTCGAAGGCCTCTTGCGCGACGGCATGACAATCATGGCGGGCGGGTTCGGCCTTTGCGGAATCCCCGAATCGTTGATCAAGGCGATCCGCGATTCCGGGGTCCGCAATCTGACGGTCGTCTCGAACAATGCGGGCATCGATGCGGTCGGGCTCGGGCTGCTTCTTGACACCAAGCAAATCAAAAAAATGATCTCGTCCTATGTCGGCGAGAACAAGACATTCGCCCAGCAGTATCTCGCGGGCGAGCTCGAGATCGAGTTCAATCCACAGGGGACGCTGGCCGAGCGGATCCGCGCCGGCGGGGCCGGCGTTCCTGCCTTCTTTACCCGGACCGGCGCCGGGACCATGATCGCCGAGGGCAAGGAGGAACGGGAATTCGACGGGCAACGCTATGTCATGGAGCGCGGTCTTGTCGCCGACCTCTCGATTGTTCACGCCTGGATGGGCGATACCGAGGGTAATCTCGTTTATCGCAAGACCGCGCGCAACTTCAATCCAATGATGGCGACAGCCGGCAGGATAACCGTAGCGGAGGTAGAGCACCTGGTGCAGCCGGGCGATCTGAATCCCGATCACATCATCACCCCGGGCATATTTGTAAAACGAATCATCCACGTGCCCAATGCGATAAAGCACATTGAGCAACGCACCGTTCGCAAGCGTGGAGCGCCCGCCGGAACGGGGGAGGAAAACTGATGGCTTGGACTCGCGATCAGATGGCGGAGCGCGCCAGCAAGGAGCTGCGTGACGGCTTTTACGTCAATCTGGGGATCGGCATTCCGACATTGGTCTCGAATTACATTCCCGCGGGAATGAGCGTGCAACTGCAGAGCGAGAATGGGATGCTCGGCTTCGGCCCGTTTCCGTACGAAGGCGAGGAGGACCCCGACCTCATCAATGCGGGCAAGCAGACCGTGACGGAGATTCCAACGACCAGCTATTTTTCCTCCGCCGACAGTTTCGGGATGATCCGCGGCGGCCATATCGATTTGTCGATTCTCGGCGCAATGCAGGTGGCCGAGAACGGCGATCTCGCCAACTGGATGATCCCGGGCAAGATGGTCAAAGGGATGGGCGGGGCCATGGATCTGGTGGCCGGGGTCAAGAAGGTCGTGGTCGTGATGGAGCATTCCGCCAGGAACGAGCCGAAACTGCTCAAGCGCTGCACGCTGCCGCTCACCGGCGCAGGGGTAGTTGACATGGTCATTACCGATCTCGGCGTATTCACCATCGACAAGAGGGGCGGGGGTGGAATGGCGCTGATCGAGCTCGCGCCCGGGGTTAGTCACGACGAGATTCGCAGCAAGACCGAAGCGAGCTTTCGGATGGCCGCGAGCTGAACGAGCGGGCCGGAGGTATCATCGGCAGGCCAATAGCTTGCGGGGTTCTCGGGCGAAGCACGGCCACGAAAGGGTCACAGAGCGCCTGCACAAGGGCCGATAGAAGAAGGGGGGCTGGTGAACCGCGTGCGTCACCTTACTCCCGGCTTAGGCGTCAGCGACTAGCAGCGGCGAGTAGCCGCGTGAAAGAAGCGTTGTGGGCATGCCCGTTGGCACCAGACGTCTCGGACTTGCGCTCGCAGCTCTGATCCTGGCCATAACCGGCGCGCTTGTCATCGCCGCATGGCTCATGCCGGCAGATTCCGTACGGGATGCCGTGAAGGCGGAGATCCGGAGCGTCACCGGGCTCGAGCCAGTGCTTCGCGGCGGCACCTCGGTCTCGCTCTTCCCAAGCGGCAGAGTGAGCCTGGAAGATGTGGTGCTGGGAGACAATCGTACCGGCGCTACCGCGTTGACGGCCGAGCATGTGATCGCGCGGCTGCGATTCTTCCCGCTTCTGATCGGACGCATCGAGATCGCGGACATTTTGCTGGTTCGTCCGACCATTGCGGTTGTCTTTGCCCCCGATCACCGCTCGAATTGGTCGGATCACCTCGAAGCATTGGCGACCAGCCTGCAGCTTGCTCCGTCAAAGCCGGCTTCCTTCACCGAGATACGCATCGAGGACGGCACCGTCGTTCTGCAGGACGAGGCCAATAACGCCCTTGAGAAGCTGACAAAGGTGGAGTTCGAGCTTGCCTGGCCCTCGATCTCGCGCAGCTTTGTCGCGACCGGCGGGTTTGTCTGGCACGATCAGCAGGTCGGCGCGAGCATCAGCTTTACCGACTTCGTGGCGGCTCTCCGCGGCGACCGATCGGGCCTCAAGGTGAGGCTCACCGGTGCGCCGCTCAATTTCGCGTTCGACGGATACGTCAGCCACCGGCCCAGCTTGAAGATGGAGGGCACTGTCGCGGCCGATGCGGCTTCGTTGCGGGCGGCCCTGCACTGGACGGGGCAGGAGGCCCCGCCGGGCGGCGGGTTTGGCCGCTTCGCTCTCAAGGCCCAAGCCAATGTTGTTACGAGCACCATCGGTCTTTCCGGTGCACATGTTGAGCTCGACGGCAATGTCGGCGAGGGGGTCCTGAGTTTCGATGGTCACCACACCCTCCAAGGCACCCTCGCAGCGGAGGGCCTGGATTTGACGCCTTACGTTTCAACCGTGCGGCTATTGACCGGTGGGGAGCACGGATGGGACAGCAAGCCGATTGCGCTCACCGGCTTCGACAGGGTCGAAATCGATCTTCGGCTCTCGGCTGCGCGCGTTGTAATTGCCAGCGCGATATTGGGCCGAACCGCGGTTGCGGCAACCTTGCGCGGTGGCCACTTCAACATGGCGATCGGCGAGTCCGAGGCATTCGGTGGTGTGGTCAAAGGAACCCTGGGGCTGGCCAACTCGGCGGCCGGCGCTGACCTGAAAGCGCAATTGCAATTTTCCGGCGTCGACCTCGACCATTGCCTTGGCGAGCTGTTCGGGATCAGGCGTCTGGAAGGGAAGGGCAACCTCGCGTTTGCAATCGACAGCTCCGGCGGCAGCATTTACGAATTGACCAAAGGCTTGAACGGGACGGCTACCCTGTCGAGTCGAAAGGGCGCGATTGCCGGCTTCAACGTCGAGCAACTGCTCAAGCGCATCGAGCGCAGGCCGCTTTCGGGCCGCGGCGATTTTCGCATTGGGAAGACGCCCTACGACACGCTGAGCGTGAATCTGAAGATTGTGAACGGCATAGCCAATGTGGAAGACGTTCGCATGACCGGTGCTGCGGTCGGGCTCGGATTGACCGGCTCTGCATCCATCCCGGAGCGCGAGCTTGATCTGCGGGGAACTGCGAGCTTGTTGTCGGCCAGCGCGGCAGTCCCCCCCATATTCGAGCTGCCCTTCATGGTGCAGGGTTCATGGAGCGACCCGATCATGTTGCCTGACCCGCAAAGCCGCATCCAGCACTCCGGGGCAGCGGCGCCGCTCCTTGACGCGTTGCGAAATCACGGCATGCCGGAACAGGTCCGCTCCGCCCTTGAGCGATTGACTGGCTCTGCGCCTTCCCGTCCCGGCGCGCCGCGGCAGGAACCCCCAGGCCTCGCGGGCACATCCGTTCCGACCGAGGCGAGTCCGGCCGGGGCAAGCGCGGCGCCTGACGGTGTGCCGCCGGAGGCGCCGCAACCGCATTGACGCTGCGGTGGTACAGCTTTGATTTTGCCATTCCGACCTGGAAAATGCGGTCAGGCTGTCGGTGTTTGCTACCTTGGGCGCATTCATTGCTCATGTCGTACAGGACCTTCTGTCCCCAGACGAAGCTCAAACGAGCCCTTCGAGCTCACACCGCTCTGGCCATGGTCTGCGAATCCCGAGCCTTCGATATGACGGATGTCAGAACGAGGGCGATGGAAACAATCGCGAGCATGATCGTGCAGATAGCGTTGATCTCGGGCTTCACCCCCAGCCTGATCTCCGAATAGATGCGAATCGGGAGCGTGGTTGCTCCGGGGCCGGTAGTGAAGCTTGCGACCACAAGATCGTCGAGCGAAAGCGTGAATGCCAGCATCCATCCCGATGCAACCGCAGGCAGGATCAAAGGAACGGTTACTCCGAAGAACGTCTTCAAGGGCGGGGAGCCGAGATCGAGCGCTGCTTCCTCGAGACTCGGATCGAGATGCAACAACCGTGACTGGACGATGACCGTCACGAAGCACATGGTCAGGGTCGTATGCGCAAGAGTTACGGTCCAGAAGCCGCGATCGGCGCCCACGGCAACGAACAGCAGCAGCAGTGCGAGCCCGATGATCACTTCGGGCATTACAAGGGGTGCATAGACCATCCCGGAGAACAGCAGGCGCCCGCGAAAGCGCCCCAGCCGTACCAAAGCGAGCGCGGCAAGCGTTCCTAACGCAGTTGCAGCCGTGGCGGAGAGGGTGGCAACCCGGATGGTGACCCACGCGGACTCAAGCACCGCGCTATCGCGCAGGAGCTCGCCGTACCAGCGCACGGACCATCCAGCCCACACCGTCACCAGCCGCGATGCATTGAAAGAGTAAATCACCAGGACGCCGATGGGCGCATAAAGGAACGCAAGCCCCAACGCGACCGAAGCGACATTGAACGGCGTCGGCCTGCGCATTCAGGCTTTCCCCAAAAAATCGCGTGTCTGCACATGCTGATAGAACAGGATCGGCGCGAGCAGCACGGCGAGCAGCACAATCGCAACGCTGGAGGCGACCGGCCAGTCCTTGTTCAGGAAGAACTCCGTCCACAGGGTCTGACCGATCATCATGCTCTGCGAGCCGCCAAGCAGGTCGGGAATTACGAATTCCCCGACAATGGGGATGAAGCAGAGCAATACTCCCGCAATTACGCCCGGCAGCGAGATCGGCAGCGTGATGAGCCAAAAAGCCTTCCAGCGTGGACAGCCGAGATCGGCGGCAGCCTCGATCAGGCTCTCATCCATCTTCTCGAGCGTTGCATAGAGCGGCAGAGCCATAAACGGCAGGTACGAATAGACCATCCCGATGTAAACGGCCGTGTCGCTCGCGAGCCATGCGGGAGGTTGATCGACAATGTGCAACGTAATGAGCAGCTGATTGAGCAATCCGTCGCGTTGCAGAATATTGATCCAGGCATAGATGCGGATCAGAAATGAAGTCCAGAATGGCAGTGCCACCAGCACGAGAAGCACCGGCTGCCAGCGCTGCGGAGCGCGAGCCATGCCGTAGGCCAGCGGAAATCCGAAAAACAACAGCAGCAAAGTCGACACTGCTGCGATCTGGATGCTCCGCAGATATGAAGTGAGATAAAGACTGTCGGAGGCAATCAGGAAATAGTTGTCAGGTGACAGGCCGGCAGCAAAGGTCTTAAGCGCCTGCCACCCGCCGCCCACGTCGAGCACCGGTGTATACGGCGGTTGGGCGATCGCGGTCTGCGACAGGCTGATCTTCAAAACGATCAAAAAGGGGACGAGAAAGAAAAAGACGAGCCAGAGGTAAGGTATCAACACAACGAGACGTGCGCCGCCAGTGCCTGCGCCAGGTAAAACGCTCTTCATCGAGTCAGTACGACCGCCGCATCGGCCGCCCAGCTGAGCGATACGCGGTCGACAGACCGTATCGCCGCATCTACTGACCGCGCCGTGTTGGTCAGCTTGGCCTTCATGATGAACCCGTTGTCGAGCTTCACATGATACGTCGACTGCTCTCCGAGATAGGCGACATTGCACACCTTGCCGCTCACGCAAGTCGCCTCGTTTCCGGCGGGTCGCCCGCGCGAGAGGTGCACTTTTTCAGGCCGCAACGCGATCCAGACCGTATCCCCCGGCTTGCAGGCTCCAGGAGATGGAGCTCGCAATTGTCCGGCGGAGGCGCTCCCTAGCAGCAACTCGCCTGGCTCGACCGCAAGCACCTGTGCTTCGATCAGGTTCACGTCGCCGATGAATTCCGCGATCCAGCGCGAGTTGGGACATTCGTAGATCTCCGCCGCAGAGCCCACTTGCATCAACCGGCCCTGGTTCATGACGCCGATCCGGCCGGCCATGGTCATCGCTTCCTGTTGGTCGTGGGTGACGATGACGAAGGTGAGGCCGAGTTGCTCGCGCAGATTCATGAGCTCGAGCTGGGTATCGTTGCGCAGCTTCTTGTCCAATGCGGCAAGCGGCTCGTCGAGCAGCAGCACGCGGGGCCGCTTTGCCAGCGAACGCGCAAGCGCAACCCGCTGGCGCTCTCCGCCGGAGAGCTGATGCGGCCGGCGTTTCTGGAATCCTTCCAGACGCACCAAGGACAGCATCCGCGCAACTCGCGAGGCAATTTCCGTCCTGGAAAGGCGCTCCTGCTTCAGTCCGAACGCAACATTGCCTTCCACATTGAGATGTGGAAACAGCGCGTAGCTCTGAAACATCATGTTGATCGGCCGGCGATGCGGGGGCACGCCGCCGAGATCCCGGCCCTCGAGCAGAATGCTGCCGCTGTCGGGAGTTTCCAGGCCGGCGAGCATGCGCAAGAGGGTTGTCTTGCCGCAGCCGGAAGGGCCGAGCAAAGCGAAGAGCTCGCCTTCCAATATGTCGAGCGACAGCTTGTCTACTGCAATACCGGTGGAAAAACTCTTGCTCACCTCCTCGAATCGCACCAGGGGCGTTGCGGGCGCCGTCGGCCGCGCAATGTGCGCCTGAGCGGCGAGCCCGCTCCCGTGATTGGCCGATCGGATGCTCATGCCGCCACGCTAGACCGCTCTGCGCCCGTCCCTCAATGTGCGGGAGACCGCATCGCGCCAGCCCTGCCATTTGCGCTCCCGCGTCGCGAGGTCCATGCGTGGCTCAAATCGACGCTCGCAGCGCCAGCCGCGGGCGAAGGCTGTCGGGTCGGGACACAGATCGGCGGCATAACCGGCAAGATAGGCCGCACCCAGCGCGGTCGTTTCCATCACCGCAGGCCGCTCCACCGGCAGGCCGGTGATATCGGCCAGGAACTGCATCGTCATCTCGCTGGCCGTCATTCCGCCATCGACCCGCAGCACGCTTGCACCGGCGTCCGTGCTCCAGTCCGTGCGCATGGCTTCAAGCAGATCGCGGGTCTGATAACCCACCGCCTCGAGCGTCGCGCGTGCAAGCTCGCCGGCACCCGATGCCGGCGTAAGCCCGAAAATGGCACCGCGCGCATTTGCGTCCCACCATGGGGCGCCCAATCCGACAAAAGCGGGGACCAGATATACTTCTGCTGCCGCAGACCCGGCGGCAGCAAGCGCATTCACGTCGGAGGCGGCCGAGATCAGTTTGAGCGCATCGCGCAGCCACTGCACGGCAGCACCAGCGACAAAAATCGCGCCTTCCAGCGCGTAGCTGCGCTTGCCGCCGAGCTGATACGCGATTGTCGTGAGCAGCCGGTTGTTCGAGGCTATCGGCTGCTCGCCAGTATTGAGGAGGAGGAAGCACCCGGTGCCGTAGGTTGATTTCATCATCCCTGGCGCGAAACAGCCCTGTCCGACAGTCGCTGCCTGCTGGTCGCCAGCGATGCTGCGAATGCGCACCGGCTCGCCGAGCGCCTCGGTCATCCCGAAGTCCCCAGCACAGTCGCGCACCTCCGGGAGAAGCTGGGCAGGGACCGCGAACAGCTCGCAGAGCTCTGCGTCCCATTTACCATGCCGGATATCGAACAGCAGCGTGCGTGCCGCATTTGTCGCATCGGTGGCATGAACCTTCCCGCCCGTGAGACGCCAAAGCAGAAACGTATCCACCGTGCCGAAGGCGAGCCGGCCCGCTTTGGCAGATTCTCGTGCGCCCTCGACGTGATCCAGAATCCAGGCAATCTTGGTCGCGGAGAAGTATGGGTCGAGCAGCAGGCCGGTGCGCCGCGAAATCATGGGCTCGCACCCTTCCCGGCGCAGCGCCTCGCAGCTTTCGGCCGTACGGCGGTCCTGCCACACGATGGCATTGTGGATAGGTCGGCCGGTGAGGCGATCCCAAATGAGCGTGGTCTCGCGCTGGTTGGTAATGCCGAGAGCGGCAACCTCCTTCGCGCTCTTTCCGGCCCGTTCCAGCGCGGCGCGCATGGTGGCGAGAGTAGTTGCCCAGATGGTCTCGGGCTGGTGCTCAACCTGACCCGGAGCCGGATAGAGTTGCGGAAACTCCTGCTGTGCTGTCGCGACCGGGACGAGATCGGTGTTGAACAGAATTGAACGGGTCGAGGTGGTGCCTTGGTCGATGGCGAGAATGAGCTCCGGCAAGCTCGACCTCTGCAGGCTGCTGTGAGATTCCCACGCTGCGTCCGAGGACTTCAGACCCAGGTGCGCGCTTCAGCGCTGTGTTCCAATATCACATTCGCGCACGGCGGGTCGAACGCGCCAGGGCAGACGTGGCAGCGAGGTCGTCGGACCAGGAGGCTCAGCTGGCCAGCTTGCGCGGGGTGGGTGCAGACCGTCGGTCGCCCTCGGGAATTGCCGGTGACCTGCTCAGGATCGACAACAGACGGGCCTCGAGCGCGCCGCTCGAGACCGGCTTGAGCAGAAACTCGTGCACCCCGAGCCGCACCGCCTCCAGCACGCGGGAGCGCTCCTCGCGTCCGACCAGAATGATGACGGGTACGCTCTTGCCCGGAAGGCCAGCCCCGCGCAGCCGGCGCACAAAGTAGGCGCCGCCCATGCCCGGCAGCTCCCAGTCGAGCAGCACGAGATCTGGAGCCAGGGTGTGGATCGCCTCCAGCCCGCTCTCACCGTCAGTTGCTTCATGAATCCTGCTGCAACCCAACGCGAGCAGCAGGCCGCGCAGCGTCCTGCGCGTATGATACTCGCCATCGACAATGAGCACTTTGGCCTGCGCAATCGGGCCGCCGTCCTTCGGGGTCCCGCCGCAAGACTGTGAAGACGCCACAAACAACTCCCTGCAGCCGAGCTTTAACACGATCAATAAAGCATGTTCGGCTTAGGAGCGGGTGTACCGGATCGCTAAAATCTTAGCGGACTACGGTTCAAGCCGGCCGCGGGTCAGACTTCTGCCCCGTGCCGATTGTCGAGATCATGAAGCGCCCGAGTCGCGCACGTTCTTCAGGCGAAAACCGCAATCCCAGCTTGCTCCGCCTCCACAGCACATCGTCCGCCGTCTGCGCCCACTCTCGCTCCATCAGATAACGCACTTCTGCCGCCAGAAGGCCGGGTCCTAGCCAAGGGCCAAGGCCCTCGATCGATCGAGTCTGGCCGAGCACGTGCTGGACCCGCGTGCCATATGCGCCTGCAAGCCGACGCACCAGCTTTTCCTCCAGAAAAGGCATCGAGGCGAGTGTCCTCGTTACCAGTTGCTCCAATTCGTCATGCGGGAATTCGCCGCCTGGTAAATGCGAGCTGCGTGTCCACGCCGGGCCGCATTTCAAGAAATCGGAGAGGCGATCGAGGACCAGCTCTGCGAGCCGCCGAGCGGTCGTGATCTTGCCGCCGTACACCGTGAGTAGCGGTGCCGCGCCTGCTGGCTCCTCCAGCGCCAGCACGTAATCGCGGCTGACGTCCTGGGACCGCTTCGAGCCATCGTCGCAAAGCGCGCGAACTCCGGCGAACGACCATACTACGTCCGAGGGTCCGATCGCCGCCCGGAAGTGCTGGTTGGCAACGTCACAGAGATAGACGACCTCCTCGGAGCTTGCCCTCACTCCGGCGGGGTCTCCGCTGAAACCGCGATCGGTAGTTCCAATCAACGTAAACTCCTGCTCATAGGGCAAGGCGAATACGATGCGAGCATCGCGAGTCTGGAAGACATAGCCGCGGTCATGCTCGAACAGCCGCTTCACCACGACGTGGCTTCCCTTGTCGAGCCGCACCGGTATCGGAAGGGACTGGCGCAGGACCGTGCTTGCGAAAAGCTGGAGCCATGGGCCGGTAGCGTTGACCAGAGCCCGAGCCGTCGCGATATCGCGGCGTCCCCGCACCTCGAGCACAAGACGCCAGATGTTGCTCCGCTCCGCGCCGATGCAGCGGGTGCGGGTACGAATCGCTGCGCCACGCTCCGCTGCATCGACCGCGTTGAGCACAA
Source organism: Xanthobacteraceae bacterium (assembly GCA_036557665.1). Classification (GTDB taxonomy): domain Bacteria; phylum Pseudomonadota; class Alphaproteobacteria; order Rhizobiales; family Xanthobacteraceae; genus VAZQ01. The sequence goes on along the minus strand of DATBHG010000111.1, from coordinate 8,645 downwards.
CAAGCCTCGCGTCATCCACCCAGCAGTCGGAGAATTCAAACCCGTGAATGGGCCTTCGCTTTAGCGGCGCACCAACCGCGCCATCCTGCATTTCGCCGTCGATGCGGCGCGAGGCCGGCAGTATTCGCTTGCCGCCGAGATGGTCGTAGATCAGCAATCCCAACCGCAGAATCCACATCGGACGCATCCCGACCTCGACCGGCAGCACGAAGCGCATCGGCCGGACGATGTTGGGTGCCATTCGCAACATCACCTCGCGCTCTGCCAGAGCTTCGCGCACGAGGCGAAACCACCCGTGCTCGAGGTAGCGCAGCCCGCCGTGAATGAGCTTGGTCGATGCGGACGAGGTGCCGGACGCGAGATCGTTCTGCTCGACGAGCAGGACACTGACACCACGGCCGGCTGCATCGCGAGCGATGGCCGTTCCGTTGATACCGCCGCCAATGACGGCGAGGTCGAAATCGGCTACCGCCATTCGGTCATCCCAATCACGATGCGCCCGCCGCGATCTTGTCCGGGCCGCTCGATCAGCCATGATAAGCCGGATGGACGGAGAACCCGATGGAATATCGCAATCGCCATATTGTCGTTACCGGCGGCACCGGCACGCTCGGGTCCGCTGTCGTTCGCGCATTGGTCGAGGCAGGTGCGTTCTGCCACGTGCCCTACATCAACGCGGCGGAAGCCGAGCGCTTTCCCTTGCGCGCGCACGAGAAGGTGAGGCTGGTGGAGCGGGTTGAGCTTTCCGATGAGGGCGCGGTCGCGAAGCTTTATGCCGACATCCCGGAGCTGTGGGCCTCGATCCATATCGCGGGAGGCTTCGCAATGTCGCCCGTTGCCCAGACCAGCAAATCGGATCTGACCAAGCAGCTGGAGATGAATTTCGTCACTGCCTTTCTGTGCTGTGCAGCCGCTGTCAGGAGCATGACCCGGAGCGGGGCAGGAGGCCGCATCGTCAATGTCGCAAGCCGGCCCGCGCTGGAATGGCGCTCCGGTGCTGGCATGGTGCCCTATACCACGAGCAAAACTGCAGTGGCTGCCTTGACCGTTGCGCTCGCCGAGGAGGTCGCCGGGCTGGGCATTCTGGTCAATGCGGTCGCCCCGTCCACGATGGATACCCCGGCGAATCGCAGGTCCATGCCGGACGTTGACCCTGCAGGCTGGGCCAAGGTCGAGGAGGTGGCGGCTACCATCCTCTTTCTTGCGTCGCCGCAAAACCGAGTTACCCGGGGCGCAATCGTGCCGGCCTACGGATTGTCATGAGATTGTCATGAGGCGGAGACCAAGCTCTCGGCAGCGCGGCACATCCCGTTCGCCCACTCGCGTTCTCTTGCATCCTCAATCGTTTACAAGCGCGACTTCATGCAGGGGAGCACGAACTAGGCGCGATATGGCGTTCGAGGCAATCACGGTCTGATGTTGCGCGTAAGCCTCGTGGTTCTTCTCGATGTCGTCGAGATCGTAAAGATAGTTCACCATCAGCCCATATGATTGCTGCAGCCCGCGCGCCGAGGTATCGCCGAGATAGTTGAGCCGCTCAAGTCGAGCGCCGTTGCCGAGGTGAAAACGCGCCACCGAATCGCGGGGAAGGCCCCGCGCATTGCGCGCGCGCAGATAATACCATGCCGCAGCTCGCAACAGCGGCTCGGAAACGGCCTCGGCCGTCTCGGCATGTTGCCACCAGTCGGCGCGGTCGAGCGGGGTGAGCGTTTCACGATCGTCCTCGGCAAGCGCAACAGACGATTCGTTTGCACGTTCGCGGTTGAGCCATTCCGCAAACCCCGGGGCAGGGGAGAGTGTGACGAAAGTCGAAAGCCGCGGCATTTCGCGCTGCACCTCCTCAACCACCTGTTTGATCAGGAAGTGTCCGAACGAGACCCCGGTCAGCCCGCGTTGGCAGTTCGAGATTGAATAAAACACGGCGGTATTAGCACGGTCGAGATCGAGTCGCTGGCCGTTCGAGGACAGGATCGGCTCGATAGCGGCGGGGCTCCCGCGGGTCAGCGCAACTTCGACGAAGATCAGCGGCTCATCGATCAAGGCAGGATGAAAGAAGGCATAGCAGCGCCGGTCGGGGGAATCGATCCTCATGCGCAAATCGTTCCAGTCGCGGATCTCGTGGACCGCTTCGTAGCGGATGATCTTCTCCAGGATCCGTGCCGGCGTCGACCAGTCGATCCTCCGCAACACAAGGAAGCCGCGGTTGAACCAGGATGAGAAAAGGTGGAGGAAATCGGTATCGATGAGCTTCAGGTCATCGCGATGGTCCAACGCATCGATTAGCTGCTCGCGCATGTGCACCAGCGCCGCCGTCCCGTTGGGTGCCAGATTCAGGCGTCGAATGAGCTCGAGCCGCCGGGGCTCCGAGGCGCGATGAAGCTTTGCAGCCGCCGCTTCGCCCGGGGAGCTCAGCCAGGCCGTTGCGGCAGCGCTGAGCTGCTTGGCATCGGGGCCGAATTGGCTCGCCAGCGCCTCAAAAAAGGCAATGCGCGGGCCGGTTTTCAATTCGCTGTAGCGCGCCAGGATCTCCCGCGCCAGTGCCACTCCGGAGGCTTCCCCGCGGCGGGACAGCAGCTCCTCGCACAGCTGAACGAGATTAGCCGAGTGTTGCTCAGCCCCTCCGCGCCGGTGCGAGCGGTCGAGCAGGGATCGACCGCGCTCCGCGATCGACTGCAGCATATCGCCGAAGAAGGTGGAGGTCACTGTCGCCCGAATCGTCTGTGCCCGCGTGGACCATTAAATAGGAGCGCCCTTACGAGTCTACAAACCTCCCTCCTTACTTGCCGGGGACAGCGCTGGGCATATGGACAAGATCAGCCCGAAAAGCCAAACAGGGCTCCGCTCTTGGGCCATTCCGGGTTTTGAGCGGAGAAAGGAAAGCTGAATGCCGGGACCTTTGGCGGGATTGCGCGTCCTGGAGCTTGCCCGGATCCTGGCCGGGCCGTGGGCGGGTCAGATCCTTGCCGATCTGGGGGCCGATGTCATCAAGGTGGAGCGCAAGGGACCGGGCGATGATACCCGCGGGTGGGGCCCCCCATTCGTCGAAGCAGCGGACGGGGGCCATCTCGGATCTGCGTATTTTCATTCAACCAATCGGGGCAAGCGCTCGATCGAGCTCGACTTCGAGAGCGAGGAAGGGCGGCGGATCGTCAGGAAGCTTGCCGCGAGAGCCGATGTGTTGATCGAGAATTTCAAGGTCGGCGGCCTTGCAAAATTCGGATTGGACTATGCAAGCCTGAGCAAGGACATGCCCAGGTTGATCTATTGCTCCGTCACTGGTTTTGGGCAGAGCGGCCCCTATGCCGCGCGCGCCGGCTACGATCTCATGGCGCAGGGCATGGGCGGCATCATGGACGTGACCGGAACGCCGGAAGGCGAACCGCAGCGTGCGGGCGTCCCGGTGGCGGATATCTTCACCGGGGTCTACTCGGTGATCGGCATTCTCGCGGCGCTTGTCGAGCGGGACAGGACTGGAAAGGGATGCCTGGTCGACACCGCTCTGCTCGACAGTCAGGTCGGCGTCCTCGCCAACCAAGCGCTGAACTATCTGGCCTCCGGCAAAGTGCCCAAACGTCTCGGCAATGCTCATCCCAACATCGTGCCGTACCAGGTGTTCCCGGTGGCGGACGGCCATATCATCATTGCCACCGGCAACGACAGTCAGTTTGGCAAGCTCTGCACCATCCTCGGCGAGCCGGAGCTCGCGCAACAACCGGAATACCAGCTCAATTCTGATCGTCTCAAGAATCGCGAAAAGCTGGTATCGCATCTTTCGGAGCTCACCAGGCGCTGGCAGCGAGCCGATCTGCTTGCGAAGCTAGAGGCCGTGCAGGTGCCGGCAGGGCCGATCAACGCCCTCGATCAGGTGTTCGCCGATCCGCAGGTGATTGCGCGCGGCATGAAGCTCAGTCTGCCCTGCGCAGCGGCGAAGACGGGTAAAATCCCCGGTGTGCGCACACCGATCATCATTGGTGGAAGGGCAATGGCCGCCGAGCGTCCCGCCCCGCAGCTCGGCGAGCATTCTGCCGAGATCCTGGCTGAAATTGCGAAGGATTGACGTTCGAGCACAGCTGTTTGCGTAGTAGCAATGCGTCCACCAGCAGTTGGGCGCTTGCCTGCGGTACCAAGACGCGATGAGGGCGAACCGAACACGAGCGCGAGCAGCTCGCACAGAGGCAGTCATGACGAGTGCTGATCGGCGGCGGTTTCTGCAAATCACGGCCGGCGCTGCCGGCGCTCTTATGTTTGGGCCTCTGCATGGGGCGCTTGCACAGGGTTACCCGACAAAGCCGTTGCGCTGGATCGTCGGCTTTCCGCCCGGAGGCGGGGCCGATACGGTATCGCGGATCATGGCGCCTTGGTTGGCGGAGCGGCTCGGCCAACCTGTCATAGTGGAAAACAAGCCCGGCGCGAGCACAAATATCTCGATCCAGGCAGTCGCCGCCTCGCCGCCGGACGGCTACACGCTCCTGTTCATTGCGGCTTCGGCTGCGGTCAACGTATCGCTATTCGACAAGCTTCCATTCAATCTGTTGCGCGACATCGCACCGGTTTCAGGTTTGATCGATTTTCCGCTGGTGATGATCGCAAATCCCGCTTTGCCCGCCACATCGGTTCCCGAGCTGATCGCGTATGCCAAAGCCAATTCTGGCAGGATAACCCTTGCCTCGTTCGGCAGCGGGAGCACATCGCATGTCGCCGGCGAGCTCTTCAAGATGATGGCGGACGTCAGCATGGTCCACGTGCCTTATCGGGGCGGCGCGCCCATGATTGCCGATCTGCTCGCCGGGCAAGTGCAAGTGGGTATCGACGTCATGACGACGGCCCTGCCGCAGGTCCGCTCCGGTGGATTGCGGGCGCTGGGTGTAGCGGGCAAGCACCGCTTTCCCGGGTTGCCCGATGTGCCGACGATCAGCGAGACGGTCGCGGGCTATGAGGCGAATTCGTGGTGCGGCGTCGGGGTGCCGATGGGCACGCCCGAGGACATCATCGAGAGGCTCAACCGCGAGATCAATGAGGGCCTTGCCGACCCGACGGTACAAGGGCGGCTCGCCGATGTCTCAACTACGCCGATGGTCTTCACCCCGGCGGACTTTGGAGCATATGTCAGAGCCGAAACGGAGAAATGGGGGAGGGTTATCAAGCGTACAGGCATCAAACCGGAATGATGCTCTGGGCAGATGAGCGCGCGCGCCGAGATAGGCCGCGTTTTGCGCGTGCTCGCCCCCAAACTGCCGTCGCATGAATTCGAAGCGGTGCTCGATCATGCGCTCGACAGTCCCGGATTGCGGGTCGCCGCAGCGGAGGCAGCCGCTTGGCTCGCGCTCGTCGCCTACGCGCGTCACACCTTCACGGACTACGACGATCTCTTGCGGGAGGGGTACGACCGGGAGAGCGCCCGCTTCTTTGTCGCAGGCGAGCTTGCTGCTGTGCTGCAGGAATGGGGCGTTCGCAGGCGGCTGATGCCCGAGGATTAGACAAACGCGCGGATCACCCATCGACGGCGGTAGAAATGCCGGACGAGCCGCGGGCAGGCCGGATCCCGTGGCCACCCTCATGTTTTCCCGGGTTCCGGCCCTGCGGTCGTAGCATGTGCCAGCGCTCTTACGTCACCGCAAGCGGCGCGAGCGCATCGATATCGGTGACGACGTCAACAATCACGGGCCGGTTTGCGGCAAGCGCCTGATGCAGGGCAGGGCCGATGTCCCCAGGCTTCTCGACTCGAATCCCGACCGCACCCATGTCCTCGGCAATGCGCGCGAAATTGACCTTGCTGAAGGTCCATAGCTCGCGCGCTTGCTCGGTCTGCTTTCCCCCGTAGACCCGGTCGAAGCCGCGCTTGGATTGGTTGCCGCTTGCATTATTGTTGACGACCGTGATCGCGTTGATGCCCCAGCGCGCGGCGGTCTCGATCTCGGCGATGTGGTACCACAGCCCGGCGTCGCCGGTGAACGTGATCACCGGCCGATCGGGACACGCGCATTTGGCGCCGAGCCCCGCTGGAAATGCCCAGCCGAGATGACCGGCGCTGCGCATGTAGCTTTGGCGCGGGCTGCTGAGGTCGTACATTCCCCCCATCCACATCCCCGCATGGCCCGTGTCCACAACCACGATGGCATCCTCCGGCATGTGCCGGGTGAGCTCGGCGCAGATGCGCTCCGGCCGGACCGGTACGGCATCCGACGTGAGGACGGACCGATACTTCGTGGTCCATTCCCTGCATATCTGCTGCACCTGCTCGATCCACGATTTTCGGCTGGCGGCGCTGGCGCGATCGGCGTCTCGCAGCATCTGCGCCAACGTGACTTTGGCATCGCCATTCACGCCGACGAGCAAGGGGTAGTTGCGGCCGAGCGCTTGCGGGTCGATATCTATCTGGATCCCCGGCATGCCGACTTTCGGCACCGCCCAGAAATGAGTGGTCATGCCGCCGGCTTCGGTCCCGACAAAACAGACAAGGTCGGCGCTGTTGACGACACGGTTAGCGCTCTCACGCGAATAGGTGCCGACCACTCCAACGCAGAGCGGGTGATTGCCCGGAATGACGTCCTTTCCGTTGAGCGAGGTTGCAACCGGAATTTGCAGCGCCTCCGCGAGGCTCGCCAGCTCGGTTGCCGCGCCCGATGCCCGCGCTCCGCCTCCCGCTAGGATTACGGGCCGCAAAGCCCTTTGCAGATAGTCGAGCGCTGCCGCCACGCTCGCATTGTCGGGACGCGGACGGAACGGAGGAATGCGGGCGAATTGCGGCTCGCATAGGGGCTCAAGCTCTGCCTCCTCGGCGTCGATCTGGCCCTCGTTGCCGCGAAACTGGAGATGTACGGGACCGGGCGTGCCGGAAGTCGCTACCCGAAAGGCTTGCCGGACCATATCGGGGAAGCGCGCCACCTCGTCCACCGTCGCATTGAATTTGGTCACCGGCTCGAACGCCGGAACGTCGTCGACCTCCTGATAGACCTTGCGGAACTTGGTCTTCGGATCGCGCCCCCCGGTCATCGCAATTACCGGCGAATGTGCGAGCCAGGCGTCGCGCAGGCCCGCTGCGAGATTGAGCGCGCCAATGACCTGAGCCATGCAAATGCCGGGCTTGCCGGAGGCGCGCGCATAGCCGTCCGCCATGTATGCAGCCGCTTTTTCGCCGTGCACGTGCAAGCGCTTGATGTCGGTGCGGCTTTCCATGACCGCAAACGTCTGGCGCAACACAGCCGGGACGTGAAAGACATGCGTGACGCCGTACCCTTTGAGCATGTCCGCGAGGCATTCCGCCCCGCTCATTCTTCTGTTGTGGCCGAGCATTTGAGCCCCTCGTATCGTCTCATTGCGTTACGGTGGATCATGCCGCGGCGGACTGGTGCGACGCAGGAAGGTTACCGATGCAAATGCGCCCAGCCACGAGCCGATCGCCGCGAAGGCCACATAAAGGGCATTCTCGGTATAGCTGATCACGGCGAATGCCGAGAGCAGGTACCAGATCGCGCTCCAGTTCGCCGCCCGGAATCGCCGCCGGCTGACCACCGCGGCGTTGAAGAATACATAGGCTGCATCGGTGACTGCGGTGGAGGCGAGCACGCCTGCCGCGATCGCCGGATTGATGGCGATGTTCATCTCAATTCTTCCCTGGCTGGCTCGGAAATTACAGTTGTGGGATCGTGGGCCGGGCCCATCGGCCGCGGAGCTCACTTGATGGCGAGTGGGTTGGTTGGAGATCCTACAGCACCGGTGATCGGTATCGCGGGCGCGACGAACATGAACTCGTACACTTTGTCGGCTGCGCAGTCCTCCGCCAGGTCCTCGAGATAGAAGATTTCGCCCATGGTCATTCCCATGATCGGAATGGTGATCCAATGCCAGGGCTGGTTGATGCCGTCCTCGGTATTGTTCGGCCGCACCTCGCATCCCCAGGTGTCGCTGGCAAGTGCAGCAAGCTGGGTGCGTGCGATCCACTCGAGTGTCTCGAAGGCAAACCCCGGAGCATCTCCTCCGGGATACCCGTCCCAGCTTCCAGCTTTGAGGCAGCGCTCCATCTGACCCGTGCGCACGATCACATAATCCCCGCGCTGGATTTTTATCCCCTGTGCCCGCGCCGTGCTGTCGAGGTCGGCGCAGGTGATGCCGTAGCCGTCGTCCAGTGCCTCCTTCCCCAGCGCGCGTGCGACGTCGAGCAAAACCCCACGGCCCACCATCTTGTTCTTGGTCTTCTCGATGCCGCATTTCTGCGCGCCGGCCGATGTCACCTCCCTGCAATCATAGCCGTTCCACATGTAATTCTCGTAGAAGACATGGCCTAGACCGTCCCATTGGGTTCCGCACTGGAGTGGCATGGTCACCATGTCATCGGCGGCGCGAATACCGCGCTTGTCGAGCACCCCGGAATAGGCGTCGGTGCCGGTGCGGATCATGGTGTGAATGGGATTGGTGCGGCCCATCGCGGGATACTTGCTCTTCGCGCCCTGCGGACCGGTGTGATCGAAATTCAGCGCGAGCGAGATCACCTTGCCTTTACGCACGAGTCCCGCGGCGGCGATGATGTCCTCGGCCCGGGTGTAGTTGAGGGTCCCGATCTCGTCGCCGGGCCCCCATTTGCCCCAGTTCTTGTACTTCTCGGCCGCATCGTGCAGATCCTGGCGTGTGATTTTCCTCGGCATGGT
>DATBHG010000110.1:0-113830 GCA_036557665.1 Xanthobacteraceae bacterium | reverse complement strand
CCCAAGCCGATGCCGATCCTGTCGAACGATCCGACTTCGACGCCCAACAACAAACTGGCAATCCTGCAGGATTCGGACAAGTGGTCCGCCATCCCGGGCTATCCGGGACCGGCCACGCCCGCGACGGACGAAATCTACTATGCCTTCATCATCAACGACATGATGACGAAGGCGGCAACGGGCCAATTGAGCGCGGAGGATTCGGTCAAAGAGGCGACGCAGCGATGCGAAGCCATCTTCAAGAAGTGGGCGCGCAGGACCTGATACCTGGCGGGCGGTCAAGCGGACTGACACTGCCCCGCCGCAAGAGGTGGGCGGGGCAGGTCATGACGTTGAATTTCTGGGAGGTTCAATGGCTGCGGTCGTGACCAGGGACATCGTCAAGAAATTCGGCGAGGTCCCCGCTGTAAACGGCATTTCGCTTAACGTACCGAACGGCGAGTTCATGGTTTTGCTGGGCCCGTCGGGCTGCGGCAAGACCACGTTCCTGCGCATCATCTGCGGGCTGGAAAAGCAGACTAGCGGCGACCTTCTGATCGGCGGCGACATCGTCAACGACATACCGCCGCGCGCCCGCGGCGTGGCGATGATGTTTCAGAGCTATGGGCTCTATCCGCATTTCACGGTGCGCCACAACATCGCCTTTCCGCTGAAGACGCAAGGCATTCCGAGCGCGGAGATCAGCAAGAAGGTCGAATGGGCCTCGCAACTGCTCGGCATCGGCCATCTGCTCGACCGCCGGCCGCGCCAACTCTCGGGCGGCGAGCGCCAGCGCGTGGCACTGGCGCGGGCGCTGGTTCGCCAGCCGACCGCGCTCTTGCTCGACGAGCCGCTGTCGAATCTCGACGCCAAACTGCGCACCTCGGCCCGCCAGGAGATCAGGCAATTTCAGCAGCGCGTCGGCGTCACCACCATCTACGTGACCCACGATCAGGTGGAAGCCATGGGCATGGGCGACCGCATCGCCGTCATCGACCGCGGCCAGATCCGCCAAGTCGGAACGCCGGCGGAAATCTACAACGACCCGGCCGACCGCTTTGTCGCCACCTTCGTCGGCGCCCCGCCGATGAACATCGTCGCCCGCAACGGCGGCTATCTCGGTTTCCGGCCGGAGAATTTTTTGCCCAAGGAGATGATCAAGGACGCCGCGTTCACCGAATTCCAGTTCCGCGTCGACCGTTCGGAATTTCTTGGCTCCGAGCGGATCGTCTACGGCGTGCTGGAAGGCTTCGACACGAAAGACGTGGTCACGGCGAAACTTCCGCCGGCGCACGTCGCCGAGGAGTGGATCCGGCCCGGCGAGTGGCATCCGTTCGCCGTGCGCGATGCCGCGCTGCGCCATTTCAACAATGACGGCAAGCGTACGAGCCGCCACTAGAAGGCAATTTCGCCCATGGTCGCCATCGCCGAGTCAGTCGCCAAGCCGGCCGCGCGCTTCCGGTTCATCCTGGACCGGCGCGACGTGCTCGGCTCGCTCATGGTGGCGCCGGCGATCCTCTATGTGCTGTTGCTGGTCGGCGTGCCGTTCCTGATGGCGGTGTATTACTCGCTCAGCGCCTACACGATCTACGATCCGTCGTGGAGCTTCGTCGGCCTCGACAATTTCCAAGACGTCCTGGAGGATCCCGTCTTCCAGCAGACCCTGTACAACACTTTCATCTTCACCTTCGGATCGCAGACGCTGGGCCTCATCCTCGGCAAGTTCGGCGCGCTGGTGCTGTTGCGGCCGTTTCCGGGCCGCAAGTTCGTTCGCGCGCTGGTCATCTTGCCCTGGGCCGTGCCGATCGCGCTCGCCACCGTCGCCTGGCAATGGATGTTCGATTCGCTTTACAGCGTCATCAACTGGACGCTGATCGCGCTTGACCTCGTCAGCCGTTCGGACGCGCCGAACTGGCTCGGCACGCCACATCTGGCGATGCTGTCGGTGATCGTCGTCAATGCCTGGCGTTTCTTCCCGTTCGCGATCGTCATCTTCCTCGCCGGCATCACCGCGGTCCCGCAGGACGTGCTCGACGCGGCGACCATCGACGGCGCCGGCTTCTGGCGTCGCAACTACCAGATCATCATGCCGATGATTCTGCCGATTGTGGCCGTCGGCCTCGTCTTCGGCATCGTGTTCACCTTTACTGATCTTTCCATCGTCTTCCTGATGACCATGGGCGGCCCGGTGGGCGCGACCTCGGTCCTGGGCTTCTCGGGTTTTCAGACCGGCATCAATTCCGGCGATGTGTCGCACGGCGCCGCCATCTCGCTGTTCATGCTGCCGGTGCTGCTCGTCGTGGTGGTGGCGATGCTGCGTTTCATCCGGCGGCGGGAGATCTGACATGCGGCCGCGTGCCACTGTCACAACCGCCCTGCAGGAGACCTCATTCTACGGCGCGGTCGCGTTTTTCCTGGTGCTCGCGGCGTTTCCGTTTTATTGGATGGCGATCACCTCGTTCAAGACGAATTCCGACCTCTACAGTGTCGATCACATTCCGTTCTGGTTCAACGATCCGCCCACGCTCGAGCACTTCCGCTATCTGTTCGACAAGACGCTGTTCGCGACCTGGCTGCTGAACTCCCTGATCATCGGCCTCTGTGTCACCGCCATCACCCTCGTCACCGCGCTGCCGGGCGCCTACAGCCTTGCACGCATGACCGGCCGCAACGGCGAGGCCCTGGGAATCGGCATCTTTCTCACCTATCTCGTGCCGCCGACCCTCCTGTTCCTGCCACTGTCACGGGTGATCGCCGGGCTGGGCCTGCAGAACTCGATGTGGTCGCTGGTCGTCGTCTATCCCACCTTCACCATCCCGTTCTGCACCTGGCTGCTGATGGGATTCTTCAAGGCGCTGCCGGTCGAGATCGAGGAGGCCGCGATCGTCGACGGCTGCAGCCTGCTCGGCGCCTTCGTCAAGATGGCTATCCCGCTGTCGCTGCCGGGCATCCTGACGGTGGTGATCTTCACCTTCACGCTGACCTTGCAGGAGTTCGTCTACGCGCTGACGTTCATATCCGCGTCCGATCAGAAGCCGATCACGCTCGGCGTGGCGACCGATCTCATCCGCGGCGACATCTTCTTCTGGGGCGAGATCATGGCCGGCGCCCTGATCGCCAGCATCCCGGTGGCGATCGCGTACAACCTTTTTCTCGATCGGTTCATCAGCGGGATAACCGGAGGCGCCGTCAAGTAGGCGGCGCTTGCACACGCGCGCGCTAAGCCATCTCGTCGGCAATCCATTGCGTCACCGATCGCCGGGCAGGCGACCAGCCAAGCTCGACCGCGGCTCTGCCGCGCACGCGACTGTTGGAGCCCAGCGAGAGCACCGCCAAATTCCGTCCCCAGGCTGCAATCGCTTCCTCGGCGGACCAGGATTGCGCGGCGCCGAGGTCGAGCCGGGCTGCAATGGCGCCGGTAATTTCCCCGAGCGCCTCCTCGCCGCTCTCGACATAGAGGAATGCGCCGGCGGGTGCCCTGGCGAGCGCCAGAGCATAGATCGCCGCCACGTCGGCAATATGCACGTTGGACCATCGATTCAATCCGCGGCCTACATGGCGGGCTACGCCCGATGCCTTGGCTTGCCGCACAAGTGCGGGAATCTGGACGCTCTGCGCCGGCGGTCCCAGCGCTTGGCCGTAGATCATCGCATTGCAAAGCACCATCGAACGCACACCCGGGGCCGCAAGCACCAGCCGGTCGATCGCTACACGCGCGGCTCGTTCAGGCAGCGGCTCGACCGGCGCCGCTTCATGAAAGATGCGCTCGGACGGCTCGCCCATGGCGAGATCGGCGACAATGCTGGTTCCGCTCGAATGAATGAAGGGCTTGCCGGAGCCGGAGATGGCGGCAATCAGGGCTTCCACCGCACCGCGATGGTCGCTCGAGGCAGCATTGATAACCGCATCGGCGGCCCGCGCTTCGGTCTGCAGCAACGCCGCGTCGTCAAGCGAGCCGACGACCGCTTCGACACCGTGTGTTCCAACCAGCTCGGCCTTTGCCGTGCTGCGAACCAAGCCACGAACCCTGTGGCCGGCTTCGATCAGCGCGACGGCGACTGCGCCGCCGATAAAACCGTTCGCGCCGGTCAAAAAGATGCGCATCGGGCCGTCCGACGCGATGGGCCCATCCGGAGACTCACGCAGCGAAGCATAAAAGCATGGACGCGACTTCGAGCCATGCCTCTTATTACAATTCCCAGCCGAGCTTCTGGTCGAGCGAATATGGGCCTCCGCCGCGTAAGGCAATAGCGAAGAGGATGAGGCCCCAAAACAGCGGATATTCCCAGCCGCCCCCGGAAGAGCTGAAAAAAAATCCGTTCTTCCAGTGCGCAACGAAGGCGATCACGGCAAACTCGATCGCCGCGGCGGCGGCAGCCAAACGTGTGAACAGGCCAAGCACGATCAGTAGCGCTCCAATGGTCTCGATGGCGAGCACGGCATAGGCGAGAGGGACAGCGGGCTCTATCCCGCGGCGCGCCAATCCGCCCGCGGCGAATCCGCCAGCCCACGCGGCCAACCCCTTGTCCATTGCGGCGGTGGTTTTCACGGTGCCGTGGATGAGCAGCATTCCGCCAGCTGTGATGCGGATGACAAGCCATGCCAGCTCCCGAGTATGCGAATAGAAGGATGCGAGTGCCGGAATGATCGGCTTCGGCTCTTTGAGCGCAATCACCCGCGAATCCGGCGTCGTCGTGGTCATGGTGCTTCCTCTTCAGCCTGGGTATCGTCCAACATGGATTGCGGTCCGCCTACCGCTCGGCGCTTGCGAGCTGATAGACGCCGCGCTCGAATGCATCGTAGACGGCCAGTGCCTTGGCATCCGCAAACGGCATGTACTGCATCAAGATTACACCCGCGATGCCGCGGCCCGGATCGATCCAGAAAAAGGTGTTGCTGATACCGCCCCAGCTCAGGCTCCCGGGCGAGCGCTTTCCAGGCACTTGATCCGTCGTTATCAGAAAACCAATGCCCCATTGGTCGCGACCGTCCGCGATGAAGCTGAAGTCCGCACTGCGCGGCAGCGCAGTCTCGAGTGCCGGCACCGTCAGAGCGCCAATGTGGTTTTGGCCCATCAGCGTCACCGTTTCGGCCTCGAGGACGCGTACCCCGTCCAGCTCACCCCCGTTGAGCATCATGCGCATGAAACGGCCATAGTCGCTCGCCGTCGAGGCAAGGCCGCCACCGCCGGCGGGCTCCGGTATGGCCAGCCCGGGCTGCAGCGTTTGCAATTCGATGGCGCCATCCATGCGCTCGCCGGCGCGCTGCTGCGCGGCCGCGAGACGCGACGCCTTCTCCGGCGGCACGTTGTAGGACGTGTCCGGCATCCGGAGGGGAGCAAAGATGTGCTGGCGGAAATAATCCTCCAGTCTTTGACCTGACAGTTTTTCGACCAGCTTGCCGACGACATCGGTGCTGGTGCCGTAATGCCAGCGTTCGCCTGGGTCGAACAGCAATGGACCGCCAAACGGATAGATCTCGCCGGGCTGCGGCTTGAAATCGCGCAGGATCGCACTTGTGAACGGATACCCGAGCCCGGACGTGTGGGTCAGGATGTGGCGAATGGTCGGCGGCCTGGATGCCCGCCGGACTCGATAGGCGCCGGTCGCCGCATCGAATGATTCGAATACTTTCAGATCTGCAAGCTCCGGCAGATATTTTTCCACCGGATCGTCGAGGCCGAAGCGACCCTGCTCGAACAGCTGCATGGCCGCCACCGACGTGACCGGCTTGGTCATCGAGGCGATGCGGAACAGTGCGTCGGCGCTGAGCGCGCGTCCGGTCGACACGTCCGCTACGCCGAAGACGCCCTGATAAAGTATCCCTCCGCGGTCGGTCGCCAAAGCGACCGCGCCGGGAACATCCTCGCGCTCGACCGCGCTGCGCAGCACCGCATCGACCCTTGCGCCCGCCGCAGAATTTTGCGCACACGCCGGCTGGACGGACACGGAAAGCGCGATTCCCAGGCTGAGGACCAATCCTGCGATCTCCCGTTTCACTCAAGCCTCCGATAGGCCGGCTGTCTTGTGCGCACCGTGCGAGGTCGAACCGCTCTGCGAAACACCTGATGAGCTCGACATGGTGTCATATCAAGCCTCTGGAGGCTATACGGTGCCACGAAAGCTTCGTCATGCGATCAGGGGCTCGGCCATGTTGCGCCTCGATGGTATCGTCAGAAAAGCGGTCATACCCGCGGCCGGCTTCGGGACTCGGATGTGGCCCCTTACCGGGGGCGCTCCCAAAGAGATGCTGCCGGTCGACGGCAAGCCGATGATCCATCACATTGTGCAGGAGGCGATCGATGCTGCGATCGAGCACATCGGTATCGTGATCCGCGCGGGGAAAGAATCGATAGCGCGCTATTTCGAGAGGAGCCAGCCTGATTGTGAGATCACGTTCGTCCATCAGCCGGAGCCGAGGGGACTCGGAGACGCACTTCTCTGTGCGAGACCATTCGTAGGCGATGAGTGCTTCGCGATGTTGATCCCCACCAGCTTTTCAGCAGCGAGCGCGCTCCAGTCACGCAGTTGACCAGCAAGACGCTGCCGGAGAACTTCGTCATCAGCAGTCTCATCCGCGTTCCGGAAGCAGCCGTCCCATATTTCCCGGGCGCCCGCAGCTTCATCTATGAGCCCGATCCTGCGCAGAGCAGCGTCGTCGTGATCACCGGGATCGAGCCAGCCGAATGCGCCAGCGGGCGGGCCACAGCGGTGCGGGGTTTTGGCCGGACGATATATCCCCCGGAGGTTTTCCGCTTCCTCGGGATGGAATTCGCCGATCCGCGCACCGGAGAGGTTGATCTGCTGAAAACCTTCCGAGCTCTCCTGAAGGAGGCTCCCAGCTATGGCGTCTTCCTGGACGGTGAAGCATTCGATCTCGGTACGATCGAGGGATATCGATACTTCGAGCCAAGGTGGCGGAGAAATGGACCTTCCGGCAGTGGAGCATCTTGATCAGGTCGAGATCACGGTAGAACCGTGGTCTTGGCCGCTGGCAGACGCTCGGCGCGCGGAGATCGACGCACATTTCGCCGACCTCAAACGCAGGCGAAGTGTGCTCTGGAACGGCCGCGCGCTGATGCTGAAGTCGTACGCGGTAGACAACCGCATACTGAGGGCCACCGCTTTCGAGACCGATTACGCAAGCCTGTGCGCATGGCGGGATTTCATGTCCCCCGATCCCCCGGTGCTCAACTTCTTCGCGCCGGCAGCCATTCGCGCATTCGATGGAGCGTACGTGCTCGGTGAAATGGCCTGTTACACCGCGGGTGCCGGGCATGTCACGTTCCCCTGTGGCACACCCGCACTCGAGGATGTTCGCGGCCAATCGGTCGACCTGATGGGGCACATTCGCCGAGAGATCGCCGAGGAGACCGGAATCAATCCGGATGAGCTCGAGTGCGAGCCGGGGTGGAGCGTCGTGCGCGGTCCAAACCATCTCGCGCTGATGAAACGGTTCTTCTCTTCGCAGACTGCGGACGAATTGCGCAGTCGCATCGAAGGCTATCTCGACACCCAGGTGCAGCCTGAGCTCTCGAGCGTCCGGGTTGTTCGCAGGCCCGCCGATTTCTGTCCAGGGATGGCCAATTTCACTATCGCGTTTTTGCACGAATGTCTTCACGGCCGACTATCGGCGCAGGAGAGCGGTCCGGACGGCGATTGACCTTGATCAAGGCATTCGTCGCGGTTTCACAGCTCTGATCCGCCCAAGCTTCCGGCCAGCAGCTCGAGGGCGGCAACTGCGAACGCGCGCATATTGGCGCTCCGGTCGGAGCTGCCGGTTTCGAGCGTGATCGCCCGCTCGAGCGTCCCCGCGACCGCGAGGCAGGCGTGCCCGGCCGGGTCGCCGTAGCGGTTGCCGCTCGGCCCGGCGGCGCCGCTTTCGGCGAGCCCCCACGTAGCAGAGAATTGCGCCCGCGCACGCTGCGCCAGCAGGAGCGCATGCGGCTCGGTGGCCGGACGAAATCGCCCGAGCGCGGCGTCATCGACGACAAGCAGGATGCTCTTCGCCTGACGCGTATAGACGACCGCCCCGCCGAGAAAGTAGGCCGAGGCGCCGGGCACCGCGAGCAGCGCCGCCGAGATCAAGCCGCCGGTCGAGGACTCGGCAACCGCGATGGTCTCGCGCCGGGCCTTCAGCCGAGCGCCGATCGTCTCGCCAAGGAGAAAAAGATCGTTCAACGTTTTATTCCTGTATTACCGGCGGACTGAAGTCGATGCCGATCGTTTCAAGCTCACTAAATGTTGCCGGTGACGTAAAGTATGACCTCGATAATGGCGCTGGTCGATATGGCAAGGGCGCGTGAGACCACGCTCAGGTCGATACCCAGCTGCGAGCCCAGCAACGGCAGGATAATGAGCAGACCGATCAGGATTGCCAACCCGTACGGCTCGAGCCGCGCAACAGCAGCTGCGGCGCCCTTCGGAAGGATGCCGACCAGGATGCGCCCGCCATCGAGAGGCGGCAGCGGAAACAAGTTGAATACCGCCAGCACGACGTTGATGATCAGTGCATTCTTCAGGTTCTCCGCCAGCCATCGTGCGCCGGGGGCGGGCAGATAGCCGACGATGTGGAAGGCCAGGGCCGCGGCAAGAGCGAGCGCGATGTTCATGGCCGGTCCTGCCGCAGCGACGAGCACCATGTCGCGCCGAGGCCACCGAAGAGCGCGAAAATTGACCGGCACCGGCTTGGCGAAACCGAACAGGAACGCAGAGTGCATCAGCAGCAAGATGCCGGGTAGCAGGATCGTGCCGACCGGATCGACGTGCTTTAGCGGGTTGAAGCTGACGCGCCCGAGCCGCCAGGCCGTATCGTCGCCAAGCAGATGGGCGACGAAGCCGTGCGCCGCCTCATGAAAGGTAACCGCGACGATCACGGGGATCGCCCAGATGGTTGCCAGATAAATGGCGTTGGCGCCGATGCCGTCCATTACCGTCCCGTTCGGCTCGTCGAGCTGCCCATGTCAGTTCGGCTGCGTCAGTTCGGCTGCGCGCGGCTTGCAACCTCCGGCACTGGCGATGACGGCCATGAGCCAGCGTCAGGGGTTGTAGCGTTTCTTGCGCCCGGATCAAAAAGCCGGCAATCAATCTCTCGTACCTCGGCGCGTGACTACCTCCTCCTTGCCGCGGCGAGGTATAAGAGGCCCGCACTGGAGAAAGGCATGGCGCCACTCGACGTCCTCATCCGCAACGGCACCGTCGCCACGGCGGCGGATGTGTCGCAATGCGACGTCGCGATCGCGGGCGGCAAGGTGGTTGGGCTCGGTCGCGACCTCGGTGAGGCGACGCGTACCATCGATGCCGCCGGGATGCTGGTCCTGCCCGGGGGCGTCGAGGGACATTGCCATATCGAGCAGATGGGCTCGCTGGGGGTGATGACGGCCGACGACTTCTATACCGGTACCGTAGCCGCGGTTTTCGGCGGAACGACCTCGATCCTCTCCTTCGCCGCGCAGCATCGCGGGCAATCCCTGCGCAAGACCGTTGACGATTACATGGCCCGCGCCGTGCCCAAGGCGGTGATCGACTACGGCTTCCACCTGATCATTTCCGATCCCACCCCGCAGGTGCTGGGGCAGGAGCTGCCGGCGCTCATCAAGGACGGGCTCTCCTCGTTCAAGGTCTACATGACCTACGACAAGCTGGCGCTGGCCGACATTCAGATCCTCGAGGTGCTCGCGGTGGCACGGCGCCATGGCGCCTTCGTGCTGGTCCACGCCGAGAACCACGACATGATCAAGTGGCTGCGCCAGCGCCTGGTCGAGCGCGGTCACGTCGAGCCGCGCTATCACGCGGTGAGCCATCCCCGGATCGGAGAAGGCGAGGCGACGAATCGCGTCATCGCACTGTCCCGGCTCGCCGATGTGCCGATCCTGATCGTTCATGTCTCGACCGAGAACGCGATGGCGGAGATTCGCGAGGCGCAAACGGCGGGGTTCAAGATTTTCGCCGAGACCTGCCCGCAATATCTGCTGCTCACCGCCGACGACCTCGATCGCGAGAGCATGGAGGGCGCCAAATTCTGCTGCAGCCCGCCGCCGCGCGACAAGCACTCGCAGCAGGCCATGTGGCGCGGCCTTCGCAACGGCACGTTCCAGATCTTCTCATCCGATCACGCTCCCTACAGCATGGACGAGCGCGGCAAGCTGAGCGCCGGCCCAAAGCCGACCTTCATTCAAATCCCCAACGGCCTGCCGGGCATCGAGCTGCGCGCGCCCCTGCTGTTCTCGGAGGGCGTGAGCAAGGGCAGGATCGACATCAATCAATTCGTCGCATTGACTGCCACCAATCCCGCCAAGCTCTATGGCATGCACCCGCGCAAGGGGACGATTGCGGTGGGCAGCGACGCCGACATCGCGATCTGGGATCCGCACAAGGAGATCACGGTCGCCTACGACATGCTGCATGACGCCAGCGGCTATACGCCGTACGAAGGCATGCAGCTGAAGGGTTGGCCGGTGCTGGTGCTCAGCCGCGGACGCGTGGCGGTCGAGAACGGGGAATTGAAGCTAGGACGCGGCAGCGGCCAGTTTCTCGCCCGCGACCTGTCGGATGCCGCACGGCCGCTCGGTGCGCTCGAGGCGGAGATCGATCCACGGACAAATTTCGGCACCGACCTCATCACGCATCGGCTGGAGGCTTAGCGCTCTTGAGAGAATGCCGTTGAATTCCGCAGGGGACCCATCGGGTCGCGACTCTATTTGCCCGTCGTGCTGAAAGAGGCGAGGCAATGCCTGGCCTGCGAGGAGAGAGGGAGTCGGAGAGGCGATGAGCAGCGACGGCTGGCCGATCAGGTTCGGCGTGAATTTTCTGCCCAACCACGCCATGGAAGCCCTGGACTGGGTCAAGGTCGCCGAGGAAACCGGCTTCGCCATCGCCGGTATCGCGGACTCCCAGTCGCTTTATCGCGACGTCTATGTGGTCGAAGCTCTGGTCGCCGCAAATACGCGGACAATCCGTTTCGGCTCGCGCGTGATCAACCCCATGACCAGGCACCCCGCCGTGGCCGCAAGCGCCGCCGCGAGCATCGAGGAGCTTGCGCCGGGACGCACCATGATCGGCATCGGGACGGGCGACAGCTCGGTCGACAATATCGGCGTGCGCCCGGCAAAACATGCGGAGCTCATCGCCTACGTCAACACCGTCCGCGAGCTGCTTCAGACCGGGGAGTCGGTCTACAACGGCGGAAACTGCAAGCTCACCTGGTTCCGTGGCCGTATCCCGATCTATCTCGCCGCCTCCGGACCGAAAACGCTGCAGCTCGCAGGCGAGATCGCCGACGGAGTGATCATCAATACCGGTCTCACGCCGGAGATCGTGCGCGACTCGATCGCGCAGGTGAAGGCCGGCTGCGGCCGTGCCGGCCGCAGCCTCGCGGACGTGGACATGTGGTGGCTGCCGCTCACCAATGTCGGAGCCGACCGCAAGAAGGCGATCGACGAGATTGCGATGACGCTCGCTTCAGCCGGGAGTCATCTCTCCCGGTTCACCGTGGAGGGAAAGCACATCCCGGAGCACCTCATGGAGAAGGTGAAGATGCTCGGCGCGCGCTACAATTCAGCCCAGCACGACAAGCCGGACAGCAGCAACCGCGAGCTGATCAAGGAGCTGGGGCTGCTCGACTATCTGGCGGAGCGCTTCGCCATAGCCGGGACGCCCAGGGACTGCATCGCCAAGCTCGAAGCCGCCATCGGCGCCGGGGCGCGCCAGTTCTGGATGAGCATCCATTTCGACGACAAGGCTGGTTTCATGCGGGACTGGGCCCGCGACATCATGCCAGCATTCCGGTGACACGCTGTCCGATGCCGTGGGCCCGCAGGGTGGGCAAAATCGCCTGCGCTGGTGTAAATGATCCGCTGCGACTGCGAGCGAGCTTGCCCACGCGCAAACGGTGCGGAGCCCGAGCCGCGTGGGCACGGCACTCGCACCTCTGATAATGAAATTGCGGGAAACGCATGAGACGCGACGTCTTTGCCCGCCCTACCACGGAGAGCCAGATGAGGCTTCGGATTCTGCTTGCTGCAATCGCCGTTGCTTTGAGCGCGGCGCCCTACGCATCCGCGCAGGAGCCGCCGCTGCATAGCGGCATCGACGGCACCTTCGCCCCCCACGCGATGCCTACTCTCAGCGGCGGCGTCGAGGGCTTCAACGTGGACCTCGTCAATGAGATCGCCAGGAGACTTGGGCGCAAGCTCCAGCTCGATGTCGGGCAGTTCTCGGGGCTGGTCCCGGCGCTGCAGGCAGGGACCTACGACTTTCTCGCCGCGGCCATGACCGTGACCAAGGAGCGAGCGGAGAACATGCTGTTCACCGAGGGCTACGTCGACACGGACTACCAATTCGTCGTGAAGAAAGAGACCCCCGACATCAAGTCGCTGGAAGACCTCAAGGGCAAGACCATATCGGTCAACAAAGGCGCCATCTACGATCAATGGGCCCGCGATCGCGCCGACAAGATGGGATGGACGGTCGAGTCCTACGGGACCACGACAGACGCGGTACAGGCGGTGATATCGGCGCGCGCCTACACCATCCTGCTCGGCAACACGGCGGCGGCCTGGGCGGTAAAGAACAATCCCGCGCTCAAGCTCTCCCTGGTCCAGTCGACCGGCCTGGTCTTTGCCGTTCCGGTCCGCAAGGACAACGTGGCGCTGCGCGACAAGATCGAGATTGCGATCGAGTGCATGAAGAAGGACGGCACCATCGCCAAGCTGCACGAGAAATGGTTCGGGATCGCACCCGCGCCCACGTCGGCAGCGGTGCGGATTTTTCCGGGTTTCGGCGTTCCGGGCATGCCGGGCTACGACCCGAAGGAGCACGCCCTCGCCTGCAGCTGATGCAACGGCGACGGCGCGCGTCCTGTCTGCGCCTGGCGGCAGACATCGGCGGCACGTTCACCGATGTGGCGGTGTTCGACGACCGCAGCGGCAGGCTTGCCTTCGGCAAGGTCCTCTCGACACCGGATCATCTCGCCGGCGGCATTGCCGAGGGCGTCGCCAAGGCCGGCGTTGGCTACGCTTGCGCCGAGCTTTTCGTGCACGGCTCCACGGTCGCGATCAATACGATCCTTGAGCGCAAAGGCGCGCGCACCGCGCTGCTCGGCGAAACGATGCCTGCCCCTGAAGGGAGAGATCGGCGACCCATCGACTTGGTCGGGGCGAGCTGGGCAGGAGTCAAGCCACGGCCCCGATGATGGGCAGAGACGAGGGCCGATACGCTGAACCCCTGCCCTTTCAGGGGGAGGTATAGATACGGCACATGCTGAAGCCGGATTCGACCATCGGCATTCTCGGCGGCGGGCAGCTTGGCCGCATGCTCGCCCTTGCCGCCGCCCGGCTCGGCTTCAAATGCCACGTGCTCGCGCCGAGCCCGAATTCATGCGCTTTCGACGTGGTCCATCGTGTTACCCGCGCCGACTACGGTGATGTCGAGGCACTCGACAGGTTTGCCAACGATGTCGAAGTGATCACCTATGAGTTCGAGAACGTGCCGGCGCAGACCGCCACATTTCTGTCCGCTCGCAGGCCGGTGCTCCCGGACCCCGGAATCCTGGCAACCACCCAGGATCGGCTGAGCGAGAAGAATTTTGTCCGCTCGCTCGGCATCCCTACCGCCTGGTTCGCCGATGTGTCCTCGCCTGAAAGTCTCGTTCGTGCGTTGGAGGAGACGGGGCGGCCGGCCATCCTGAAGACGCGGCGTTTCGGCTACGACGGCAAGGGCCAGGTCAGCATCGGCAACGACACGGATCCGGGGACCGCATGGCACGCCATCGGCGAGCAGCCGGCCGTCCTGGAAGCTTTCGTCCCGTTCGAGCGCGAGGTGTCGATCGTCGCCGCGCGCAGCCGCGACGGCCGGGTCGAGTGCTTCGAGCTCATCGAGAACGAGCATCGCGATCACATCCTCAAGACGTCACGCGTTCCGGCCGATGTTCCGGAAACGGTGAGAGCCGAGGCAAAATGGATTGCCGAGAGCATCGCGGCAGGGTTCGGCTATGTCGGCGTGCTGGCAGTGGAGATGTTCGTTCTGGCGGATGGCCGGCAGCACCGGCTTCTCGTCAACGAGATCGCCCCGCGCGTGCACAATTCCGGACACTGGACGATCGACGGCGCGAGCGTGTCGCAATTCGAGCAGCACGTGCGCGCTATCGTCGGCTGGCCGTTGGCCAAGCCGCTCCGCCACGGCCGCATCGAGATGATCAACCTCATCGGCGGCGAGATCGACGGCTATGCGACGTGGCTGCCGCAGCCCGGCGTGAGCGTTCATCTCTACGGCAAAGGTGCGGCGCGTCCCGGCCGCAAAATGGGGCACGTCACCCGCGTCATGCACGAGCCGCAGCCGCCCGCCACGTGATGCAATGGCGTGATGCGATGGAATGGACTCTCAAGCCTGATTCTGCTACATGCTCACACAACAGAGGGCCCGCACGACCCCGCTTCGGCGCAGGTCGGCGGGCTTCGATGCATTCCCGGATCATCCAGGAGCACAGGACCAAAGCAGAAGGAACGACGCGTGCAGGTTCTCGTCCGTGACAACAATGTCGATCAGGCCCTCAAGGCGCTCAAGAAGAAGATGCAGCGCGAGGGGATCTTCCGCGAGATGAAGCTCCGCGGACACTACGAAAAACCCTCAGAGCGCAAAGCACGGGAGAAGGCGGAGGCGATCCGCCGGGCGCGCAAGCTCGCCCGCAAGCGCCTCCAGCGCGAGGGCCTCCTGCCGATGAAACCTCGGCCTGCGCCCGGCACGCCGGGCTCCGGCCCGGCGCGGCCTCCGCGCCGCCCGGCGTTTTGAGGTTCGACCAGCACGGCCTGATCATTTCCACGTCCTCGCCGGAAGGTGCTGCCGGCTTTGATCGCACGCTTTCCGCCTATCTGAAATACCGCTCTGATGCCGCGGAGCATCTCGCCCAAACCCTTGCTGCGGATCCCGAGCTCGGTCTGGCGTATTGCCTGGCAGGCTATTTCGCCATGCTCTCCTACAAGCTGGCCAACGTCCCGGTCGCCGCCGAAGCCGCCCGCATCGCGCGCGCCAAGAGCGTGAACGCCTCCCGACGCGAGCGCGCCCACGTGGACGCGCTGGATGCGTGGATTGCCGGCGACGTCGAGCGAAGCCTGGTCATCTGGGCCGATATCGCCGCCGAGCATCCGATGGATCTGCTCGCCTTTCGCCTCGCGCATTTCAATAATTTCTGGCTGGGTCGGCCCGAGGCCATGCGTGCTTCCGTCGAGCAGGTCTTGCCGAGATGGGATCGGACCATGCCCGGCTATGGCACCATCCTCTCCTGCCGCGCCTTCGCCAACGAGGAGTGCGGCAACTATGCGGTGGCGGAGCCTTGGGGATGGGAGGCTCTGGAGATCGACCCCGCGGACTTCTGGGCCATCCATGCTGTCGCTCACGTGATGGAGATGCAAGGCCGCCTGGGCGAAGGCATTGCTCTCCTCGACAGGCACGAGCGATACTTTGCCGGCGGCAACAACCTGATCCACCACTTGTGGTGGCATCGCGCCATGTTCCATCTGGAGCGGCGCGAGATCGACGCGGTCCTCGAGCTTTACGACCGGCGCTTTCGCAATCTGGGCTCGCCACTCACTCAGAAGCTGCCGGACCTCTACATCGATGTGCAAAATGCGGCCTCGATGCTGTTTCGGCTCGAGCGGCACGGGATCGACGTTGGGGATCGCTGGATCGAGATCGCAGACAAGGCCGAGCAGCGAATCGGCGATTTTCTCTCGGCATTCACGCAGCCGCATTGGATGATGGCGCTCGCCGCAACGCGGCGCGACGCGGCGGCGCAACGCATGCTGGAGGAGATGCGCGCCGCTGGTAACGGCAGCGGAGTGGTCGCGCGGGTCATCTGCAGCGTCGCCTTGCCGGTCTGCGAGGCGGTGCTGGCGCACCGGCGGGGGGACTACGACCGTGCCGTGGAGACGATGAAGCCGGTGCTCGACGACATGCACCGGCTCGGCGGCAGTCACGCACAGCAGGATGTGCTGGAGCAGCTCCTGCTTGATTCGGCGGTGCGGGCCAACCGCGGCGATGATGTCCGTGCGTTGCTCGCTCGCGTTGCGGCCAAACACCCGAGGCCGCCGGAGGCTCGGATCGGGTATGCCGAGGCGGCGCGGCAGTTTTTGCACTGATGCGCAAGGCGAGGCAACAAAAGCCCGGGCCGGGCCGTCGCACCCATTCGAGCAGGGCGGCTGCGAAGGCGCAGGGCGGCCAAACCACCGGCGGCACGCTTTCCCTGCACAAGCTGTTCGAGCAGCAGACGCGACGCATGCTCGATCGAACGGATCTCGAGGAGGAGCAGAAGCAGACCCTGCTTCTGGCAATGAGCTGCCCCTGCTGCGGGGCCGGAGCAATGTCCTATACCGTAAAGCTCAGGCGGCGGTGACAGCTCTCAGCCGGCTGTGCCTGGCCCCGTATGAAAAGTAGATGCACAGCCCGATCGCCAGCCAGACTGCGAAACGGATCCAGGTGTCCAGCGGCAACCCAAACATAAGAAAGAGAGCCGAAGCAGTCCCGGCCGGAGCCACGAGATAGATGCCGGGTGTCTCGAACGGCCGAACGAGGCTCGGCTGTGCTATCCGCAGAGCCAGCACTCCGGCGCAGACGATCGCGAAGGCAAACAGCGTGCCGATGCTGACCAGCTCGCCGACGAGGCCGATCGGAAGGAGTCCGGCCAGCATCATGACCACGATGCCTGTCGCCGAGGTGGTGACGTACGGGGTTCGAAATCGCGGATGCACGCGCGCCGCGATCGCGGGCAGCAAGCCGTCTCGCGCCATCGAGTAGAACACGCGCGGCTGTGCCAGCAGCAAAACGAGAATGACGGAAGTGAGCCCCAGGATCGCTCCGAGCTTGACGATCGGCGCAAGCCAGCCGATGCCTATCGAGTCGATGCCGACGGCGATCGGATCGGGGACGTTGAGCTCGTCATAAGGAACAATGCCAGTTAGCACGAAGGCCACCGCAACATACAGAATGGTGCAGATGGCGAGCGAGCCGAGAATGCCGATGGGCATGTCGCGTCGCGGGGTCTTGGCCTCCTGCGCAGCGGTGGAGACCGCATCGAAACCGATGTAAGCGAAAAATACGACCGCGGCGCCGCGCAGGATGCCGCTCCAGCCATACTGGCCCTGCCCCGTCGCGGGCGGAATGAACGCACCTGTCGGATTGCTTGCCGTGACCCAATTGTCAGTGCTGACGAACCACACTCCGGCGGCGACGAAGATCAGGATGATCGCCAGCTTGATGAGCACAATGACGGCATTCACCCGCGCAGACTCATGAATGCCGATGATCAGCAGTGCGGTAATGACAGCGATCACGGCCATGGCCGGCGTATTGATCACGGCACCGGTCGCGCGCCAGGCTCGGGTTGCCGCGTCGTAGACGAATGGCGACCCCGCGTATTCGCTGGGAAGCGCCATTCCGAGATCCTTCAGCAGGCTCACGACATATCCCGACCAGCCGATCGCGACCGTCGTTGCGCCGAGCGCATATTCCAGGATCAGGTCCCAGCCGATCACCCAGGCCACGAGCTCGCCCAGGGTGGCATAAGCGTAGGTGTAGGCGCTACCTGCAACGGGAACAGTCGAAGCCATCTCGGCATAGCACAGGCCCGCGAACGCACAGACGACGCCGGCCAAGACGAAGGATACCGTAATGGCTGGACCGGCATTCGCCGCAGCCGCATGTCCTGTGAGCACAAAAATCCCGGCGCCGATGATGGCGCCGATCCCCAGGGCAACGAGGTCCATGGCAGACAACGTTCGCTTGAGAGGCACGCCGTCGTGAGTCGTGAGGGCCTGTGTCTCAGGCTCCTCCGCCTCGGCCTTGAGAGTTGCAATCGACTTGCGCGCCCAGAGATTTGCCATGTGAGAGGTCATAGTGAGGATATAGGCGCCGCGCGCTGGCCGGCGCGGGGCGCGTTCATGCGGCATCCTCTTTGACAAAGGCCGCTACATGCGCCGTCTCTGAAATGCGCCACGTGAGGGCAGCGCCGATAATTCCTGCGAGCGCAATCACGGCCAGTACGGCGCCAAATCCGCCCAGCACATGGGCAGCAGCGCCGCCGGCAACTCCGGCGCTGCCTCCTAGAAAGGTGCAGGCGTTGACGATGCCCGACCCCTGCCCCACCTGGGAGGGCGAAAGCGCAGAGAGCGCGAGCCGCGGTGCCAAGGCATAAGGCACGGCCAGACCGGTGCCCATCACTAAGAACCCGATCGTCAGGATAGCCATTCCGCCACCGGCGACGGCCGCACCAATGATCGCACTGCCGATCGCTATCAGCGTCATGCCTCCCGTCATTGCATTGCGCAGCCCTACCCGCCTCGCCACGGCGGAGGCCGAAAGTGCGAGCGCCAGCAGGGCCGCACTCAGCGGCAGCAGCGAGGCACCTGCGTCCAGCGCGGTGAAATCGAGGCCTTTGGCGCTCTGCGCATACAGGTTGAAGTAGAGTAGCAGGCTCATGATGCTGAACATCGACAGCGAAGCGATGGCCAGGCCCATGACGAACGCGCGTCGCGTAAAGAAGCCGAGATCGAGCAGCGGTGCCTCGATACGCGACTCCGCTTGAAGCAGCACAAACAAGGCGGCCGCCGCCAGTGCGAAGGGGCCGAGAACGGGGAGCAGCGCTGTTCCGGCATGTGGCAGCTCATGCAGCCCGAAGACCAGTGACACCATGAAGGCGGCCAGCAGCGTAAAGCCGATCCAATCCGTTTGCCGGCCTTGCACAGCGTAAGGACGAGCGGCCACCGAGCCTGCGAAGGCGAGACCGGCGATGGCGATCAACATGAACGCAACATTGAGCCAGAAGATCACGCGCCAGCTTGTCACGTGAGTAAGCGCGCCGCCGAGCAGCGGCCCGATGCTGAAACCAAGCATCAGGAATCCGGTCCACGCGCCGGTTGCTGCTGCCCTACGCTTCGGCGCCGCGCTGGTGTCGACCGCAGCCAGAGTGCTGGGCACGGCGATTGCCGCGCCAAAGCCTTGCAAGGCCCGTCCAGCCAGCAGCACGGCTTGTGTATCGGCAGCGGCAATGACGCAGGATGCAATGCCGAACAACACTAAACCGGCCATCGATGCGAGCCGGGCGCCAAGCCGATCGGCGGCTTGGCCGCCGAGCACAATGCAGGCGGCGGAGACGACCAGATAGGCATTGACCGCCCATTCCACTCCGGCTGGGCTCAGGCCAAGCTCGGTCCGCATGGTCGGCAACGCCGCCATGATCGCTGTGCTGTTGACCCCGACCCCGAGCATCGCCAGACACGACGACCACAGGACCGACGTTATCCCTGTTGGGTGGTTCAGCTCCGTCATGCGCGGCGTCGCATCCTTCGCAAGACGAGCTTATTGGAAGAGGAGGAAGTGCGGAGTCAATTCGCGGGTCACGTGGGACGTCATGCCCGACAATAGCACGCACGGCGAGCCCGGTCGAAGCAAAGATCAAGATCAGAAGCCTCGTGTACCCGGCCGCAACACGCGGTCATTGGACCGCGGCATAGCCGCCGGAAAAAACGGCAACGGTATGTGAGGCAGGCCAAGCTCTCGAAGCGCTCCGCTCGGCTCGCGCGGCAGGAACATGACGCGCTTTCGCCGTCCGGGTTCTTGCGGGTCGCGCGGCCGGCTGCCTTTTCACCTGCGGGGGATGTGTTGGCGCGACAGATACTGGAGCATCCGCAACCCGAGCGGCTCGACCGGCCGTTGCGTCCAAAGCGTCACGTGACGGCTCCTCGCTGGTACTGGAGGAAGGTGTCGGCTGCGCATAAGTGTGTCGCGCCGCAGCCGCATACCGTATGACCGTTGCCGGCGGCGGCTTATAAGCGGCCAATCCTGGATTGGAGACCTGGCGCGGCGCAAACAGATTGTAAAAACCGAGCACGCCGAGTCCGAGCACGAGCATGCACACCGCAAGATACACTGCGATGGTCGCGCCAGTCTGCTCGGTCGGCGGATACCCCGTGCGCATGACCCGCAGGCAACGGGCAGCTCGCAGCCTTGTTCCGATAAGGAGCTGTGACACATAAGCTGCCCGGCGCGGCGCGTTGCAGCGTCGAGGACCCGACGAACGCCGTGCAATCAACTCGGGTGGTGGGCCGCATCGTTCGCGCTGTGATGGAGCAACGTCGTGATCCCGTTCGAACTCCTCGCCGAAGCTGTCCTGTCCGCGCGCGCCGACGCCATCGTCGCCGCGGACGACGAAGGGCTCATCTCCTTCTGGAACCCGGGAGCCGAACGCATCTTCGGCTACTCCGCGTCCGAAGCGGTTGGGCGCTCGCTCGATCTCATCATCCCCGAGCGGCTGCGCCAGCGCCATTGGGCCGGCTACCGCGCGGTGATGCAGACCGGAAAGAGCCGCTACGGGGAAAGCGATGTGCTCTCAGTCCCGGCTGTGCGCAAGGACGGGGCTACCGTCTCGGTCGAATTCACCGTGGTGGCGCTGCAGGCGGGGGGCCGGATGGTCGGGATGGCCGCGGTCATGCGGGACGTGACGGCGCGTTTCAACGAGCTGCGCGCATTGAAGCAGACGCTGCGCGAGAAAGGCAGCATGCCGCCCAGCGGCATCTGACGGCCAGACCCGAGGACAATCCGTTCATCGAAAGGATCACTCCAATGCAAGCACGCCTCGACCCTCGCCAAGCCGCACCGGATGCGATGCGCGCCATGGCGCAACTGCATGCCTACGTCGCGAGTTGCGGGCTGGAGCGCAGCCTGCTCGAGCTGGTCAAGCTGCGCGCGTCACAGGTCAACAACTGTGCCTGGTGCATGGACATGCACACCAAGGAGCTGCGCGCTGACGGCGAGAGCGAGCAACGGCTCTATCTGCTCAGCGCCTGGCGCGAGTGCGCGCTCTATACCGAGCGGGAACGTGCCGCCCTCGCCTGGACGGAAGCTCTGACGCAGGTGAGAGAAAGCAGCGTTCCGGACGATGTCTTTGCGCTTGCGCGGGCGCAATTCAGCGAGGAGGAGATGGTGAAGCTCACGCTGGCGATCGTGGCCATCAACGGTGCCAACCGCATCAACATCGCTTTTCGTACAGTTCCCGGAAATTACCAGCCGGCCGTCCGGCGTGTCGCCGGGTAACAAAGGATTTGTCGGCACAGGCCGCTCGTCCGCGTCGCCGCAGCGCAGATGCATCAGACCTTGCAGAAGCGGCGGGCAGCGCATGGCACGATTGCCGCAATCAGCGCAAGCGCCTCTTGCGTCCCGTCGCGGGCGCCTTTTTCAAAGTCATGCAGCGCCTGGCCCATGGTGTTGGTGACATACGCCAGACACAGGACTGCCGAGCCTGACGCGCGCGCGAAGGCGTAAAGCGCGGCGGCTTCCATTTCCACAGCCAGCAAGCCCCTGGCTTTGGCAGCCGCGATTGCGCCCGCGGTCTCGCGGAAAGGAGCATCGGTGGTCCACGTCGCTCCAACCGCCACATCCAACCCTGCTTCGCTTACCGCGCCCTGGGCCAGCGACACGCAGGAGGGATCGGCTTCGGCATAGTCCGCCGGCGCTGCATAATGATAGCTCGTTCCTTCATCGCGCAGCGCGCGATCCATGATGACAAAATAGGGAGGAGGCCTGATCGGCGCGATCTGCCCCGCGGAGGTCAGGCTCAACAGCAAACGGCAGCCGCTCGCAAACAGCTCTTCGGCGACCAGAACCGCAAACGGCGCACCGACCGCGCAGCCGATGATGCCTACACGCTCGCCCGCAACCGTAAACGTGTCGAGCTCGGTGTGATAGCAGGGCCACGAGGCGCACCGGCTCGCCCGCCCGGCGCTCCGCAGATGACGAACGATGTCGCCGTCCGGATCGAGCACGCAGATTGAGGGAACCACGGCTTCTGGAAGTGCTTTCTGCCGCCGCGCTTCCCGCAGGAGTGCGCTCGCGCGGAACACCGAGGGCACGTCCGGATGCTTGTTGTCCAGTATGGCCGGCATGAGCGGAAATTCGTGGGGCAATGCAGCGCGGGCGTCAACTGCAAAGCTACCGCACTGCGGAAATGTCGCCGGGTGAGCCAGCAACGAGGGCGCGGTTAGATCAATTTTTCTCAGGTTCCGCCGCCCCCGCTGGGGGACTTGTGACAAACGTCAGGTCCGAGCACCGGAAGCTTATGACCACGTTGCCCGCGGGATCGCTGACTTCGACCACGTGATCGAGAGAGCCGCTGGCAAATGCAGCGTCGCGCACGAGCTCCCCGGCAACCAGCCGGGCCTCATCGAGAGCGGCTTTCTCGGTCGAAAACTCCTGGCCGATCCCATCCCTGTAAACGCGTCCGGCCTGGACCACATTGAAGAAATAGCGGGGCATGAGCAGGCTTCCCCGTCTGTTTGGCGGCGCACCGAACGCCAGCGGCTGTATGTCAACGATCGATTGCCGACTTAGTTCGCATCCTTCTGTGTAAACTCGTGTTTCCCCCATCTGTGTCAGGTAGCGGATAGAACCCCGCCGGGTTCTCTTCTACATTGATGACGGCTTGTGAGGGCACATGCGCGGGCTTCGCTTGATAGAGGGGGCGGCCTTCGATCCCGATACTACGGAGCTGATGGGACGTGCGTATGAGCAGTCCTGCCGCACGCTTGCCGTGGACAACTTTGCAGCGCGGGAGCTTGTGGCCACGCGGATCATTGAAGCCGCGCGTCGTGGAGAACGCGATCCGGATAAACTCGCTGCGTACGGGCTCGAAGGCCTCTCGGGCCCGAGGGAAGCCGGTCCCAAATAGCCCGCGCCGATGATGATCCAATTGGCTGGTTGCATGCGCCTGCCGAAAGAGCGGGAGCCGGGGGCAGCGGCGGAGCGCTGCTCCGCCTCCATACGCATCCGGATGCCGCGACGCATGTGTCATTCTCCGATCGACAGGAGGAGAGCTCTTGCCGGGTAATCGCAACAGACTGCTTGCCTCTCTCAAACCGGAGGAGCTGTCGAAGCTCAGCAAGCACCTGCGTGAGGTCCCGATCAAGCAGGGCATGTTGTTGGAGGAAAGAGGAGAACGTCTCGACCTCGTGCATTTCCCGCTGAGCGGGATGGTGTCACTCATTGTCGAAATGCCCGAAGACCGTGCCGTCGAGGTCGGCGCGGTAGGCTCAGAGGGAGCGCTCGGTCTTACTGTCGGACTGGGCTCGCGCGTCTCCTGCATCAGCGCCCTCGTGCAGGTGTCCGGAACGGCTCTCTCCATCCCGGCGCCGCGCTTTCGCACGCTGGCCAGCGAAAGCCAGCATCTCACCGACCTGATCCTCAGGTATAACGAGATGCAGTTAGGGCAAATTCAACAGACCGCCGCCTGCAACGCGCTGCACCAAGTAGGCTCTCGTCTGGCGCGCTGGCTCCTGCAGACAAATGACAAGACCGGAGAGGACACCATTCCGTTCACGCAGGAATTCTTGAGCAAGATGCTGGGAGTGCGCCGGGGCACTGTTTCCGTTGTCGCGACCCGATTTGAGGCGGCCAAGCTCATCCACACCGCGCGCGGCGAAATCCAGATATTGGACCGTGAAGGCCTCAAGCGAGAGGCCTGCTCCTGCTACGAGTACATTGCGCGACATGTCGACCGGCTGCTGCCGAGGTGATCGGTGGCCGCCAATCCCACCGCGGATGGGAACCCTGGAATCGTGCGGCACGGCGATCGCATAAGATCGCCGTCCGGCCAGGCAAGACCCGGTAATCCACAGCCGATGTGAAGGAGAAACGGCGCGCCGATATGGGTTCCGGCCTTCGCGCGCCCCGGCCAAGCTGCTGCGCTCGCCGGAATGATCCGCACGTGTATACTGAGCAACCCCCGACTTGAAGCTCAGCCGCTCATCCCGTGAGGACAGTTCATATGCCAGCACGTCCCGTTTCGGCACCGGCTATTGCCGCCGTGGACGAGCGGCGGATCCTCGAGCTGGAGCAGCGCTCGATCAGAATCGCTAGTCCGACCTTCCAGGAGGGAGAGATTGCGGACCTCTACGCCGGCGTGATGGCGGACATCGGACTCGATGTCGAGATGATGCACGTCGTCCATCCGCAGGATCCGGCCAAGAAGAGCCGCCAGCCGATCGGGCGCCTGCGCGGCCGCGGAGGAGGACCCACTCTGCTGCTCAACGGGCATATGGATCCCGGCGCGGAGATGTCCGGGTGGACGGTGGATCCTCTCGGCGCCCAATTCGAGGACGGCTGGATCTGGGGAATGGGCGCCCATGACGACAAGGGCGGCTGCGTCGCGGCGATCAATGCCGTCGAGGCGATCGTGCGCTCGGGTACCCGCCTGCGCGGCGATGTCCTCGTCACCCCCGTCATCGCCCACAAGCTCGGCGGCGCGGGCACGAGGGCGCTGCTCGATCACGGAGTGACCGCGGATCTGTGCATCAACATGGAGCATTCCAACAACACGATCGCCAACGTGTGCGTCGGCGTCGTGATGGTGCGCTTCGTGTGCACGGCTCCCGAGCTGTTCTTTCGTTACAGCACGGACGCTCGCGCCGCTTACATCAACCCGATCGAGCAACAAGCCGAGATCGTCCGCCGCATCGGGCCGAGCCTGACGCCCATTCCTCACGGCGGATGGATGACGTTTCGGCCGCATCCCGCGCTTCCCGGTTTTCCCACCCATACTTTCGATGTGATCCACAAGGAGCATTACTATTTCAGGAATTACA
Organism: Xanthobacteraceae bacterium; assembly: GCA_036557665.1. Classification (GTDB taxonomy): domain Bacteria; phylum Pseudomonadota; class Alphaproteobacteria; order Rhizobiales; family Xanthobacteraceae; genus VAZQ01. Next base: position 89,229 of record DATBHG010000110.1, on the reverse strand, counting down.
CCGGACGATCGAGCCGCGAGTGCGAGATGACCCTGCAGTTCCGCACCGTGCCGGGCCAATCCGTCGCGTCGGTCGAGCAGGACCTCACCCGGCTTCTCGCCGCCATCAAGCGCGATCATCCCTCCTTCAACTGCACGCTCGAGATTCCCGCTGCGGGAACGCAGACGAGCTGGAACCAGGCTCCGATGCAATGTCCGCCGGACCATGCGCTGGTGCGCGCGCTCGCCGAAGGACAGAGCCTGGCTTCGGGCAAGCCGGCGCACATCGGTGGACATGGGCGGCTCGGCAACGTCGGCGACGGCAACATCATCCAGGAGAGGCTCGGTATCCCGACTGTTCAATATGGCCCCGGCGACATTCGTATCTATAAGGAGTGGCCCACGCCCGACGAGCGCGTCCTGCTGTCCGACCTGGTGACGGCGGCAAAGGCCGTTGCTCACGCCACGGTCTGCCTCTGCGGCTGACCTATGCGCAGCAGGGTGGGTTCCGTTACATTAGCTGGCTGTAGGGGCCAGGTACGCCTCAGCTGGCTGTAGGGGCCAGGTACGCCTCGCCCCTACGAGGCGGCTTGTGCAGCGAGCCCACCCTCGTATCTCGCCCGCTATCCGCAGGCAATGAGCTCGTCGGTATTGAGCTTGTCCGAAAGGAGCTCGGGCCCGTCCTTGCGGACGACGAACATGTCCTGGATGTGCCAGTGGTCGATGTGCGGCTCCATGGCAATGACCATCCCTTCTTCCAGCCGGCGCCGGTTGCCCCGGACAATGACCGGCTCCTGCTGATGCCACCAGCAGCCGACGCTGTGGCCGGCCAGCATGGTGGTGTATCGCATCCCCGCAGCTGAAAACCGCTCGACGACGCAGGCATAAATCTCGTCGGCCGTCCTTCCGGGCCGGCACTGCTCGGCGCACGCGCGATAGATGTCCCGGATCACACGATATTGCCGTCGCTGCTCCGCGTTGGGCCTGCCGACAACGGCGCAGCGGGACTGATGCCCGGGATAGCCGGAGAGATAGGCGACATAGTCGTTGCGAACGGCGTCCCCTTCGGCAAACACAAAGTCGCTCTCTCCGCCATAGGCGACGGTGTTGCGTTGAGAATTGAGGATGCCGTGCGCGAATTCGCATCCACGCACGAGGCACTCGGACACGATCCTCGCATGCACATCACGCTCCCGTGTGCCGGGGCGGACTGCAGGCAGCACGGCGGCATAGGCATCGTCCAGGATGTCGGCGGCACGCTTGAGCAACGCGATCTCGCCCGGCGTTTTGATCGCGCGCACCTCGTCCATGACGGCGGTGCTGTCGATCATGCGCAGTTTCGGAAGCGCTGCCCGCAATGTCCCCCAGTCTGCAGCGCTGACGAAGCTGCGCTCGAAGCCGACCGCTGCATCGGCGAGGCCCATCTCCGAGATGGCGTTTGCAAGGCGCTGCGCCGGCGGCTCGCGATACGCCTCGTAGACATCAATGACCTCTACCCACGAGTCTCGCCTCGTGAGTCCCTCGGCGAAGGCGTTGAGCACAATTCGCGGCTCTCCCTGCCGCGGCCAGATCAGAAACGTACCCCGTGGCGAATCCGTGAGGTCGAGGTGCCGCGCCAGCGTTCCGGGATAGGAAACGCCGGAAAGGTAGGTGTAGTTGACGCCGGCACGCGCAACAACGGCTGCCAGGCCGCGCTCGTCCAGCTTGTCGTTCAACCGCTCGAGATTGACCAGGATCTCACCTGAATTTTTCATGATGACCTTCTGCGACGCGCCATCACAGTATGCGCGCGATGAATGCGCGGGTGCGGTCGAGTTTCGGCGAGGCCAACAAACGGTCGGGCGGCCCCTCCTCGACAATCTGTCCGGCATCCATGAACACGATCTTGCTCGCGATATCCCGCGCAAACGCAAGCTCGTGGGTCACGATGATGGAGGTCCTGCCTTTGATGGCCAGATCTCCGATCACCTTGAGCACCTCGCCGATCAATTCCGGGTCGAGTGCCGAGGTTGGCTCGTCGAACAGCATGATCTTGGGATGCATCATGAGCGAGCGCACGATGGCGGCGCGCTGCTGCTGCCCGCCTGAAAGCCGGGCAGGATAGACATGCGCCTTGTCGCTCAGGTTCACCTTTGCGAGGAGCTCCATGGCCTCGGCGGTCACCTCGGCCCGGTCGCGGCCGAGGACCCCGGTCGGCGCTTCGAGGATGTTGCCCAGCACGGTGAGATGCGGGAACAGGTTGAATTGCTGAAACACCATGCCCAGTATGGTGCGAAATTTGGCGACCTCGCGTTGCGACAGCGGCCGACCGTCCTTCTCCACCCCCCGCGGCGTGATCATGAAGCCATCGACTGCAATCGAGCCCTCCTGGATCGGCTCGAGATGGTTCAGGCAGCGCACCAGCGTGCTCTTGCCCGACCCCGACGGGCCGATGATGGCAACCGTGGCACCCTCCGCGACATCGAGATCGATCCCCCGAAGCACGTCGAGCTTGCCGAACCGTTTGCAGACGCCGGATGCTCGCACCAGCGGTCTCGCCTGCTCGCCGGGCTGCATCAGTCGGTGCCGTGCAGCTGATGGAAATACCCGAACTGCGGCAGGCGCCGCGTCGCCAGGCGGACGCCCAGCGCTATCATCATCACCATTAGAAAGTACAGGAGTGCGACGAAGCTGTAGACCGGCATGGGCAGGAACGTCATGGAGACGATGAGGCCGGCCTGGTACATCAGATCAGGCACGGCAATCACCGACACGATGCTGGTCGATTTGAAGCAGGTGACGAACTGGTTGAGGATGCCCGGGATCATCCGCATCAACGCCTGGGGAATGACGATGCGCCGCATCAGGCGATGATAGGTCATGCCCAGCGCCTGGGAGGCCTCGATCTGGCCCTTGTCGATCGACTCGATCCCGGCGCGAAACTCCTCTGCCAGATATCCGCTGGACTGCAGCGACAGGGCGATCACCGCGCTGGTCCACGCACTGAACTTGATGCCGAGAATCTCCGGCCAGGCAAAGTGCACCCAGATGAGTTGCACTAGGATGGGCGTGTTGCGGCCGAACTCGATGAACAGCAGGGAGGGAAACCGTACGATCCGGGCACGCGACAGCGATCCCAGGCAGGCGATCAGCCCGACCGCGACGGCGATCAGCATGGAGACGATTGCCAGCTGTACGGTTACCCAGATTCCGTAGCCGATTACGTCGGCATTGTCGGCGATCAGCCGGTAAAATCGCCCGAACGACATGCAACAGCTCTCCGCATCTGCTGTATGTCGGCCTTACCCGGCCCGGGACTCAATCCTTTTTCGCAAACGGATTCGTGCGCTCCAGATACGCGTCGTAAAGCTGCTTCGCCATCCCGTTGGCGGTGACCCAGCCCGAGAACGAGTTGAGGAACACCAGCCAGTCCGGATCGCCTTGACGCACCGCCCATCCATTCGGGGCATTGCCGAAATCGTTGTCCGGAAACCCCATCGTGGCCCAGGCGGCGTTTTCCGGCACGTTCAGCCACCACCGGGCGGTGATGGTCGGGAGCACGGCGGCATCGGCATCGCCCCGCTTGACCCAGTCGATGACCTGCACGGTGCTCGGGACCTTGACCGCCAGGATATGCGCCTTGGGGAAGAAGCGTTGCGCGTTGTCATGCTCGCGCGTGCCGAGCTCGGCGATGATGTTGATATTGGGACTGTTCAGGTCCGCATGCGCCTTGATGCTCTTCGGGTTCTTCTTGTCGATGATGATGTTGTCGCCTTTGGCGCCGAACGGCGTGACGAAGGCAATCTCCATGGCGCGCGGGGCGGTATAGACGATGGATGACGCAAACAGGTCGCAGGTCCCTTGCTTGAGCGAGAGCACGGCGACGTCCCAGCCGACCTCGGCGACCTCCGTTTTCACCTTCATCCATTTGGCGAGCTCGTTGAGGAGATCGACCATGACCCCGGTCCACTGGCCGCTGCGGGGATCCTTGTAGTTGTCGGGTTGCTGCTGTGCCAGGCAGACTTTGATGACGCCGGATTGCTTCACCTGATCGAGGGTCGAGGCTGCGAAGGCCGCGTGGGAAAGGCCGAGACCCAACACGGCAACGCCCAGCATTCGAAACCAGCTCCGTGAAGTCATCCTTACCCCCTCGTCGTTCACATTCGCCCGCCGCGAGCAGACGCACTCTTCAGCGGCAATCGAAAGCGCACGGTAATGCGCGCGCATGCCTCGATCAACCCACGCAGCTCATTCGACGACTATGGTCGCGGTCATGCCGGCCCAGTCGTGATCGGCGCAATGCGGCGCAAACAACCCGGCGTTCCGGGCAATAAGATAAATGTCGGCCGTCTGCTGCGGCTGCAGGAACACCGAGGACCGGGTTTCATTGAACGCGCCAATGTCCTCGACCATCGCAGACTGAAAAAAGTCGGGAGCGGTAAAGTCATGCCCCTCCTTGCCTGCATTGACCAGGTGCAGCCGATAGGGCCGCCCGTGACGGAGCGTGAGGTGGTCGGGGATGAACTCGTACTCGGTCATTCGGAGCTCGACGCGTTGCGCGCTGGACCAGTCGACCGAGCTCGCCACGCCGGTATGCGAGGCAACAGAGACGGACCCAGTCGCGACCGACACTGTGAAAAAGGCTCCGGCAAGCAGGGGCTTCATCCGCCCTGATCCCCGATCGGCACCCCTGGACGGGGCGCGATGTCGCGCCCCGCCGCTTGAGGCCCCAGACGCGGGCACCGATTACTTCGTGACCTGGCCGCGGATTTCACCGCCCTTGTTCTCGCTGGTGTGCACGTTGACATACAACTTACCGGCGAGCAGGTCGGCGGCCTGCGCATCGGTGAGGGTGGCCGACCCCTCGAACGGACTGGTCGCGGGCGTGATCGGAACGGCTACCGGGCCATTTTTTCCCGCCTCGCCGGTGTGGAAATGCGCTGCGGTCGCAGCCCCGGTCAGGCTCGAATAGCTGCCCTTCCAGGACAGCTTCTTACTGGCGGTGTCGTAGGTCGCCGTAAGCGTCCCGGTGCCCTTGCTGGAATTCGGGGGCACCTCGCTGGCGGCGTTCATGGAGGCCTTGAGATTTACCACTTCCGCCATCGCCGGCCATGCCGCCGCAATGGTCATGACGGCGGCCAATCCCGTCAAAGTCGACGCTAAAGTCCTCGGGCGCATCGGGTTTCTCCTCTCCGCAACAAGTTGGCGCGGGTCAACAAGCTTCCCCGTCGCTTTCCGTCCAAGCCGGTTATCCTCCTTCTTCGCGATCCGATTGTCACGGCAATTTTCTGTCATCCACGAATTGCACCGCAATCGGCACTCCAGCGATCTCGCTCGCCAGCTCCTCGTTGAGTGGAAGCGGCGTGCAGCGTTGTAGCGCGCTCATGATGGCGTTGAGATAGACCTCCCGGGTTTCGGGAGTGGCACCGCGCGTGGAATAGGTTACGCGCGGAGGCGCGATCATCTCGCCGTTGCGCTTGAGCGCAAAGCGCACCGTCATCTCCATGCCGGGGTGCGCTTTCTCCTCGTCCGGCGGCACCCAGCAGCTGCGGAGCGCCGCGAACATCGAGCCCACTGTGTCGAGCGCCTGGCGCTCGCCGGACTTGCTCGCGCCCGATGGCGGCACTTGTTCTGCCGCGCTGTGTATGGTCAATCGCAAGTCCTCCCCGAAGGGATAGCCATAGGAGCCGTAGAAGCGATGATGGAAGAGCCTGGAGAGCTTCGGCGTGCCGGATTGTCGGTGCAGGCCGCTGCACGCCTTTGCCGGCAAGGCGTTGAGAGGGCCAGCAGCCATGGCGATCGCAGCCGGAAGCAGAAGCGTGAAGAGGGTGTTCAGCGTCATTGCGACTGCTTGAACTGAGCGCGAGAGAGGGTTTCATGCATCGAATAGGCTTGATGATCGTAGTGTTGTGCGTGGCGGGCCTCGGTTTTGCCGCGCGCAGTCAGAGTGTGAATCCGCCGCAGACGCCGGCGCCGCCGTCCACCGCCGCCCAGGAGTTACCGAAGAGCTATGTGCCCGGCCTTGGGGAGTTCATGGGAAGGATTCAGGTCGATCATGCCAAGCTGTGGCTCGCGGGGGAAGCACGCAACTGGGACCTCGCGGATTATGAGCTCACCGAGCTGAAGGAGGTGTTTTCAGACGTGCAGGATTTTGTTCCGCGCTATCAGAACATTCCTGTCGGCGACATGATCGATGCGATCATCACCGGCACCATGGCCGATCTGGACAAGGCTATCTCGGCGCGGGATTTCAAGGCGTTCTCGACTGCCTTTGACGCGCTGACGAGTGCCTGCAACTCCTGCCATCAGGCCGCGAGCCGGCCGTTCATCACCATCCGGCGACCGGCGCAATCGAGCTTCAGCAACCAGGACTTCGCTCCGAAGAAGTAGCGCATTAACGGCGGTGATGGCGGGCAAGCGGCAGACCGGGACCCTCCAAACTTAGGAAGGCGCACTTGGCCCAAGCTTGGGGCGGTCCCGGACCATCGGCGCACCGCTTCGCGCATTCTGAACGGAGGCATCCGCCGTACGCGCCCTCGCGCCGCATCCCGGGACATTGAGCCGCGTTCTCATACCGCGCCGTTTTCGGCAGCCACCCAGTCAATGCCCGCCACGATAGAGCGGCGCGGGTTGGGCGAAGAAGCTTGCCAGAATGTGATAGCAGATAGCGTAGTTCTTCTGCTGAAATGACGCATGCGCGATCCCGGACATAACAGCAAACTGCTTGTCCGGGTTGGGAAGCTTTTCAAAGAATTTGAGAAGATCCTGCAGGCCGGCGATGCCATCGTACTCGCCGCGCATGATCAGCGTCGGCACCGTGATCTTTTCCGGGTCGCAGACCGGCAGATTGGCGCACATATCCACGTAGGTCCCGGTCGGAACCGAGTCGTCCAGCTTAAGGATCGCGTCGGCGAAAGCTTCGATCACGGCATCGTCCGCGGTGCCGGGGTGATCGCGCTCGAAAATGGAGCGCACGAAGTTGCGGTCAATCGCACGGCGGTTCTTCGCCCGGAACTCGGGGAGACGTTTGCTCCGCTCGGCCAGCGTGGGCGAGCCCTCGCCGGTCCACACCATGGCGTCGAGCGCCAGCCGTGCCACCATCTCGGGGTGACGCTGCGCGAACAGCGCTGCGCGCAGCGCGCCTGACGAGATGCCGTAGATCAGGAGCGGCTGCGCGCCACGCAGCTTCTGGATTGCCCGCGCAGCCGCGAAGCAGTCGCCGGCACCCATCGCAATCGGCGCATTGTTGTTGCGGTCCTTGGTGGAGCGGCCATAGCCCTCCATGTCGACGCACCACGTGTCGAACCCGCGCGCCGCGAAGAAATCCATGACGGAGGAGTCCGGGCGTCCCGGCACATGCAGGTCGAAGGTCGGCTGCGAGGCCATGGAGGAGCCGTGCACGAACAGGATCCGCCCTGCAGGTCCGTAAACATCCCCGGCATGCTTGTTCCACATGAAGAGCTTCGCGCCGTCATCCTTTTGCGCCCAGTGCTCCGTGCCGACGATGCGCAGCGGTTTGCTCATGAGGGCTGCCCTTATTCGCCCTTGATGGCGTTGGCATGGATGATCCTCGCCCACTTCTCGATCTCGGAGCCTATATGTGCGCCGAATTGCTCCGGGGCCATCACCATCGGCTCGGCGCCTTGCCTCTCCCAGGCGGTCTTCACGTCGGGCCGCGACAGGATGTTGTTGATCTCGTGGTTCAAACGCTCGACGATGGGCTGCGGCGTACCTGCCGGGGCCATGACGCCGATCCACATGCTCGCCTCATAACCGGGGACACCTGCCTCGGAAAGCGTCGGCACGCCGGGAAGAATCGCCGAGCGCGTCCTGCCCGTCGTCCCCAATGCCTTGACCAGTCCGGCCGCAATCATCGGCGCCATCGTCGGAATCGAATCGAACATCATCTGGACCTGGCCGCTGATAATGTCATTGCGCGCACCGGCGCTGCCTTTGTACGGCACATGCTGGATGTCGGTCCCGGTGAGGTTTTTGAACAACTCTGACGCCATGTGATAATTCGAGCCCACTCCGGAGGAGGCGTAATTGAGCTCGCCGGGCTTCGATTTGGCCAGCGCAATGAATTCCTTGACGTTGCCTGCCGGCACCGACGGATGCACCACCATGACCAGCTCGGACGTGAGCAGCGAGCCCACCGGCACGAAGTCGCGCAGCAGCTTGAACGACTTGTTGGGCACCAGCGTCTCGGTCGTGGTCTGTGTCGCCGACACCATCAGCAGCGTGTAGCCGTCGGGCGGCGATTTGGCCGCAGCCTCGCTGCCGATGATGGTACCGGCCCCTGGCCGGTTCTCGAGCACGAACGGCTCACCCAGGCTCTTGCGAAGCTCCTCGGAGACCACGCGGGTAAAGACATCGGTCGGCCCTCCCGCCCCGAACGGCACGATGATTCTGACCGGTCGCGACGGATAATCCTCCGCCACCGCTGGTCCTCGCGGCAGCAAGCATAAGATTGCGATAGGGATCAGGAACCGGAAACGCCGCATCTATGAGCACCCGATGTCTTGGACTTGTTTGGCACGTGCGGCGCACGCTTGCAAAAGGAACCCGAGGTCGGTCCCGCGCTCGTCGCGCGCGAGCTTCTGCTTGACCGTGTTGCGCAGGACGTCCCCTATGCGCACGGCGCTCCTCCCGAAAATCTCAGTTGCAATATCCGAGCTGCAATATCTTGGATGCGCTCACCCGCCCGGTTATGCTGCTATGGCAGCGTGCGCGCGCGCCGGCGCCGGCAACGGGAATATCCATGAATTACACGACGGAGCTCAAGTCGATCCGGGGACAGGTCTCGCCGGAGGAATGGCAGACCCGGGTGGATCTCGCCGCCTGCTACCGGCTGGTCGACAAGTACGGGATGACCGACCTCATCTATAACCACATCACCGCGCGCATTCCGGCAAGCCCCGACCATCTGCTGATCAATCTCTACGGCATGCTGTACAAGGAGATCACGGCATCGAGCCTGGCAAAGATCGATGTTGAGGGCGACATCGTCTGGAAGCCGGATACGGATTACGGCATCAACAAATCCGGCTACGTCATCCACGGCGCCATTCACAGGGCACGCTCCGAGGTCGCCTGCGTCCTGCACACCCACACGCGCGCGGGGATTGCCGTCTCCGCCATGAAATGCGGGCTGCTTCCGCTCTCGCAGACCTCGATGCGCTTCGTCGGCCACATCGGCTATCATGATTACGAGGGGCCGGCGATCGATCTCGATGAACGCGAGCGCATCGTGCAGGACCTCGGGCCGCACGACGCGCTGGTCATGCGCAATCATGGTCTGCTTACCTGCGGCGCTACCATCGAGCAGGCGTTCAACACCATGTATCAGCTGGAGCTCTCATGCCGCTCCCAGGTCGATGCGATGGCGGCACGCACGGAGCTCACCATGCCCGGCGAGAACGTGCTCGCCCTCACGGCCCATCTTTATCAGCCCGGCACGCGGCGTCCCTACGGCGTGCTCGAATGGCCGGCCATGCTGCGCCTCCTGGAGGCCGAGGACCGCAACAGCGGGTATCCGCCGTATTGGCATTGACGGTATCTCCTATTGGCTCGTGGGGGCGCGGCACGGCCGCGCCCCTCAATCCGCTTGCTCGCGCCTGGCGAGCCGGCGACCCATGGGTTCCTCCTACGAAGGCTTTCTCGCGCGTCGCTCATTCACCGCGGCAGCTCAATACCTGCACTCGTCGATGCTAAGCAGCGGGAAGGCGCTGAGCACGTGTGGCATCGTGGTCGGCGCAGCCGGGTGCAGATACGAACGGTCGAGCTCGGCAAGGCTCGCCGCCCCGAGCAGGCCGAGACAGCGCTCCACCTCGTCCTCGAGCAGCTCGAGCATGCGGACCACCCCGGCCTGACCGGCTGCCGCTAGTCCAAAGCATTGCATGCGTCCCATGCCGACAAGATCGGCGCCCGCGGCGATCGCCTTCACGACGTCGGAGCCGCGGCAGAACGAGCCATCCACCATGATCTTCGCGCGGCCGGCAACCGCATCGACTACTTCCGGCAGGACCTCGATGGAGCCGCGGCCATGATCGAGCTGCCGGCCGCCGTGGTTGGAGATGTAGATCCACTCCACTCCATGGTCGACCGCCACCCGCGCGTCCTCCGCCGTGGCGATCCCCTTGATCGCGAGCGGGATGTCGAAGCGATGCTTGATGCGCTTCACCGTGGTCCAGTCGAGCCCGGCCTGGAAGGTGCGGCCCTGCACGCGGCGGCGTCCGGCGGTGACGAAGCGCTTGGCAATGTCGCGCTCACGCCGGCTGTAATGTGCGACGTCGACTGTGAGGCAGAAGCCGGCATAGCCATGGGCAATGGCACGCGCGACGTGATCGTCAACCCACCCCGCGTCGCCGCGCACATAGAGCTGATAGAGACGCAGTGCATCGGGGGCGGCGGCGGCGGTGTCCTCGAGGCCGGGTTCGCACACCGAGCTCAGCATATGCGCCACCCCGAACTCCTGGACCGCGCGCACGACGGATTCCGCCCCCAGCGCATGAAAGCTCTCCAATGAGCCGACCGGAGCAAGGACGACGGGGAGCCGAAGCTTGCGTCCGAAATGCGTGACCGAGCAGTCCACCTTGCTCACGTCGCGCAGCACGCGCGGGCGGAATGCGAGCGAGTCGAGCGCCATGCGGTTGCGCCGCAGGGTGGCCTCGGATTCGGCGCCGCCGACGATATAGTCCCAATCGTTCTGGTTGAGATTTTGCCGCGCCTTGGCGATGATCTCGTGCAGATTAAGGAAGGCGCCGGGGTCGGCGGGAGTATCGTGAAGGGCAGTCTGCAGGGACGCGCGTTCTTGCATAGGAGAGGCCGATGTCGGAGTTGCACGGGATGCAGGGCATATGCTCACCGCCGGCTTCGCGCGTCAACGATATTCACACCTGTGCAGGGGCGCCCATCAAGGTGGGCTAAAAGACTCTAATCGGGTCAGTAAGGGCCGTGTCTCTATTTGGCTGGACAGAGCTTGTCCAGTTGCTCGACCGCGGCCATCAGATGCTTGCCTTCATCGGAACGATCGTCCATCTGATCGAGTGCATCCATGAACTTGACGAAATCGGGACCGATCTTGTGCGCGAGATCGTCGGCCTGCTTGCCGAGGCCTTCGAGAGCTTTGGTATCGTTTTTCTGATCGGCCTCAGCCATCTGCTGATTGAGCTTGCCGATCTCGCAGTATTGCTGCGTCTTCGTCTTGTCGGCGCTGACGGTTGCAACGACTTTTTGGATCTCCGCCTGCGTCGGCTTTGGCGCGTTTGCGGCCGGAGCGCCAGGTTGCGGTTGCGCCAGCGCCGGCATTGCCGCGAAAGCAGAGATGATAACAACAGCAGTCAGTTTCATGGGGCCTCTCTGATGCGCATCAAGCCTATCTACGGGTAGTTGCCTTCCGAACCACATCGGTATGGCGGTATTTGGACTGTCTACCACCCAGGCGTCCCCCAAAGGACAGCGTCAGGAGCGGTGCCGCGAGTGCGTTAATGGGTTTTTTACGATCGCGGATCGGCGACAGGTGTTGCGGGCGGGATGGCCCAAGGGCGGCGCATGCGGTCCGCCGCTTTGAACGAGGCGATCGCGGAGGCATGGCTGCGGGTCATATCGATGTCCTCCCAACCGTTCAGCAAGCGCAGGCGGCGGACCGGATCGATCGCGAAACTGATGGTCTCGCCGCCAAGCGCTATCGTCTGCGCATCGAGATCGACCGTCACCGGCGCAGACGGTCGTGCCCACAAGGCCGCCATGAGGGCGCGAGCCTCCTCGTCGCGGACCGCGGCCGTGAGCAGGCCGTTCTGCACCGCATTGCCGGCGAAGATGTCCCCGAACGACGGCGCTATCACACAGCGGATCCCCCAGTCCATCAGGGCATAGACCGCGCCCTCGCGCGAGGAGCCGCAGGCGAAATTGCGCTCACCGACCAGGATGCGGGCCTCGCGCCAGGCTGCGCGATTGAGCGGAAAATCGGGCCGCTCATGGCCAAGCGCATCGTAACGCAAGTCGTGCAGCAGGAACTTTCCGTATCCGGCCGCACGCGGCAGCTTGAGAAAACGCACCGGGATCAGCTGGTCCGTATTGAGATTGACGATGTCGATCGGGCATGCCGTCGCGGTGATTGCGGTGAGCTTTTCCATCGCTCAGCTTTGCCGTGCACGTCCGGCGAGAAGCGGCCGCACGTCGGCGAGATGCCCGCTCACCGCCGCGGCGGCGACCATGGCGGGCGACATCAAGTGGGTGCGCGCCCCCGGTCCTTGCCGCCCGCGAAAATTGCGGTTCGTGGTCGAGGCGCAGCGCTCTCCCGCTGCCACCACATCGCCGTTCATCCCCGCACACATGGAGCACCCCGAATCCGCCCATTCCAATCCCGCTGCACGGAAGATGCGGTCGAGGCCCTCCTCCTCGGCCTGGCGCTTGACCCGGCTGGAACCGGGCGAAACGAGGCCAGGCACCTTGCTGACGCGCCCTGCCAGCACGGCAGCCGCCGCGCGCAGATCCTCGATTCGAGCATTGGTGCATGAGCCGATGAAGATGCGGTCGATGGCGATGTCGGTCAGTTTCTTTCCCGGCGCAATGTCCATGTAATCCAGCGCTGCGCGCACGTAGCTCGCGCGGCTTTCGTCCGTTGCGGAGGCGGGATCTGGCACGCGGCCATCGATCGGCAGCGCATCCTCCGGGCTCGTCCCCCAGGTCACGAAGGGAACGAGCCCGGAGGCATCGAGATCGACCTCGTGGTCGAACCGCGCATCGGGGTCGGTCGCTAGCCGCGACCAATCTTCGACCGCTCGCGCGAGCGCCATGGCTTGTGGCGCGTAGGGCCGGCCCTCGACATAACGGAGCGTTGTCTCATCGGGAGCAACCATCCCGCAGCGCGCGCCCGCCTCGATAGCCATGTTGCACAGCGTCAGCCGCCCATCCATGGAGAGAGAGCGGATTGCCGGTCCCGCAAATTCGATCGCATGTCCGGTTGCACCATCCGCGCCGATGCGCGCAATCACCGCAAGAACAATGTCCTTGGCGCTCACACCCGGCCCCGGCCGGCCCGCCACGCTGATGCGCATTCGTTTCGGCTTGCGCTGCCAGATCGTCTGGGTCATCAGCACATGCGCCACTTCCGACGCGCCGATGCCGAACGCCAGAGCGCCGAGCGCTCCGTGCGAGGAAGTGTGGCTGTCGCCGCACACGATGAGGAGGCCCGGCAAGGTCAGTCCCTGCTCCGGACCGACAACGTGCACGATCCCCTGCCGCGCATCTCCGAGCCCGAAGAGCGTAATGCCGCGCTTCGCGCAATTCTCCTCGAGCGTGCGCACCATGCGCGCAAATTCCGGATTGCGGGCGCTGGCGCCTGATCGCCGGGTCGGGACGTAATGGTCTGCTACCGCAAACGTGAGGCTCGGCTCGGCCACGGATTTGCCCCGCTCATCCACGCGTGTGAACGCGTGGAACGAGCCCTCGTGCACGTAATGGCGATCCACCCACAGCAGCGCTTCGCCGCTGTCGCTGCGCACGATCTCGTGCGCCGCCCACACCTTGTCGAACAAGGTCCGAGGCTCGCTCATGGCAGCGTCACGCCGCTACCGGGACAAGCTCCTCGGCGAGAGCCTTTCGCACCGCCGCCCGCTCGGACATGCGTTGCCGGTGCGCCGCTACCTTGGGGAAGCGAGCCGGATCCACGCCATCGCCCTCCAGCCACTGCGCAAGCGTGAACAGGTAGGGATCGCCGATCGTGTACGCCGCGCCCATGACCCAAGGCCCCTTGAGCATGTGCTGCTCGATCAGATCAAAACAGGCGGCGACCGATTCCGGGACCTTGCGTTGCATCGCCACGATCGCGGCCTGGTCGTCCACCCAGCGATGGCCGCGCATGCGGTGCGCGTGGGCGACGTGCACGGTCGAGCACAGATAGCTGTTGAAAGCCTGCACCTCGGCAAAAGCGAAGGGGTCACCGAGCGGAGCAAGCTTTGCTGCCGGAAAGCTCTGTGCGATGAACGCCAGCATCGCCGGCGTCTCGGTCAGGATCCCGCGCTCCGTTACCAGCGAAGGCACGCGCGCCTTGGGGTTGATGTTGCGATACGCCGGCTGGCGCTGCTCGGTCTTGCCGAAATCGACAAGCTTCAAGCTGTACGGAGCGCCGGCTTCAACCAAAGCGATGTGCGTAGCGAGCGAGCAGGTGTTGGGAGCGTAATAGAGCGTGAGCATGGATAGATCTCCTGCGAGGGAGGCGGCCGACCCCTGTTCCCCTTCACGGCTGTGGCCGGACCAACAAGATCCACCTTACCATAGGATTTGGAGACCAGGTCGTTCAATATCCTCGCGTACGACCGGATGATCGGGCCCGCTGCGGAGATCCTGCGGCGCCCCTGCGAGTGCTCCCGCGGCATCGCGCGCCATAGGAGCGGGTTCCAAATCCGCCCCTACAAGACAACCGGCGACGGAAGCCCCAGCAGCTTCTCGGCGTTTCTGAAACAAACGGATTTGCGCAACTCCTCGTCCAAAGGGACGGAGTCCATGAACTCACCTGCCTCCTCTATCGACTCGAACGGGTGATCTGCCGAAAACATGACACGCTCGGTTCCGAGCGCGCACAATGTGCACGCGAGCGGATCGGCGGAAAACATCCCCGATGTGGTCACCCAGATATTCTCCCGGATATATTGCGATGGCGACTTCTTGAACTTGAGGCTGAAGTGCTGGGCTCTGCTGTCGAACCTCCAGAGCAGGAACGGCAATGTCTCGCCGAGATGTCCCAGTATCACTCTGGCGCGCGGGAACCTGTCGAACACTCCGTTCATGACCAACCGTAACGCATGCGTACCCGTTTCGACACCCCATTCCCACATTGGACCCTTGAGAGCATTGCAGCCGGCAACCGCCGGATACGGCGCAACCGGATCGGCGGGATGGATGTAGACGGGCGCATTGATCGCTTGCGCGCGTTCCCAGAACGGGTCGAGTGCCGGATGGTCCAGGTACTGGCCCTGCGTATGGCCGTTGATCAAGGCACCGCTGAATCTCAGGTCGTGAACGCACCTCTCCAACTCGTCCGCGGCTGCGCGCGGATCCTGCATGGGCAAATGCGCGAGGCCGCCGAAGCGTTTCGGCTGCTTTGCTATTTGCTCGGCAAGCCAGTCATTGGCCTCGCGTGCTTTGCGAGCGGCCGTGGCAATATCGGTCTCCACCTGGACACCCGGTCCCGCAAGCGACAGGATGGCGTGCGCAATGCCGGCCTTGTCCATCGCTTCAAGGCGGCCCCTGCCGAGATCCGATAAGCGAGCGAGCAGCATCTCACGCCGGCTGCGCTCGACCAGTCGCACTGTGGGCGCCCAATATTCCTCGAACCCGGGGATCATGCAGTGCTCTTCAAGCGCTATCTTTTGCAAGGACGGCTCCGTTCGCGTTCGGTAGCAGGGTGGCTCGGGCGTACCGATCGGCTACATGTAGCCGACTTGTACGGCGCAACCCACCGCGATATGCGGACACATCGAGCCCGGATCGGCGGGTTGCACAAGCGACCCCGGTGAAGCCGGCTCGCTGGCAAGTCCACCCTGCGATTTCCTGAATGCAATGATCACGGCGACAATCAAGACCGATCAAAAGGCCGCCGTGACCAGGCTCGGACCATACCAACCGGCGGCGAATTAGGGTTTCGGCTGCGAAAACCCCCGGGCTCATGTGAGGAGCGTCGCAGCGCGGCCGAGTACACACAGCAGGCACGAGAACACCATGACCCCGCAGGAGCGGAATGAGTTGCTGACCCGAACCGGCCCCGGCACGCCCATGGGGAAGCTGCTGCGCCGCTACTGGATCCCGGCCTTGCTGGCACAGGAGGTGCCCGAGCCCGACTGCCCGCCGGTGCGGCTGAAACTCCTCTCAGAGCGGCTGCTCGCGTTCCGCGACAGCCAGGGCAGGGTCGGCGTGATCGACGAGTTCTGCGCCCATCGCGGCGTGTCGCTGTGGTTCGGGCGCAACGAGGAGAACGGCCTGCGCTGTTCCTATCACGGCTGGAAATACGACGTCACCGGCCAGTGCGTCGAGGTCCCGTCGGAGCCGGTCGAGAGCGGCTTCTGCAAGAAGATCAGGCTCAAGTCCTACCCTTCCGTCGAGCTCGGCGACGCGATCTGGATCTATATGGGCCCGCCGGAGCTCAAACCTCCCCTGCCCGCATTCGAATGGGCGCGGGTGCCGCATTCGCATCGTTTCATCACCAAGCGTATCCAGGAATGCAATTACCTGCAGGCCATGGAGGGTGCCATCGATTCCGCCCATGTCTCGTTCCTGCACCGCCACGAGCTGCGCAGCGATTCCCTCCATGCCGGCAAGGGCGCGGAGTTGACGCGGGAAACCGACGTGCGCTTCGAGGTGGTCGAGACGAAGGGCGGCATGGTCATCGGCGTGCGCCGTCCCGCACCGAACCGGCAGCTCTATTGGCGGATCACCCAGTGGATCATGCCATTTCACACCATCATCCCGCCCTACGGCGACAATGCGCTCAACGGCCATGCCTTTGTTCCTATCGATGACCAGAGCTGCGTGGTGTGGTGCCTCACCCACCACCCCGCGCGCGCTCTCACCGCGCGTGAGCTCGAAGTCATGCGCAACGGCGGCGGCATTCATGTGAAACTGATCCCTGGAACCTTCCGGCCGGTAGTCAACAAGGACAACGACTACCTGATCGATCGCGCCGCTCAGCGCGCCAACGAGACCTATTGCGGAGTCGCGGGGATCGCCATGCAGGATGCGGCGATCCAGGAAAGCATGGGCCCGATCCAGGACCGCAGCAAGGAGAACCTCAGCTCCACCGACAACGGCGTGATCATGGCGCGTATCCGGCTGCGCAAAGCCGTGCTCGCGTCCGAGCAGGGGCGCGAGCCCGACGGTCTCGACCCGGCAACCCATGCCGTGCGCTCGGCCTCGATCGTGCTGCCGCAGGACGCGAGCTTCATCGAAGCCGCCGCCGACGCGCTCACGGCGCGCGAAGGCGTAGCGCACACCTCGGTGTGAGAAGACGCCAACAGAGCAGCCTGTCGCGGACGCAGAGCGGCATCCGGATTACGCTGCTGCGGAGATGAAATGCTCACAGAGTAGACGCAAGGCGCATGCACAAGTGGAAGATCAGGAGGAAGCTTTCCAATGGCTCGCTTGAGGATTTGGTGCGCGCTGACGTTGGCGGTGCTCGCCGCCGCCGCGCAGTCCGCCTGCGCCGCGGAAGCCTACCAGGTCGCCACGATCTCCAGCCTCCTCGCCGGAGCTTATGACGGCGATACGACCGTCGCTGAGCTGCTGCGTCATGGCAATTTCGGATTGGGTACCTTCAACGGAGTGGACGGCGAGATGGTGATCCTCGACAGCCGGGTCTATCGCGCCACCGTCGACGGCCGCGCCCATCTGGTGGCGAGCTCGGAGCGTACCCCTTTTGCCGTGGTGGTCCCCTTTCACGCGCGAGGGTCGATGCCGTTTGTCGCCGGACAATCGTTGGAGCAATTGCAGGCTGCACTCGATGGGCTGCCGTACAGCGAATCGCGGGTCCTTGCAGCCCGCGTTGATGCGCATTTCCAATCCATTCAGGTGCGAAGCGAGCCCAAGCAGACACCGCCTTACCGCCCTCTGGCAGAAGTGATCCGGCAACAGCAGGTCGTGCATACGCTCAGCGACGTGGACGGCACGCTGGTCGGCTTCCGTTTCCCCGCGGCAACGAGCTCGGTGAACGTGGCCGGCTGGCACTTCCATTTTCTGACCGCCGACAAGTCCCGAGGCGGCCACGTCTTCACGCTCGCCGCCGGCGCAGGCCGGGCTTTGCTCCAGGAAATCTCCGACCTGCGCATCCGGTTGCCGGCGCAGGCTCCTGCCTCAGGCGCCAGCATTGAAGCGATCAAGGCGGTGGAGCAGCCGCGCTGATGGCGGATCCCGGCAACTCGCTGAGGGCGCGTGAGGGTGTCGCCCACACCTTGGTGCAGGAGCTACACCGATTTACCGTAGTGGTGATGCACACGCGTGCCGTAGGCGCAGTAGCTGCGCTCGATCAGCGCAGCTTGGCTGCGGCGATGGCCGCATCGAATTTCAAGCCCTCGCCCGCGAGCTGGCCGGCAAAGACCTCCGGCGCAAGCACCTGCGGCTCAACACCAAGCCTGCTCATGGTCGAGGCGATATCCGGGTTCTTGACGGCGGCCGCCAGTGACTGCGCAAGTTTCTCGATGATCTCTTTGGGAGTGTGCGCGGGGGCCATGAACCCGTTCCAGCCCGGGAGCACGGTGTTGGGATAGAATTCTCCGATAACCGGCACGTCCGGCAACTGCGGCACACGCCGCTCGGAAGCAACTCCCAACAGGGTGACCTCCTTCGTTCCAAGATAGGGCACGATGTTGCCGTACGGCGAGAAGTACATGTCGATCTGGTTGCCGAGCAGCGCCGCGAGCGCCTGATCGCCGCCCCTGAAAGGTACGTGTGTCGCCTCGAACCCGGCATTTGCAATGAACAATGCACTGAGCAGATGGGTGACGGAGCCGGCGCCCGGCGATCCATAGGTCAGGCTGTTGCGCTTCGCATAGCTCACCAATTCGGGAATGGTCTTGGCTGGGATGGAGGGGCGGATGATCAGAACGAACGTATTGGCCCCGATCGGCGTGATGGCTGCGAAATCCGTAAAGGGATTGAACTTGGCCCCTTGCAGCTTGGGTGCAGCCAGCATCTGCGAGGCTGCTGCGAACAGCAGGGTATATCCGTCCGGGGCGGACCGAGCGACAGCGGTCGCGGCGAGTACACCTGCTGCTCCCGGCTTGTTCTCGACAATGACGGGTTGGCCAAGTCCCGTTGCAAGCGACTTGCTGAAGAGCCGCGCCAGGATATCGGTCACGCCTCCGACATCGAACCCGACAAGCAGGGTGATCGTCCGCCAGGCGGACGCCTGAGCGAGGACGTGGTGCTCTCCAAGAGCAAGCGACAAGGCAGGTAGCGAGGCAAGTAGCATAACTGCGCGGCCGGCCAACCGGATGCAGGCGAAAAGATTCATTCGAGCAGTCCATCTCGGGGTGGGCATAGGGTCCTCTTTGGACTTTGTAGATTGCGTGCTTGCAGCTTGTCCGCGACACGAGCGAGGGGACAATGCGGTGGCTGACCCGCCTCGCGGTGCGGAGTCAATGTCCGCAGGTGAGCGGGTAGGAATAAGGACAGGCTTCGTCCGCGGTACGCTCCAGCGAATCCCAGTCCGGCAGTGAAGCCCAGACCCGCTCACCCGACGCCTGCGCCTCCTCGAGAAGAGTGCCCATGTCGATGCCGGGAATTTCCCGGTTTTCCATCACTGTCTTGCCGTCGATGATCACCGTCTCGACGTCGTCGCCGACGCCGCACTCGACTAGGCTCTTGATCGGATCGCGGACGGGCCCGTAGCGAAATGTGCCGCGGCCGGACAGGTCGATGATGATGATGTCCGCGAGCGCGCCCGGCGCAAGCTTGCCGAGATCGTCCCGTCCCAGCGAGCGAGCGCCGCCCAGCGTGGCAGCCGCGAACACTTCGCCCGCCGTCGCAGCGAAAAAGGAGCCGCTTGCGATCTTGCCCATGTAGGACGCGGTGCGCATGTTCATGATCATATCGCGCGGATAGGTGTCCGAGCCGAGCGAGATGTTCACCCCGGCATCGGCATACTTCTTCCAGCTGTCGAGCGCTCGACCGCGTCGCGCGATGTTGATCGCACAATGAGAAATAGAGGTACCGGTCTGCCCGAGCAGCTTGAGGTCGTTCTTCACGGCATAGTTCATGTTTGGATTGTCGGAGATGAAATTGCAGTGGCCAATTGCGAGCGTCGGCCGCAGCATGCCGATCGAGTCGAGAAGCTCAATAGGAGTCATCGTGTACTGCGCAACGATCTCGTGAAACTCGATGATGCTGAAGGCCGCGTGCGTCGCCATCGGCAATCCGGTCTCGTCCGCAACGGCCACGGTCCTCTTCAGGAGGTCGATGGTCGTGGTCCACACGCGTCGCGGAACGAGGATACCGCGAATGCGGCCGCTGAGGCCGCCGTCGTGCTGCTTGATCCAGTCCGTGGCGACCTTGAAGCCGGTGACGCCGCGCTGCTCGTCATGAATTCGCTCGAGGCGCCCGTGCTCGTCGCCGGCCCAATGACCGGAATCATAACCCGGAGAAAGATAGGCGCGAGCGCCAAAACGCTTTACCTGCTCGAGCAACGCATCCTGAACCATGACCTGTGCACCGAGCTCGGCGAACGTGGTGACACCGCCGCGGATCAGCTCGACGACCGTGTAGGTCGCATTGAGGTCGAGCGCCCTTTCGGACGTCGATTCGCCGTGCGCAAGCCAACGTGCATCCCCGGTCACCTTTTTCCCGCGCCGCGGAACTGTCACCTCGAGAAAAGGCTGCCCGAAGAAAAGCGGGCGGCCCGTGTCGGAGATCAGCCGATGCGATGCACGATGCCCGTAATGGATGTGAGTATCGATAAAGCCGGGAGCGACGAGCTTGTCGCCGGCATCGATCTGGCGATCCACCGTCCCGTCGAAACGCGGTCCAACAAAGATGATCTTGTTATCCTCGTAGACGACCACGCCGTCGCGAATGAGTCGGTGCTCTCCATTTGAATGACCGACGATCCAGCCTCCGCTTATGGAAGTTCGCATCGCAACAACTCCCTCGCTGCCAGCCATTCCGGCTTTCGAGAATTCTGCAATTCGATATCAGGTGCTTCGTCACTCCCGCACACCCAACATCTCCGGGAAAGCATCAAAATCAAACCCGCGGAAATCCTGAAAGCTCTGCCAATGCGCCGCGATGTCGGCGCGAAAGAGATCGTGGGTAAGCGCGCGCACGAGCTTGGGGACCAGGTATTTCATCGGCCGAATGGCGGCGCCGCTCGGGCCGAAGCTCAGGGTCGCGGCGAAATTGAAGCAATGGATGTTGCTCAGCGCCGGCGCGGCTCCCGGCACCCGCTCGAGGAAAGCGAACGAGGAGGAGAGATAGGGGTAGAGCCCGAGGCGGGGGTCCTCCTCGCCGGGCGGAGGTCTGAAGCGGTCGTTCCATGTCGCGATGTGGTCGGCGAAACAAGCAAGCTCCGGACGGAGCCGGTGATCCACTTCAACTCCCGTCCCGGCGATGAGAAAGTCTGCGAAGGCAAGGCCCTGCGGGGTGTCAATCACGACGCGACCGTCCTCCACACCGGCGCGCTGCCATGGCCGGCCGGTAAGCATGCGGTAGTTCGAGAAACGCGAGACGCGGCTCCAGGCGTCCTTGGTGAACGGCTCGCGGAGCTTCAGAAAATAGGTAAGGAAACGCCAGCGCCAGAGGTCGTCCATCTCGCCGATGTGGCGCATGAAGCCGGCAAACGCTGCCCAGCGATAGGGCTGGATCGATTGCACGCGGGAACGCCGGCAATATTGGTCGACGGCCGCCGCGCCATGCTCGAGCGCGGCCGCGGCGTTATCCATCGCCGTGGCCGCGGCTCCCAGCACGGCGACGTGCTTGCCGCGCAAAGCTGCGAAATCGATCGCTTCGCTTGCGTGCGCCCAATACTGCTTAGGCAACTCGCGCAGCAGCGCAGGCGTGTACCAGCGACCGCCGCCCTCCATGCCGGTTGCCAGCACGATCTTGCGAGCGAGAAGAACCTCCACACCGGCCCCTGTCTCGACCTCGGCTGCGAGATATTCCCCGTGCGGCACAATCCGTTTCAACGCGACCTGATTGCGCAGCGGGATCCTCAGAACGCGCCGGATCCAGCCGAGATAGCGCGGCCATTCCGTGCGGGGGATCTGATCCAGGTCCTGCCAGGCCTGCTCGCCGAACTGCGCCTCGTACCAGGCTTTGAATGTCAGGCTCGAAAGGCCGAGGTCGGGACCGGTGAGCTGTTTCGGTGTCCGCAGGGTTTGCATGCGAGCATGGCTGAGCCAGGGCCCCTCGCTGTCCTCCGGCAGAGCATCGATGCACAGGACATGGTCGACGTGGTCGCGCATAAGGCCGAAGGCGATCGCGAGTCCCGCCTGCCCCGCTCCGACCACCAGCACGTTGAGTAGCGGTTCGCCGTTATCGGCGCTGCGGGGCACCACCCATGGCCGTGGGGGAAAATCGAGCAGCGCGCGGTCGGCCGCAGCGCGCTCTTCCAGCAAACGCAACCGCTCCGCCGCATCGGGCAGGCTTAGCGGCATTCGTGCTCCGGATGCAGCGCGACGCGAGCGCACACACCAGCGCTTCCACTAACTGCGGTCGTGGAGGCCCGAAGCGGTGCTCCGCCGAGCCGGTACCGGCCGGAGCTTCGGGTTGGTCGGGGCCTCAGCTTCGTGTGGTCACTCGTCTCCAGCGCATCATCAGCGGCGCAGTCGGGAGGCCGCGGTCGGAGCAGCATCGGCCACGCCGGTGTGCTGCCGCGCGCTATGCTGCCTTCTCGGTAGTCGGGTCGATCATCTTGCGCACCTCGGTGATCTTGGTCGCGGGAAAGCCGCTGATCTCGGCGTGCTTGCGGATGATGCCTTCGTCCTTGGCGAGATAGACGCAGAAGGTCTTGTCGTCGGCGACATAGCTTTCGACCCATTGGATGTCGGGGCCGAGCTGATGCAGCACCTCATTTGATTTGGCGGCGGCAGCCCTGAGCTGATCGCGTTCGAACGTCCCCACCTTGGGGATATCGCGCTCGATGATGAACTTGCGCATCTTTCTCTCCTTGCACTCACTGGACTTTCCATTGCGGCGCGCAGAACCGGGCGAGCCCGCTGCGGGCCATAACCGCCTCGGCGCATCGCTGCGCGTCGGCGAGCGTGCGATGCTCGTCGATGGATTGCAAGCGGCCGCCCGCCAGGAGGACGTTGCCGTCGACGAGCACGCTGTGCGCACCTCCGCGCGAGCTGAATACCAGGTTGGCGACCGGATTGATGACCGGCGCCCAGTCCGCCGCCAGCATGCGGAACAAGGTGATGTCGGCCTTTTTCCCCGCTTCGAGCGAGCCGATCTCGCGCTCGAGACCGATCGCGGCAGCGCCCCTGATCGTCGCCATTTCCAGTGCGGTTTCCGGCGGCACCGAGGTGGCATCGAGACGATAGGTCTTGGCTCCGCCCGCGAACAGATAGAGCTGGCGCGCCACATCGATGTAGTTGCTGGCCATGGCGGAGCCGGATCCAAGGGTCACGTTGGCGCCGAATTCGAGCAGCTCGGGATAGCGGCCGAGCTCGAGACTGCCCGTGCCCAAGCGATGCGACATGGAAGGGCAGCAGGCGACATGGGAGCCTGCGTCGCGCAGGTGCACGAGGTCGCGGGGGCTCGTCCAGCCCGCGTGCGCCACGACGGTGGAGGTGTCGAGCGCAGAGGCATCGAGGAGACGCTTGACCTCGGTGCGGCCATGCTGGCGCCGCGAGGCAACGGCGTCGTCGCGCGAGCGCGCGGCGGCGGCGATGAGGCGTACGTGCTTCTGTCGCGCCAGGTCGGAGAGCTCGCGACACAGCGCGTCGCTCGCAGCCGCCAGCCAGGGCAGTGCCACCGCGGGCCGCACCCGCGCATCTGCGAGCTTCTTGACCGCAAAGATCGCGTCCTCCGCGCGTACCACTGCCTGGTCCATCGTCTCCCGCGCGAACGTCTGCGGGAAATCGCCCATGATGGTGTCGAACTCGTCGTAGCAGCCGCGCGCCACGAGAGCGCGCAGCCCGGTCTCGTGTGCGGCCTGGGCAACGACCTCGGGATACCTGCTTCCGGCATCGACAAAACAGGTCGTCCCGGCGCGGATCATCTCCAGCTGGCAGGCACGCGTCGCAATCGCCGCGTCCTCCGCCGACAGCGCGGCTTCGTAGGGAAGAATGCGCTCCAGCATGAATTTCGGAATATCGCAGAATTCGGCCGCGCCACGGCCGAGCTGCTGGACCGTCGCGACGTTGGTGTCGATCAGGCCGGGGAGAGCGATCAGCGTGCGGCCGTCGATCGTCTCGTCCGCCTGGAAGCGATTTTCGACCTCGTCCGACTTGCCGACCAGCTCGATGCGATCGCCCGCGATCGCGATCGCGCCATCGGCGATCATGCGCCGCTCGGCATCGAGGGTCACCACCCAATCGATATGCTTGATCAGTCGCCGGATCATCACCTCGTCCTGTATCGCGCTCCGCTCGTTTCAATCCCCGTCATGCGCCGGAAGGCAGCCACCTTTGCGCAACTGCATAAGCTTGGCTGCACCGTCCGTGCACCCACGGATTCTGCACGTGAAGGGCCGAGCCAGGCCTTGGGCCAAGTCGCTGGGGCCAAGTCGCTGGGCCAAGTCCGGCCATGACAACTAACATCTCGGCCAAGGAGACTGGGTCACGCGGTCGAGGCCGGACTTGCGCGCGATGAGCACGCCGCGTCGCTGGCATTCGGCAAGGGTCTCCGCCTCGTCGATCGTGCGCACCTTGCCGTTGGCCATGAGCACCTTGCCGTTTACGATCACGGTGTGCGCGCCGCCGCGGGCGCTGTGCACGAGATTGGAGAGAGGGTTGAGCAGCGGTCGCCATTCCGGGGTGCGGGTGTCGAAAAGCGCAACATCCGCTTTCTTGCCGACCTCGATCGAGCCGATCTCATCTTCGGCGCCGATGGAGATGGCGCCGTTGATCGTGGCCATCTCGATCATCTCCTCGGGAGGAAAGATGAACGCACTGAGCCGGGTCGCGCGCATCGCGCCGGCGCCAAGATTCATCAGCCGCACCATGTCGAGATAGTTGCTCGACATCGCCGAATTGCAACTCAGCGAGACCGTGACCCCGATCGCCGCCATTTCAGGGAAATGCCCGTATCCCGTATCGCCCATGCCCAGCCGGAAACCGGTCGAGGGCGTATACGAGATCTTGAATCCGTGCTTCTGGGCGAGAAAGATCTCCTTTGGGCTCGCCCAGCCCATATGGATCATCACCATGTCGGGACCGAGCACGCCGAGGTGCTCGAGCCGCTCCACGTCGCTCAGCCCGGAGGACAGGCGCGAGCCGACGATCTCGTCGCGCGACTCGGAGGCATGCATGACAATCGGCGCATGGTGCTTGTTGGCGAGACGGCGAATGCCACGGCAGAGATCGTCCGAGCAACCGGCGAGAATGCGCAGCGCAAACCAGGCCTTCACCCGCCCATCGTAGGTATTGCTGTGGGTCACGACGGTCTCTTCCGCGCGCTCCAGCGCTTGCGGCAGCGTCTCCCGGAACATGGTCTTCGACGGCATCTTGCCGATCGTGGTGTTGTGCACGTCGAAGGCGGTGCGCGACACGATCCCGCGCATGCCGCTTTCTCCCGTCGCCTTGGCCGTCTCGCCGGGATAGTAGCTGCTCGGATCGAGGAAGCAGGTGGTGCCCGCCTTGATCAGCTCGAGCTGGCAGGCCCTCGCCGCCCAATACGCATCCTCAGATGTCATCTCCGACTCGTAGCCGTAGAGCCGCTCCAGGAGCTGCTTGGGGATGTCGCATTCATCCGCGAGCCCTCGGCCCAGATGCTGCGTATTGTGCACGTGCGTGTCGACGAAGCCGGGCAGGACCAGCAGACCGGACGCGTCCATCGTCTCCATGCCGGCGCAGCCAGCGGGAAGCTCGTCATCCCTGCCCACGAAGCTGATACGGTCATCTTCAATCACGATAGCGCCGTTCCGCAGGATTCGGCGCTCGTGATCGACCGTGACGATCCAGTCCGCCTTGCGGATGACGAGCCCCGCCATCAGATACCTCGGACTATTGTCTTTATGCGGGCTTGTTGCGGGCCCGGCCATGACGGGAAAAAACCTGCTCTCAAGCCACCTTCCTCGCTGCGCCTATGGGCTCGAGCTTCCACAACCGGGCGGTATTCCGCCATAATATCTTTTCCATGTCGTCATTCGAGATCGGAGGCACGCCGAGCTTAGCAGCAACTTCGGGGAAGCTGAGAAACATCTTGGGGGCCATGTGCGTGTGCGAGTTCTCCGAGCCGTACACCATGCGATCGTAGCCGCAGAGCTCGCCGATCTTCTTCACCGTCTTGAACGTCGTCTCCGCTCCGAACCATCCCCAATAGGCGAAATCCACGTGGAAGGTCTCCCATTTCGCAAGCAGCGAGATGCACTCGTCCACCCATGGCCACGCGACATGCGCCACCACGACCTTGAGGTCGGGAAAGCGCGTCGCGACCGCGTCGAGCAGATAGGGATGCTGGTACTTCATGGGCGCGTTCTTGCACGGCGTAAAACCCATGTGCACCTGCATGGTGCAATCGAGCTCGACCAGCTTCTTGTAGATCGGATCGAGCCGCTCGTCGCCCGGATCGAAATGATCGTAGGAAGGGTAAAGCTTGCAGGCATGGAACCCGAGCTCCTTCACGCAGCGCTCGATTTCCCTGACCCCTTCTCCGATGCCGCGGAACGGATCGACGCTGCAGGTCAAGGCGAATCGTTCCGGCGCGGCTTTTCTTACCTCGAGCAGGTAATCGTTCGGCGTACAGGGGCCGGAGTCGTCGGGATACACGCGGCGATGATCCGAGGTCATGATGCACATCATGTCCACGCCGACCTGATCCATCTGATACACGAGCCGCTCGCCGACGGAGAGGCTCGGCCGCTCATAGGTCCATTGATGCACTCCCCCCCACACGCGATAGAGCTCCTCGATCCACCAGACCGGATAGTGCTTGCCCAGCTCTCCGGCGTGAACATGACAATCGATGATCATCACTCGCTCCTTTTGCTCTGCTCCAGCAGAGTTCAATCAAATTACACCGTCGCCCCCGTGTCCCGGATGCGGCGCAGCGCGACCGCACAGCCTCGGTACAAGCTACGAGTGTGCATGCGCGAAGCGGCGCGCCTGGGGCGTGCCGTCCGTACCCATCATATCGCCCCCAGATACGAGCGTTGCACGTTTTCGTCCTCTATGAGGCGCGCACTTTCGCCCTCGAGAGCAATGCGGCCGTTCTCCAGGATGTAGCCGTATTCCGCCAGCTTGAGCGCCTGCCTGGCGTTCTGCTCGATCAACAGGATGGTGATTCCCTGGCGATTGAGCTCCTGCACGATTGCAAAGATCTGCTTGACCAGCAACGGGGCAAGGCCGAGCGTCGGCTCATCGAGCAGGAGAAGCCGTGGCCGCGACATGAGGCTGCGTCCGATCGCGAGCATCTGCTGCTGGCCGCCGCTGAGCGCTCCGGCCCGCTGCCTTCGCCGCTCTGCCAGCACCGGAAACATCGCAAAAATCCAATCGAGCGCGCGGCGCACCTCCCGCCGGTCGCGCCGCCGGTAGCCACCCATTTCGAGGTTGTCGAGGACGCTCATATCCGGGAACAGCTCGCGCCGCTCCGGCACCATGGAAATCCCAAGGCCGACGATTTGATGCGCCGGAACATTGCCGATCGGCGCATTATCGAACCGGATGTCGTTGTCGCGTGAGCGGTGCAGGCCCACGATGGTGCGCACGGTCGTGGTCTTGCCGGCGCCGTTGGCGCCGAGCAGGCCGACGATAGCGTGCTCCCGGACCCGCAGACTCACCCCCTTGAGCGCCTCGATCTTGCCGTAGAAGGCATGAACGGCGTTGAGCTCAAGCAGCATCCTCGGCCCCAAGATAAGCTGCAATGACGCGTGCGTCGCTTTGAATCTCGCGGGGCGATCCCTCGGCGAGCTGCACGCCGTGATCGAGCACGATGATGCGGTCCGACAGCCCCATGACAAGCCGCATGGTGTGGCCGATCAGCAGGACGGAAAGCGCATATGTCTCGCGAATGCGCCGTATCAGCAGCACGAGCGATTCCAGCTCGCCTGAATTGAGACCGGCGGCGGGCTCGTCAAGCAGAAGAAGCCGGGGGCGCGAGGCCAGCGCACGCGCAACTTCAAGCAGCCGCTGATGCCCGAACGCGAGGCCGTGCGCGGCCTGCGCGGCGTACGGCGTGAGCCCCACGAGCTCCAACAGGCTCGCCGCATCGCGCAGCGACCGAGCCTCCTCGGCCCGTTCACTCCTCGCTCGCATGCCGGCGGCGAGGAGGGTGCTCGCAAGACGCACGTGAGCGCCGACGCGCACGTTGTCGATCACGCTCATGTCGCTGAACAGCGCAAGGTTCTGGAACGTACGCGCGATGCCGAGACGTGTGCGCGCATGTGCAGCCGTGCGGGTGATGTCTTGCCCGGCGAACATGATGCGCCCCTGATCCGGCATCGCCATGCCGGAGATGACGTTGAACAGCGTCGTCTTGCCGGCGCCATTCGGACCGATGATGCCGAGGATCTCGCTGGCTCCGACCTGCAGGCTGATGTCTTGCAGCGCGCGCAAGCCGCCAAAGCTGATCCCGATGCCTTCGACCTTGAGCAGTGGGTCGGGGCCCGATGCCGTGGGTACGTTGCCTGCATGGGCGTCAGCGACATGCGGGCCGATGTCGCTCCGGATGTTGGTCTCGAGCGCCCCCGTCGAAAACCCCGCAGCCGAGCCGTTACCCTCCACCATCATGCGCAGGCTTGGTCCGTGCATCCATCTTCTCGCGAAAAGGATGGATTGTCGGGTCAAGCCCGGCCATGAGGACTGCAGCGCCCCGACGAGGCCCTTGGGGAGGAAAATCAGCAGAACGAGCAGCAGGAGCCCGGTGAGAAAATCCTTATACTCCGCAGCCCCTCGCAACAGCTCGGGAAGGAGCGTCAGCATGAACCCGCCGAGAGCCGCTCCCGCGAGCGAGCCGATGCCGCCCAGAATCCCCATGGTGACATAAAGGATGGAGACGGGGAAAACGAAGGCATCCGGATTGACGAACTGGGAGAGACCGGCGAGCAGGCCGCCGGAGATTCCCGCATAAAATGCGCCGACCGCGAACGCGACGGTCTTGTAGTGGGCGAGATTGATGCCCATTGCCCGCGCCGCCAATTCATTCTCCCGAATGGCGATGAAGGCCCGGCCGTGTCTCGAATCGACGATGTTACGGGCGAGCAGAAAAAGACCGGCAGCGATGAGGACAATCGGGACGTTGAACGGTCGTGGCAAGAGCTCGTATCCGAGCAGCTCCGGCGGCGGAACGGCCATCCCATTTGGACCGTTGGCAAGATCATACCAGTTCTGCAGGATGATGACGACGACGAGGCCGAAGCCGAAGGTGACCATGGAGACGTAGAGCGGACCCAGCCGCAGCGCCGGCACGCCGAGAAGATAGCCAAAGGCAGCCGAGAGCAAGCCGCCGAGCACCAGTGCAATCCAGAACGACAGATCGTAGTTGGCGACGAGCAGCGCCGTGGTATAGGCGCCGATCGCCGCAAACCCGGCTTGCCCGAGCGATATCTGCCCGGCGTAGCCCATGACCAGATTGACACCGAGCACGGCGATGATGTTAACGACCGCGAGGCTGAATACGAACAGTGGATAGGTACGGAGCAGATACGTGGCCGCGAGGCTGAGCGCCAGCAGCAGCAGACAGGCGGTACCGGCCATGCGTCGCGCAAGACTGGAGCGCGTGGTGGGCATCAGAGATCGGGAGATGCAGCAGGCTCGGCCTGCTTTCTCGCCCACTCATGATTGAGGCTCGGGAAGGGGATCGTGAAGCGCCTTGGCTGCGGCGCCAAGGCACCGGCCACCTTACGCAATCTGCGCAGGTTTGACCGCAGCCCCGCGGACGATGGCCATTCAACGCAGCGGGAACGCGCTGCGAGGCTCACGCGCGCTGCCCCTGCTCGCGACCAAACAGACCGTTGGGTTTGAGCGAAAGAATAAGCAACAGCGTGGCAAAGGCGATGACGTCCTTCATCGAGCTTGCGACGTAGACGCCGCCCAGGTTTTCGATGATGCCGAGCAGAAAACAGCCGGCGATTGCACCGGGAATGCTGGTGAAGCCGCCGAGGATGGCGCCGATGAATCCCTTGATGCCGATCGTGCCCATTTCGGGGGTGATGATAATGAGCGGGGCGAGCAGCACCCCGGCCGCCGCGGCAAGACCCGAGCCGACCGCCCAGATCAAGGAAAACGTGCGATTGACGTTCACGCCGCAGAGCGTCGCCGCATCGCGATTTTCGGAAGTGGCCTCCATGCCCTTGCCGATCCTCGTCTTGCGGAAGAACAGCATGAAAGCGCAGACCAGAAGCACCGCGAGCGCAATGATGCTCAGACTGAGCGGCGTGAGCGTGACGCCGGCAATCGAGAACGGCTCGGCGGGCAGGATCGAGGGAAAGCGGCTCACCTCGGAACCGCGCAGGATGCGTACGGCTGCCCGGACCATCTGGCCGACTGCAACCGTCGCAAGGATGAGAGTGACCACGGGAGCATCGATCAGCGGCCGATAGGCAATGCGCTCGAGCGCGGCGCCGAACAGGGCGCAGAGTACGACGGCTGCAACGAACGCGAGCGAGTACGGCAGTTTGAGATCGCTGTAGAAATAGAGGGCGAGAATGGCGCCCAGCATCATCATCTCGCCCTGGGCGAAATTCACCACCTTCGTCGCGCGGAAGATGACGACAAACCCAAGGCCCACCAGCGCGTAAAGACTTCCGAGCGTAAGCCCGCTCACCACCACCTGGCTCAGCAACGCCACGGCCGGTCACTCTCCTGAGCGGGCAGCGAGCTTTTGATTCCCAGATCTTCGCTCGTGGACCCAATCGCCCGGTCGCTCGTCCGGGACACGACCCACCTCGTGTCCCGGCCGGGTGCAGTAAGGGCGTCTTCGCCCGAGCAAAACGACAGCCGAAACCCAGGGGCCACACAACCTGCGGTACTTACCGCCCGCCGATCTTGGAGATGCTTTCCCATTTGAGGTCGGGCCGCACCCGGATGATCTCAACCTGGGTCGTGCCCTCGTGATTGTCCTTGCTGTAGCTGATAGGGAACGTCATTCCAGTTTCGAAATTTTTGATCCCTTCCAGGGCATCCACGAAGGATTCGCGGGAGACATCCTTCCCGGCCTTCTCCAGCGCCGCCTCGGTCACCTTGCCGGCGGCGTATCCGGCGAGGTCATATTCAGAGGGACGGCCGGGCGGGAACCCATCTGGGTAAAAATTGGCCTTGAGCTTATCGCGGTATGCGACCACAGCCGGGCTCTGCGAGCTGTCCGCAATTTCGGGTACGACAAGGTCCGAGACGAATCCGACAGCGGCCTGCCCGGCGCCGCGCTGAAGAAGCGGTGTCGAGGTGCCGCCGCCGCCGAACAGCTTTGCGTTAATTCCCAGCTCCTTCGCCTGCCGCACAATGATGCCGGCTTCCTGTGCGAAAGCATAAATCAGGAGACCGTCAGGGTCGGCGCTCTTGATCCGCAGAAGCTGGGCAGAAAAATCCTGATCGCCCTGATTATAGCGCTCCGCCGCCGCTGGCGTGA
Organism: Xanthobacteraceae bacterium; assembly: GCA_036557665.1. Classification (GTDB taxonomy): domain Bacteria; phylum Pseudomonadota; class Alphaproteobacteria; order Rhizobiales; family Xanthobacteraceae; genus VAZQ01. Next base: position 58,057 of record DATBHG010000110.1, on the reverse strand, counting down.
TCTTGTATTTCTCCTTGAGGCGCTCGGAGAACACCTGGAAGCCGCCCACGCCATAATCGTTGCTGGTGTAGATGAGAGCGGGTCGCTTGATGTGCTCGTGCTCCATTATCCAATCGATAATTCCTACCGCCTGGCTGTCCTCGTTGGCATAGATGCGGAATATGTAGCGGGAGAACGGCTTCATCAGATTGACGTTGGAGGAGATCGAGGAGACGAACGGCACCTTCTCGCGTGTAATCACCTGCCGCACCGGCAATGTCGATCCGCTGACCGAGCCGCAAATCAGCATGAACACCTGGTCCTGATCGATCAGCCGGCGGACCGCCGCCTGCGCTTCCTGCGGCGAAGCAGCATCGTCATAGGAGATGAAATTGATCTTGCGGCCGTGGATGCCGCCCTTGTCGTTCACTTCCTTCGCCCATAGCCGCACCGCGTCGCGTGCGGATTGCCCGAGCAAGGCCACCGGACCGCTCAGCGGCGTCCACATGCCCACGCGAATCTCGGTTTCGGTGATGCCTGGCTCAGCTCGCACCCCGGCGATGGCGAGCAAATAGACGGGCAAAACGGCCAAATGTAGCTTTCGCATCGCTGTCATAATGCAGACTCCTGGTGAACGGCATCGGGCATTTTTCAAATCGATCTCTTGGCAAGGGCGGGTTTCAAAGCCGTCCCTGCGAGAATTGCGCTAAGCGGCTTTATGCGCGCGTACCGCGACCGACATGGCGCCGATAAGCGGTATCTCTGCCCGCATCACATCGCCGGGCTTGACCGGACTCACACCTTCCGGCGTCCCGGTAAAGAGCACGTCGCCGGGATAGAAGGTGTAGAAGGTCGAGCCCCATTCGATCAGCTTGCGGCAGTCGTAGATGAGCTGATCGGTGTTGCTGCTCTGCTTCATCTCCCCGTTCACCGCGATCTCGAGCGCGACGTTGTCGGGGTCGGGAATCTCGTCAGCGGTGACCATCCAGGGTCCGAGGACCGAATAGGTGTCGATCGACTTGCGAAAGCTGCGGTCTTCCGGGCCGCGTGCGGTCATGTCGAGACCGATGCAGTAGCCCGCCACGTAATTCAATGCCTTGTCGCGCGGAATGTCGCTTCCCTCCCTGCCGAAAATGATCGCGAGCTCGACCTCGTGCTCGTTGCGCCGCTCCGGAAAGCGGATGGCAACGCCTTCGGACGGACCGACGAGCGAGGAGTTCGCCTTGAGGAACAGGCCGGCCGTGCCGATCGCCGGCGACGGCTTGACGTTTTGCGCGGCGGCGCGCGCCGCCATCTCGTCGATATGCGCATTGTAGTTGGTAGGCGCGGCCACGAGCTTTGACGGCCGCGCCACCGGGGACAGCAGCTTGACGGCCGAGACCGGCTTGCCAGGCGCCTTGGCCGCCATTTCCCCGAGCCGCGAGCGCCACGCCGGCAGAGCCGCGATGACCGGATCGCCCTTCATGGCATAGGGAGCGGACGCTCTGATCTCTCTTTGCGCTTCACTGACGTCGTGCACCATCTCACCGCGCACCACTCCCAGGCGGTCGTCGTCGTAGCGACAGAGCTTCATGGCTTATCCCCTATTGTAGAGACAGTGCGGCCATTCTTCGGCTCGACGGCGCCAGGGATACTGACAATGATTTTGTTGTCCAGCAAGGATGCCGTGCGCGCGCAGCAGAGGGTGCGGCGTTCAATCCTCCGCCAGGTCCATCGCTTGCACAAGCTGCTCGTACCGCTCGATATCGGCGGCCAGGAAGCGGGCAAACTCGCGCGACGTACCGCCGCGAACGTCGTAATCCATCGCGGCGATCTGCTCGCGCAGCTTCGGCTCCCCGAGTGCCTCGTCGACGAGCTCGTTCCAGCGGTCGATCAGCTCATCCGGCGTTCCCGCAGGTGCTGCGAGGCCGCACCACGCGAGCACTTCGAAACCTGGAAAGCCGAGCTCCACCATGGTCGGAATCTCGGGCAGCCGCGGCGAGCGCCGCAGGCTGGTGATGGCGAGCGCGCGCAGCTTGCCGCTGGCAATATGCGCGCCGGCAAGACCGGTGCTCCCGATCATGAACTGCGCGTTTCCTGCCAGCACAGATGTGAGCGCCGGCACGAGGCCGTTGAAGGGGACGTGCACTGCAGAGTTGCGCGGCAGACCGGCGCGGTAAAACAATGTCATGGTCGCAAGGTAATGCGGCGAGCCGAAGCCGCCGGTCGCATAATTGAGCTGGCCGGGCCGATCCCGCAGCAAGTCCAGAAACTCCGCCACACTGCGCACCGGCAGGTCCTCGCGCACGAGCAGGACCAGCGGTGCATCGGCCATCAGCACGACGGGCGCGAAGTCGTTGAGCGCATCATAGCCGAGATTGCGCTTGAGCGCGGGCATGGAGCCGTGGGTGCTCGTAGTGACGACAACGAGGGTGTAGCCGTCTGCGGGCGCCTGCTTTGCCGCCATGACGCCGATCAGTCCCGCGGCACCGCTGCGGTTATCGATGACGATCGGCCAGCCGAGCCCATCGCTGATCCTTTGCGCGATGATGCGCGGAATGCCGTCGTACGGTCCCCCGGCAGGATAGGGCACGATAATGCGGATCGGCCGCGATGGATACTGCTCTGCGCGGGCGCTTGCCGTGAGCGCGCGCAAAGAGCCGCAGAGCGCCGGGGCGGCAATGAGCGCGAGCGCGGATCGCCGGGGCAGCATCGCGGTCTTCACTGCAGCTTGTACTTCCGTGCGGTCGCGGAGAAAAAGCCGTCGCTGCGCAGCGCTTCCAGCAGGCTGCTATCGACATAGTCCGCCATGTTCTGATTGCCGCCGAACTGCGCCAGAATATTGTTCGCACCCTCAATCGACACTTCGAGATTGGCGGGCGACTGTGCCCTGAAATCGTTGTAGGTGACGTCGAGCACCTTCTGGTCGGTGATCTTGAGCTCTTTCGCCAGCACCGCTTTGGCGCGGCTCGCGTCGCTGAGCGCGAGATAATTGCCTTCGATCGTCGCCTTGAGAAACCGCAGCAACGCATTGCGGCGCTCCGAGATGTCGCTCCGGCGGACCACAATGGAGCTGAAAACCCACGGGATCTGCTCGGGCACGAGATCGACGAGCACATGCACGCCTTGCGCGCGCGCCCCGCTCGCGATCGGCTCGTTGATCGGCGTTGCTTTGATCTCGCCCGACTTCACGGCGGCGAGCCGGCGCACGCCGCCGCCATATTCCTTCAGGACGACGTCGCCGCGGGTCAGCCCCAGCCGCGCCAGCGCAAGCGTCACCGTCGAATCGCTTTCGGAGCCGAATGTGCTGACGCCGATCACGCCGCCTTTGAGGTCGGCTGCGGTCGTCACCCCCGGCGCGGAGAAGAACGTGAAGCGGATGACATTGCTGAGCGAGCCGATGGCGCGGATGTCGCCGCCGGCGCGGTTGACCTTGATCACCGAGGAGAGCCCCACATGCATCGCGTCGAGACGGCCGGCCTGCAGCTCGGCCGCGCCGCGGCTGCCCCCGCTCATGTTGATGATGTCGACGCTGAGCCCGTTCGCCGCGTAGAACCCCGCATCCCGCGCTACATACCACGCCAGCACCGTGTTGACGGGGTCCGAGATGCCGGCCTTGAACATCGCGAGCTCCTGGCTTGCGGCGCCATGCCATCCGGCCAGGCCCAATGCGACGCCGGCGGCAGAAATTCGGCGCAGACAGACCTTGAGCCGGCTCGCAACCATCGCGCCTTTCCTTCGGACCAGGTTCAGCGCTTTTCATTAGCACTACCGCACCGGCATGTCCTTGAGGGTTCGTCTCGCGCGTTGCTGCTGCGCTCAGTAGGCCAGGATCGCGGCGAGCTCCTCCGCTGGAACGAATGAGAGCACTGCCATCGAGACGGTAAGACCGAGCAGGCAGAACAGAAGGACCGCAACGACATCGCGGGGGATGTGGAGCTTAACAGCGGCGGGTGCGCCAACATAAGTGGTCTGCATGAATGCCTCCTTTTGAACGGCTATCCATGCCTAACCGGTCCTGGATCAGGGCTGTGTGAAGCGGTTCACTGTTTGAAGCGCGGAAATGGCGCTAACCGCGTTGCCCAGTACTTTCACCGATCTTTCAATGGGTTGCAGGTAAAATAAAATTCGGGCCAGCGCTTGCGACAGAGACCGCCGTGGCATAATGTATACCACGAATGGCCGGTGTGTATCGTCGATCCCAGTCCGTTGCCGCGGCCCAGCCGGCTGTGGCGCCAGCAAGCCCCTTGAAGGGCGAGAGCCGCCGCAACCCCTCCAACCCCGATCAGGCGTTACGCTCCCTTGGCACGGGGCGGTCCGGACACTCGGAGAAAGATGAGACGCCGCGCGCTCCCCGGCTCAAGCCGATCGCGACGCGCGAAAGCTTCAAAGGCAGTGCCTATGCCGCGCTCAAGGGCGCCATCGTCGAGATGGACGTCTATCGCAGCCGCTCCGACATCAAGCTCGACGAGCGCCGCCTTGCCTCTGATCTCGGCGTGAGCCGCACCCCGGTGCGCGAAGCCATGGCGCAGCTCGAGCGCGAAGGCTTCGTGCGCGCCGTTCCGCGCCGGGGCATTTACGTGGTTCGCAAGTCGAAGCGCGAGGTGATCGAGCTGATCACCGCCTGGGCTGCGCTCGAAAGCATGGCTGCCCGCCTCATCACCCGGAGCGCGCAAGACGACGAGATCGCCTCGCTGCGCACCATGTTCGCCAAATTCGAGAACGGCGAGCTGCATGCGCGCCTCGACGAATACTCCGAGGTGAACATCGAGTTTCATCAGGCGATCATCCGGCTGAGCCGCAACGCGGTGCTCATCGCGCTCGCGGAGAACCTTTTCGCCCACATGCGCATGATCCGCCGCAAGACCATCGGCGAGCAGGATCGCGCCGCACGCTCCATTCGCGACCACATGTCGATCATCGAGGCGCTCGAGGCGCGCGACACCAAGCGTGCGGAGGATCTCGCGCGCGATCATGCCCTCGGTCTTGCCGAGCATGTGGCAAAATATGCGGACTACTTGGACTGATTGAACGAATGACGCTGCGCGGGAGGAACCTGCGCGCTCGAGACCAGGGAGACGATCGTGGCGGATGCAGCAATCAAGCCAAAACCGGTGACCGCAACGGCCGCGGACGAATCGCAGCCGGAGCTTACCGACGGCTTTCATCTTGTCATCGATGCGCTCAAGCTCAACGGCATCAACACGATCTATGGCGTGCCCGGCATCCCGATCACGGATCTGGGGCGCAAGGCGCAGGCGGCCGGCATGCGCGTCCTCTCGTTTCGGCACGAGCAGCACGCCGGCAACGCAGCTGCCATTGCCGGCTTTTTGACCAGGAAGCCCGGGATCTGCCTCACGGTCTCCGCCCCCGGCTTTCTCAATGGCCTCACTGCGCTGGCCAATGCCACGACCAACTGCTTTCCCATGATTCTGATCAGCGGCTCGTCGGAGCGCGAGATCGTGGACCTGCAGCAGGGCGACTATGAAGAGATGGACCAGCTGGCGATTGCCAAGCCGCTGTGCAAGGCGGCCTTCCGCGTGCTGCATGCCGCCGACATCGGCATTGGCGTGGCGCGCGCGATCCGTGCCGCTTTGTCCGGCCGTCCGGGCGGCGTTTATCTCGATCTGCCGGCCAAGCTGTTCTCCCAAGTCCTGGACGCGGACGCCGGAGCGAATTCGCTGGTCGAGGTCATCGACCCGGCGCCTGCCCAGATACCCGCTCCGGCAGCGGTCAAACGCGCGCTCGATATCCTCAGCGCCGCCAAGCGCCCGCTGATCATCCTCGGCAAGGGGGCCGCATACGCTCAGGCAGACGACGCAATCCGCGCCCTGGTCGAGAAGAGCGGGGCTCCTTTCCTGCCGATGAGCATGGCCAAGGGGCTGTTGCCTGACACGCATCCGCAATGCGCCGGCGCGGCACGCTCGATGGTGCTCAAAGACGCCGATGTGGTCATGCTGATCGGTGCGCGCCTGAACTGGCTGCTGTCGCACGGCAAGGGCAAGACCTGGGGCGAGCCGGGGTCGAAGAAATTCATCCAGATCGACATCGATCCGAAGGAGATGGACAGCAACGTCCAGATTGCCGCGCCGCTGGTGGGCGACATCGGCTCGTGCGTATCGGCGCTGCTCGAGAGCAACGACGGCAAGTGGCGGCGCCCGCCCGCTGACTGGGTCGACGCCGTCAACGAGCGCAAGCAGACAAACATTGCCAAGATGGCCCCGAGGCTGATGAAGAATTCGGCGCCGATGGACTTTCACAGCGCGCTTGGCGCATTGCGCAGCGTGATCAAGCAACGGCCGGATGCCATTCTCGTCAATGAAGGCGCCAACACTCTCGATCTCGCGCGCGGCATCATCGACATGTATCAACCGCGCAAGCGCCTGGATGTCGGCACCTGGGGGATCATGGGTATCGGCATGGGTTTTGCCGTCGCGGCCGCGGTGGAGACCGGCAAACCCGTGCTCGCGGTCGAGGGCGACAGCGCCTTCGGGTTCTCCGGCATGGAGCTGGAGACGATCTGCCGCTACGATCTGCCGGTTTGTGTCGTAGTCTTCAACAACAACGGTATTTACCGCGGAACCGACGTGAATCCTTTCGGCGGTCCTGATGTGGCAACTACCGTCTTCGTCAAGGACGCTCGCTACGAGAAGCTGATGGAAGCCTTCGGCGGCGTTGGCGTGCATGTGACGACGCCCGGCGAGTTGAGCCACGCCGTGAGCGAGGCCATGGACTCCGGCAGGCCGACCCTGATCAACGCCGTCATCGATCCGGCTGCCGGCAGCGAGAGCGGAAACATCGGCAAGCTCAATCCGCAAAGCGCAGTGCGCAAGAAATGACTCACGCGTTGTGCGCAAGCCGGGCTCGCGCATGACGGGATGGATACGAGCGAATTAGGTTCGAAGAGGTAAAGAAGATGGCGAAGAGCAGGAACGTGAGAGCCGGGACGAAAGCCAAGCCCAAATCCGGGCGGGCAGCGAGCAAGGTGGTCAAGCTGAAGGCGAGAAAGCCGGCAGCAGGAGCCGCGAAACCAAAGCGGCCGCCGCCTGCAAACGGGCTGCCGAAGCCCTCGAGCAAGCCATGGGGCGAGGCAGGCAAGGCGCTCGAGGGCGTGCGCGTCCTCGACTTCACCCATGTGCAGTCGGGACCGACCTGCACGCAGCTGCTCGCTTACATGGGCGCCGACGTCATCAAGGTCGAACGGCCGGGAGTGGGCGACATCACCCGCGGTCAGCTGCGCGACGTCAAAGGCGCCGACAGCCTGTATTTCACCATGCTCAACGGCAACAAGCGCTCGATCACCATTGACTCGAAACACGCCACGGGCAAGCAGATTCTCGAGCGCCTGATCAAGCGTTGCGACGTGCTGGTCGAGAATTTTGCACCCGGCGCCCTCGACCGCATGGGGCTGACCTGGGATTACATCCACGCGACCAACCCGCGCATGATCGTGGCGTCGGTGAAGGGCTTCGGACCCGGCCCTTATGAAGATTGCAAAGTCTATGAGAACGTAGCGCAATGCGCGGGCGGAGCGGCGTCCACGACCGGCTTTCGCGACGGCCCGCCGCTGGTGACCGGCGCGCAGATCGGCGACTCCGGCACCGGGCTGCACCTTGCCTTTGGCATTGCCTGCGCGCTCTATCAGCGCAACCGCACCGGGCGCGGCCAGCGCGTGCTGGCGGCGATGCAGGACGGGGTGCTCAATCTCGCTCGCGTCAAGCTGCGCGATCAGCAGCGGCTCAAGCACGGCCCGCTGAGCGAGTACAGCCAGTTCGGCGAAGGCATTCCGTTCGGGGAAGCAGTACCCCGCGCCGGCAACGATTCCGGCGGCGGCCAGCCCGGCTGGATCCTCAAGTGCAAGGGCTGGGAGAGCGACCCGGACGCCTACATCTATTTCATCACCCAGGCGCCGGTGTGGGGGGCGATCTGCGACCTCATCGGCAAGCCCGAATGGAAGACCGATCCCGACTACGCGACGCCGGCCGCGCGACTGCCGCGGCTGCGCCAGATCTTCGGCACCATCGAGCAGTGGACGATGAGCAAGACCAAGTTCGAGGTCATGGACATCTGCAACGGCATTGACATCCCGGTGGGTCCGATCCTGTCCATGAAAGAAATCGCGGAGGAGCCGTCGCTGCGCAAGACCGGCACCGTGGTCGAGGTCGACCATCCTGGCCGCGGCAAATATCTGACGGTCGGCAACCCGATCAAAATGTCCGACTCGATTACCGAGGTGAAGCGTGCGCCCCTTCTCGGCGAGCACACCGACGAAATCCTGCGCATGGAGCTCGGCTACAGGGATGAGGAGATTGCCGAGATCAGGGCATCCGGAGCGATCACTGCGCCTGACAAAGGCGCGCGCGCCGAGGCGGCGTGAGTATGGCTCGACCACAGAGCAGGCGCTCCATACCTCCTGAAAGGCGGGCGGGGGGCGCGCGGTGCGCGCTCGCATTTGTGAATCATCGCGAGGGCAAGTTGACCCCCACCCGGCTCCCCCCGACAAAGTCGGGGGGAGCCGACCTCCCCCTTTCCGGGGAAGGTACGAAGGCTACGGCATAGGGCTGGCAAATGCGGATTGTGATGCACGGGCAGCAGGCGTTCGGCAAAGCCGTGCTGGAGGCGCTGCTCAAGCGCGGCGAGAACGTGATTGCCGCCTACGTCGCGCCGGAGAAGGAAGGCGCCAAGGCCGATCCGCTCAAGGAGGCGGCGCAGACCGCCAAGCTTCCGGTGTATCAGCCCGCCTCATATCGCAAGCCGGAGGTCTGGGAGGAGTTTCGCTCGCTCGAGCCGGACCTGCAGGTGATGGCGTTCGTCACTCTGTTTGTGCCGGAGGAGTTCCTCAACATCCCTGCTAAAGGGTCGATCCAGTATCACCCTTCGCTGCTGCCCAGATATCGCGGGCCCAGCGCCATCAACTGGCCGATCATCCAGGGCGACGCCGAGACCGGGCTTTCCATCTTCTGGCCCGACAACGGTCTCGATACCGGGGATGTGCTGTTGCAGAAGAAGACTCACATCGGCCCGACCGACACCCTGGGGAGCGTCTATTTCGATCGGCTGTTTCCGATGGGCGTCGAGGCCATGCTGGAAGCCGTCGATCTCGTCAAAGCCGGCAAGGCTCCCCGCATAAAGCAGGATGCGTCCAAAGCGAGCTATGAAGGCCGCTGCGGAGCGGACAACGCGCGCATCGACTGGGGCAGGCCTTGGGTGCAGATCGATCGGCTCATCCGCGGCTGCAACCCCGCACCGGGGGCCTGGACGACGATCGATGGAAAAACCCTCAAGGTGCTCGAGGCGAAGCCGCTGCCGGCGAAAGACCCAAAAGGCATCGGCGGCAAGATGGGCGAAATCGTCGACGCCGGCTCCGACGGCTTCACCGTGGTCTGCGCCGATGGGCGCATGAAGGTCCTGCGCGTGCAAGCCGATGGTCCCAAAGTCGCGGCCGGCGACTACGCCGGCACTGCAAAGCTCACTTCTGGCAAGAGGTTTTCATGAATCCCAGCACTGCTACCGCCGCCAAGGCTCCGACGGTCGCCTCTCAGCACGCCCAACCGAAATCCGACATCGAGATCGCGCAGGCCGCCAAGATGCGGCCGATCCTGGAGATCGCGCGCGAGAGGCTCGGCATCGCTCCGGAGAATCTGGAGCCGTACGGCCATTACAAGGCCAAGGTGTCGATGAGCTTCATCAAGTCGCTCAAGAGCCGGCCTAACGGCAAGCTCATCCTTGTTTCGGCGATCACGCCGACGCCGGCGGGCGAGGGCAAGACCACCACCACGGTCGGCTTGACCGATGCGCTCAATCACATCGGCAAGAAGGCCATGCTGTGCGTCCGTGAGCCGTCGCTCGGCCCGTGCTTCGGCATGAAAGGTGGAGCGGCTGGCGGCGGTTATGCCCAGGTGGTCCCCATGGAGGACATCAACCTGCATTTCACCGGCGACCTGCACGCCATCGGCACCGCCAATAATCTGCTCGCTACCCTCATCGACAATCATATCTACTGGGGCAACTCGCCTGCCATCGACTCGCGCCGCGTCACGTGGCGGCGCGCCATGGACATGAACGACCGCGCGCTGCGCTCGATTGTCACCTCGCTTGGCGGCGTGGCCAACGGTTTCCCGCGAGAGGGCGGGTTCGACATCACTGTTGCCTCCGAGGTGATGGCGATCTTCTGTCTCGCCACCGATCTTGAGGATCTCAAAAGGCGGCTGGCCAGCATCGTCGTCGGGTACACAAGGGACCGCAAGCCGGTACGGGCGGGCGACCTCAAGGCGCAGGGGCCGATGTCAGCGCTGCTCAAGGACGCGCTGTCGCCCAACCTGGTACAGACGCTCGAGGGCACTCCCGCCTTCATCCATGGCGGGCCGTTCGCCAACATCGCACATGGCTGCAACTCGGTGCTGGCTACGACGACGGCGCTCAAGCTTGCCGACTATGTCGTGACGGAATGTGGCTTCGGCGCCGATCTTGGCGGCGAGAAATTCCTCGACATCAAGTGTCGCAAGACCGGGCTTGCGCCGGACTGCGCTGTCCTGGTCGCCACCCTCCGCGCGCTGAAAATGCATGGCGGAGTGAAGAAGGAAGACCTCAAGGCGGAGAACCTCAAGGCCCTCGAGGCGGGCATGGCCAACCTTGCGCGGCACATCGAGAACGTACAGAAATTCGGGATCGTGCCCGTCGTCTCCATCAATCGTTTCAGCTTCGATACCGATGCAGAGATGGCGCTGGTCAAAGCCGGCTGCGCCAAGCTCGGTGTCGAGGCTTTGATGGCCGATCACTGGGCGGAAGGGGGCGAGGGCGCCGCCGACGTCGCACGCGCCGTGGTAAAAGTAGCCGAGGCAGGCAAGAGCAAGCTCAAGCTCCTTTACCCGGACGACATGCCGCTCATCGAGAAAATCCGCACGATCGCCAAGGAAATCTATCGCGCAAAGGATATCGCGGTGGAAGGGCCGGTGCGCGATCAGCTGGCGCAATTCGAGCAGATGGGCTACCGCAACTTTCCCGTCTGCATCGCCAAGACCCAGTACAGCTTCTCCACCAATGCGGATCTCAAGGGCGCGCCGACCGATCACATCATCCCGGTGCGCGAGGTGCGGCTCTCAGCGGGCGCCGAGTTCGTGGTCGCGATCTGCGGAGAGATCATGACCATGCCAGGCTTGCCGAAGGTGCCAGCGGCAAACTCCATCGATCTCGGAGCCGATGGCCGCATCACCGGACTGTTTTGATCACGGGGTCTTGTTGTTGATGCGTTACGACGCGCGGGCAGCAAACTGCTTACCTCACCCTGAAAGGGGGAGGTCGACAACATTTGCTTCGCCTCGAAGCAAATGTTGTTGGGTGGGGGTCCGATGCTCGGCGCTCGGGTTCGCTAATTGTCACGGCAGCGACTTGACCCCCACCCAGCTCCCCCTTTCAGGGGGAGATACTCGGAGGCAGGCGCCATGACGCTGGTCGAGAGCAAGCCGGGGAGCGGGCGGCGTCGCCCGCCGCGCACGCCCAAGGGGCGCCAGGTCGACCCGCGCGCGCTTGATGAGGTCCGTGCGCTCCTCGGAGACCGAGAGCGCCGGCGCGATCTCCTCATCGAGCATCTGCATCTGATCCAGGACAAGTACGGGCATCTCTCCGCCCCGCACCTTGCGGCACTCGCGCAGGAGATGAAGCTCGCCCTCACCGAGGTGTATGAGGTTGCGACCTTCTACGCCCATTTCGACGTGGTGAAGGAGGGCGAGACGCCACCGCCTCCGGTCACCGTGCGCGTCTGCGATTCGCTCTCCTGCGCGATGGCGGGCGGGGAGCGCCTCCTGCGTGAGCTGCCCAACCGGCTCGGCCGCGAGGTGCGCGTCATTCGCGCGCCCTGCATGGGAGCATGCGACCGCGCGCCTGTCTGCGCCATCGGGCATGTCCAGGTGATGCACGCGACCGTGGAGAGCGTGGCGGGCGCGGTCACGCGCGGCCCGCACGCGCATCCCTACGCAACACCCAACCCATTCGACACTTATGTGCGCGACGGCGGCTATGAGCTCCTGCGCGCATGCCGCGCGGGGAGCCGCACGCGCGAGGACATGATCAAGGCGGTGAGCGATGCAGGCCTGCGCGGGCTTGGCGGCGCTGGATTCCCCACCGGGCGCAAATGGTCCCTGGTGCGGGCGGAGCCTGCGCCGCGCCTGGTTGCGGTGAACGCGGACGAAGGCGAGCCCGGGACCTTCAAGGATCGTTATTACCTCGAACGCGATCCACACCGCTTCATCGAAGGCATGCTGATCGCGTCGTGGGTGGTCGAGGCACGCGATCTCTATCTCTACATCCGCGATGAATATACCGAAGTGCGGCTGATGCTTGCGGATGAGCTTGCGCGGGCGGCGCAGGCCGGGCTGCTCGGGGATACGCGCGTTCACCTGCGCCGCGGCGCCGGCGCTTATATCTGCGGCGAAGAATCCGCGATGATCGAATCGATCGAAGGCAAGCGCGGGCTGCCGCGCCACCGCCCGCCCTACGTCGCTCAGGTGGGATTATTCGGACGGCCCACCCTCGAGCAGAACGTGGAGACGCTCTATTGGGTGCGCGACATCGTGGAGAAGGGCGCTGCCTGGTTCGCCTCCCATGGCCGGCGCGAGCGCAAGGGACTGCGCAGCTTCTCCGTCTCGGGGCGGGTCAACAAACCCGGCGTGGTGCTGGCGCCGGCCGGCGTGAGCGCGCGCGAGCTCGCCGAGGAATACTGCGGCGGCATGGCCCCGGGACACGCGTTCAAGGGCTACCTGCCCGGCGGCGCATCGGGCGGCATCCTGCCCGCGTCCATGGCCGACCTGCCGCTCGATTTCGGCACACTGGAGCCGCACGGCTGCTTCGTCGGGTCGCACGCAGTGGTAATCCTCTCCGACAAGGACGACATGAAGGCAGTGGCGCTCAACCTGATGCGCTTCTTCGAGGATGAAAGTTGCGGCCAGTGCACGCCCTGCCGGGCCGGCACGGAGAAGGCGGTCAAGCTCATGGCGAGCGCAACCTGGGACGAAGCGTTACTGAACGAGCTCTCTGCTGCGATGCGGGACGCCTCGATCTGCGGGCTTGGCCAGGCGGCGCCCAATCCGCTGGCATGCGTGTTCCGCTATTTCCCCGAAGACCTGCGCAAGCCGCTCGGGGTGTGGTGATGGGTATGACACCCGCCTTTCGCAGGGGCGACCCACTGGGTCGCCCTCCATCGGCAAGGCCGCGCTCAGAGAGGACGAGGCGGTGTCTCGCCCCTACGCAATTGCGCTCGCGCGTGCGGCCCAATGGAAACGCACGCCATGGTGTCGGCCCGCGCATGACGGTGTTCATCAGCGGAGATTGATCCGATGACAACAAGCAACGGCAAGGGAAACGAACCGCTGGGTTACGGCCATGACAACAAAGGGGCTGCGGTGGGCGATGCCACGGCCCAGGGCCGCCCGAATGTCACCTTTGCGGCAACAGAAAGAGAGAGCGATCAGCTGATCCGCTTTACCCTCGATGGCCGGGAGGTCGAGGCCCCGGCCGGCGAGACGATCTTCCGCACCGCCCGCCGCCACGGCATCAAGCTGCCGCATCTGTGCTATTTGCCCAAGCCGGGCTATCGCCCCGACGGCAATTGCCGTGTCTGCATGGTGGAGATCGAGGGCGAGCGTGTTCTTGCCGCAAGCTGCATCCGAACGCCCACGGCGGGCATGAAGGTGCGCACGCAGACCGACCGCGCCAAGACGGCGCGGCGCATGGTTATGGAACTCCTCCTCACCGACCAGCCGTCGAAAGACGCAGCGCACGATCCGCAGTCGGAATTCTGGAAGACCCTCGACCGCGCCCAGGTCGGCTCGAGCCGCTTCCCGCGACGCGGCGCGCCGCCGCCGGATCGCAGCCACCCGGCGATGGCGGTCAATCTCGATGCTTGCATCCAGTGCAATCTGTGTGTGCGCGCCTGTCGCGAGGTGCAGGTCAACGATGTCATCGGCATGGCCGGGCGCGGCTTCACGGAAAAGATCGTGTTCGACTTCGACGACCCGATGGGCGCCTCGACCTGCGTCGCCTGCGGAGAATGCGTGCAGGCCTGCCCGACCGGCGCGCTCATGCCCGCGACACTGTTGGACGAAGCCAATGTGCGCACCGTCTTTCCCGACCGCGAGGTGCACAGCGTGTGCCCCTATTGCGGCGTGGGCTGTCAGATCGCCTATCACATCAAGGACGGCAAGCTCACGCACGTGACCGGCAGCAACGGTCCTGCGAACGAGAACCGGCTGTGCGTGAAGGGCCGTTTCGGGTTCGACTATGTACACCACCCGCATCGTCTCACCCGGCCGCTGATCCGCAAGGAGGGCGTGCGCAAGCACGCCCATGACACGGTCGATCCGGCCGATCCGTGGACGCACTTTCGCCCGGCGACCTGGGAGGAGGCGCTCGACCGCGCCGCTTCCGGGCTCAAGCGAATTCGCGATCGCGACGGCTCGCAGGCGCTCGCCGGCTTCGGCTCCGCCAAATGCACCAACGAGGAGGCTTATCTCTTTCAGAAGCTGGTGCGCGCGGGCTTCGGTACCAACAACGTCGACCACTGCACGCGCCTGTGCCACGCCTCTTCCGTCGCAGCTCTCCTCGAGACGATCGGCTCCGCCGCGGTCACTGCGACGTTCAACGAGTGCAGGAGCTCGGAAGTCATCATCGTGATCGGATCCAATCCGACCGAGAATCACCCGGTCGCAGCCACCTTCTTCAAGCAGGCCGCCAAGCGCGGCGCGCAGCTCATTGTGATGGATCCGCGCGGGCAGGCGCTGAAGCGCCATGCCACCCACATGCTGCAGTTCAAATCGGGTACGGATGTTGCGATGCTCAACGGCATCCTCAACACCATCGTCACCGAAGGACTCTACGACCGCCAGTACGTCGAGGCGCAGACCGCAAACTTCAAAGCCTTTGCCGATCACATCAAGGATTTCACGCCCGAGGAGATGGCTCCGATCTGCGGCATCCCCGCGGACACGCTGCGCACCGTGGCGCGCAGCTACGCGCGCGCGAGGTCGGCGATCATCTTCTGGGGCATGGGCGTCTCCCAGCACGTCCACGGCACCGACAATGCGCGCTGTCTGATCGCGCTTGCGCTCATTTGTGGCCAGATCGGCCGTCCCGGCACAGGGCTGCATCCGCTGCGCGGCCAGAACAACGTGCAGGGCGCCTCCGACGCCGGCCTCATTCCCATGTTCTTTCCGGATTACCGCCCGGTCGACAACGCCGGCTTCCGCGCCAACGTGGAGCAGGCCTGGGGCGCCAAGCTCGATCCCAAGCGCGGGCTGACCGTGGTCGAGATCATGAAGGCGGTGCATGCGGGGACGATCAAGGGCATGTACATCCTTGGCGAGAACCCGGCGATGTCCGATCCCGACCTCAATCACGCCCGTGAGGCGCTCGCGGAGCTCGAGCATCTGGTCGTGCAGGATATCTTCCTGACCGAGACTGCCGGCTACGCCGACGTGATCCTGCCGGCTTCGGCCTGGCCGGAGAAGGACGGCACCGTCACCAACACCAACCGTCAGGTGCAGATGGGACGCGGCGCGCTGGCACTGCCCGGCGAAGCGAAAGTCGACTGGTGGATCACCCAGGAGATCGCCCGCCGCATCGGCCTCCCCTGGAGCTACCAGCATCCCAGCGAGATCTACACCGAGATGGCATCATTGATGCCCGCCCTCGACAACATCTCATGGGACAGGATCGAGCGGGAAAGCGCGGTCACGTATCCGTCGGACGCACCGGACAAGCCCGGGCACGCCGTCGTGTTCGGCGACCGCTTCCCGACTCAGGACGGTCGCGGCAAGCTCGTTCCGGCACGTATCGTGCCGCCGGACGAGCGTCCCGACGCGGAGTACCCGTTCGTGCTCTCGACCGGCCGCCAGCTCGAGCATTGGCACACCGGCGCAATGAGCCGCCGCGCCGCCACCCTCGATGCGCTGGAGCCCGGGCCGATCGCGAGCGTCTCGCGCGGCACCATTGCGCGCCTCGGCATCGCGCCGGGCGACATGGTGCGGGTGTCTACGCGCCGCGGCAGCATCGAGCTTGCCGTGCGCCAGGACGACGGCATTCCCGATGGCGTTGTATACGTTCCTTTCGCCTTCGTGGAAGCCGCGGCGAACCTTCTCACCAATCCCGCGCTCGATCCCTTCGGCAAGATTCCCGAGTTCAAGTATTGCGCCGCCAGGCTCGAGCCGATCGAGCCCGCCCGCGTGGCGGCGGAGTAGCTGCGGCGCCCCCCGCGGTGCCCACCACGCCAAGAGGCGGCTGATCGAGCCCGGCCATGTCGGGGCATGCAGACGGCGTCCGGATCGGGCTAACAAGTCTTGTGCGACGGCCGGTCGAGCGCGTGATTCGACTGGCCGCGCCAGGTCATGTGAAGCCTCCTTACATGCGCTGGACTAAACAGGCGGACCATCGGGCCTCCGCGGCTATCATCATGGAAATCTCAAAGAGGTATTGATCCGCGCCGCGCTGGCATTGATTGCGCAGAAGGGATCGGCCGGCGTTACCTTCGCCGAAGCCGCCCGCTGGGCCGGAGTGAGCCCCGCGGCACCCTATCGGCATTTTCGCGAAGGAATCCCTTCGTTGTTCGGTCGCGGCGATGCCGCCAGCCGGGCGATGCCGATGTCTGCAGAAGGTCTGCTGGAGGCGGCTGTCCTGATCTATTCTATTTTGCGCAGTCTGGGCCTATCCGTTGCTCCGGCGGGAACTCGCCGCACCGTGTGAGAGCCGCCTTGACAACCCAAGCAGTGGCTTGTAGCAATGTAAATGTAATTAACATTCGCAGAATGAGGCCAGCATGCCTTTGGTTGCAAAGCTCGATGACTTGGGAAAACCAGCCTGGATCGCACTCATGATCCTCGGCTTCGTCTACTGGTGGCCGATCGGCCTCGCGACTCTAGCGTTTTTGATCGGCAGCGGACGAGCGAATTCCTGGAAGAATGTCGGTAGGGGCCGTTGGTCCGGCGGCGTGGACCAAATGCGTAGTGCCGGAACCTGGTGGCAGCCTTCGCGCTCTGGCAACCAAGCCTTTGACCATTACCGGACCGAAACCTTGCGGCGCCTCGAGGAGGAGCAGCGCGAGTTTCGGGAATTTCTGCGTCGCCTGCGCGCGGCGAAGGACAAGCAGGAGTTCGATCAATTCATGGATGAGCGCCGGGGCCGGTCGTCTGCAGAGCAGGCGTAGCCGATCAACCCCGAATTTCCTCAGGCCGGCGGCTGGTTCCGATCCGGTCTGGCGCCAGATAGCCCTACTACATGCGGCCGCCGTGGCCCGGGTCAATGCGAGGGGGCAGATGGAAGGCACGCGAGCTGCGTTCGACGAAGTCGTTACGCTGCGTCACGCCAAGAAGCTCATCCAGTGCATGGCGCACGAGCAGAGCTTCCTGCTGCTCTCGGCACCCGGAATGGGCAAGTCCGAGATGGTCTACGAGGCAGCGCACGAGGCCGGTTTGCCATGCCGCTCGCTGCTCGGCACCCAAATCGCGCCCGAGGACGTAAGCGGCATACCTCGCATCGTCGGCGAGCGGTCGGTGTTCTGCCCACCGCGCATTCTCCTGCCAGAACGGCCCGAGCCGTTCTGCCTGTTCCTCGACGAGCTGCCAGCGTGTGCGCCGGACGTCCAGAAAGCGTTCTACTCGCTGCTGCTCGAGCGGCGCCTCGGCGAGCACGCGCTCCCGCCGGGGACGTGGGTAGTCGCTGCGGGCAATCGTCTCCAAGACCGCGCCCTGGTGCGTGCGATGAGCTCGGCGCTCGTCAATCGCGTCACCACCCTCCAATTGCGTGTCGACACAGCCGAGTGGCTGGCCTGGGCGCAGCGCGCCAACATCCGAAACGAAATCCGCAGCTTCATCGCCACCATTCCCGACGCCTTGATGCGTCCGGTGCCCGCGGAGCCCGTACCGTTCTCGACGCCGCGCGCCTGGGCGCTGCTCTCCCGTGCGTTCGACATGGCGCAAAAGTCCGGTCTCCTGAACAACGAGACGCGGCGGGCGCTGGCCTTCGGGCGACTGTCGCCGGAGGACGCGGTTGTGTTCTGCGCGCTTGCCGAGGAGTCGATCAGTGCCGTGCGGCCGCTCGAAGAGTATTTCCGCAAGCCCGATCTCCTGCCGAAGGGCGATTCCGCGCGCTGGTTCATCCTCGACTGCGTCCGGCAGTTCGTACGTGACGGCAAGGCTGACGGCTTCAAGCCGCATGTCGTTAATCGCTTCCTGCGCAGCCAGTCGTCTGAGCATCAGTTAACGCTGCTGACCGATATGGTCGAGAAATGGGGATCCCTCGGCGCCGATCGCGCGATGTTCGAGCTTTTGCGCAAGGTCGCCGCGGCATGAGCGGCACTGCGCAAACGACACCGGTCGATCGTGCAACGCTCTCCCGTATTATGAGGGGATTGCGGATGGTCACAGTGCCGTTCCCGCACCTTGCCGGCGTTGCCGCAGCGGTGCGTGTCCATCTCGACGATCGCGTACCAACAATGGGCGTTTTCGCATCCGGCCGCCTGCTTGCAAATCCGGCCTTTACGGCCCGGCTTTCCGGTGACGATCTTGTGTTCGTGCTCGCGCACGAGCTGCTGCACCTGGCCTTGCGGACTCACGAGCGTGCCAGAGGCAGCGGCCAGCTCGAATTCAACTACGCACACGACTACATCATCAATGACATGCTGCGGTACGCGCTCGGGCTCACGACGATCCCGGCAGGCGGCCTCGACCTGCCCGGTGCTCGCGGAAAATCGGCCGAGGAAATCGTCCTGGAGATGCGCAGGACCGGCAATGTCGCTTCCTCGCGGACCCAGGTCTGGGAAGGCACCGTCGCGACGCTCGATCAGGTGCTTGGCGCCGCTAGGCAGGCTCCTCCCGGAAGCATGGGCGACGTGCTCGACGCGAGGCGCGAGCGCGAGTTGTTCCCGAACGATAGCGCAGACCAGGCTGAGCGCGCCCGCGCGATCCGCGATCTCGCCGCTCGGGGAATGGCGCTCGCCAAGGCGGTGGGCGCGTTGCGCATCCGCGGCGCCGACGCGGGCTCTTCGCAGCAGAAGGTCAGGGCGATGCGCGGGGTCTACCGCACGCCCTGGCAGCTGGCGCTCCAGATCTGGCTCGATGGCGTAGCTCCAGGCCAGCGGACTTTCACGCGTTCCTCGCGCCGCGGAAACGATCGCACCGATGTGGCGATGCCGGGGCGCAAGCGCTATTCCTGGATGCTCAACGTGATCCTCGATACCAGCGGCTCGATGAGCGACGAGCTGCCGTTCGCGCTCGGTGCGGTCGCCGATTTCTGTAACGTAGCGGGGGTCGACGATATTCGCCTCGTCCAGTGCGATACCGTGGTGACCTCGGACGAGGTGCTCTCGCCCAACGAGCTCGCCGACTATCGGGTGAGCGGATATGGCGGCAGCGATCTCACACCGGCGTTGCTGGCGCTGGCGGGGGATCCCCGCGTAACCGCCGCAATCGTCATCACCGATGGTGAGATTAGTTACCCTCGCGAGCCCGTTCCCTATGCGGTGCTCTGGGCCTTACCGCGCAGCTGCACAGAATTCCAGCCGCCCTACGGGCGGGTTATCACTATGCAACGAGGGGACCGGCTATGAAGGTCGTGCAAGATCTTGTCGCGTATTTCGACCGACGCGGAAAACTGTCACGACGGCAGCTGCGCAGGCTGCTCGAACAGAATTTCGTCGCCTCCGACGCGCCGACCAGCATGCACGGCCTGTGCGAGGCGGTGGGCGCCACATACTATTTCCGCGTCACCGGCGTAACCGAGGGACAGCTGTGGGGCACCGACATCTACAGCGGCGATTCGACAATCGGCGCCGCCGCCGTACATGCCGGTCTGCTGAAGCCCGGAGAGACGGCCTTTCTCAAGGTGACCGTGGTCACGCCACCAGAAAAGTTCCTCGGCACCGTCAGGAATGGTGTGACCAGCACCGAATATGGGCGTTATCAGTACGCCTGGAGACTATCGGCAACTTGATCAGGGCTAGCTGCCTATTACCTTGGATGAGGGTGGTCGCCCCGGCAGATCCCATCCAGGCGATTCGTTGGCGCATGGACACCGCCGGCTACACGCAGGCGGACTCGGCCGTCTGATCGGTTCCCGTCAGCGAGCGTCCGACATCCTTTCACGTAAGCGTCACCTCACGATGGGCATGGCATGGAAGCTCCATCGGAAATTGGGTATTCCCACCGAAGCGCTGATTCGTCCCCGGGCGCGGTCGCGACGGCGCAACAGCCTCGCGGCGGAATAGCCGACGCATCGGCGCCGCGCGTCGTCCGGCCTCGCATAAGAGTGTGCCTTTGTTTGTCCGCCCTGCGATTTGAGTTTGTCCGCCCTGCGATTTGAAGGGATTTGTCATGTTTGACCGAGGTTCTTCGCGAGCTTTCCCGAGCATCCTCCTGTCTGCGGCTGCGATCATGCTTGCGCTTGTTGTTTCTGCTCCGGCCGATGCCGCCCACGGCCCGCGCCCGATTCCGCCGTGGTGCGCCTGGGATTCTGGGGTCAACAATTTTAACTGCCGCTTCTATACCCATCAGCAGTGCATGGCCGACGCCTGGGGGAATGGCGGGCTGTGCGTGCTCAATCCCCGCGCTTATTACTACGGCGGCGTACGGGTTCGACGCCGTAGGTGAGGCTCTTCCACACCGGAGTGCGCCGATATACGGGCTGAAAAAAGCTCGGAGCTGAACCGATCCGGATCGCGACAGAGTACGATTGGGAGCGGCGGCACTCTATTGCGCCGGCTGCTCGGCCTCGATCAGGCTGCGCAGGATCTGCTTGTAGCGCACCGGACCGACATCGATCGCCAGAATGATCGGATCGACCGGCGTGCTCGAAGCCTCGATCAGCTGCTGCTGCGCCTCGATCACAGGCGCATCCTGCTCCTCGAATGCGAACCGCCGCATGGTCGCTATCTTGCTCTGAATCTCCGCATTGGTGCGGTCATCCGGGGTCAGTACGTTGAAGCGCACCGCGGTGAAGAAATAATGCGTGGTCTTGTCACTCTCCGGGGTGAGCATGTGGATCGCGTGATAGCCGGTCCCGCTTTCAGGGACCGCACCGGGCATGCAGATACCGGTAACGAGCCGCAAGTTGCTTGGGGGCATCCAGCGCATGCGGGTGAACTTGTCCACCCGATCGGGGGCCGACGGCATCAGAATGGCGAACAGCCCGGGGGCTGCCGCATTGCCGGCGTGGCGCCCGACGATGATGTCCTGCCCCACCTGCTCGACGGTAATCTCCGACTCGACGGTATCGGCGTTGCCGAGAATGCCGTCGTGCAGGTAGCTGGTGTGGCTGAGATCGAGCAGGTTGTCGATGATCAGCTCGTAGTTGGCGCGGATGGTGATGCGATCGCGCTTGGTCGCGTGCATTTCCGGCACATTGTCCAGCACGCTGAAGTCCGGCACCTTCGCAGGATCGGCGGGCTGCTCGCCCATCCAGATCCAGACCGCCTTGTGCCTTTCCGTGACCGGATAGCTGCGCACCCGCGCGCGCGGGGGGATATTCTTCGTCCCATGGGGGTTGAGGACGCAAGCGCCCGACGTGTCGAATTCGAGCCCATGGTACGGGCACTGGATGCGGTCGCCGCGAACGACCTTGCCCATGTGCAAGGGAGCGAAGCGGTGCGGACAGCGATCCTGGAGCGCCGCGACATTTCCGTCCACCTTGCGGAACAGCACGACCGGCTCCTTGAGGATCGTGCGGCCGAGCACCTGCCCATCGCCAAGATCGTCCGACCAGGCGGCGACATACCAGGCGTTGCGCATATACGTTCCGGTGATCATTTTTTTCTTGCTGTCGACAAGCTCGGCAGTGGTTTGCGTGGCGCGTGTCATCGCAGCATCCTCCGTTGGCAATTATCGCGGAGCAGGGCGAATGAGTGCAAGGCCCGAGGAACGCGGCGCCGGAGCCGCGAATTCCTGCAGGGGTGCTGCGGTGAAAGTTGATACCAGCCCGGCGATGGCGCCGGTGAAGGGATGGAAAGCAAAGCGCACGAGGTGCGCGCCCGGCGGGACCACGACGGCGCGGAAGATGCCATTGGCTTTCAGGATCTCGGTCTCGCTTCCATCGAGGCTGGCGCGCCACCAGGGATGCCACACGTCGTTGAGGACAAGGATGGCCGGAGCCGGAGCTTCGACCGAGACGACCACCTCGCTGCTGCCGTAGTGCAGCAAGCGCGCGGAGCCGTTCTCCCCCGCGGTCTCGCTGGCGGGAAGTCCGCGGGGTGCATGCTCCAGCAATACAGTGCCTCGGGGATCGACATCGGGCCAGCCCGAGCGGAGAAGCTCGGCGAAATCCGCTTGGCGCCAGTGCGCGAGCAGCATCACGCGTGGCAGCGCGCGCGGATTCTCGTAGACGTAGGCGTCGCCGGTGCGCGCGATGAAGGTGAGATCGCCCGGTTTGAGAGAGCTGTCGATTTCCTCGACCGGCACGCCGGTCGCAATGAACCGCACGCCGAGAAGGTCCGCAAAAGCCGAACGGTAGGAAGGATAGAGCGGGGAGAAAGTGCGCTGTGAAGCGAGTGCGACCGTGTCGCCCACGCTAGTCGCCTGTTCGAAGGAGCGCAGCCGCAACGGGTTGTGACCGAACACCCCGTCGAAATCCTGGGCGAGGGGAAGATTGGGCCAGTGGTAGTCGATGCCGATAAGCTCCACGCGGTCGCGCCGATCCGGTGCCGCCGCGGCAGCGAGCCGCGCCTTCAGGAGGTGTACCGTTGCGTTGCCGGTATCCTGGCGCAGCGCGTCGAAGCGCACCGGCGGCAACGCGGTCGAGACGTGTGGCCGGTTGTTCCATCCGAGATCTGCGGCCATGAAGGCGGCGATGAGCGCGACGGCAGTCGTCGGGTAATGCGCGTTCAGCCTCTGCGCGGCGATCAGCACGCCGACCGCCGCGCAACTGAAAACCGCCGCGGTCAGGACGGGGATAAGGGCAGGGCGGATGCCGACCACGGAATGGGCCAGCAGGAGCGCGACAGCGCCGAGGACGAGGGCACAGGCTGTCTCGCCGACGCGCTGGCAGCGCGAGGACGACGGTACCGTACCTGCAAGCCAGCGATGCACCAGATAACCCGCGAGCATCGCGAGCATTGCCCCGAGGACGAAGCTCGCGTCTGCGGGGCGCCGAAACAGCGGTACCCCCGGCAGGATTTCATACATCAGGCGAAACGCCGGCGTATAGCCGCCGAGCGCGTAGAGCAAAACAAGAAGGGCGGCGATGCTGAAGAAGCGAATCTCGCGCGTCCAGGCGAGCCGGCGAAGCAGACCAAATGCCAGGATGACGATAATGGTCAGCGCACCGGCGTAGAGGAGACCCATGTTGGGGGATAGATAAAGCCCCGGCGAACCCCAGGCTGCATCCCAGATCGGGCTCTGCGGCGCCCAATACTGATGATTCGCACGCATGGCCCCATAGAGATCGGCAAAGACGAGCTGCAGGAGGTGCACGGGATGCAGGGAGCCCGCGGCAGCCTCCGCGTAGCCGATATGCGGTCGGTTCGAGTGTGCGGCGAGCAGCGCGCTTTGCAAGACAGGGAGGGCGGCAATAAAGCCCGCGGTGACAACTGCCGCGCCCAACGGCTTCATGCTCGCACGCATGCGCGCGAGTGCATCCGATCCCGTGAGCCAATGCGCCAGGACAAATCCGGCAATCACGTAGAGCGAGAGGAGCGCCACCTGGTCGCGGTCGAGAGCAAGCAGGCCAGCGAGCAGGCCCGCCACGGCACCGCTTCGCGCCGACGAGCGATCGAGCGCGCGCGCCATGAGCCAGAGCACGGCCGGCAGATAAGCGAGGCTGACGATCTCGATCGTGTGCTGGATGCGGGCGCTGGCGGAGCCGCCGAGCGCGAAGGCCATCGCCGCGACGGTCGCGCCGGCAGGATGCCAGCCGCGATCGTGAAAAAACATCAACACGCCGAGGCCGCCGAGAAACAGGTATGCGAACGTCACAAGATCGAATGCCCGCAGACTGACCGCCGGGCTCGATGCGGCGAGGAGAACATGGAGCGGCGAGAACAACAGCGATTGCGGATCGGCAACCAGCGGCCAGCCGGCAAAGACATTGGGCGTCCACCACGGCCACTCGCCGCGCGCAATGGACGTCGCCAGAAACTGCACCGGAGGAAAGAACTGGGACTTCGCATCCCAGGGGATCGTCACCCTGCCCGAGACCCAGGGATAGGCAGGGACCGAGAACGCGAGAGCAAAAATCGCAATTGTGAGCGCAAGCGGAATGGCTGCCGTCGCCTTCGTGCCCGCGCATTTGTGCAATGGGGCGATCACGACAGGCAAGGGCATGGCAGCTCGGCTCTCACGGCTGCTTCGTAAGTCCCGGTCCCGTGTCATTCCAGGGCGCCGCTGCCTGTGGGGACGGGTTTAAACCTGCCCCACCCGCCCGCAAGCGCGGGACGTAACGCCTTCTAGGGGCTTGTGACACAGTCGCAGACGGCAGCAGCGTAATGGATCGCGGCACGACGCGGCATTATCATGCCCGGTAAACCAAGTGGAGTACTCATGAATAGCCCCATGCTGCCGCGCGAGCGTTGTGAGTTCTCGGCGATTGTCGACCGGCCATCCCTCAAGCTGCCGGGCGGCGCGCGAGTGGCATTCTGGAGCATCGTCAATTACGAGGTCTGGGACATCGGGCGACCGATGCCGCGCCAGGTCATCCCGGCACCGACGGGTGCCTCGCTGCTCCCCGACGTGCCGCACTGGAGCTGGCACGAATACGGCATGCGCGTGGGCGCGTGGCGCTTCTTCGAGCTCTACGAGCGGCTCGGCATAACGCCCACGCTCGCGCTCAATGCGCGCACCTGCGAGGATTATGTCCGCGTTGCCGAGCAGGCAAGGCGTCTGGGCTGGGAGTTCATGGGACACGCCTACGACCAGGTGCCGATCCATAAGATCGAGGACCAGGCCGGCATGATCGCACGCTCCATGGATATCCTCGAGCGCTTCAGCGGCAAGCGCCCGCTAGGCTGGCTCGGGCCCGGTCTCACCGAGACGCTGGAAACTCCGGAGCTCCTGGCACGCGCCGGAGTGAAATATATCGGCGACTGGGTCTACGACGATGAGCCGACGGTGATCGCCACCGCCAGCGGGCAGCTGGTGACCTTGCCTTATACGGTCGAGATCAACGACATCACCATGATGATCGTGCAGCACCATGAAAGCGAATATCTGCTGCGGCGCGCCATCGATCAGTTCGACCGTCTCTACGCCGAGGGGAGCAAGCGCGCGAAGGTGATGGCGCTCGCCATTCATCCCTACATCAGCGGTCAGCCGCATCGCATCAAATACCTCGAGGCCATCTACGATCACGCGCGCCGCTTCGACGGGGTGCTCTACTGGACGGGACAGCAGATTTTCGACTGGTATGTGTCGACGACAAAAGATTCGCGCACCGGCGCGGCCGCCTGAGCTCACGGCTCGGCAGGGGTGCATGGGGTCGTGGCCGGCGCGCTCTTGCCCGCCCTGCCGGGCTACGTTCAGCCCTCCGACTTCTCCCGCTTGATGGTGGTGCTGAGAAGATTGCGCGCGGCCGCGTCACGCCGCTCGATGAGCGCGGCGAACTGCAGCTGGCGGACCTGACGCTCGCCGGGCGATTGCGGCCGTCCAGCCGCAATCAGGCGATCCATCTCCTCCTGCACTGCCTCGCACTCGCGCCTCCATTCCTGAAACGGCGTCCGCATCCTCTCGCACTCCTCTACGCAACGTTACTGGGCGAGAGCTTAGCGGAAATCTGGATCAAATTGTAGCCCGCATGAGCAGGCCCGCATGAGTCAGCGCGCGGCGCGCAATGGCCGGGACAAGCGCCCAGCCATGACCGTTCATCTCATGTGAACGCGGGCTAAGTCTCGTCCACGACGCGGTTGCGAAGGATCCCGATCTGCGGGACTTCCACCTCCACCACGTCGCCCGGCTTGAGCCATACGGACGGATTGCGATGCACGCCGGCCCCGGTGGGCGTGCCGGTCCAGATCAGGTCACCGGGCTTGAGCGTCGCGAAGGTGCTGATGTAGCTGACCAGCCAGGCAAAGCCCCAGGTGAGCCGGTCGGTGCTGTCGTCCTGGCGCAGCTCGCCGTTTACACGTGTGGTCAGATGGAGCGGCGTGGCAGGATCGAGCTCATCGCTCGTCACGATCCACGGCCCGGCGCTGCCGGAACGGTCGAAATTCTTGCCCTGGGTGACGTTGAGGGTGCCGTGGCGAAGCCAGTCGCGCACGCTGCCCTCGTTGCCGAGCGTGAGCCCGCCGATGCAGGAGAGCGCGCTCTCCCGCGGCGCATGGCGGCACTCCCTGCCGATTACCAGGATCACCTCGCCTTCGTAATCGAATTTGTCCGACACCTTCGGACGCACGATGGGCTGCTCCGTCCCGACGATGGAGGTCGGAAAACGGCAGAACAGATTGGGATATTTCGGGGCTTCCCGGTTGTCCTTGTACTCGGCGCTGCGGTCCGGATAATTGATCCCGACACAGATGTTCTTCTCCGGCGTCGCGATCGGCGGCAGCATCACGACGTCTTTGATCTGATAATCGGCCGCTGCGTTTGCGGCGGCGCGCGCTTCGCCGACGGCCTGCGCGCGCAGGAGATCGAGCAAGCCGGGGTATCTCGGCAGCCTGCGGCCGAGGTCGACGAGACCGGTGCCGGTGACAGCGCCATAGCTGGCCCGACCGTTTACGCTGAAGCTTGCAAGGCGCATGCGCTCATCCAGCCTGGCTAGAGTTGTGCACGTTCATCTCGCGCGGCCCGCACGAGCCAGGAAACGCCGAAGGAAACGCCGAACCGCGCGCCGGCCAAGGGTGACCGGCGCACGGCTCAAGTGCACGGCTCATGCGGGCTGCGGCCTCACTACGGCCTCAGGGCGTGAGGACGATGAAGTCCGTGCCCGCGCCGGTCTCGGGACCCAGGCCCTGGTCCGAGATGATCAGCGAGGCGCCCGGCGAGATCAGCTCGGAGATGCGCTCGCTGGCTTCGGCCGGAACGGCCACGCGCTCGAGCGCTTCGGCCGCGCTCGATGGCCGGCCCACGGAAACGAGCTCGCCACCCGGGTCGGCGAGCCGGGTCCGGCTTACCGGCCGCCCCGGCGCGGTGGGCACGGTCACCACGTTCCAACGCATGCTGTCGTCGTCGTTGGTGTCGAGCGCGGTGAAGAGATGCGTCCCGAGGGGCCGCTCGGGCTCGCTGAAAGTCACCGGTGCGCTGAACACCGGGTCGAAGCCTTTGCGCACGAACAGCTTGCCTTCCTTGCGGCTTATGAAGACCGAAACAGGCCCGGTATTGATCGGCCGGACCTCAGAGACTGCCGTACCGCCTGACCTCGGCCGGCGCGCATGCGAGAGATCGAAGCTGTCGTAGGCAGACCTCACGACCTCCGAGGAGGTGGTCGGGGCCTGCCGCTTGTTGACGCCTGCGTAGGCCATGGCGTCGAGAGCGGGATCGCCCGCTTTGGAGCGCAGGGCCTTGTGCCCGGAATCCACGATCTTGGCGGCGGTCTCTTGCGAGGAATGCCTCGGCTCGGCCGGATCGACCCTGCGCGCGAACAAGCGTGCGCTGGAGATCGTTGCGGGCGCGACCTCGCCGTGGGTGATGACGACACGCACTCCAGGCTTGGTCACCGCCCATAGCTGACGCGCGAAGGCTTCGGGCATGGCGACCGATCGTTGCGGCGCGGCGACATTCGGGGCGGCTTGATAGAGGCCCACACCCGAGCGCGCGATCTGCTGCATGTAGTACATGGGAGCATCGCCCGAGGATACGGAACGGTGCCAGCGGTCCTTCTGAAGGATGCTGAACACTCCCGCCGGCGTCTGATGGCCGACAGTCACACGCGTGCGCGCAACCGCCGTTCCATCGGAATAGACGGTCAGCTGCTGCTTGTTGAGCGAGATGGCGATGGTGAGCACGCCTTTGGCCCGGGCGCTGAGCTCGGCCGGGAGCTCCTTCGCCCCTGCCTTGTCGGTTGTGGTCGCATTCTCGCGCGTCGTGGCCGCAGGCTTCTCCTGCGGTTGCGTCGCAACCGGCGCAGGCCTGACGTGGCGCGCCGCCGGGGCGCTTCGCCGCGCTACGCTGGGCTGCGGCGATGGCCCAAACGGGAAGAAGAAGAAAGCTTCCGCGCTCGAGGAAAGGCCGGCGAGCACAGCAAGGCTCGCGGTCATTCCCAGCAAGGCTCTGCGGCGACGTGAAAGCACGCCCTGTTCGGGCCGTTTTTCGTTCTGCACGGTGCCCCCTTTACTTGCACGGACCCGCCCTCTCGGGCCCGAGAATAGGCTCGAGAATTAGTCGCTTCCCTGCTGCGAAAGGTTCGACCGGCAGAACGCTTTAATTTTCAAGAATTTGACTGCGCTGGGCCGTGTGGATCTGTTAGGATTAATCACGATCTAGAATGCCCAGGCTCCGTAGCCGACGACGCGGGTACGCTCGCCAGCGGTGTCGCCGGAGTTGCACAGGGCAAGGCGGCGCGCATGGAGGCCGCTGGTCGCAGCCACGATGAGCAGCCCGGCCAGGGGAAGGAAGCCGCACGCGTTGTCGGAAGCGAGTTGCCGCCATTCCGCGCGCTCGATGAGGTCAGCGGTTGCGGCATCGAGCCGGCATGCGGTCTCATAGTCGTAATAGTGTGAAAGGTCGGAGCTGATGACCACCAGGGTCTCGGCGCCGCCCCACACGCGCTCGAGCACAAGCGCCACCTCCGCCGGCGCTGCTTCGCCCACGACCAACGGGACCAGGCAAAACTCTCCGAGCGCCATCTGCAGGAAGGGAAGCTCCACCTCGAGCGCATGCTCCGGAGCATGCGGCGCATCATCTGCCCGCACGAACGGCAGATCGGCAAGCTCCGCGAGCGCATGCCGGTCGAGAGCGATGGTGCCGAGCGGCGTCTCGAAGGCATCGACCGTGGGGACTGCAATTCCGCGCAGCGCGACATAGTGCGCGGGGCCGATCGTCACGACGCGGCTGATGTCACGCGCCGCGCCACGCAACAGCGCAAATGCTTTGCCCGCGACACCGCCGGAATAGACATAGCCCGCGTGCGGAGCGACCAGCGCCTTGGGGCGATGCGAAGGAACGGCGGGACCGACCAGCAGGCGATCGACATCCCGCCGCAGTCGTTGCCGATCCGCGGGATAAAACATGCCGGCGACTGCCGCCGGCCGTACTCTTGTAGTCGGCATCCAGACCGTTGCTCGCACGCCGCTCCATGCCCACATGAGCGGCACAGTGCTCATAGAGTTGGATTGCCGGCGCGATGGTTCAAGACAGGGTCGAGGGACACCCGGGACGTTACTGGCATCCGCTCCCCGACGGGCGCATTCAGTGCGATGTGTGCCCGCGCTATTGCAGGCTCAACGACGGCCAGCGCGGGCTCTGCTTCGTGCGCGGTC
This sequence comes from Xanthobacteraceae bacterium, assembly GCA_036557665.1. GTDB lineage: Bacteria > Pseudomonadota > Alphaproteobacteria > Rhizobiales > Xanthobacteraceae > VAZQ01. Next base: position 28,722 of record DATBHG010000110.1, on the reverse strand, counting down.
GTGTTGACGACCGGATCGTGCTCACGACCTATGGCCGCTCCTCCGGCTTCTGCATCGATCCCATCGAGAAAAAGCCGCTCAACCATTTTTTGCCGGGGACGCCCGTGCTTTCGTTCGGTACCGCCGGCTGCAATCTCACCTGCAAGTTCTGCCAGAACTGGGACATATCGAAAGCGCGCGCGCTCGACCGGCTGCAGGAACGCGCCTCGCCCGAGGCTATCGCCCAGGCGGCGATCGAGAGCGGATGCCGCTCGGTCGCCTTCACCTACAACGATCCCGTGGTGTTTCTGGAATACGCGGTTGACGTGGCACAGGCCTGCCGTGCGCGCGGGGTCAGGACGGTCGCGGTAAGCGCCGGCTACATCTGCCCGGAGCCGCGGCGCGAGCTGTTCCGCCACATGGATGCGGCCAATATCGATCTCAAGGGTTTCACCGAAAGCTTCTACAAGAACCTGTGCACGGGAAAGCTCGCGCCCGTGCTCGACACGCTGGTCTACCTGAAGCACGAGACCAAGGTCTGGCTCGAGATCACGACCCTGCTGATCCCCGGCGAGAACGATTCCGCCGCTGAGCTCGACGCGCTCTCGCGCTGGGTGGCCGACAATCTCGGTGCAGATGTTCCCTTGCACTTCAGCGCCTTTCATCCCGACTGGAAGATGCGGGAGAAGCCGCCGACGCTGCCGGCCACCCTGCACCTCGCGCGGCGCATCGGCCAGGAGCGGGGTCTGCGTTACGTCTACACCGGCAACATCCACGACCCCGAAGGGCAGAGCACGTATTGTCATGCCTGTCACGCCGCGCTGATCGGGCGTGACTGGTACGACCTCACCCGCTGGAATCTGACGCGCGATGGTCGCTGCGGCAGCTGCGGTGCGGCCTGCCCCGGTGTGTTCGAGGCGCGGCCGGGACGCTGGGGCCGCCGCCGCGCGCCGATCAGGGTGGCGGCATAGACTTTGGGGCAAAGACTTGGGCGCAAAAACTTGGGCGCAGAGACTTGGGCGCAAAGGCTTGGGCGCAGAGACTTGGGCGCAAAGGCTGGGGCGCAGAGACTTGGGCGCAAAGACTTGGGCGCAAAGACTTGGGCGCAGAGACTTGGGCGCAGAGACTTGGTCGCAGAGACTTGGGCGCGTTGCGGCGCTTGCGGGCAAGGGCTCAGGCGCTGCTTCGATACGCGATCATCGCCGCCGCGGGCAGAGCGCAGTTGGTCCTGATGGTGCGCCGCATAAACGCAGCATAAACAATTCTGAACCCAGGAAGATTCGCTCAACTTCAAATCAAAAAATTGTGCATTGCACAAGCGAGCGTGTCTGCTACTTGCGGCGAGTAGCCAATGGAGACTGCGGAATAAACATCTGCGTTTCGCAATCTCGTTCGTAGAAGCCGTTCCGGCTTTCTCGTAAGGAGAATGACGATGTTGAGCAAAATCACACTGGCACTCGTGTTCGCGCTCGCTCTCGCCACAACTCTGCCGGCTGTTGCACAAGATGGTTGCACTGTCGGCACTTATGGCAACATGTGCAACTGAGCGATGCGACGCGCGATCAGCGCGTTCGGTGGTGGCCGGCGGAGAGCCGGCCACCATCGTGTTGGCGCCGTGCCCGGCACGCCGAGGCGTGACGCAGTGCGCGAGGATTCGCCGCTTGCTCGACCGCGGGCGTGCTGCGCCGGAAGCTCACATCGGCTTGAAGGCGCGGTCGAGCTCCACGTCGATCAGCATCGCGCCGCCCCCGTCGAGCGCGGTTTTCAGCAGATCGGTCGCATCGTGAACGGTTTTCGCGCGCTCGGCCTTGATACCGAGTGAACGCGCGAGCCCGACGAAATCGATCTTGGGCTCCACAAGCTCCATGCCGACATAGCTGTCCGCCTGCTCGGCAAGGCCGCGCATGGCATGCAGGCGCTGCTTGAGGATGCGATAGGACGTATTGTTGAAGATCACGAAGACCGCGCCGATCTGATAATGCGCGGCGGTCCACAGCCCCTGGAACGTATACATGGCGCTGCCGTCGCCGATCAGCCCCACTACCGGCCGCTCCGGCAAAGCCACTTTCACGCCCATGGTCGCGGGCAAACCCCAGCCGATGCCGCCCCCGCGCAAGCCGAAATAGCTCTGCGGATCGTCGCTGCGGACAAGCTGGCGAATCCCCGGCGCCGAGGAAATCGCCTCCTCGACGACGACCGCATCTTTCGGCAGCGTCCCGGCGATGCCGTGCAGCAGGGCGAGAGGCTGCACCGGGCTTGCTCCGGCGAGCGAGCTCGCCTTCGCCTGGAGCGCCTGTCGTTCCACGGCGATGGCCTTGCTGGTGGCCGCGAGCCGCTCGCGCGCCGTCGCGCGCGCACCGCTTGTCATGCGCTCGCGCAGGGCGGCGGTGATGTCAGGCAGCGTCGCCTTTGGATCGCCGAGAATGGCAACTGCCGGCGGGTAGTTCTTGCCCAGCTCCCAGGCATCGGTATCGAGATGAATGAGCTTGATGTCGCGCGGCATCGGATCGACAGGCGAGGGCAGCGACAGCGTGAAAAGATCGCCGCCCACCGAGAACAGCACGTCGTGCTGGTCCAGGATCTTGCGGACCTCGGGCGCGAGCCGGACCATGGAGCCGCGAAACAACGGATGCGATGAAGGAAACGACGCGGTGCTGGGTACGAATTCGGTGTAGACGGGCGCGCCTATGAGCTCGGCAAGCTCTACGAGCTCGGCGTGGGCGCGGCTCTGCGCCACCGCATCCCCGGCCATGATCAAGGGGCGCTCCGCGCTCGCCAGGATCTCGGCCGCCGCCTCCACCGCGTCCCGATCGCCGCGCAGACGCGGCGCAACGCGTGTCGGGGCAAGGAGATCGATGTCGGCGTCGGCGCGCAGGATATCGCCGGGAAGCGAGAGGAAAACCGGTCCCGTGGGGGGCGCGAGGGCCGTCTTCACCGCGCGATGCACGAGTCGCGGCAGATCCTCGAGCCGGTGCACTTCCGAGGCCCATTTTACCAGCGGCCGCGCAATGGCCGGCAGGTCGGCCCAGAGGATCGGCTCCGTCGTATTGAAGCTCTGCTCGTGCTGCCCGGCGGTGACCAGGATGGGGGTGCCCGCCTTCTGCGCGTCGTAGAGCATGCCCATGGCATTGCCGAGGCCCGGCGCCACATGCAGGTTGACCACGGCAAGCTTGCCCGAGGCCTGCGCGTAGCCGTCCGCCATGGCCATGACCGCGGCCTCCTGCAGGACCAGCATGTAGCGCAGCTCGTTTTCGGTCGCGAATGCATCCATCAGCGGCAATTCCGTCGTGCCGGGATTGCCGAACATGACCTCGACGCCTTCCTGCTTGAGCAGATCGAGGAAAGCGCGTTTTCCGGACATCACGGGCAAGGCGTCCTCCCCCTCGGCGAAGTGGCGTCAGCGCAATGTCGCATCTTGCCCGCCGAGGGGAAAGCAGCAACAGTGCCTGCGGTAAGATCAGGAGGAGCATGCCATGGCCATGGCACAAGCAGCGAGCGGAAGGCTCCGCGCATTCAATTTCCAGAGCTGGATCGAGGCGAACAAGCACCTGCTCAAGCCGCCGGTCGGCAACAAGAAAGTGTTCGAGGAAGGCGACATGACGGTGCAGGTCGTCGGCGGCCCGAACGAGCGCACCGATTATCACGACGACCCGGTGGAAGAGTTCTTCTATCAGCTCAAGGGCAACATGGTGCTCAAGGTGGTCGACAACGGCGAGTTCTATGACGTTCCGATCCGCGAGGGCGAGGTGTTTCTGCTGCCGGCACATGTGCGCCACTCGCCGCAGCGGCCGGCGGACTCGGTCGGGCTCGTGGTCGAGGCCGCGCGTCCCGGCGAGGCGGATGGCTTCGAGTGGTATTGCTTCGCGTGCGGGGCCCTTGTGCACCGGATCGAAGCGAAGGTGCAGCACCTGGTGAAGGACCTGCCCCCTTTATACGAGTCCTTTTATGCAGATGCGGCTGCTCGCAAGTGCAAGCAATGCGGGACGATACATCCCGGCGCGAAGCCGCCGCCCGGCTGGGCCAGGATCTCCTGAGCATCGCCTGAGCAATGCAAGGGAAGGTCACGCTCGAGGATCATTTTGCGATTGAGGCGACGCTTGGGGACTCGCATCCCTTCGGCGCGCATGTGTGGCCGGAATTGCGCTACCGCTTGCTGGACTTCCACGATCAGCGCCTGCGTCTCATGGATGCAAGCGGCGTCGAGATCATGATCGCGTCGCTCAATGCGCCGGCGGTTCAGGGCCTGGCCGACCCAACACAAGCGGCGGAGCTGGCGCGGCGGGCCAATGATGCGCTGGCGGAAGAGGTCGGCAGGCGTCCGGATCGGTTCGTGGGTGTGGCCGCGTTGCCGATGCAGGATCCCGCACTCGCTGCAGCGGAGCTGCAGCGCTGTGTCGGCGATCTGGGATTTCGGGGGGCGCTGGTGAACGGATATTCGCCGGCGCCCGATGCGCGCACGCTCATTCACTACGACTTGCCGCAATACCGCTCGTTCTGGCGCACTGTCGCCGAGCTGGACGTACCCTTCTACCTTCATCCGCGACCGCCGATGGCGGACGGCCTGCGGCAATACGAGGGACATTCCTGGCTGTTCGGGCCGACCTGGAGTTTCGCTGCGGAAAGCTCGCTGCATGCCTTGCGCCTGATCGGCAGCGGACTGTTTGACGAGCTCCCGCGGCTGAAAATCATTCTTGGTCATCTCGGCGAAGGCCTGACGTTCTTCCTGTGGCGCGTCGACAACAGAAATAATTGGATGAAGGCGCCGCACAAATACGCGGCCAAGAACCGCGTGGCCGACTATTTCCTCCAGAACTTCTTCATTACCACCTCGGGTCATTTCAGCACGCCCGCGCTGATCAACGCGATCGCGGAGATGGGGGCCGAGCGCATCATGTTTTCGGTCGATTATCCTTTTGAGAATTTCAGCGATGCCGCGGAATGGTTCGATCGCGCCGAGATCGGCGAGGCGCAGCGCAAGGCCATCGGCAGAACCAATGCCATGACGCTGTTCAAGCTGGGTGTTTGAGGCGTTTTTGCAGGGGCGACCGATCGGGTCGCGGTCTACCTGTCACGTCGTGCCCAAACAGGGCAAGACATCGCCTCGCCGCTACGAAGATTAAAGAGTATTCGGCGCCGCCTGTGCAGTACGAGCGTCGTTTCTCGTTCTTGAAGCCTTAACCCCGGCCCCCCATATTCGTTCCGGTTGTCCGGAACCCTTTCCGGACGGCCTTTGAAGGGCGCCGAAAGGGCCCCATCAAAGTCGCTTCCGAGGGCTTTGAGACTCATGTCCCGAGTTCCGTCCCTGTCCAGCCCGTTTCTGCTTGGATTCGACGAAATCGAGCGTGCTCTCGATCGCGTGTCGAAGGCTACGGACGGCTATCCGCCCTACAATATCGAGCGGATTGCCCGCGATGACCGCCAGCCGGAGCGCCTGCGCATCACGTTGGCGGTTGCAGGCTTCACCCGCGATCAACTCGATGTGACGGTCGAAGAGAAGCAGCTGGTCATCCGCGGTCGCCAACAGGACGACAAGCCGCGCCAATATCTCCATCGCGGCATCGCCGCACGTCAATTTCAGCGCTGTTTCGTGCTGGCGGACGGTATCGAGGTTCTGGGCGCGGATTTGAAGAACGGCCTGTTGTCGATCGACCTCGTCCGCCCCGAGCCGGAGCGGGTGGTTAAGACGATCAGCATCAGTGACAGTGATTGAACCCGAGCAGGGCTCGACGCGTTATCGGCAAAGGAGTCGAGTGCCATGACAAGCAACAACATCACCTCCAGACAATCGCTCATGTCGCCGGAGGCGCTGGCCGTCCTTGGTGGGGGGAAGATCGCCTATGTCAAGACGATCCGCTCCGAGGACGTGCAACGACAATTTCCCCAGGCGCCTGAGCTTGCGCCGGGGACGCTGTTGTATGCCCTGCACGCCGCTGACGGCACTCCAATCATGCTCACCGACAGCCGCGAGGCTGCGGTTGCGAATGCGTGGAGCCACGAGCTCGAGACAGTCAGCGTGCATTAAGCGCCGCGGGGCCGCGGCGGCTCGCGTCACGCCGCGCTGGCGGAAGGCATTGCCAGCACCGCGTAGAGGGCCTCGACGTCGCGCGACTCGCGCAGCTTGCGGGTGACATCCGTGTCGCGCAGCAGTCGTGCCACCCGCGCGAGCGCCTTGAGATGGTCCGCGCCGGCGGCTTCAGGAGCCAGCAGCAGGAAGACGAGATCGACGGGCCGACCGTCGAGCGCCTCAAAATCGACCGGCCGTTCCAGGCGGGCAAACAGGCCGAACAATTTGCCGAGCTTGGGGAGCTTGCCATGGGGAATGGCAATGCCGTTGCCGACGCCGGTCGAGCCTAGCTTCTCGCGCTGCTGGAGAATCTCCAGGATGGCGCGTTCGCTCTGTCCGCAGAGCCCCGCCGCCTTGGCCGCGAGCTCCTGCAGAAGCTGTTTCTTGCCATTCACTTTCAGCGCCGGAACGATGGCGTTCGGCGCCACGAGATCGGTCAACAGCATGAGCTTCTTTTAAGTATCCCGTCGGCGCCGGTCGTGAAGCGGCGGACGATAGGTACCCGCACATACCCCGTCAATGGCCGGCCCCGAGGACATGACGGGGACATGGGAACCGCTTTCGTGCTAGCGCGGATCCTTGAGCCGGCGTTTGTAGCGGCGCAGCCTTTTTTCCATACGGATCGCCGCTTCATCCGCGCTGGCATAGGCATCCGCCGCGAAACCCTCGACCTCCAGGACAATGCCGGAATCGAGGTGGATGACGCATTCCGTCCTGAACCCGAAGCCGTCCTTGCCGACGGTCACGTGCCCGGAAAAGCCGCCGTCGAAATATTTGGCCGTCGCCTCCGAAACCCGCGAGCTGATGCGCGCACGCAGTGCCTCGCCGAGATCGATATTCTTCCCCGACACGCGAAACGTCATGCTGCTCTCCGCTCAGTCGGTGCGCCCCGAGCGCGAGGACGCATGACAAAAAATCCCCCAGGCAGCCAAGCTCATGTCATTGAGCGCACGGCGCAGATCGCTTTTCCCGCTTGCGCTGCATGGATGAAGGTATCCGCATTGCCTCACGATATTTCGCGACGGTGCGGCGCGCAATCTCGATGCCGGCGACGTGCAGCCGTTCCACGATGGTCTCGTCCGAGAGGACGTCCTCGGGCGATTCCTCCTGGATGAGCTGTCGGATGCGGTAGCGCACGGCTTCCGCCGAATGCGCCTCGCCGCCGCCCGCCGCGGCGATGGCCGAGGTGAAGAAATATTTCAGCTCGAAGATCCCGCGGCTCGTGGCCATGTACTTGTTGGCGGTCACGCGAGAGACCGTGGACTCGTGCATGCCGATTGCATCGGCGATGGTCTTGAGGTTGAGCGGACGCAGATGCTGCACGCCGTGAGCAAAAAAGCCGTCCTGCTGACGCACGAGCTCGGCTGCTACTTTGAGAATCGTCTTGGCTCGCTGATCGAGCGCTCGCACCAGCCATGTTGCTGATTGCAGGCAGTCGGCGAGATAGCCCTTGTCGTGCTCGCTTTTCGCAGTCCTGACGACCTCCGCATGGTAGTCCTGATTGAGCAGGATCTTCGGCAAGGTGTCCGAGTTGAGCTCGACGCTAAATCCGCCGTCCGCTCTGGGTCGGACAAAAACATCGGGAACTACCGGCTGGACGATCACCGACCCGAACGCAAGCCCCGGCTTCGGATTGAGCCTGCGGATCTCCGCGATCATATCGGTCAGATCTTCACCGCTCACCCCGCAAATCTTGCGCAGGGCCGCGAGCTCGCGTCTGGCGAGAAGATCGAGATGCTCGACCAGCGCCTGCATCGCGGGATCGAACCGGTCGCGCTCCCTGAGCTGAATGGCAAGGCATTCGGCAAGGTTGCGGGCGCAAACCCCCGGCGGATCGAAGGTCTGCAATATCACGAGCACTGCCTCGATTTCGGCAGGCGCGGTACCGAGCTTGTCCGCGGCCACCGCGAGGTCGCCGGCAAGATAGCCGGACTCATCGACGAGATCGATCAGATATCGCCCGATCATGCGGCGGGACGGATCGGTAATCGCCAGCGCGAGTTGCTCGCCCAGATGGTCGGCAAGCGTTGTCTGCGCGGAAACCCACGCCTCCAGGTTATTGTCCTCTGAGCTCGCGCCCCTTGTGCCGGCCCAGGGCGAATAGTTGGGAAGATCATCGCCGCCGGCTCGCGAGCCGGAGCCCGCGCGTGCTGCATCCAATGCTCTATCGTCGATGTCCGGCCCCGGCTCCGGTGCAGCCTGCCCGGGCACGGGCGCTCCGTCCTCCTCATGCTCAGCCTCGCCGATCCGCTCGAGCAGAGGATTGCGTTCCAGCTCCTCATCCACATAAGCCGCGAGATCAAGATTGGAGAGCTGCAGCAGCTTGATCGCCTGCAGCAGCTGCGGAGTCATCACCAGCGCGTGGCTCTGGCGCAGCTCTAGCCTTTGGGTCAACGCCATCGGGGACGCGCTCTGGACGCAATACGTATGTCTGCCACGGGGCGGGAAGGCTCTTGGTCCGATTTTTGCTTAGCGGGTTCCGGCGCCGCTGTATACGGCCTCTTTGCTGCTGTCGTTAATAACGAGGAAGACTCCCGGACCGGAGCCGTTCTCGGCAGCCTTGCCGGATCAGCGTGACCTGCAGGGGTGAGCAATATCGCGGATCAGAGCGTCGAACGGACACTGGGCTGGGAGCCGGTTTGGCCCGCCGCGATTGGAGGCGCGAGCCGGCTCGACCTGTCGAGCCTAAGCCTGGAAATCCTCGCCGAGGTAGAGGCGGCGGACTTCCGGGTCGTTGACGATGTCGTCCTTGCGACCCTCCATCAGGACCTGTCCCGAGTAGATGATGTAGGAGCGATCCGTCAGCGCGAGGGTCTCGCGCACGTTATGGTCGGTGATGAGCACGCCGATGCCACGCGTGGTGAGGCGGCGGACCAGGCGCTGAATCTCCACGACCGCCTTGGGATCGATCCCGGCAAAGGGCTCGTCGAGGAGCATGTAGCTTGGCCGGCTGGCAAGCGCACGCGCAATCTCGACGCGGCGGCGCTCGCCGCCGGAGAGTGCGATCGAGGGCGTCTTGCGGTGGCGCGCGATCTCGAATTCCTCCAGCAGCGCGCGCAAGTCGGCTTCGCGGCGGCGCCGGTTGGGCTCGACCACCTCGAGCACGGAGCGGATGTTGTCCTCTACGTTCAAGCCGCGAAAGATCGAGGCTTCCTGGGGCAGATAGCCGATCCCCAATCGCGCCCGCTGGTACATCGGCAGGTGTGTCACGTCGTGGCCGTCGAGCTCGATCTTTCCGCGATCGGCCTTGATCAATCCGGTGATCGTATAGAAGGCCGTGGTCTTTCCCGCTCCGTTGGGTCCGAGCAGGCCGACCGCCTCCCCCCGGCGCACATAAAGACTCACTCCATTTACCACCATGCGCCCGCCGTAGCTCTTCTGCAGGCCATGGGCGGCAAGGTAGCCCTGCTGCGCCTCCCGCCGCGGCGCCGGCTGCTCGCGCAAATTGCGCTGCGGCGAGGCGGGCCGCGCTCCGTACGCGGCAACCGCCGCGCTGGGGCCGGCCGGCGGCCGCTGCGCCTGCGGCCACCGTCCGTTGCCGCCGTTTGCCCGGCGTGGAGGCAGACGGCGCTGGCGAAATAACGCGAGCAGGTTGAGCACGCCTTTGCCTCGAAGCCTTGGTTCAACGCGATGAGAGGGCCGCCGGCGGGGTCGCCAGCATGATCCGTGGCGGTCCGCGCCGCGCTCGCGCTGTTCGTGGAATCATTGCCGCGCCGCCGGCCCGATCTTCTCCGCGTTGCGCGAGCTGGACTGAAACAACCCCTCGACTCGACCCTGATCCATCTTGGTGACGCCGCTGGTCAAATCGACCACCAGCCGCTGGCCGCGCAGCACGTCCTGCCCGCGCGTGACTATCACATTGCCGGTGAGAGTGACGGTATTCTCGCGCATGCTGAAGATCGCAGTATCCCCGCTCGCGTTCTGATCCTTCTGGACCACCGTCACCCCGCCCTTGGCCTCGATCCGCCGAATTTGCCGCTGGCCTCCGGTCGCGGGCTCGGCGGCCTTAGCGCCATGTGCTGTCGGCTCGTCATCGTAGAGCACCACCAGCGATTTGCATCGCATCTCGGTATCGCCCTGGAGCACCTGCACATCCCCGCTGAAGGTGGCGGTCTTTTCCTTCTCGCGCACCTCGAACGACGCGGCCTGAATTTTGATCGGCTGATCGCGGTTTTGCGAAAAACCCTGCAGCGCATTGGGCGGCCCCTGGTTCTTGGGCTGAGCAACGGCAGGGGTGCACATCAGCATGCCAATGAGCAGGGCGCTCGCACCCCCCTTCCAACGAGCTATCATCGGCCGCGCGCCTCATAGTGGGGCAAGGATGCGGCCATGTCGCTGTCCGGCGTCAGCATTACGGTAACCCCGCGCTCGAAACGCATGAGGTCTCCGCCCTCGGCGACCTCCATGCGGTTCGCATTGATGGTCGCGGTGGGCGTCCTCACGACGACGGGACTTTCAGAGGTGATCTTGCCGGCGCGGGTGTCGAGCACGGCCTCGCTCAACAATGCCTCGTGCCCGTTGGTGGATTTGACCACGATATTGTTGGTGAGCGTGAGCAGCTCCGTCTTGCTGTTGTAGAGTCCGCTCTGCGCGGACAGTCTGACCGACGCGTCGTCCTGCATCTCCATTGTCGCATGAATGCCCTGCAGCTCTACCATATCCGGGTTCTTCAGATCCTGACCGGCAGCCTGCGCGGTCAGATCGTAGCGGTGATTGTCGCGGGTGAAACCGGCTATCCGCGGCTGCTGCATCATGATCTTGGTACCGGAGACGACGACGGAGCCGAGATCGACGGGCAGCTTCGAGAGCGCGCGCAGCGGCTTGAGCACGACAGGGACCGCAACTGCAACAATGAGGGTGAGTACGACCAGGGCCGGAATACCGATCCGCAGCAGGCGCACGTGACGGCTATGCCGCCGAGCCGCGCGGAACGCCCGGTCGCCGGTCGTACGGCCGACACCCGCGAAGACGCGCGCTGGCTGCGGCTCGACGTTAGAGAAAGCGGCCAAGCGTGTATCCCCCACTCCCCGCCGACGATAGAGAATCAGGCGATCCCCTTGCGACCTTAGCCTGTTTACGAACGATAGTCGTCCCCAAATGTGGCCCGGACGCGGCATGGGACGTGATGGGTACCGCGCAAAAATGCGAGCTTCCAGAATGCCTTAAGAATGGGCAAAGATGTCCTCGCCGGCCCAGCCCGCAAGATCAAGGCGCACGCGGTCGGGCAGGAACCGGAAACACGCAGCCGCCAGCTCGGTGCGCCCTTCGCGCGCAAGCATGGCGTCGAGCTTGTCCCTGAGCGCGTGCAGGTGGAGCACGTCCGAGGCTGCATAGGCCACCTGCGCGTCGCTGAGCATCTCGGCGCCCCAGTCCGAAAGCTGCTGCTGCTTGGTCAAGTCGATGCCAAGGAGGTCGCGTACCAGATCCTTGAGGCCATGCCGGTCGGTGTAGGTGCGGGCGAGGCGGGACGCGGTCTTCGTGCAGTAGACAGGCGCAGCCATCGCCCCCAGTGCGTTCTGCAGGGCGACGAGATCAAAGCGGGCAAAATGAAAGATCTTGAGAATTGCCGGATCGCGCAGGAGGCTCGCCAGATTGGGCGCATTGTCGGCTCGCACCGGGATCTGCACCACGTCAGCCGAGCCGTCGCCGGGAGAAAGCTGCACGACGCACAGCCTGTCACGATGCGGATGCAACCCCATCGTCTCGGTATCGATGGCAACTGCGCCGGTGCGATAATGGGAGAGGTCAGGCAGGTCGCCGCGATGCAGGCGAATGGTCATTGCGGCTCCGGAGGCGGCATCGTGGGAATGGCTGATATACTGGCCAAGGCACAAAATCCACCAGGGTCGGGCAGCCGATGATTGTGGCGGTCATTCCGGCGAGGGGCGGAAGCAAACGCATTCCGCGCAAGAACATCCGCCCGTTCGCAGGCAAACCCGTCATTGCCTATCCGATCGCCGCCGCCCGCGATTGCCGTCTGTTCGACCGTATCATCGTCACGACCGATGACGAGGAGATTGCCTCCGTGGCCCGCGCGTTCGGCGCAGAAACCCCGTTCATGCGTCCAGCCGCGCTCGCGGACGATCACATGGGCACCAACGAGGTCACGGCGCACGCATTGGAATGGCTTGCAGCCAACGGAACGGAGGCAACAGTGGCGTGCTGCATCTATCCGACCGCGCCGCTCGTCACCGACGCCGACCTGCGCAGTGGCTATGAGCTTCTGACCGGCAGCGGCAAGAGCTTCGTGTTCTCCGCCAGCAGATTTTCATTTCCGATCCAGCGCGCCATTCGTATCACCGCAGACGGCGGTGTTGCGGCTTTCTTTTCGCAATGGATCGAGCGGCGTTCGCAGGATTTGGAGGAAGCCTACCACGATGCCGGTGCATTCTACTGGGGGCACGCCGACGCCTTCCGCAAGGGACTGCCGCTGTTTGCAGACCATTCCGCGGCGTTGGTGCTTCCGCGTCACCGGGTGCAGGACATCGATACTCTGGAAGACTGGGAGCATGCCGAGCGGCTCTATGCTGCGTTGCAAATGCCGCATCGCCCACAGGCGCGCGCCTGATCTTTAGATGCGCGTCCTATGCCGCAGCGACGCCGCGGTGGAGATCGGCACCGGACATGTCTTTCGGTGCGTGACGCTCGCGCATGCGCTGGCTGCTGCGGGCCATGAAACTACGTTCCTCTGCCGTGAGCTTCCCGGCAATCTCCTCAGCTGGGTGCGGACGCAAGGGTTCGAGACAATCAGCCTCCCAGCCGCAACCGGCCGCAGCGAGCGGGAAGACGCACAGGACTGCCAGAGCGCACTGACCGCTCGGCGTTTCGACTGGACCATCGTCGACCATTACGGGCTGGGAGCCGCGTGGGAAAGCGCGATGGCAGCTATCGCCGATCGGATCCTGGCGATCGACGATCTCGGGCGCCCTCACCGCTGCGACCTGCTGCTCGACCAGAGCTGCCCCAACCTCGAGCACCAGCGTTATCGCGACGCGCTGCCGCCGGATGGCGAGGCTCTGCTCGGACCACGCTTCGCGCTCATCCGGCCGGAATTCGCGCAGCTGCGGCCGGCGTCTCTGCGCCGAGCAAGGAGCGGCATTGCACGATTGCTCCTGTTCATGGGCGGAAGCGATCCATGCAACGAGACCTGCAAGGCGCTCGACGGGATCTCCCGGCTCGGGCGAGCGGATCTGAAAGTCGACGTCGTGATCGGGCAGGCAAATCCGCATCGCAGCGCCGTGGAAGCTGCATGCGCCAGGCTCTCGCATGCGAATCTGCATGTGCAAACCTCCCGCATGGCGGAATTGATGGCGCAAGCGGATTGCGCCGTTGGCGCCGGGGGCACCGCGACTTGGGAACGCTGTGCGCTGGGCCTGCCATCGCTGGTGACGATTCTCGCCGAGAACCAGGCCTCCGTTGCCCAAACCGTGCAAGCAGCCGGGGCGCTGAGCCTTGTCGGCCGCCACGAAGTCGTTGGCGCAGCGGATTACGCCGCTGCTCTGGATCGGCTCGATGGCTCTGCTCTGGGCGCGATGTCGATAGCGGCGGCGGCGCTTTGCGACGGCAGGGGTACTGAGCGGGTCGTCCGCCGAATGATGGCGCAAAAGGCGGAGCCCTATGAGGCATGACGCGCAGGAGGCGAGGATCTTCGTTCCGGGGCATGAAAGCATTCACAGCGCACGCAAAAACTCATCACGGGTGAGACCAGCCTGCTGGATGATAGCGGCGACAGTGCCGCGGGGGAGATCGCGGTTGTGATCTGGGACCGTGGTGTGGCGCCGCGTGCGCTCGTTGAAAAGCTGATAGTGGCTTCCGGCAACGCGGTGACGCTAAAACCACATCTGGTGAGAGCTGAAACCACATGCCGTGGCTTCAGGCTCGGGAGCCGACTCACACCCTTTCGCCAATTGGCACACTGAGTTGCTCGAAGATCGGCTCTGTTGCAGTCTCGTCCAGCAGGGAGTGAGCTAAACGATTAAACCGTGGGATGGCGTCTGGAGCATCGCTCTCCGGAATTGTCTCGCCATTTTCGAGCATCGCCTCGATCAAACCGTCCATGGCATCACGAGCCATCCTTCTCGCTTCCTCGCGAATGTCCCCATGGGTCACAAGGCCGGGAAGCGCGGGACACGTAACTGTGTACCCACCTTCCGGCTCGGGGTTGAAGAGCAAGGTGTATGTTCGGTTCATTCGGGTCGCCTGGATATTTGTCTCTGTGATAGCATGATATTCAAGTGTCGGACCAGAAGCTCGAAACCATGCCGTTGAAGGTCTCTCCGGCGTTGCGAAGGCGCGGGAATTCCGCTTAGCTGCGTGCCCAGGAAAACTGGCGTGCGGGGCGCGGATGGACGCCGACCTGGTCCCGGAGGGCCACGATCCGATCGAGCTCAAGGGCTCGCGCATCATCGCGGCCATCCGCAATGCCGGCGTGGAGTTCATCCTCTCCGTGCCGGATATCGTGACCAGCGGCGGCCTGCTCCGGCCGATCGCGCGCGATCCGCATTTTCGCCTCATCCGCGTGTGCAAGGAGGACGAGTGCATCGGCATCGCCTCGGGCCTGTCCTACTGCGACAAGCGGGCGCTGAGCCTCATTCAGCACACGGGCTTTCTCGATTCTATCAATGCGCTACGCGGCGTCGCCGCCGAATATTCCCAGCCGATCTGCATGATGGTCGGGTTGCTCGGGCACGATCCCTATACCAGCCCCGGCGAATCGCCGCGCTACGGAGTGCGCATCGTCGAGCCCATCCTCGATGCAATGGGCATCCCACATCATCTCGTCAACACGGATGACGATGTGGCGAAAATTGCGCCAGCGATCGAGCTCGCCTACGCGAAATCGCAGCCGGTGGCGCTGCTGATCGGACGCCGGCCATCCCTGTCATGATGCGGCGCGACCGATGTTTTGCCGTGCTGGCGCGCCACGTGACCGACGAGATCGTGGTCGCGACCTACAGCTCCGCGTTCGAATGGCTCGAGCTCGGCGAGCGCAGTCTCAACTACTTCTCGGTCGGCGCCATGGGTCTCGACTGCTCGCATGCGCTCGGCCTCGCCCTGGGCCGGCCGGACCGGCGGATCATCTGCCTGCAAGGCGACGGCAGCCTCCTCATGAATCTCGGCGCGCTGGTGACGATCGCCGCGGCGGCGCCGCAGAACCTCGTTCACTTCGTCGTGCAGAACGGCACCTACGAGGCGAACGGAAGCCATCCCATTCCGAGCCAGCGCGTTGACTTCGCCGCCATGGCCCGCGCGGCGGGGTTTGCGCAGGTGCACGACTTTGCCGAGCTGAAGAGCTTCGAGCAGCAGGCGGGTCACGTGATCAGGGAGGCTGGCCCGGTATTCGCGACCTTGCGGGTGGAGCCGGCGAAACCCCTGCGCTACGATTATCCCAAGGTCTACGATCCCGCCCGTCGCGCCGCCCTGAAAGCGGAGCTGGCGAGCGGCAAGGGCAAGGCGAGCTGATCGAGCCGGGCGCTGCGATCCCGGGCCTTGTACGCGCCGGATGCGGATGCTGTCCTTTCGCCTGAATTGTCGTTTGTAAAGGCCAATCAGCGGCCGTCCGCCAGGCCGTTCACCGGGAAACCCATGTCCTCCTCCCTCCTGATGACCCGGCGCTTCGCGCCCCTGTTCTGGTGCCAGTTCTTCTCGGCATTCAGCGATAATTTCGTCAAGAACTCCCTCGTCTTCCTCATCCTGTTCCATATCGGCGGGGCAAATGCCGAATCTCTGATCACCCTTGCCGGCGCGATCTTCATCGCCCCTTATTTCTTCCTTTCCGCACTCGGCGGCGAGCTTGCCGACCGCTACGACAAGGCCGCGGTGGCGCAGCGGCTCAAGTTTGCCGAGATCGGGGTTGCGCTTCTGGCTGTCGCCGGGTTTGCCCTCCACTCCGTGACGCTGCTGTTCGTCGTGCTCTTCCTGTTCGGGGTGATCGCCGCGCTGTTTGGTCCGATCAAATACGGCATCCTGCCCGACCACCTCGCCCGCTCCGAGCTTCCCGCGGGCAACGCGTTGGTCGAAGGCGCGACCTTCATCGCCATCCTGCTGGGCACCATCGCCGCCGGAGGAGGCAACAGCGCCCTCTTCTCGACCGTGATCATCGTGTTCTCGCTCGCGTGCTGGGGCTCGAGCCTCCTCATCCCCCCGACCGGCCAGGGCGCGCCGAATCTCGTGCCGCAAGCGAATGTGCTGGTCTCGACCGGCGGCCTGCTGCGGTTCCTGCGCGAGGATCCGCGGCTGTGGTGGGGCGCGTTGGTCACCAGCTGGTTCTGGCTCGTGGGCATCCTCGCGCTCTCCCTGATGCCGCCCCTGGTCAAGACCGCCCTCGGCGGCAACGAGGAGGTGGTCAAGGCCTGCCTGGCAACCTTTACCGTCTCCATCGCCGCGGGCTCCGGACTGGCCGCCTGGCTTGCGGCCGGGCGCATCATCCTGTTGCCGACGGTCATCGGCGCGGTGCTTCTGGGCCTCGCCGCCATCGATCTCGGCTGGTCCACCTGGGGTGTCGCTGCGGCTGCCGAGACCTCCGGCTATCTCGGCCTGTTTGCCTCCGGCCGGGGCATTCGCTTCGCGCTCGACCTTGCGGTTCTTGCTGTCGGAGGCGGTCTTTTCATTGTGCCCACCTTCGCGGCGGTGCAGGCCTGGGCCGGCGCCGACCGCCGGGCGCGCGTGGTCGCTGCGGTCAATGTACTCAACGCCGCTTTCATGGCCGGCAGCACGCTCGCGGTGGCGTTGCTTGAGAAGGCCGGCATGACCGCCTCGCAACTGTTCCTCGCGCTTGGTCTCGCCAGCCTCGCCGTGGCCGTCGCGATCGGGCGCACCATGCCGGCAAGCGCGCTGAGCGACGCCCTCTCCATCATCTATCGCGCCCTGTTCCGCATCGAGGTGAAGGGGATCGAGAATCTCAATCGCGCGAGCCAGAACGTCATCATCGCGCTCAACCATGTGAGCCTGCTCGACGCCGGGCTTGCGATGTCGCTGCGCGACCGCAAGCCCGTATTCGCCATCGATGCCGGCATCGCGCGCCGATGGTGGGTGCGCCCGTTCCTGCGCTTGAGCCCCGCGGTGCCGCTCGATCCGCTCAAGCCCCTGGCGCTGCGCACCTTGATCGAGGCGGTCAAGGCCGGCAACGCGCTGATCATCTTCCCTGAGGGACGCATTACCGTCACCGGCAGCCTGATGAAGGTGTACGACGGCGCGGCGATGGTCGCGGACAAATCCAGTGCCGAGATCGTGCCGGTTCGCATCGAGGGCCTCGAGCAGACCCCGTTCAGCAGAATGTCGCGCAGCCAGGTGCGGCGGCGCTGGTTCCCCAAGGTGAAGGTTACGATCCTCGAGCCGGTCAGGCTGGTTGTGGATCCCGATCTCAAGGGGCGCAAGCGTCGGCAGGCCGCGGGCGCGGCTCTCTACGGCATCATGTCCGAGCTTGTCTTCCGCACCACCTCGACCGATCGCACCGTGCTCGAGGCGGTGATCGAGGCGGCCGATACCCACGGGCGCAAGCGGGTGGCGATCGAGGATCCCGTGAGCGGGGCGCTCACCTACCGCCGGCTGCTCGCCGCCGTTGCCGTGCTCGCAGCCAAGCTGATGCCGCTCGCGCCGGAACGCCGCGCAGTCGGAGTGATGCTGCCCAACTCGAACGGCGCGGTCGTCACCCTATTGGCGCTGATGTCCGCCGGGCGCGTGCCGGCGATGATCAATTTCACCGCGGGGGCGGCCAACATCCTTGCCGCGTGCCGCGCGGCCCAGATCGCGACGATTCTGTCCTCGCGCGCCTTCATCGAGAAGGGGAAATTGTCGCGGCTCATCGCCGCGATCGAGGGCGAGGTACGGATCGTCTATCTTGAGGATGTTCGCGCCAGCGTCAGCTTTGCCGACCGCTTGCGCGGGCTTCTCAATGCGGAGAAGCCGCTCGTCCCCCGCAAGCCGGATGACTGGGCAGCCATCCTGTTCACCTCGGGCTCGGAGGGCACGCCGAAAGGCGTGGTGCTCTCCCATCGCAATATGCTGGCCAACACCGCGCAAGCGGCCGCGCGCATCGACTTCGGGCGCGAGGACAAGGTCTTCAATGTGCTGCCCATATTCCACTCGTTCGGGCTCACGGTCGGGGTGTCGCTGCCGCTGGTATCGGGATTGCCGATCTATCTCTATCCCTCGCCGCTGCATTACCGCACGGTGGCCGAGCTGATCTACACGGTGAACGCGACCATCATGTTCGGCACCGATACGTTCCTCAACGGCTACGCGCGCGTAGCGCACCCCTACGATTTCCGATCGCTGCGATACATCCTCGCCGGCGCCGAGCCGGTAAAGGAATCGACCCGCCGCATCTACATGGAAAAGTTCGGCCTGCGCATTCTGGAGGGATACGGAGTGACCGAGACCGCGCCGGCGCTCGCTTTGAACACGCCCATGTTCAACAAGTTCGGCACGGTGGGCCGCATCCTGCCGGGAATGGAGGCGAAGCTGGAGAAGGTCGAGGGAGTCGAGGAAGGGGGACGGCTGTTCGTACGCGGCCCCAACGTGATGCTCGGCTATCTCAAGGCGGACGCTCCCGGGGTGATCGAGCCTCCGCCCGAGGGCTGGCACGATACCGGCGATATCGTCACCATCGACGAGCAGGGTTTTGTGACGATCAAGGGACGCGCGCGCCGGTTTGCCAAGATCGGCGGCGAGATGATCTCGCTGGCTGCGGTCGAGGCGCTCGCCGCGGATCTGTGGCCCGACGCCTTGTCCGCGGTGGTCGCCCAGCCGGATGCGCGCAAGGGCGAGCGCCTCGTTCTGGTCACCCAGCAAAAGGGAGCAAGCCGCGCCCAGCTCGCGAGCTTCGCCAAATCCCGGCACGCCTCCGAGCTGATGCTCCCGTCCGAGGTCTGGGTCGTCGACAAGCTGCCGCTGCTCGGCTCCGGCAAGGTCGACGTGGTGGAGCTTGCAAAGCTGGTGGCGGAGCGCGCCGCAGCCGCCGCGGAGCCGCGCAGCCGGGCGGTCGGCTGATTTCGTCCCTGCAATCCTCACCATTCACCCTTCCGTTCCGGCGAGGACGGTCGAGGATCTGGTTGGGCTCATCAAGGCAAATCCCGGCAAGTACAGCTACGCCTCGCCCGGCACCGGGACGCCGCCTCATCTCGTCGGCGAGTTGTTCCGAATCTCCCTCGGGCTCGACCTTGTGCACATCCCGTTCAACGGCGGAGGTCTGGCGATTGCCTCGGCGGTCGCGGGGCACACGCCCACCTCGTTCGGCTCGATGGCACCGGCCGTCCCCATGGTGCGGGACGGGACGCTGCGCGCGCTCGCGGTCACCACCAAGTCGCGGTCGCAGGCCTTGCCCGAGGTGCCGACCATGACCGAGGCGGGGTATCCCGAGGTCGCAGGCGAATCGTGGTTCGTAGTCGTGGTGCCGGCGGGCGCACCGGCGGAGATCATCGCTCTCCTCCATCGCGAGATCGCGAGGATGATGCAGCGGCCGGACATGCGGGGACGTCTGGCGACGCTCGGCTACGAGCCGGTCGTCAATACGCCGGCCGAGTGCGCTGGGCTGCTCAATCCGAGACGGTGCGGCGGGGCAAGCTGGTTCGCGACGCCGGCATCAAGGTCCAGTAGCGCCGCGGCAGTTGGCCGCGCTCATTATCTATAAGCATCGAGATTCCGGCAGCGCCGCCGTGCGAGCGCGTGCTGCCGACCCGACCGGCTCGCCACCCTCGAGTCATTCATCGGTTACGAAGCTCGCATGTACTTCGGGTTTCAGGCGTGAACGTCCTTGCGCCAGTTGTCGAACGCCAGCGGCATTTCACGAATGCGCGCCCGTTGCGGCAGCTGCCGCCCTGTGTCATTCTGTGTGTAGGGCATCACACATGGCCACAAATCTTTCGATTGATCCCGAGCTGATCGAACAGGCGCTGAAGGTCAGCGGCGAACGGACGAAGAAAGCTGCCGTGACCAAGGCGCTGCAGGAGTTCATCGCGCGCAGACGCCAGAAACGCCTGCTCGATTTGATGGGCAAGCTCGAGTGGGATTTATCTTACGACTACAAATCTGAGCGCGCGCGCGATTGAGCATCTTCGTCGATACCAGCGTTTGGTCGCTTGCACTGAGAGACGCAATCCGCCCGCGTCTGTGCAGGAGGTGGAGGTGCTGACGCGAGCGATCGAAGCAAGCGAGACGATCGTTACAACAGGGCTCGTTCTTCAGGAGCTTCTTCAAGGCTTTTCCGGCCCAAAAGCGCGAGCGCAGATTTTGGATCGGTTTTCCGCAGTCCCCCTGCTCGTTCCGGATCGCGACGATCACGTTCACGCCGCGGAGTTGAGGAATCGCTGTCGGCGCGCCGGGATAAGATAGGGACGGTTGACGCCGTCCTGGCACAGCTTTGCATACGCCACGATTTGACAATGCTTTCGACCGACAACGACTTCAAACACGTTGCAGGCCAATCCAGCCTGAAGCTCTCGGGAGGAGCATCTCGGCGGGCCTGACGAGACCTGCGCATGCGGCAATACGGGTTCTACGACGCAGCCGGCTTGTCCCGCGCAACCCGGCGCAATACGGTGAGAGATCCGAGCGCGGGCCGGCGGGGCACGCCGGCGAGCCGGCTCGCCGCCGACCCCGCCCTGAAGGTTTTGGATGACAGCAGAAGCCGCATATCTCGTGCCCGCGCAGTTCATCGACAGCGATGCGCCGAACATTCGCGGGCTCGCCAGTGCGGCGGTCGCCGGGATAGAGGACGAGGTCGCGCGGGTGATCGCGCTCTACCGCGCGGTGCGCGAGAGCGTCCGCTACGACCCCTACGTCGATGTCTCCGCGCCCTCGACCTATCGTGCCAGCGAGGTTCTGGCGGCCGGGCGCGGCTATTGCGTCAGCAAGGCGGCGGTGCTCGCCGCGGCGGCGCGCGCCGCGGGCGTGCCGGCACGCGTCGGCTACGCCGATGTGCGCAACCACATGACATCGGCCCGCCTGCACGAGATGCTCGGCACCGACGTGTTCCGCTGGCACTCCTACACCGATCTTCATGTCGAGGGCCGGTGGGTCAAGGCGACGCCGGCCTTCAATGCATCGCTCTGCGAGCGGCTCGGCCTCAGCGTGCTCGAGTTCGACGGGCGCACCGACTCCCTGTTTCAGCCGTTCGACCGGTCCGGCCGGCGCCACATGGAATATCTGCTCGACCGCGGCACCTATGCCGATGTGCCGTTCGAAACCATTCTCGACGATTTCCGGGTGCATTATCCGGCGTGGATGGCAAAGCATGGGCTGGCCGGGGACTTCCAGGCCGAGGCGGTCGCGGGCGACGGGGAGATATAGGTCCCCGGGGCGGCGGCGCGCCGCCGGACTGCGCGCGCGTTTGCCCACGCGGACCCCAAGGCGCACCCCAAGGCGCACCCCCAAGGGCGACACCAAGGCGACCCCTGATGACGATCGCTGGTGGAATGCGAGACTGTCGAGCGGCGCGATGACATCCCATGCCCCGGTGCGCACGAGCGAATTTTGCATGGCGATTCGCCAGATCCTGGACGCCGACGCCGTGCCGGCAGGCGTCGTAGACGTGCGGCTGCGCCGCAGAAATGGCGAGGATTGGCATGGCCGCGTGCATATCTTCGAGATAAGCGGACATCCACGCGCCCGGCGCTGCTACGCCTGGCCGGAGCCCCTCGACGCGAGCAGCGTCGTCATTCGGGTCGTGCCGCAGGCCGGACGGATTGCCGCGCCGGAACAGGCGGTGCGCTCGATCCTCAACCGGCGAGCCCGGTAGCGGCGGCCTTCAAACTCGCGGACCTGCATCTGCGGCCGCGCGCGCTGCATCATCTTCCCAGTGGGAGGCGATGCGAAGCACCGACGACGCCACACGCCTTGGCTCCCCCGACCCGCCCTGACACACGGGGTTTACGGGTATCCGGCCGCCCGGGCAGGTTTTAGTTGAAAGGCCGAAATATGCTATATGGCGTGCTTCGAGCAGACCATGGCGAAAGCATCGCGGCAGAGGTGGCAGCCCACCGGGCCTGTTGCGGCGGATGATGCCCGGCGCGCGACGGCGCGCGTGGGCGCCGGGGTGAGCGCGTGAGATCGCCGACCACGGCGCCGCCGGAGCTAGTCGCGGAGAAGCCCCCGGCAGCCAGGGTGCACGGCCGGCTGTTTCGCAAATATGTCGGATTGTTCCTTGCCGTGGTGTGCATCGCGCTCCTCACCAACGGATTATCGGAGATCATATTCTCGTTTCAGGAGCACAAGGCGTCTTTGATCCGCATCCAGCGCGAGCAGGCGGAGGCGGCGGCAGCGAAGATCAGCCAGTTCATCAAGGAGATCGAAAGCCAGGTCGGATGGACCACGCAGCTGCCGTGGTCCGCCGGAACCATCGATCAGCGGCGCTTCGACGGCCTGCGGCTACTGCGCCAGGTGCCGGCGATCACCGAGCTCTCGCAGCTCGACGCCACCGGCCATGAGCAGCTGCGCGTGTCGCGGCTCGCGATGGACGTGGTGGCGAGCAAGACCGACTTCTCCAAGGATCCGAAATTTGCCGAAGCGGTTGCGCACAAGGTCTACTACGGCCCGGTCTATTTTCGCCGGGAGTCCGAGCCCTACATGACCTTGTCGCTCACCGGCACCCGCAGGGACGCGGGCGTGAGCGTCGCCGAGGTCAATCTCAAGCTCATCTGGGACGTGATCTCCCAGATCAAGGTCGGCGAGCGGGGGCAGGCCTATCTGGTCGATGCACAGGGGCGTCTCATCGCGCACCCCGACATCAGCCTGGTGCTGCGCAACACCGATCTCTCCCGCTTGGCACAGGTGCAGGCGGCGCGCGCGGCGGGCCCCGGCAGCGACGCGACCGAGCAGCTGCAGGAGGCGGAGGACATCCAGGGCCGGCGCGTGCTGACCGCCTATGCCCACGTCGCTCCGCTGGGATGGATCGTGTTCGTCGAGCTGCCGCGGGCCGAAGCCTATGCCCCGCTCTACACCACTATCGAGCGCTCGGGCATTCTGCTGCTGGCCGCCCTGGGCTTTGCCTTCCTCGCGGGGCTGGTGCTCGCGCGCAAGATGGTCGGCCCGATCCAGGCACTGCGCGCCGGCGCCGCCCGCATCGGCAGCGGCGATCTGTCCCAGCGCATCACCGTGAAGACCGGCGACGAGCTGGAAGCGCTCGCCGATCAGTTCAACGACATGGCGGGAACGCTGCAGGAGTCCTACGCCGACCTGGAGAAAAAGGTCGAGCTGCGCACCCAGGAGCTGGCACAATCGGTGGCGGAGCTGCGCGCGCTCGGCGAGGTGAGCCAGGCGGTGAACTCCACGCTCGATCTCCAGGAGGTGCTCACCACCATCGTCAGCAAGGCCGTGCAGCTCTCCAACACCGATGCGGGCGCGATCTACGAATATGACGAGGTCAGCGAGGAATTCGCGCTGCGCTCCACCTACGGGATGGACGAGGCGCTGATTGCCGAGATCAAGCAGCGGCATGTCCACATCGGCGACGCCGGCATCGGTCATGCCGCCGCGCAGCGCGCCCCGCTGCAGATCGCCGATGTGCAGAAGGAGCCGCACTCCGAGGTCCTCGACGTGGTCGTGCGCGCCGGCTACCGCGCTCTCCTGTTCGTTCCGCTGCTCGGAGCCGACCGCATCCTGGGCGCTCTCGTCGTGCGGCGCAAAACACCGGGAGAGTTTCCCAAGCAGACCATCGACGTGTTGCAGACCTTTGCCGCCCAATCGGTGCTGGCAATCCAGAACGCGCGCCTGTTCTACGAGATCGAGGAGAAAGGCCGGCAGCTCGAGAGCGCCAGCCAGCACAAGTCGCAGTTCCTCGCCAATATGAGCCACGAGCTGCGCACGCCGCTCAACGCCATTCTCGGCTATACCGAGCTCATTCTCGACGACATCTACGGCGAGACCCCGCAGAAGATGCGCGGCGTGCTCGAGCGCGTCCAGCGTAACGGCAAGCATCTGCTTGGGCTCATCAACGACGTGCTCGACCTTTCCAAGATCGAGGCGGGCCAGCTCACGCTCGCGCTTTCGGATTATTCACTCAAGGAGGTGGTGCAGAACGTGTTCTCCGCCGTCGAATCGCTCGCGAACGAGAAGAAGCTCGCGTTGCGCATCGAGATGCCGAAGGACCTGCCCGTCGGCCGTGGGGACGAGCGCCGGCTCACGCAGGTGCTGCTCAACCTCGTCGGCAATGCCATCAAGTTCACGGATCAGGGGGAAGTCGCGGTCAAGGCGTCGGCGACGAACGGCGCGTATACGCTTTCGGTCTGCGATACCGGGCCGGGAATCCCGCCGGGCGATCAGGCCAAGATCTTCGAGGAGTTCCAGCAGGCCGACAGCTCGGCCACCAAGAAGAAGGGCGGGACCGGGCTCGGACTGTCCATCGCCCGGCGCATCATCGAGATGCACGGCGGACGCATCTGGGTGGATTCCGAGGTCGGTAAAGGTGCGACCTTCTCCATCGACCTTCCGATCAAGGTCGAGCAGCAGCAAGCGGACCGGGCACGCGCATGAGCAGGCGAATTCTCGTCGTCGAGGACCAGGAGGACAACAGGCAGATCCTGCGCGATCTCCTGGGGAACGCCGGCTACGAGATGCTCGAGGCGGAAGACGGGCTGGCCGCCATCAGCCAGGCGACGACCCATCGACCGGACCTGATCCTGATGGACATCCAGCTTCCGATGCTCGACGGCTACGAGGCAACGCGGCGGATAAAGGCCGATCCGGCGCTCAACGCCATTCCCATCATCGTGGTCACCTCGTACGCGCTCAGCGGCGACGACGAGAAGGCGATGGCGGCAGGCTGCGATGCCTATGTGGCGAAGCCCTACAGTCCGCGCGCGCTGCTCGCCAAGATCCGCGAATATCTGCCGTAGAGCGCAGGCGAAATGAGGTCGGTGGCAACGGCAAGCTCAGTCCCTGCCTCCCCTGCAAGGGGAAGGTGTTACGGAATTTGCCGCACCGCTGTGTCGTAACCGCGAAGCGTCGAGCAGCCCATGCACAATCCGCCCCGCATTCTGATAGTCGACGACAACGAGATGAACCGCGACATCCTGCTCACCCGGCTGGAGACCCAGGGTTATGACCTCCTCCAGGCCTGCGACGGCGAGGAGGCGCTTGCGGCAGCCACGCAGCACCTGCCCGATCTCATTCTGCTCGATGTGATGATGCCGAAGATCGACGGCATGGAAGTGTGCCGCCGGCTCAAGGGCGACCCGCAGCTCCCGTTCATGCCGATCATCCTGGTAACCGCCAAGGCCGGCAGCTCGGATGTGGTGGCCGGGCTCGAAGCCGGCGCGGACGAGTATCTCACCAAGCCGATCGACCAGATGGCGCTGGTAGCGCGGGTCAAGTCGGTGCTGCGCCTCAAGGAGCTGCACGACCAGGTGCAGGCGCAGGCTGCCGATCTCGCGGTTTGGAACAAGACGCTCGAGCAGCGCGTGCAGGAGCAGCTCACCGAGCTGGAGCGGGCAAGCCGGCTGCAGCGGTTCCTCTCGCCGCAGATCGCAAATCTCGTCCTGTCCTCGGGCGACGACCGCGTGCTGGAGAGTCACCGCCGCGCCATTACCGTGGTGTTCTGCGACATGCGCGGGTTTACCGCCTTCTCCGAGCTGACCGAGCCGGAGGAGGTGATGACGCTGCTCAAGCAATACCATGCCGTGCTCGGCGCGCTGATCCACAAATACGAGGGGACGGTCGAGCGCTTTTCCGGCGACGGCATCATGATCTTCTTCAACGATCCCGTGCCGTGCCCCGATCCCTCGCTGCGCGCCGTGCAGATGGCGGTCGAGATGCGCGAGAAGGTGGGCCAGCTGCTCGAGAGCTGGCGCAAGCACGGCTACGAGCTCGGCTTCGGCGTGGGCATCGCCCACGGCTATGCCACGCTCGGGCGCATCGGCTACGAGGGACGCTTCGATTACGGCGCGGTGGGCACGGTGGTCAATCTCGCGGCGCGGCTGTGCTCGCAGGCGCAGGACGGCCAGATCCTGATCGAGGGCAAGGTCCACTCGGCGATCGAGGAAACGAGCAGCACCGAGCCCGCGGGCGAGCTCACACTCAAGGGCATCATGCGGCCGGTGCGCATCTTCAACGTCTGCACCCTGGTGCAGGCTCAGGCTGCGCCGGCGGCCTAGCTCCCGTGGCGGTCATGTCGAGCGAGCCGGCCGCGACGCGCATCGTCGAGAGCGAGGCTGCGCCGGTTGCGCCGTCGAACCGCGAGCGCCTCGAGTTCCTCAACAATGCGATCATCTTTGCCGAAGCCAACATCCGCGCCTTCGACACCAAGTCGCAGATCGCGCTCGCCGCATTCGTGTTCTCCATGACGCCGCTGTGGTCCATTCTCAACAGCGCCTGCAACGGCCTTGCCGGCCACCCCGCCACGGCGCTGCTGGTGGCCGCGTTCATCTGCACCATCATGCTCTACGGCTTCGTGCTCTGGCCGATCCGCCCGCTCTCCGGCTTGGTGAAGAACAAACGCGTGCACGGCCTGTTCTTTGTCGTCGACCCGATGGCGATGAGCAGCACCTATGCCGAGAAGCTGCAGGATGCCTCGTTCGAAGCCGAGCTCACCGGCGAGGTGCTCAAGCTCGCCTATATCCGCGCCCGCAAGGCGCGGCGCTTCCGCCATGCGTTGTGGGCAACCGGCGGTTTCTATCTGCTGGTGCTCGTCGCGTTCGTGCTGCTGCAGCGCTGCGGCTGATCATGGCAGATGCTTTCGCGCGGGTCCTGCACATCCTATATACCGTCCGAGCGAGGACCGTCGTGATCAGCCGTCGTGACATCGTTCTTCTTGCAGCCGGCAGCGCGGCCGCGATCTCGCTCGCGCGGCTGGTGCAAGCCGCCGCCGCGCAGCCGGTTTCGCCGGCCAAATTCGAGGTCGACAAGCCGGAGGAGGAATGGCGGCGGGAGCTTACACCTGAGCAATATGCGGTGCTTCGCCGCCACGACACCGAGCGCCCCTGGAGCAGCCCGCTCAACCGCGAGCACCGCCACGGCACATATCTCTGCTCGGGGTGCAGCCTGCCCCTGTTTTCCTCGAGCACCAAATTCGAGAGCGGGACTGGCTGGCCGAGCTTCTGGATTCCGATCGAGGGCGCGGTCGAGACGTCGGAGGATCGCACGCTCTTTTTGTTTGCCCGCACCGAGGTCCATTGCCGCCGCTGCGGCGGTCATCTCGGACATGTTTTCAAGGACGGGCCGCAGCCGACGGGGCTGCGTTATTGCATGAACGGCGTAGCTCTCAAGTTCCTGCCGGATTGACCGCCACCAGGGTCTCGACCCCTGGTTTACCCAAACCACAGAAAACCAGGCGGCGCGCCACCGTTGGGCAGCGCGCCGATGCGATCGCATCCGCGAGGGTTGGGATCAGCGCGATGAGCCGGTGGTGGAGCGGCTCAATGACTGCGCCATTTCCAGGTGCTTTCTCAGAGTGGGCAGCGTGTCCTTGGCAAACTCGCCGACCGGACCCGAGCTCTTGCTCTGTTTCTCGAAGCCGCGGATATCCTTCTGGTGATCTTGCACCATCTCCTTGGCGAACTGCTTGTCGAACTGCTCGCCCGAGAGCTTGCTCATCCGATCGTACATCGCCTTCTGCTTGGCGCTGGGTGCGCTCGGCGGCGTCACTCCGGCGGATTGCGCCACCGACTTGGCCTTGTCGAGGTTAGCGCCGTGGTCAGTGACCAGGGTGCTCCCGAGCTGCTTCACGTCCTGGCTGGTGCCTTTTTGCTGGGCGAGCTTGCCCATCTCGACCTCCGCCAGGTCGCCCTGGATGGCTTCGGTCATGAAGGACTTCTCGGCCTGGGTGGCTTTGCTGTTCTGCGCCTGGGCGGCAGCCGTCCCTGCACCAAGCGCAGCCGCGACTGCCGCGGCAATGATGACGCTATTGAGGTTCATCGTGGTACTCCGAATCTGAGGGAATAAACCTCCGAACGAATGCGGTCGTGACCTTGTTCCCCGTGGCGGAATGGCCGCCTCAGGGGTGTTTCAACCCGCCCTATAGTTGGATCAGGAGCATGGGGCGATGAGCTCGGATCGGAACGAATACGCCTTGAGGTCATTGTCGAGCGCCATACCCGAGAGAATCTGCGCTCTGGGCCACTCCGCTCCTCGTCGAAATCTGCATCGGTCTCGAGATCAACGGCTACCTCCCGGCCGAGCTCTGATCTCGACCAGCTCCTAAAGCGACCGCGCCCGAACCGGCGTGCAGGACACGCGAAAGCATGCGCTTATGAGTGTCGTCCCGGCCGAACCAAACCCAGGGTTGACGCGTTGGCCCCCGTATCGCGGGCTGCAAGCAGCACCATGCTGCTTGCCTTCGATCGCTTTTGTGCTCGGCAGTCCGTGTGCAACCGGGAGCAATCGCGCGCATGGCAACTCGGTCAGCGCAGCTTCATCGTCTCGCGCGTCAGTATGCGGCCAGGGCGGCTACGGCAAACGATCCGCTCACCAAGGCGAGGTTCGAGCAAGAGGCGCAACACTGGCTGGCGCTCGCGCAAAAAGAGGATGCCGAGCGCGAGCGCGATCCGCCGAGGCCTCGAGCATCCTGAGCTACTCGATCCTCATCGGATTCTCGATGAGATCGTGCTCGGAGCTGAAGCTGCTGAATAAGAGATGGCAGGGGAGGCAGGAATTGAACCCGCTCTGACGCGGTTTTGGAGACCGCCGCTCTACCGATGAGCTACACCCCCGCATTGGTACTGACGTCAGGAGTCGAACCTGAATCACCC
>DATBHG010000109.1:0-7957 GCA_036557665.1 Xanthobacteraceae bacterium | reverse complement strand
CGCGGGTGATCTAGAACGGCTTCTCACCGCGGATTGCGACCCGGCGCAGCAGACGCCGCTCACCCGCGTCGAAATCCGTGCGCGCGTGCAGGGAGCACCGATTGTCCCACAACAGGAGGTCGCCAGGGCTCCAGACATGCTCGTAGACGAACCGCCGCTGCTCCTGGTGGTCGAACAGCAACCCGAGCAGCCGGTCGCTCTCGGCGCGGGGCATGTCCAGAATGTGGTCGGTCATCAGCCGGTTCACGAACAATGCTTTGCGTCCGGTCTCCGGGTGCGTGCGCACCACCGGATGCGCATAATGCGGCACGCCCTCGCGGATGACCGCGCCGCGGGCGGTGGGATTGTTGTCGTAGTCGTAGACGTTCATTGCCTTGCGATCCGCGATCTGGCGCTGCACGTCTGCTGGCAGGGTTTCATAGGCCGAGTACATGTTCGCAAACAGCGTGTTTCCGCCCCGGCGCGGAAGCTCGATTGCATACAACGTGGTTCCCTTGATGGGCCGCTCCACGTAGCATTGGTCGGAGTGGAAATACATCTCGCCGTCAGGCAGCCCGCCGATGAGCTGTCCGTCCTTGCGGATGTTGGAGACCAGCATGACCGAGGGATGTCCGGAATTCTTGCTGTGATTGTTGATCACCTTGCTGAGCTCGCCGAACCGTTCGGCGAAGCGAAGCTGATCCTCGGTCTCGATATGCTGGTTGCGAAACAGCAAGACGCAATGGCGGTGCCAGGCTTCGAGGACCGCAGCAAATTGTGCATCGTCCATGGGCTGGCGCAGATCGAGGCCAACGATCTCGGCACCGATCGCCGGCGAGAGGGGCACCACGGTCGCGCTCTCACTATGGGCGTGGGCCGGTGATGCCTGCGCAACGTTGGTTTCCATATCATCCGCCTTCGATTGGCCCTGTCCGTGAATTGGCAGGGAGGGCTCGATGCTAGCGCAATGCTTTCCTGCCAACAACATGTCAGCCAGAAGACGGGAAAGGCGCGGCTAAGGGCTCCCTTGTCCAACCACGCTTTTCGGCGGCAAGTCAGCTGCTATCGAGGTCCACGGCGCAAGGCGCGCGGCGTTGCGCCCCGCGGTCCATCCGCCGACAAAGCACTCGGCGAGGTTTCCGCCCGAGATGTAGAGATGGCCGAATACGCCGCCCAGCTCGCCGGCGGCGAACAGGCGAGGAATGGGCTCCCCAAAAGCATTGAGGACGCGCTGCTCGGCGTCATGCACGGGTCCGCCATGGGTGTTCGAGCACACCGGCCAGACATCGGCACAGTAGTAGGGAGGCGTCGCGATTTTCAGCATCGATGTCGGCGGCCGGCCGTGCATCGCGTCCTCGCCCGCCTCGCACGCTGCGTTCCACTCGGCGATGGTGGCGGCCAGCACGTCCTCCCGCACCCCCATGGCGGCGGCGAGCTCGGAATGCGAGCCGCATTTGCGCAGGATGCGGCTCTCCAGCCCGCGCAGCGTTTTTTCGCTCCAGGCGAACTTGAAACGGCGATCGTTGAAGGTGGGCGATGCGACGGGGTAGGCGCCGCGTCCCGGCTCGTCCATGATCATGTAGGATGGAATGCGTGGATAGCTCATCGATCGGCCATCGAGGATCGCCATCGCCCGCCAGGTCGTGTCCTGGGTGTAAGGCTGGTATTCGTTCATGTATCGGCGGCCGGAACGGTCGATAATGATCCACGGGACCTTGACGTCGGCGCGCGCATTCTCCCCCGGAATCCAGTCGGGCAGCCGTTTCGGGCGGATGCCGAACGGATAGCCGGGATCGGGGTGCTTGAAACCGTAGACGCCGTGATAGTGCCACATGTGCCAGAGCGCCGCCCCGACCGCCTGCGCCATCAGGATGCCGTCGCCGGTATTGCCCATAAAGGCCGCATTGAGCACAGGCTTCTCCTGCCAGTACTGTCTCTGCATCTCCGGGTTGGCCTCGAAGCCGCCGCATGCGAGCACGACCGCGCGGCGAGCCTCGATGGCAACGGCGCGACCATCGCGCTGCGCCGTCACGCCGCGAATTTCGCCTTGTACGCCGGTGATCAGACGCGTCGCAGAGGTGGAGAGCTCGACGCGCAGCCCGCGCGAGGCGACATTGTCCTGGAGCACCTTGAAAAGACGCACACCTGCCGCGCGATGGATCGGCACATAGCTTGAAACGAAGGGATAGGTCCGCTCGGCGTCGAGCCCCGGCACGTGGTCGATGCTGACGTAACCGAAAGTCTTCGTGCCGGGAAAGGGATAATTGCCGTCGGCTTGCCGGCGATTGATCGTCGCCCCGCACACGCGTGCAAGCTTTGCGAAATAGGCCGGGATTTCCCCCATCCCTGCGGCGAGTGCCCGCAACACCGGATCAGGCGTCGTACCCGCGCTGGTCGCTTGCAGATGGCGGAAGCCTTCCTGCGCGTCCTCGACGATACGCACGTTGCCTCCCGAGGTGATGGAGATCCCGCCCGGGTCCGGCATCTTCTCGATAAGAAGCACGTCGGCGCCGGCATCATGCGCTTCGATGGCGGCGACGGCTCCGGCGTAGCCATAGCCCACGACGACGACGTCGGCCGCCGCTTGCCAGCTCCCGTGGAGCGTTTCGGAGGTCCGAGGCTCGAGCGTGTTCATGGAATCCATGCGCTACAGCGGATTGCGCTCGAATAGACATCGCAGGGCGGGTCAGCCGCGAATCGGCTGTGCCGATTTGCGGCGCAACCCGCCGCGTCCGCGTCTTTGCTATTCGATTCCATGGAAGGAGGCGCTAGCTCGCAAGCGCCGGCTGCGCGGCGATCGTGGTGAAGCGGGGATCCAGTATATCGTTCAACCGCAGGGAAGCGGGGATGCTGCCGAGCCCTTGCTGGAGCGCCATGGCTTCTGCGAGCCCCTCCATGTCGACCTCACAGTCGAAATGCAGATCGGGAAGCTCGCGCTCGATCGACCTCATCATGGTGTTGCGCGCAATACCGAAATAACCGGCGCCGAAATCGGCCCATTCCGCACGGTGCTCCGCGGCGTAGCGGTAGCTCCGGCGACACCCGGAAAGAACGCCGCGGACCAGATCGGGCTCGCGCAAAAGCAAATCATCGTTTGCAACCATGATGGTCCATTGCATGCGCGGAGCAAAATCGCAGCTGTTGA
Organism: Xanthobacteraceae bacterium; assembly: GCA_036557665.1. Taxonomy (GTDB): domain Bacteria; phylum Pseudomonadota; class Alphaproteobacteria; order Rhizobiales; family Xanthobacteraceae; genus VAZQ01. Next base: position 4,833 of record DATBHG010000109.1, on the reverse strand, counting down.
CCCCGAGCCAGACATTGAAACAGCCGGCCTCCTCGCCCATGCTGACGTGCGGCTCTGCAATGATCGCGCCGTCGAGATCCCGCTGCGCCAGAAGACTGAGAACCTGGGGATAGCGCTGCCCCAGTCCTGCGATGGTTACATCGGCCACCGGGTCGAGACCGTGATGACGCAGAAGCTTGCGCATGTACCAATCGCTGCAGCTTCCTTTGCTGAGCACCCCGAGCCGCGCTCCGTTGAGTTCCGGAAAGGTAGTAAACTGCTTGCGTGCAACAAAATAAAGGACTGCGCCACGCCGCACACCGCTCCCTATGATCTGGAAGCGCGCCCCGTTTGCCATGGCGGTGAGCCCCGGGGGCGTGCCCAGCTCACCGATAAGGAGCCTGCCCGCATCAAGCTCGGCAGCTATTTCCGGCCCGCCGAACACAACGCGAAGGCGCAGATCGATCCCCTCGTCGCGAAAGAAACCCTTCTCGATTCCCAGTCGCAGCTGCAGGCCGCACCGATCCGTCGGCACGCCATAGGTGAGGGTTTTCGGCATCAAGGAAAGCCTCTGCAAAAACGATTGCGTACCGTTCGCAGCCCGCATCAGCGCAGCGACGGGGGACGTACGGCGAGACCGTCCCGGACGCCGCTTCGCTCATCCGGGCCAAATGCGGGACCCCGTGCCGCGTCCATAACACGCTTGCAAGTCCGCGGCCTCTTCCAGGAATATAGGCCGAAACGGAGGGAACGACCATGATGTCATCGACACGACTGACGCGGCGGTGCTTCCTGCACGCGGCGAGCGGCACGGCTGGCGTCCTCGCCGGAGGCCTGGCGAAGCCGGCGATCGCCCAGCCGGCAAAGGTCCGCTACACCCTTTCCTGGCTGCCGACCGGACAATATGCGTTTCTTTATTGCGCCCGGCAGCTCGGATATTTCAAGCAGCGCGGCATCGAGGTCGACATTGCCCGCGGCTATGGATCCATGGCAGCCATCCAGGCGGTGGCAACCGGGCAGTTCGAGATGGGCGGTGCGCAGACAGGCGCAAACCTGCTCTCGATCTTGAAGGGTCTCGATCTCCGGCTTCTCGGCACCCAGGGTTACGACGCAACATTGGGGGTCCTCGCGGTCGAAAGGGGGCCCGTCAAGACGCCGAAGGATCTCGAAGGCAGGAAGATCGGGGTTTCCGCCGCCGGCGGCGACACGCCGTTCCTGCCGGCGTACTGCCGCCTCGCGGGCGTGGACTTCGGCAAAGTCACCGTTGTCCAGCTGGACAGCAAAATCCTTGAGCAGTCCGCGATGTCCGGCGTCGTCGATGCCATCGTGGTGACCGGACTGAGCTCGATCCCGAATTTCGTCTCTGAGAACGTCCCGTTCAGGATGATGCCGTTCTCGCAAGCAGGGCTTCAGTTCTACTGGGTCAACACGATCACCACCGGCAGTTTCCTCGCCAAGAACCAGGAGCTTGCCGACAACATGCAGATGGCCATCCTGGACGGGATGAAATTCATGCTGCTCAACCCGCAGGAAGCGATGGAACGCCATCTCAAGGAGCACGAGGAGCTTGCACTGGGCAAGAACGGGCGACTCTACGTCGAGCTTGGGCTGGGCATGACGCGCGCCATCATGGCGGCGCCAGAATCGATGCAGCACGGAGTGGGCTATACTGACCTGGCCAAGATCGACGAGCAGGCGAAGGTGGTGAAGCAGTACGCGGCAGCGCCGAAAGACCGCGATCCTCCGAAAGCGGAAACATTCTGCAGCAACAATGCGGCCGGGAAAGTGACCTTGACCCCCGCGCAATGGGATGAGGTGCGCTCGAGCACGCAGAAATACATGAAGCTTCTCGGCAAGTCGTAAGCGCAGCGCGCATGCAGGCGGAAATCAGCTGCCAGCGCGTCCGCAAGGTCTTCGGCAAAGGGTCTGGAGCGTTCGAGGCGATTGCCGCGGCGACGTTCTCGGTGGATACGGGGGAGTTCGTCTGCCTCCTCGGTCCGAGCGGATGCGGCAAGAGCACCCTGTTGATGATGATTGCCGGCCTCGAAGGGGTCACTGAGGGTACGATCCTCGCCGGCGGCACGCCATTGACCGAGCCGCGTGCGGAAATCGGTATCGTATTCCAGGACCCGACGTTGCTGCCCTGGAAGACGGCCCTGCAAAACGTACTGTTTCCGATCGAGATGATGGGCCGCAGGCGCTCGGCCTACCTCGGCCGTGCCATGGAGCTCCTGCGGCTCGTCCACCTCGACGATGCGATCCACAGGCGCCCGCGGGAGCTCTCGGGCGGGATGCGCCAGCGGGTATCGCTCTGCCGCGCGCTGATTGCCGATCCCAGCGTTCTGCTCATGGACGAGCCGTTCAGCGCGCTCGACGCCATCACCCGTGACGATATGAACATCGTGCTGCTCGAGCTGTGGGAGCGCTATCGTAAAACCGTGCTCTTCGTGACGCATAGCATCCGCGAGGCGGCGCTGCTCGCCGATCGCGTGCTCGTCATGGGACGTAGGCCCTCGCAGATCATTGCCGAGATCAATGTACCGTTTGCCCGCCCGCGCGATTTTGCCATCGGGGAAACCGCACAGTTCAATGAATTGTGCGCCGAGTTGCGCAGAGAGATAGAGACCGCCCGCGGGAGCGAGGACGCGGCGAGGCATTGAGCATGGCCGAGGAGCGCGCAACAGCCATACGTCCTCTCCGTGGTATCGACGTGATTGGACTCTGGCCGGTATTGGCGCTGTTTCGAGGGACGTTCGTCTTGCCGGTGGCCACTGCCTTTGCATCTCTCGTCGCGTGGCAGGCGGTTGCGGTCTACGGCCACATCTCACCCACCATCCTGCCGCCGCCGACGATGGTGCTGGATCAGCTGGCCAGCAACTTCTGGCTGATCCTGAAGCATACCATCCCGACAACTTACGAGACGTTGCTCGCGTTTGGCATCTCCATCCCGCTCGGCATCGCACTTGCCGGCCTCATGGTGTACTCGAAGCTCGCCTATCAGGCGCTCTATCCCAATATCGTGTTCTTCCAGTTGATTCCGAAAATCGCTCTCGCGCCATTGTTCATCGTGTGGCTGGGCATCGGCACTCCCTCGCGGGTCACGTTCTCCATCTTTATTTGCTTCTTCCCAATCCTGGTTGCCACCACCGCCGGGCTGCAATCGGTGGAGACGACCATGCTGCGGCTTTGCCGCTCCTTACGCATGTCGCAGTGGCAAATTCTCATACGAGTGCGATTTCCCACATCGCCGCCCTTCATCTTCAGCGGCATGAAGGTTGCGGTGACGCTCGCGATCATCGGCATCGTCGTCGGCGAGTTCATCGCCTCGCAGCAGGGTCTCGGCTATCTCATCCTTTTTGCCTCATCGCGCCAGCAAACCGACCTCGCGCTCGCCTGCATCGCAGTTCTCTGTGTTGTCGGTCTCGCGCTCTACGGCGGCGTCACCGCCTGCGAAAGGCTGGTGATGCGCTGGTACGACACGCGGTAAGGCCGGTTTTGTTGCAGTGGATCCGCACAGGATGGGAGAGCACAGGACATGACTCCGGATGATGTGATCAAGCGGATTGACCGGCAGGAGGTGGTCGATCTCGCCCTCGCGCTCGGCAACATCGACAGCCCCACGGGCAGCGAGGGTCCCGCGGGCCAGTACGTGTACGACTGGCTGGGCGAGAACGGCTTCAAGCCGCGGAAATATGCACTCACCCCCGAGCGGTTCAACGTTGCCGCCTGGCTGCCCGGGGCAGGGGGTGGGTACAACCTGATCTTCAACAGCCATCTCGACACCACGCTGCGGCCGGATGCGATCTGGTCGGCGCGCGACCCGCTGGATCGGCTGTACCACTCGGCCTGGGTGCAGGGAGACGAGGTCCACGGCGACGGCCTGGTCAACGACAAGGGGCCGATGGCGGCGTTCCTGATAGCGGCCAAGGCGATCAAGCAGGCGGGCTATCCGCTGCGCGGTGATCTGATCGTGAGCGCGGCGGCGGGCGAAATCTCGCGCGAGCCGGTCGAGGAGTTCCAGGGGTGGCAGTATCTGAGCAAGGACCTCGGGGCGCGCTTCATGGTGACGCACGGGGCGGTGGCGGACTTCTGCCTGGTCGCCGAGGGGACCGGCTTCGGCATCGTGTGGATCGAGCCGGGCAAGGCCCAGTTCAAAGTGACCGTCTACTCGGACCAGCCGCGCTACTACTCGCCGTATCTGCCGCGGCCCACCGGGATTGCGGATGCGCCGAACGCGATCATCCGCGCCACGGCGGTGATCCAGGCATTCGAGGAATGGGCGTACGAATATCAGCAGCGCAATACCTACAAGGGCGAGAGCGGCACCATCGTGCCCAAGGCCAGCATCAACGCGATGCGCTCGGGCTATCCGTTCAACCTGACCAGCACGCCGCAGGTATGCAGCTTCTACGTCGACGCCCGCATCCTGCCGGGCGCGAGCCCGCTCGACGTGCGGGACGAGTTGCGCGACCTGCTGCGCAAGGTGGGCGTGCCTGGCGAGGTCGAGTTGTTCGTCTATCGGCCGGGGTTCGAGGCGAAGGGCATCGGACCGCTGGTCGATACGGTGCGGCGATGTCACGCTCGGGTGTTCCCGTCACCGCCGCAGACGGTGAACCCGGCGGTCTCTAGCATGTGGCGCGATGCCAATGCGTTCAACGAGTTGGGTATCCCGGCGCTGAGCTATGGACCGCGCTCGGCCAGCCACGCCGCCAGCAAGAGCTTCAAGATTGATGACCTGGTGAACGCGTCGATCGTTTACGCGCGCATCGCCATGGACCTTTGCAACCAGGATCGGCCGCGGGGCCTGCCGCTCGGCTGCCACGTCAACGCAAGCATCGCGGCGCAGATGCAGCA